>JBGFRW010000027.1:0-83424 GCA_041694935.1 Pseudomonadota bacterium | reverse complement strand
ACACTTGGTTACAAGTCGCCAATCCAGTTCTTGGAAAGCTGGATCAGCGAGCAGCATCAGGAAAAACTGGTAGCATGAAACCCACCCTTTGGCAGACGAAAAACCGAGGGAACCTCAGTCGGGATTATTTACACCCCCCATCCCCTTCCCATCTCCAGTCATTCAGAATCAATAAGTTGCGCAATCGGTATGATGTTTGCTTAACTCAAATGTCCAAACTGACCCGCTAGGAGCATCCCATGAACCTGCGCTATCTATCAGCGATCCTGCTGTTTGCCGTTAACACGCACTCCATTGCTGCAGTAACCAATTCTGCAGACATTGGCGGCTTTTCCACCTTCCAAGATACCAATACAGGTCGCATCTGGCTTGACATGGACAACTTTTTCGATGCTGCTGCCAATAACGGCACATCCGGGTTTGACATGATCTCTGCCGCACAGAAGGCAGGATTTACGTTCGCCGCGAGGAGGGATGTTGAACAACTTCTCGGAAGCCTACCTCTCAGCGGAGGGGAATGGGCTTCCTATGCTTCAGTGATGGGGTATGGAATCCCACGGTCGTTGATCTGGGGTATGTACGATGATGGCAACGACAATCCATATGGTTGGGCATGGGCATATACTTGGGATACTGCTTGGAACTACGCAGATAATGCAACTGATGCAAATTACGTTCAAAACGGAGGAATTTCCGGGGCCGTAGATATGGGCATCTGGGCATACCGATCTGGCACCGTATCCGTCCCTGAGCCAACCACGCTATCCATTCTTGGGCTTGGGCTGGCTGGTTTAGCCCTTTCGCGACGACGCACCAAAGCCTAACGAACGCATCGACCTGGACAAACAAGAAGCGGGGCTAATGCCCCGCTTCTTATTTGTCGGTTATGCTGGGCGTTAGGTAGCTTAAGCATGCTCAAGCATTGGCCATCTTCCCCATGAAATGCCTTGTGGTCGTCGCTCATCCTTTATCCGACAGCCTCTGCCATGCCATGGCACGGTCTGCCGTCGCGGTACTAACTACTGCCGGTCATGAGGTACAGATCGAAGACCTCTACCAATCTGGTTTTCTGCCGGCCCTAACTATTTCTGAACGCCAGAGTTACTACAACCCACCGTTTGAGTCCGTCACCGTTCAGTCGCAAATCGACCGTCTGCTTTCTGCCGAAGCCCTGGTTCTTGTCTTTCCTACTTGGTGGTTTGGCTTCCCTGCAATTCTCAAAGGCTGGTTCGACCGAGTTTGGGCTCCCGGTGTTGCCTACGATCATGCGACCGACCTTGGCTCAATCAAGCCAAGGCTTCACAACCTCAAGAGAACACTTGCCGTTACTTCGCTTGGCTCGCCTTGGTGGGTCGACTGCCTGCTGCTCCGACAACCCGTAAAACGGGTGCTGAAAACAGCGCTCTTGGGTACGTGCGCCCCTTCCTGCCGGTTCGAAATGTTGTCGCTTTACCGGGCCGAGCGCCTCAGCGACGCCCAAGTTCGGTTATTCTGTTCGCGTATCGAAAGCGCGTTGACCAAGTGGTCTCGATGACACCCGCCATTCGCCGCAGCCAGGCTGCTACCCTTCTCTGCCTCTTTTCGAAAGGTATCGCATGAAGTTATGCAAAACATTCACATTGCATCTGATTGCAATTGCCGCACTCACGGGCGCTCTTCCGGTGCATGCCGGCCCTTATGCGGATGACATGTCGAAATGCCTTGTGCAAGTCACGACGCCAGCAGACCGCGGCGTTTTCATGAAGTGGATGTTCTCTGCCATGGCTCTGAATCCCGAAGTGGAATCGATGACGAAGATTTCCGAAACGCAACGCGAGCAGATGAATCAGGCAGCAGCCGCGCTGTTCCAGAAGCTCCTGCTGGTCTCCTGCAAAGCCCAGACCCAGCTGGCTGTCCGGTACGAAGGCCCTCAGACCATTGGGCAGGCGTTCAATGTTTTCGGCCAGGTGGCCGGACGCGAACTGTTCGCAAATCCGCGTGTTGCCGAAGGCATGGGCGGGTTGATGAAGTACGTGGACCAATCGAAGCTCAATGAGTTGGTGAACGAGTCCTCTATCAAGCGATGATGTTATTGCCCGCGGCCGGGATGGGCTAGGCGCCGGATCTGCACGCAAAGCCGCAAGCAGCGTTCGGCGTCACTCCGCCAGATCACCATGCTCGACGCCGAGCAGGCGCACGCCGAGATGGCGCGCCAGCCCTTCCCCGCCGCGGCGCATCGCCTGCGCATGGTTGCGCTTGAACAGGGCATGCGCCACGGGGGAGATCAGGTTCATCCAGCGCGGCGTGGTGCGTACGCGCCATTCGTGGCGCACGATCGCGACCGCGCCTTCCTGGGCGAAGACGCATCGCCCCATCCCTTCGAGTTCGCCGCTGACGCTGCCCTCGACGGCGACGCGCGGCTGCATGCGCGTGGTGAGCAGTTCGAAGCTCAGTGCATAGGGCAGCCGCCCCTGCCAGACGCAATGCAATCGCTGACCGACGCCGTCGGCAGCGCCGGGCTGCAGTTCCTCGATGCGCCGCGCGTCAGGCCACCATTGCGGCCAGCGCAGCGGATCGCATACTGCAGCGTAGATCGAGTCGATGGGCGCGGCGAAGCGCCACACGGTAAGCAGCCGATATTCGGCCGGGTCTGAAAAAAAGTCGGCGCTGGCAGGACGGCGCCTCACGGCTATTTACTGCGGCCAGGCGGCAAGAAACTCGTGCCAGTGCGGGGCATCGAGCGCCGCGAGTTGCTCGCGCACCGCGGCGACCTCGGCATCGTGCGCCTTGGCGCTAAGCGTGCCGCGCATCTTCTGGAAGCGCAAGTAGACGAGGTAGGTGTTGACGACGTCGGTCTCGCAATAGTCGCGGATCGCGTCGATCTGACCGTCGAGCCAAGCGCCCCACACCGCCCCGCCATCCATGCCGAGCTTGCCGGGCAGGCCCATCAGCTTGACGAGCTGGTCGAGCGGCGCGTTGGCGCGCGGCTGGTACATGGCGAGCAGATCCATCAGGTCGAGGTGACGCGTGTGGTAGCGGCTGATGTAGTTGTTCCACTTGAAGTCGCGATCGTCCTCGCCCATGTCCCAGTAGCGCGGCGCGGCGACGCCGTGGATCAGCCCGCGGTAGTGCAGCACCGGCAGGTCGAAGCCACCGCCGTTCCACGAGACGATCTGCGGTGTGTATTTGCCGATGCCGTCGTAGAAGCGCTGGATGATCTCGCCCTCCCCCGACTGCGGCTCGGCGAGCGACCAGACCTTGAATCCGTCGTCGTTCCTGAGCGCACAGGAGATGACGACGACGCGCTGCAAATGTAGCGGCAGGAAGTCTGATCCGTTCTTGGCGCGCTGCTTCTGGAAGGCGAACTCGGCCACCTCGGCCTCGGCGAGCGAATCGGGCAACTCGTGCAGCTTGCGCAGCCCGGCGATGTCGGGAATGGTTTCGATGTCGAAGGTGAGGACAGGAATCATGATGGCGAGGCGGGCTGGGCAGCGGGCGGCGGGGAATCGGGCGAGTCGGGGCTTTCCTGCTTGGCCGGCTCGGCCTTGGGGAAATGCACATGCACGCTCACGCAGCCCGAGAGCAGCGCGAGCAGACCGAATCCGATGACGAGTGTGCGCATTAGTCGATGACGAGGCCGGGGCGACCGGCGAGAATTTCGCGGAAGCGCGCGACGAGCGCGTCCCAGGCGATGCGGCGATTGTAGCCAATGATGTCGATGCTCGGCATGCCGCTGCCTTCCATGATGAGGACGCTGTCGGGCTGGTCCTTGCCGGGAATGCCGGAGAGTTCGCAGATGCCGTCGCGCAGCTTGCAGCCGAGGCCGATACGCTTGTAGCCAAGGCCGAGGCCACTGCGCTCGGGCAGGCCGCGGATCGCCTTGCCTTCCTCGGGCAGGCCGAGCTCGGTGATGTCCTTGAGCGCACCGAGGCTGAGCACGCGCGGATAGTCGCCTTCGACGCTGGCGATGCGCGCATCGAAGCGCTGCGGCGTCCAGCCGGCCATTTCGAGTTCGTTCAGGTCGGCGTCGAAGCGCCCTTCGATGCTGCCGAAGGCGAAGGTGCGCGTCAGCATGCCGAGGTCAAGCCCGCGCGCGGTAACGTCCATCAGCAGGCGGCGCTGCGCGCTGAACGGCTCGTGCATGCGCAGCTGATGCACGATGATGCCGCCGTCGAAGACCTCGATGCCGATCGCGCCGTCCATGCGCAGCACTTCGTTCTCGTAGGCGATGCGCGGCACGTGGGCCGACATCGTGCCGGCCATGACCGGCAGCTTGAGCGCGCGCGACAGCTTGGGCATCGACACGCCCTCGATGCTTCCCGAGAACTCTGCGCTCCAGGCCTTGCCCGCGCGTTGGAGATAGAGGGCGTCGACTTCGAAGCGGCCATCGAGCAGCGGCGCGACCAGCCTGTCGATGCGCGCGCGCGCGCCGTCGAGCTGCAGCGGAATGCGGAAGGCGCCGAGCGGCAGGTCGCCGAAGCGGCCGCTCGCGACGGAGATCTCAGCCTCGGTGGCCGCTGCCGCCTCCCAGGGAATGCGCGCGTCGATGCCGTCGAGGGCAAGGTAGCCGGTGCCGTCGGACAGCGATGCGCCCTGCAGACTGGCGAAGAAGCGCTGCAGCCCCTCCTCGCGCCCCTCGGCGGAGAACAGCACCTTTCCGGCGCTCTGCCATTGCGGGAAGCCGAGGCCAGCCAGCCAGGGTTGCAGCCAGGCGCGCATCGCGGCGGCCAGGTCGATCGGTTCGCTGACTAGGCCCCAGCTCAGCAGCGCGCCGCGCTCGCGGTCCCAGCGCAGGCCGGCGGTGACGGCGCCGACTTCGTCGACATCGAGGCGCGCCTGGTCGACGTCGAGAATCTCTTTCGTCAAGCTGCCGCTGGCCGAAATGCGCATGCCGGAAGGGAAGCGCCAGGGCTTCATGAGGAACTCACCTTCTGGCCACTCGATGTACGCGTCCCACTCCCAGCCTTTTCCTTTGCGCTGCGCGTCGGCGACGAGGTCGAAGGAAATCCCGCTGCCTGTCGTCGTGCCGTCGCGGCTTGCGAAGGCGAGGTCGCGCACTTCGAGTTCGAGCCGCGCCGTCTCCCGCTGGCCGCCGGCAAGCTGCAGGTGCAGGTCGATGCGCCCGGTCGGGTTCCAGCCACGCAGGCGCTTGACGAGCGGCGACAGGGCCAGCGGTTCGGCATCCTTGAGGCTGAAGTCGATGAAACCGTCGTCGCGCCAGGCGAAGGAGAACGGCAGCGGCGGGCGCTTGCGGCCACGCTCGTCCTCGCGCCGCAGTTGTCCGGTTGGACAGTCGAGGCGCCTGCCGTCGAAATAGAAGTCCTCGCAGCTCAGGCGCAAGGCGCGATATTCGACCCCGGCCAGCAAGAGCTTCTCGATGCGGATCTCCGCCTCGCCCTGCCGCACGGCATCGAAGCGCATGCGGATGCCCGTGGCTTCGAAGGCCGGATGGCTCAGGTCGGCAAGCGCGACGTCGACCTGCAGCGCCCAGCCCGGAAGGGCCAGCAGGCAGGCGAGCGCCGCGAGAAACGCCTTAAGCGGGGAAAACGCCCGTCGAGAGATAGCGGTCGCCACGGTCGCAGACGATGCTGACGATCACCGCGTTCTCGACCTCGGCAGCAATGCGCAGCGCCACCGCCATCGCGCCGCCGGAGGAGATGCCGGCACAGATGCCCTCTTCCGCCGCGAGCCGGCGCGTCATCTCCTCGGCATCGGCCTGGCTCACGTATTCGAGGCGGTCGATGCGCTTGAAGTCGCAGATCGACGGCAGGTATTCCTGCGGCCACTTGCGGATGCCGGGAATCTGCGAGCCTTCCTCGGGCTGGCAGCCGACGATCTGCACGGCCGAATTGCGTTCCTTGAGATATTGCGAGCAGCCCATGATCGTGCCGGTGGTGCCCATGCTCGAGATGAAATGCGTAATCTTGCCGGCAGTATCGTGCCAGATCTCGGGACCGGTGGCCTCGTAGTGGGCGCGCGGGTTGTCCGGATTCGAAAACTGATCGAGCATGATGCCGCGTCCGGCCTTGACGAGACGCTCGGCCTCGTCGCGTGCGCCCTCCATGCTGGCCTGCTTCGGCGTCAGCACTAGTTCGGCACCGTAGGCCTTCATGCTCTGGCGGCGCTCGACGCTCTGGTTCTCGGGCATCACCAGCACCATCTTGTAGCCGCGCATCGCCGCGACCATCGCCAGCGCGATACCGGTATTGCCGGAGGTGGCTTCGATCAGCGTGTCGCCGGGCTTGATCTCGCCGCGCTCTTCGGCACGCAGGATCATCGAGAGGGCGGGACGGTCCTTCACCGAACCGGCGGGGTTGTTGCCCTCAAGCTTGGCGAGGATGACGTTGTTGCGCCGTGCGTTCTCGGTGCCCTCAGCGTAGGGAAGGCGCTGCAGGCGAACCAGCGGCGTATTGCCAACGTATTGTTCAAGGCTTTGGTAGAGCATGGGGCAATGATACCGGAGTTGCTCTCGGCCGTTACTTGAAAGCGGCCGGCTCAATATGGTGGCGCGCCAGCAGCTTGTAGAACTCGGTGCGGTTGCGGCCGGCAATGCGCGCCGCGCGGGCGACGTTGCCCGAGGTTGCCGTCAGCAGGTCGATCAGGTAGCGGTACTCGAAGGAACGGCGCGCGTCGTCGAAGGTTTCCATCTCGCGCTCGTTCTCCTCGCGCATCAGGCGGCGCACCAGCGAGGCAGGCACCAGCGGCGTCACGGTCTGACCCAGCGCCTGATCGACGATGCTGCGCAGTTGCCTGACGTTGCCAGGCCAGGGCGCTTCGTAGAGATGCGCGACCGCACCCGGAGCGAAACCTCGGCCAATGCCGGCCGACTTGGCGAGCCAGCGTCGCGTGAATTCCGCGACAAGCAGCGGGATGTCCTCGCGGCGTTCGTCGAGCGGCGGCACGGCGAGTGACGACTGGCCGAGGCTGTAATAGAGGTCGGAACGGAAATTTCCGGCCCGCACATCCGGCTCGAGTGAATGGGTGGCCGCCGCAATGATGCGCACGTCAAGACGCTTGGCGGCCGGATTCTGCTTTTCGCCGAAAATTCCTGCTTCGCGCACCAGCGGCAGCAGTCGCACCTGAATGTCGGCCGGCAATTCGCCGATGCCGTCGAGGAACAGCGTACCGCCGGAGGCGGCCTGCAGGGCCTCGGCCAGCATGACTTCCGGATGCGCGTCCGCGCCCAGCGCACTGCAGCGCAATGCAACGAAAGGTTTTTTCGCACGCGGTCCCGCGGCATGCACCACGCGCGCAATCGCTTCCTTGCCGACGCCACGCGGTCCGATGACGAGCAGCGGGTCGTGATGGGCGGCGATGCGCCGTGCCTGGCGCAGCAGCTCGTCCATGGCAGGACTGGCCGAGACGATGCCGGCCTGCCAGTCCGCCGATTCTTCGTTGAGCGCAAGCGGCGGCGACAGTGCCACCGCATCGGCAACGCGCGCGAGCAGCTCCTTGCCGTCGAAGGGCTTGGTCAGGAAACCGAATACGCCGCGCTGCGTGGCCGCCACCGCATCCGGGATGGTGCCGTGCGCCGTGAGGATGATGACCGGCAAGCTCGGCGCCAGCGCATGCAGGCGCTCGAACAGGGCATGACCGTCCATGCCGTCCATGCGCAGGTCGGTGATGACCACGCGCGGCCGTTCTGCAACGAAGCTCGCCAGCGCCTCTTCTCCCGACGCAGCGAGCGCGACCACATAACCGGCCGCGGAGAGTCGCATGCCGATCAGGTCGCGCAGGTCGGGATCGTCGTCCACAACCAGGATACGGACTCCGGATGTCATCGGCTCCATCAGCGGTCCCGACGGCGGAACTCGCGGTCGATCTTGCGCAGCGCGTCGAGCTTCTGCTGCAGTTCCTCGACCTTGCGGCGCTCTTCATCCAGCTTGCGCTGTGCCTCCTGCTGCTGTTGGCGATGGCGTTCCGTACCCTGCTTCTGGAGGATTTCGAGGCGGCGCATCTCCTCGGCCACCAGGCGCTGCTGCTCGCCCAGCATCACCTGCAGCAGCCGCGCGAGATCATGGCGCGGCGAGGGCCGGCTTGCGGCAGGCGGCTTGATCTCGGCGATCAGCTGCAGAGCGCGAGGTCCGTCGCTCCAGTTCGTGCGCGGCAAGGCCAGCAGCATGGCGAGGCGCAGCCGCTTCATGTCGTCGGGCGCATGCTCGAATGCCGCTTGCGCTGCGATGAGGATGCGCTGCTGCTCATCGGCAGGCAGGGTCAGGATGCGCGCCTGCTCGTCGAGCAGCCTGACGACCTGGCGTTCCTCGCTGGCCTCTTCCGAAATGCCGGCGCAGCCGGCGAGAAGCAAGGCGACGAGCAGCGCGATGAATCGATAGGCTCCCATCAGTGCCCTCCTCCGGCCAGCGGCAGCGTAGCCCGTAAATGTGCGCCGACAGTGGATGGCACTAACTCGATCGTGCCGCGGTGGGCCGCCGCGAATTCACGGGCGATGGCGAGGCCGAGGCCAACGCCGGAGATATGCTTGGTTTTCTGGCTGCGGTAGAAGGGCTCGAAGATCTTGTCGCGGTCCTCTTCGGGAATGCCAGGCCCTTCGTCGCTGACGTCGAGCACCGCGTAGTCGCCGTCACGGCTCAGGCGCACCTGCACGGCCCCGCCGTCGGGCGAGAATGATGGCGTTGGACAATAGGTTATTCACGATGGTCGTAAGTTCCTCACGGCCTCCGTCGACTGTCAGCGGTGCCAGCGAACCGCTAAGACGCAGGCGCTTGTCGCGCGCCGCCAGCATATGCGTCTCGAGGTTCTGCTGGAGAATCTGGTCGAGGCGCAGCGGCTGCATTTCGAGGTGCTCGCGTGCAAATCCGGCCTGCTGCATTTTGAGCAGGCTGTCGATGAGCGCCTGCAGGCGCAGCACGTTGCTTTGCATGATGCCGGCAATCTTGGCCTGCTGCGGCGAAAGCGTTCCGGCGACGCCGTCGTTGAGCAGGCTCGAGCCTTCGCGCAGCGCGGCGAGCGGGGTCTTCAATTCGTGCGAGACGTGACGCAGGATGCGCGTGCGCTGCTGCTCCAGCAAACGCAGCCGGCGACGCAGCCACTCGAGGCGCTCGCCGACCCATTGCATATCCTCCGGCCCCTTGAGCTGGATGCGCCGGTCGAGGCGATTCTGGCCGAGCACGACCACCGCCCGCTCGAAACGGCTCAGCAGCCGTCCCAGCACGCGGCGGCCGTACCAGAACATTGCACCAGCCAGGGAGATCGCGAGGATGAGCGCAATCAGCAGCTGTTGGCGCAGATCGTCTGCACGGCTGCGGAAGGCGGCGCGCTCGTTATCGATACTGTGTCCGGCCTCTTCCAGCAGCGAGAACGTTTTGTAGCGAATGTCACCGACCGTGGCCAGCAGCGGGGCAACTTCGTAGGCCGTGGTCCATTGCTGATAGGCAGCTTCCTCTTTCTGCAGCATCTCTTCGATTCCTCCGGCCAGCGAGGCGAGCTGAGGAATCTGCGCGAACTCGCGGCATCCCTGCCGCCAGGATTTTCGGGCCAGTGCATAGTCGTCGCGCAGTGTGGTATCCCCCAGCACCTCGTACTGGCGCAACGAACGCTCCATATGGGTGAGCTGTTCGGGCAGTTCCCAGCCGAGGCGGGCCGTCTGCGCCGACTGGTGCATCACGGCATCGCTGCGTTGGGTGATGCCGCTAAGGCTGAGCGAGGCAAAGGCGATCGCGGCCAGCAGCGGCAGGGTCGCCAGCAGCCAGCCGAGCAGGATCATGCGCAGGAACGAGCGGGGATAGAGCGTCACGGCCGCCATCCTAAGGCATCCGGGCTTTCGACCAAAGTGTTGGGGGTAGACGACAGTAGCGAGGCACCTCTTCGCCCCCTCAATATGCGTTCCGCGGAGCCACGCCAGGAGCCCCGCAAGTGCCGCAGGAAAAAAGCGGCTTGAAAACAACAGGAAAACAAGGAGCCTACATGAAAACCCATAGGATTTTACGCGCGGCGGTGCTGCTCCTGGCGGCAGCCCCCGCATTCGCCCAGGTTGCCCCGCCTCCCCCGGGCCGGCTGCTCGCCTCGAACTGCTTCCAGTGCCACGGGACCAATGGCACCGGCGGCGTCGAGAAGCTGACCGGTGAATCGGCCAGCGAAATCTACAAAGAGCTCAAGGAAATGCAGACGAAGTCGCCGCCCAAGATGATGGACATGCACGCACGCGGCTTCACCGACGATGAGCTCAGGCTGATCGCCAATTATTTCGCTTCGCAGCGATAAGGGGAGAAGAACAATGGTCAAACGCAGGGATTTCATCAAATGGGCCGGCGCCGCCGGCATCGGCTTGGGCACCGCAGGCTGGAGCATGCTCGCGATGGCGGACGGCGTCTCCAGCCCGGTCGCCATTCCCGTACCGACGAATACCGGGATCAAGGGCCGCGTGGTGGTGATCGGCGGCGGCATGGCCGGCGCTACCGTCGCCAAGTATCTGCGCATCTGGGGTGGCACCGGCATCGATGTCACGCTCATCGAGCGTGAATCGTCCTATGCCTCCAACATCATGAGCAACCTGGTACTGAACGGCTCACGCAGCATGAGTTCGCTGCAATACAGCTACTCGGCCCTCGCCAGCCGCTATGGCGTGAAGATGGTCAAGGGCGACGTCGTCGCCATCGACCCGGTCGGCCGCAGCGTCACGCTTGCCAGCGGCACGCGCTACGCCTATGACCGCCTGGTCGTCGCGCCCGGCGTGGATTTCGACATCCTGCCCGGACTCGAGAGCGCCGAAGCGCAGGCCAAGGTGCCGCACGCCTGGAAGGCCGGACCGCAGACTACCGCGCTGCGCAACATGATCACCGCGATGCCGAACGGCGGCGTGTTCGTCATGACCATCCCGGCCAAGCCCTATCGCTGCCCGCCCGGCCCCTATGAGCGCGCCTGCGTGGTCGCCGACTGGCTCAAGCGCAACCGCCCCGGCTCAAAGGTCATCGTGCTCGACGCCAACCCCGGCATCACCGCGGAAGTGCATTCCTTCACCGATGCCTTCTACAATGTCCATGCCGGCGTGATCGAGTACCAGCCCAACGCGATCATCAGCAGCGTCGATGCGACGACGATGACCGTGAACACCAGCATCGGCAACATCCGCGGCAACGTGCTCAACGTGATTCCGCCGCATCGCGCCGGCAAGGTGATCACCGCCAACGGCCTGGCCGATGCCGGCGGCAAGTGGACCAGCGTCAACGTGCTCTCTTATGAGGCAAACGTCGCGCCGGGCATCCACGTCATCGGCGACGCCTCGGCGACGACGCAGCCGAAGGCCGGCCACATCGCGAACCAGGAAGCCAAGATCTGCGCCGACGCGATCCTGCGCCTGTTCTCCGGGCAGGCGCTCGATCCGGCGCCGCACACCAACTCGGCCTGCTACTCGCCGATCACCTTCGAAACCGCCTCCTGGCTCACCGCCCACTTCGCCTACGACCCGGTCAGCCGCACGATGCAGCCGGTGCCAGCCTCCTCCGGCGAAGCGGCAGCGCGCTCGAAGGACAACTTCGAAGAGATGAACAAGTGGTTCGCCGCCTTGATGGGGGATACGTTCGCATGACGAAAGCGCGCGGCTTCACGTTGCTCGAACTGCTGGTGGTGGTCGCCATCATCGGCCTGTTGGTGGCCTACGTGGGGCCGCGCTATGTCTCCCAGATCGGCAAGTCCGAGGTGGCGGCGGCCCGCGCGCAGATCGATGCGCTGTCGAAGGCGCTCGATACCTACCGCCTCGACACCGGCCACTTTCCCACGACCGCGCAGGGCCTCGCGGCCTTGCGCGCCCAACCAGCGGGAGAAGGCCGTTGGAACGGCCCCTACCTGCAGAAGGACGTCCCGCTCGACCCGTGGGGCAAGCCCTACGTTTACCGGACGCCCGGCAGCGGCGGCAGCCGCAAGGATTTCGACCTGATGTCCTACGGGCGCGACGGCGCACCCGGCGGCACGGGCGAAAACGCGGATCTTACGTACTGACATGCGTTACGCGGTTCGGGCCATCGGCGAGGCAGGCGTCGTCACCGTGACGGTGGACGCGGCGGACGCCTCCGCAGCCAAGCATCAGGTGCTGTCGCTTGCTCTGCGTCCCCTCTCCGTCGCGGCCATCCGCGAATTTTCCCTGCCGCGCCGCAGCCAGTTTTCGTTGCCGCTCTTCAGCCAGGAACTGCTGGCACTGCTCGAAGCCGGCCTGACCCTCACCGAGGCCATCGACGCGCTGCTCGCCAAGGAGCAGCGCCCCGAGCCGCGCACGGTCCTCGAACGCCTTGCGCAATCCCTCGCCGAGGGCTTGCGCTTCTCGGCCGCCCTCGAAGCGCAGCCCGAACATTTCCCGCCGCTCTATGTCGGCCTGATGCGCGCCGCCGAGCGCACCTCGAGCCTGCCCGCCTCGTTGTCCCGCTATCTCGACTACCGCACCCGGCTGGACGCCGTGCGCAGCCGCGTCGTCAGCGCACTGGTCTATCCCGCCATCCTCTCCGTCGTCGGACTGGCCGTGACCCTGTTCCTGCTCGGCTACGTGGTGCCGCGCTTCGCCGGCGTGTACCAGGGCACCGGCCGCGAACTGCCGTGGCTTTCGCAGCAACTGATAGCCTGGGGCGCGTTCGCCGCGCAGCATGGCAAGGTGCTCGCCGTGGGCAGCATCGCCGCGCTGATCGCCCTCGCATTCACCATCAACCACTGGTGGCGCAATGGCGGAGCGCAAACGCTGCTGCGCGCCCTGCCCGGCGTCGGCCCCACTGTCGAGATGTTCGAGCTGACGCGCCTCTATCTCGCCCTCGGCACGCTGCTCGACGGCGGCCTGCCGATCCTGCAGGCGATGCGCCTCGCCGAAGGTCTGCTGGCGCCCGACACGCTGCCGCGCTATCGCGCCGCCGCCGAGGCAATCGGCCGCGGCGAAAACGTCTCGCAAGCCTTCGAATCCGCCGGGCTGGCGACGCCGGTCGGCCTGCGTCTGCTGCGCGTCGGCGAGCGCACCGGAAATCTCGGCGAGATGATGAGCCGCACCGCGCGTTTTCACGATGCTGAGATCGCGCGCCGCATCGACCTGTTCGCGCGCAGCTTCGAACCATTGCTGATGGCTGCCATCGGCATCGTCGTCGGCACCATCGTCGTGCTGCTCTACCTGCCCATCTTCGACCTCGCCGGCAGCCTGCAATGAACGCCCCGCTCAACCCCGCCCAACTGCAGGACGCCGACTATCCGATCCTGACCCTGCCGCAGCTTCATCGCCTGGCACCAGCCTTCGACCTGCTTCCGCTCGCCGAGGCGCAGATGCGCCGCTGCGCGCTGCTGCGCAAGGACAAGCGGCTGATCGCCGTCACCGACGATCCGCTCGACGGCGACCGGCAGCGCTGGGTCGAGGCACGCGCCGGTGATTTCGTTCACTGGCATCTCATGCATCCGGACGATCTCGGCGCCTGGTTTGCGAAGCAGGCGCAGGGCGCGCGCGCCTTGGCTGCGGAAAAAGTCGGCGCCGGCAGGACGGCGCCGGCAGGGGATGGCGCCGAGGAAGTCTCACTGACGCGCATCGGCCAGGATGCGAGCCCCGTGGTACGGCTCGTCAATGCGACACTCCACGATGCGCTCAAGCTCGGCGCCAGCGACATCCACCTCGAAGCCACGCCAACTGGCCTCGACATCCGCTACCGCATCGACGGCGTGCTCGAACCGGCCGGCGCGGCGGCCGGCCGCGAGACGGCCGAACAGACCATCTCGCGCCTCAAGGTACTCGCCGAACTCGACATCGCCGAACGGCGCGTACCGCAGGACGGCCGCTTCCGCGTGCGCTACGGCGGCCGGCGCATCGACCTGCGCGTCTCGGTGATGCCGAGCATTCACGGCGAAGATGCCGTGCTGCGCATCCTCGACAAGCGCCGCCTGGTGCCAGACGGCGAATCCCTGCGCCTCGAGCGCCTCGGGTTCGCGGCGGCGGACCTGGCGCGCATCCGTACGCTCGCCGCCCTGCCCTACGGCATGCTGCTCGTTACCGGTCCGACCGGCAGCGGCAAGACGACGACGCTCTACGGCGTGCTCTCCGAGATCCACGACGGCCGCGACAAGATCGTCACCATCGAGGATCCGGTCGAATACGAACTGCCAGGCGTGCTGCAGATACCGGTCAACGACAAGAAGGGCCTCAGCTTCGCACGCGGCCTGCGCTCGATCCTGCGCCACGACCCCGACAAGATCATGATCGGCGAGATTCGCGACGCCGAAACTGCCGAGATCGCCGTGCAGTCGGCGCTGACCGGCCACCTGGTGCTGTCGACGGTGCATGCCAACCACGTCTTCGACGTGTTCGGCCGCCTCGCGCACATGAACATCGATCCCTACACCCTCACCTCGGCGCTCAACGGCGTCTGGGCGCAGCGCCTGCTGCGCACGGTCTGCCCGCATTGCGCCGAGCCTGTCGTTCCCGAATCACGCGAACTCGCTGCCCTGCGCTTGCCGCCCGAAGCCGCCGCTACCGTTACTACTGGCGCTTACAGGCGGGGGCGCGGCTGCGGCGAGTGTCGCGGCACCGGCTATCGGGGGCGTCGGGCGGTCGCCGAAATCCTGGCACTCGACGACCGCCTGCGCACCCTGATAGCCCAGCGCGCACCGCTGGCCGAGATCAAGGCCGAGGCGCGCCGCCAAGGCACGCGCAGCCTGCGCGACGCCGCATTGCAATTGGCCCGCGAGGGCCTCACCACGCTCGAGGAGGTGGCCCGTGTTACTCTTCAAGACTGAATCCGAAACCGCCGAACTACGCATCCTGCGGGGCGGCGTCGCCCCGCTGCAGGATCCGCCCAACGCGGGAACCCCGCTCAACATCCTGGTCTCCGACGCGCTGGTGCGTTACTGGATCATCGAGCGCCCAGCCGGCCTGGCGAGCGGCGAAGAACTCGATCTCTATGCCGCCGAGCGCTTCGCCGCGGTGTTCGGCGACGACCCGGCGGAATGGGTACTGCGCGTCGATCCGCTGCCGCAAGCCCAGCGCTGGCTCGCCTGCGCCGTGCCCGCGATCTTCGCCGTCGACCTGCCACGCGCGGCCGAGGGCAAGGGCTGGCAGCTGCGCAGCGTGCAGCCGCGCTTTGTCCATGAATACAACCGCCACTGCCGCGATCTCGGCCCCGATGCGGCTTTCTGCGTCGCATCTCGCGAGAGCACCAGCATCGGCCTGATCTCCTCCGGCAGCTGGCGCAGCATCCGCGTGCACCCGCCGCTGGGCGGCGCCACGCCGGATTTCTCCACGCTGCTGCGTCGCGACTGCCGCCAGGCCGGTCTCTCGGCCGACGAACTTCAACGGGTGGTGGTCGGGTCGCTGCGCAACGCGGCGCGATGAAGCCTCTGGTCATCGACTTCGCTCCGCGCCGCCCCCTGAGCCAGCGCCTGCGCTGGTTCGCGGGTGGCGCAGGCGCTTTGCTCATCGTCGTGACGTCGGCGGCTTGGTTGTTGCCGCCGCCGGCAGAAGCCAGCCACATGTCGACAACCGAACTGCAAACACCATCGACGCTGCCGAGCGTTGATGAAGCGCAGGCCGTCGATGCCGCCGTGCGCAGGCTCAACTTTCCCTGGCTCGACGCGCTGGCGGCAATCGAGAACGCTTGCGACGACCCACAGGCAATCCGGCTCGTGAGCGTTTCCGCTGATGCGCAACATGCCGTATTGAAAGTCGCCGGCGAGGCGCGATCCTACGACGATGCTCAGGCCCTGCCTGCGCGCTTGCGCGCCTTGCCCGTCGTCGCCTCAGCCACCTTGCTGAGCCAGGAAGCGCAAGCCGACAAGCCCCTCCTGCCGGTGCGTTTCGCCCTTGAACTGAAATTGAGCGAACCGCTATGAATCCACGTCTCGAACTGGAACTGATGGCCCGCCGCCATGGCTGGCTCCCCATTGCGCTTCCGGCGGCGCTGCTCGTCGGCGGCATCGCCTTCGCCCTTTGGGAGGTTGCGCCTACCCAAGTCGCGACGGTGCAACCGATGGACAACAGCCGCCAGATTGCGGAGCGCTACCGTGTCTTCCACGGCATCCTGGTCGACCAGCAAGCACTGGCCGAGCGCCAGCGCAACGTGCTGGAAACGGCGCAGCGCCATGGCCTGGCGCTGGGCCGCATCGACTACGGCTACGACAGCCATCCGACTGGCCGCTTCGGCCTCGCGATCCTGCAAATCCCCGTACGCGGGACCTATACCGATTTCCGCGCCTTCCTGGCATCCATCCTCGCCAGCCAGCCGGCGCTGGCGCTCGACGACCTGTCGATCCGCCGTACCGACAGCGGCATCGAAGCGCAGTTGCGGCTCGCCTTCCATACTGTACCGACGTCCGAGGCAAGGCCATGAGCGCGCGCCGTCTTCCCTGGCTGCTGGCCGCCCTGGCCGTCACCGCCGTCTGGTCCGCGATCGGGGGCCAAGCCGAACACGATCCGGCGCTCTCGGCGGCAGCGCTGGACGGACTCGCGACGGAGCGTCTGCCGACGATCCGCGCCTTGATCGAGCGCCAGGCCTCGCCTGACGCAGTGCTCGATCCGTTCGCCCTGTCAGCGCCGGCAAGCCCAGCTCCGCCGCCGCCCCAAGGCGCCGTCCCGCCGGCGCCGACTTTTGAGCCGCCGCCTCCGCTCGCCTGGCGCTACATCGGCAAGCAGCAGGACGACGAATCCGTCTGGACCGTCTTTCTCGCCCACGGCCCTCGCACCCAGATCGTGCGTGTCGGCGACACGCTCGACGACACCTACCGAGTGGCAGCCATCGCGCCGCCGACGCTGACGCTGCAACACCTCAAGAACAAGACCAACCGCACCCTCGACATCGGAGCCGCCCGCGAATGAAACGCCTTGCCGCACTTTTCCTTTCCCTCGCACTGCTGGCTGGCTGCGCGACCAACGGCAGCTTCCAGGAAGGCCAGCAACTCGCGGCGCAGGGACGCTACGAGCAGGCGCTGCCGCGCTTCGAGGCCGCGTTGCGAGAAACGCCAGATCGCGCCGAGGTGCGTCTTGCAGTCGCTTCGACGCGCGAACGCATTGCCGGCCAATGGCTGCAGCAGGCCGAGCAGGCTGCCGCGGCGGGACGGCGCGACGAAGCCGATGTGCTCGCTGCACGCACGCTGGCTCTCGATCCGATCAATGCCCGCGCCCGCCAAATGATCGAGTCCGCCAAACTCGAGCGTCGCCGCGCCCAATGGCAGGTCGAAGCCGAAGCCGCCTGGGCGCGCGGCGATGCCGAAGCCGCGTTGTCCCGCCTCGCCGCAATCCTTGGCGAGGCACCTGGCGACGCGGCGGCGCTCAAGCTGCGCGAAGCTATCGAGGCGAGCCGTGCGACGCCTGTACCCGACGCGAAACTCGCCGCGGCGCTCGCCAAGCCCGTCTCGATCGAATTCAAGGATGCCAGCCTCAAGCAGGTGTTCGAAGTGCTCGCACGCACCTCGGGCATCAACTTCATTTTCGACAAGGAGGTCAAGGGCGACGAACCGACCACGGTCTATCTGCGCCGCGCGACGGTGAAGGAGATCCTTTCCGCGGTGCTGCTGGCCCAGCAACTCGAGCAGCGCACCATCGACGCCGGCACGATCCTCATCTACCCGAACACGCCGGCCAAGGCGCGCGATCACCAGGCGCTGACGATCAAGACCTTCTACCTCACCAATGCCGACCCGAAGGCCGTGGCCGGAACGCTGCGCACCATCCTCAAGGCCAAGGACATCGTCGTCGACGAAAAGCAGAACATGATCGTGATGCGTGACACGCCCGAGGCAGTGCGCCTCGCAGAGAAGCTGCTGGCCCTGCACGACCTGCCCGAGCCGGAGGTGATGCTCGAAGTCGAGATCCTCGAAGTGAAGCGTAGTCGCCTGCTCGATCTCGGCATCCACTGGCCCGACCTGCTGACTCTGACGCCGATCTCCAAGATCGCCGGCGCGGCCCTGACGCTCGCCGACCTGCGCGGCATGAATTCGTCGAACGTCGGCGCGAGCATTACGCCGCTGACGCTGGCCGCCGGCAAGGGTGAGAGCGACGCCAACCTGCTGGCCAATCCGCGCATCCGCGCACGCAACCGCGAGACCGCCAAGATCCTCATCGGCGACCGCGTGCCGAATATCACCACCACGGCCACCGCGACCGGCTTCGTCGCCGAGACCGTTCAGTACGTCGATGTCGGCCTCAAGCTCGACGTGCAACCGGTCATCTACCTCGACAACGAAGTGGCGATCCGCATCAACCTCGAGGTCAGCAACATTGTCGATCAGGTGAAGACCAAATCCGGCACGCTGGCCTACCAGATCGGCACACGCAACGCCTCCACGGTGCTGCGCCTCAAGGACGGCGAGAACCAGGTGCTCGCCGGCCTGATCAGCGACTCGGAGCGCAGCAGCGCGAGCAAGGTGCCCGGACTCGGCGACATTCCGGTACTCAGCCGCCTGTTCGGCACGCGCAGCGACGAAGGGCAGAAAACCGAACTGATGCTGTCGATCACGCCGCGCCTGGTGCGCGGCATGGCGCGTCCCGCTCTGGCGCGCACCGAATTCGACTCGGGTACCGAAGGCAGCCTGCGCGTGCGGGGGCCTGAACTTGCCACCTTCACCGAAGTCGTGCCGCCCAGCCAACCGATCCAGCCGGCGCAACCGTTTGAGCCTGCCCCACCACGATGAGCAACAATCGCGGCTTCACGCTGATCGAATTGGTGGTGACGCTCGCCATCCTCGGCGTGCTCGCCAACATCGCGCTGCCGCTCGCGGAGATTTCCGTGCAGCGCGGCAAAGAGCAGGAATTGCGCCGCGCGCTGCGCGAAATTCGCGACGCGATCGATGCCTACAAGCGCGCCGGAGACGACGGACGCATCCAGCGCGATGCGGCGGCGAGCGGCTATCCGCGTTCGCTGCAGGCGCTCGTCGATGGCGTGCCCGACGCGCGCAACCCGAAGGGCGCCAAAATCCGCTTCCTGCGCAGTGTGCCGCGCGACCCGCTGTTCGCCGAGGGGCCGGACGGCACACCGACCGACGCAGCGGCCACCTGGGGCAAGCGCAGCTATGCGAGCGAAGCCGACGATCCGAAGGAAGGCGACGACGTCTTCGACGTGTTTTCGCGCTCGACGGGCACCGGCCTCAACGGCATCGTTTATCGGAAATGGTGAGCATGCAGCCGCGCGGCTTCACACTCATCGAATTGCTCGTAGTGCTGGCGATCGTCGGCACGCTGCTGTCGATTGCCGCGCCACGCTACTTCCATAGCGTCGATGCTTCGAAGGAAGCGGTACTCGCCGAAAATCTGCGCATCGCGCGCAAGGCGATCGACCAGTTCTACGCCGACAGCGGGCGCTATCCCGCAGCGCTGGATGAACTCGTCGCACGCCGCTACCTGCGTGCCCTGCCGGTCGACCCCGTCGCGGGCAATTCCACCGAATGGACCCTTGTCACGCCGCCGGTCGGCAGCGAAAGCGGCATCGCCGACCTCCGTAGCCGCGCACGCGGCAGCGGCCGCAACGGGCTGCCCTACGCGCAATGGTGAGGGATACTCGGCCTCAGCAAGGCTTCACCTACATCGGCCTCCTGATCATGGTGGCGATCATCGCCGCCGGTGCCACGGCGGCGCTCGAGGCCGGCGCGACGCTGCAGCGTCGCGATGTGGAGGCGGAGCTGCTTGCCATCGGCGGAGAGTTCCGCGCTGCGCTGCAAAGCTATGCCGACGCCACGCCAGTCGGCATGCCGCAAGCACCATTGGAGCTCAAGGAACTGCTGCGCGATCCGCGCTATCCCGGCGTGCGTCGCCATCTGCGGCGCATCTATGCCGACCCGCTGAGCGGAAGATCCGAATGGGGTATCGTGCGGGCCCCGGACGGACGCATCGCCGGCATCCACAGCCTGAGTAAAACATCCGTCATCCGCCGCACCGATTTTCCACTCGGCCTCGAGCATTTCACCAAGGCATCGCGCCACGACGAATGGGTATTCGCGCCGATGCCCCTGCCTCAGAAGACTGCGGCCCCGGCCTTGCTGTCCCGCTAAAGAGTTTAAGCAGTCTTCGCCAGGTGGGCAACGTACTTGCTCACGCCGGAAGCGACGCTGTCGAATTCTTCCGCATACCCGGCAGCCCGCAGCGCCGAGATGTCGGCCTGCGTGAAGCTCTGGTACTTGCCCTTGAGCGCCTCGGGAAACTCGATGTACTCGACGATGTCCTGCGCGACCATCTCATGCAGCGAGAGCGCAGGCTTGCCTTCCAGCGCGCGGCAGGCATTCACCGTCGAATGCGCGATATCGTTGAAGGGCTGGGCGCGGCCGGTGCCGAGGTTGAAGATGCCCGACTTGTCCGGATTGTCGAGGAAGAACATGTTCACCTTGACGACGTCGTCGATATAGACGAAGTCGCGGCTTTGCGTGCCGTTCGCATAGCCGTCGCAGCCCTCGAACAGCTTGACCTTGCCGTTGGCGCGGTACTGGTTGAAATGGTGGAAGGCCACCGAGGCCATACGCCCCTTGTGCTGCTCGCGAGGACCGTAGACGTTGAAGTAACGGAAGCCGACTACCTGCGAGAGGGGATTGCCGTCGGCCAATACGCGGCGACGCACCACCTGGTCGAAGAGAAACTTCGAATAGCCGTAGACGTTGAGCGGCCCCTCATGCTCGCGCGATTCCTTGAAGATGCGTCCGCCGCCGTACACCGAAGCACTCGACGCGTAGAGGAACTGAACCTCATGGTCGAGACAGAAGTCGAGCAACGTGCTGGTGTAACGGAAGTTGTTCTCCATCATGTAGCGGCCGTCGGTTTCCATCGTGTCGGAGCAGGCGCCCTCGTGAAAGATCGCCTCGACCGCGCCATCGAAGTGGCCGGCCTGCACCAGTTCGATGAACTCGTGCTTGTCGAGGTAGTCGGCGATCTCGCAGTCGACGAGGTTCTTGAACTTATCGGCCTTCGCGAGATTGTCGACGGCGATGACGTTGTCGATGCCACGCTCGTTGAGCGCCTTGACGATGTTGGCGCCGATGAATCCGCAAGCGCCGGTGACGATGTGGTACATGCTCATGCCTTCCTCATTTTCCCAATTCTTCGATCGAACAGGTGGCGGTGCCGAGCTTGCCGACCACGACGCCGGCCGCACGGTTGGCCCATCGCATCGCCTCGGCCAGCGACTGACCGCTCGCCATCATCACCGCGAGCGTGGCGATCACCGTATCACCGGCGCCGCTGACATCATAAACCTCACGCGCTAGGGCGGGCTCGTGGATCGCACCCTCGTCGGTGAACAGCGTCATGCCTTCCTCAGAGCGGGTCAATAGCAGCGCCTCGAGCCCGAGTTCGGCGCGCAGCTTGCCGACGCGCATGGCCAGGTCTTCTTCGCTCGTCCAGCGACCGACGACTTCCCGAAGTTCCGAGCGATTCGGCGTAATGATGCTGGCGCCGGCATAGCGCTCATAGTCATCGCCCTTCGGGTCGACGAGTACCGGCTTGCCCTGCTCTCGGGCGCAGCGGATCATCTCTGCAATGTGCGTGAGCCCGCCTTTGCCGTAGTCGGAGAGGATCACCACATCGCAGGCGGCGACGCGCTGACGGAACTCGGCGAGCTTGGCTTGCAGGACTTCGTGGGTTGGCCAATTCTCGAAGTCGATGCGTAGCAACTGCTGTTGACGGCCGATCACGCGCAACTTGACGGTGGTCGAGATCTGCGCGTCCTCGTGGAGGCTGGCGTCGATCGCCGATTCTGCGAGCAAGCGGGCAAGACTTTGACCCGCCTCGTCGGCACCAACCACCGAAAGCAGCGCGGCCTGCGCACCGAGCGCGGCGATGTTACGCGCCACGTTGGCGGCTCCGCCGGGGCGCTCTTCGTTGCGCTCAACCCTGACCACCGGCACCGGGGCCTCGGGCGAGATGCGCGAAACGTCGCCGAACCAGTAGCGGTCCAGCATGACGTCGCCGACGACGAGAACACGAGCTTGGCTGGTATCGGGAAGCTTCATGGCGATTTATGGCGTGAGATCGAATTCTTCCGTACGTTTTGGCGGGAAGGTCTCCCAGCCGCCGCAGGCGGGGCAGCGCCAGTGAAATTGGCGCGCTTTGAAGCCGCAGTCGTCGCAGCGGTAGCGTGCGACGCGACGCGTATGGTTGTGGATCAGGTTCTTGACCAGTTCGAGGTCGGCGCGCCGCTCGGGAGGCGCGACGAGCACTTGCGCCTCGAGCAGCTTGTCGAGGCCGAGCAGGGTCGGGTTACGGCGCAGTTCGTTGCGCACCAGCGCATAGGCTTGCTCCGGCCCATGCGTCGCCAGTTCGGCCTGGAACACCGTATCGAGCAGGTCGAGGGAAGAGTGGCGTTCGAGGTAGCCGCGCAGCAGGTCGATGCCCGCTTCCTCGCGGCCGAGCTCGCGATACGCGGAGATCATCTTCTCGGCGGCGAGCGAGAGATACACCGGGTTCTGCTGTTCGATCGCCTGCCAAGTACGAAGCGCCGTCTCCAGGCTGGCGGCGGAGCCTGCATGCGCCGTCCCGCCAGCGCCGACTTTTGCTTCGAGCTCGCCGAGCATCAAATTAGCACGCACGCATTTGCGGTTCGCCGCCAGCGCGGCTGTGAGGCGTGCCCGCGCCGCATCGAGTCGTCCGTTGAGCAGGTCGGAGGCGGCGAGCTCGCAGTGGAATTCGGCTATCTCCTTCTGCCACAAATGCTCGGCATGGCCCGGCATCTGCTCGGCGATGGCGATAGCCTTCTCCCATTCCTTTTCCTGCTGGTAGATTTCGAGCAGGTTGCGCAGCGCCTCCTCGTCGCGCTGCGTACCGCGCAGCTTGAGGAAGATTTCCTCGGCGCGGTCGAGCAGGCCGGCTTTCAGATAGTCCTGGCCAAGCTCGGAGAGCGCATGAAGGCGCTGGTCGTCGGTCAGTTGGGAGAGGGAAGCGTCGCGATCCACCAAGTGCTTATGCACGCGGATGGCGCGGTCGGTTTCGCCACGGCGACGAAACAGACTGCCGAGGGCGAAATGCAGTTCGATGGTTTCCGGATCGACACGCGCCGCCTCGAGAAAGGCTTCGATCGCTTTGTCGGGCTGCTCGTTGAGCAGGAAGTTCAATCCGGTGAAATAGGAACGAGGTAGGGTGCGCGATTCACGCAGCAACTGGTTAAGATCGATACGAGCGGCAAGCCAGCCAAACGCGAAAAATACCGGCAGGGCCAGCAGCCACCAAAGTTCGATTTCCACGTTGACTCAGACGCCCGTTTGCACGGGCGCTGCCTTGTCGTTGTTTTCCAGCTTGGCGAGGTTACGCCTCAAGGTACTGATGTCACGCCGCTGCCGGATCAGGCGCGGCAGCACGGCCAGCAAACCCAGCACGATGCCGCCCGTCACTGAAACCAGAACAACGAGAGACAATGGTGCATGCCAGCCGGCGTCGAAAAAGAAACGCAGCTCTACTTCGCTGCTGTTCTTGATGGCCAACCCCAGCAGCACGATGAACAAGGTGCCGCGCAGGAGCCAGATCAGCGCATTCATCGCGTGCAGACTATTACTTGTCGATTTGGTCGACGCGTTCGCGCAATTCCTTGCCGGCCTTGAAATGCGGTACGTACTTGGCCGGCACCTCCACGCGCGAACCCGTTTTCGGATTGCGGCCCACGCGCGGGGGGCGGTAATTCAGCGAAAAGCTGCCGAAGCCGCGAATCTCGATGCGGTCGCCCTTGGCTAGGGCCTCGGACATCGCATCGAGCATCATCTTCACGGACAGATCGGCATCTTTCGCCACCAGTTGCGGAAAGCGCTCCGCCAGACGAGCGATCAACTCGGACTTGGTCATACCGGAACTTTCCGCGCCTGATTACTTCTGGTTCAACTTGGCCTTCAACAAGGCGCCGAGGTTGGTGGTGCCGGTCGCTGCAGCGGCGGAATCCGCAGCCAGCTTCTGCATCGCCTCGCTCTGCTCGGCCTGGTCCTTGGCCTTGATCGAGAGGTTGATCGAACGCGACTTGCGGTCCACGTTGATGATCAGCGCCTCGACGCTGTCGCCGACGCGCAGGTGCTGGGACAGATCCTCGATGCGGTCGCGCGAGAACTCGGAAACGCGCAGATAGCCTTCTACGTCGCCACCCAGATCGATGACCGCACCTTTGGGGTCAACACTTTTGACAGCGCCGTTGACCAGGCTGTTCTTGTCGTGCGTTGCGATAAAGCTGGTGAAGGGATCTCCGTCGAGCTGCTTGATGCCGAGGGAGATACGCTCCTTGTCGACGTCGATGGAGAGGACCACGGCCTCAACCTCGTCACCCTTCTTGTAGTTCTGCTTGGCTTCCTCGCCGCTGGCGGACCAGGACAGGTCGGACAGGTGCACGAGGCCGTCGATGCCGCCGGGCAGCCCGATAAAGATGCCGAAGTCGGTGATCGACTTGATGGCACCGCGGACCTTGTCGCCCTTCTTGTGGTTCATCGCGAAGTCTTCCCACGGGTTGGCCATGCACTGCTTCATGCCGAGGGAGATGCGGCGACGCTCCTCGTCGATCTCGAGGATCATGACCTCGACCTCGTCGCCCAACTGGACGACCTTCGACGGGTGGATGTTCTTGTTGGTCCAGTCCATCTCGGAGACGT
The DNA here is from genome assembly GCA_041694935.1 of Pseudomonadota bacterium. Lineage (GTDB taxonomy): Bacteria > Pseudomonadota > Gammaproteobacteria > Burkholderiales > Rhodocyclaceae > Sulfuricystis. Next base: position 58,944 of record JBGFRW010000027.1, on the reverse strand, counting down.
GCACCAGGCCTTCGATGCCCTGCTCGATCTCGACGAACGAGCCGTAGTCGGTCAGGTTGGTGACCTTGCCGAACAGGCGGGTGCCGGACGGGTAGCGGCGCGCGATGCCCACCCACGGATCTTCGCCGAGCTGCTTCATGCCCAGGGAGACGCGGTTCTTCTCCTGGTCGAACTTGAGCACCTTGGCGGTGACTTCGTCGCCGACGTTGAGGACTTCCGACGGGTGACGCACGCGGCGCCAGGCCAGGTCGGTGATGTGCAGCAGGCCGTCGATGCCGCCGAGGTCGACGAAGGCGCCGTACTCGGTGATGTTCTTGACGATGCCCTTGACGATGGTGCCTTCGGCAAGATTCTCGAGCAGCTTCTGGCGCTCTTCACCCATGTTGGCCTCGAGAACGGCGCGGCGTGACAACACGACGTTGTTGCGCTTGCGATCGAGCTTGATGACCTTGAAGTCGAATTCCTTGCCTTCGAACGGCGTGGTGTCCTTGATCGGACGGGTGTCAACCAGCGAACCGGGCAGGAAGGCGCGGATGCCGTTGGTCATGACGGTCAGGCCACCCTTGACCTTGCCGGTGATCACACCCTTGACGAGGATGTTGTCGTTGAGCGCCTTGTCGAGGTCGTTCCAGGCGGCGATACGCTTGGCCTTGTCGCGCGACAGGCGGGTCTCGCCGTAGCCGTCCTCGAGCATTTCAATGGCGACCTGGACAAATTCGCCCGGCGTTGCCTCGACTTCGCCACGGTCGTTCTTGAACTCTTCGACCGGGATGAAAGATTCGGATTTGAGGCCCGCGTTGACGACCACAAAGTTTTGGTCGACGCGGACAACTTCAGCCGTGATGACTTCGCCGGCGCGCATTTCCTGGCGCGAGAGGCTTTCCTCGAAGAGGGCGGCAAAGGATTCGTTGGGATTCACGGCAGCAGCAGTAGCAGACATAGTTATTTCCAAAAAACCGTCTAGGACGGCAGGTTAGTTAATAAAAGGCAGCCCGCGACGGACACTGTCCATCACCGCTGCCACGGCTTCGTCGATGGCCAACGCAGTGGTATCCACCAAATCGGCATCGGCGCATTGCTTCAGGGGCGCAACGCTTCTCGCGGCATCGCGTGCATCGCGTTCCCTGAGATCCTTCACAATGTCCTGCAAAAGGGGACGCATGTTATCAGGCATTCCCTTCTCGATCAACTGCTTATAGCGCCTTTCGCCTCGTGCTTCCGCAGAGGCCGTAAGAAATACTTTCACCGGAGCGTCCGGAAAGACCACCGAGCCCATGTCGCGGCCGTCGGCGACCAGTCCAGGGAAGCGGCGGTAGGCCCGCTGGCGATCAAGCAAAGCGGCGCGCACCGCCGGCAAAGCAGCCACCTTCGAAGCGCCGACGCCAACCTCCTCGTCGCGGATCGCTTCGGTAACTTCTTCACCGGAAAGAAGAATTTTCCCGCCGACGAATTCCGCCGGAAGGGCCGCCGCCACCTGGGCGACGGCGGCCTCGTCCTCGAGCGACACCTTGGCCTTCAGCGCAGCCAGGGCCGTCAAACGGTAGAGCGCCCCGCTATCGAGGAAGTGGAAGCCGAGAGTCTTGGCGACGCGCTGGGCTACCGTGCCTTTACCCGAAGCCGAGGGTCCGTCGATGGCAATGACGGGGGCTGCAATCTGACCGAAGACGTCGAAGTAATGCGGGAAGGTCTTCGCGACGCACTTGGGGTCGTTAATGGTAACGGGGACACCACGAAGCGCTGCCAGTGAAAAACACATCGCCATGCGGTGGTCGTCATAGGTATCGATGGCCGCGCTCGCACTCAACGTCAACGGTGGCGTTACTGCGAGCCAGTCATCCCCCTCCTCGACCGTCGCACCAAGCTTGCGGAGTTCCGTCGCCATTGCGGCGATGCGGTCGGTTTCCTTGACGCGCCACGACGCGATGTTGCGCAATGTGCATTTCCCGTCGGCGAAAAGCGCAGCGACGGCAAGCGTCATCGCGGCGTCGGGAATGTGATTGAGATCGAGATCGAAGGCCTTCAACTTTCCGTCAGCGGGCGCCTGCGCGTCTATCCAATTGTCGCCCCAGACGATCTGCGCGCCCATCGTTTCCAGCGCGTCGGCGAACCTAACATCGCCTTGAATGCTGTTCCGTCCGACGCCCTCGACGCGCACCGGGCCGCCGCCAATGGCGCCGGCGGCGAGGAAGTAGGAAGCCGCCGAGGCATCGCCCTCGACATGGAGCAGGCCGGGACTGCGATAGCGCTGGCCAGCCGGAATGGTGAAACGCTCCCAGCCTTCGCGTTCGACCTTGACGCCAAACCTGGACATCAAATTCAGCGTGATCTCGATATAGGGTTTGGAAATCAGTTCCGTCGTCATTTCGATGACGGCCTGCTCGCCGCTCGCTTGGCAAATGAGTGGCAGCGCCATTAGCAAGGCGGTGAGGAACTGGGAAGAGACGTCGCCGCGCACGCGGATCGGTGCCGACAGCTTCACGGCGGCTGGGAAGATTTCCAGCGGCGGATAACCTGCGTTGCCGGCGTAGCGCACGTCGCAGCCTATCTGGCGCAGGCCGTCCACCAGATCGCCGATCGGCCGCTCGTGCATGCGCGGCACGCCAGACAACTTGTAATGGCCTCCCGACAGGCTGAGCGCTGCGGTGAGCGGACGGATCGCCGTTCCGGCGTTGCCCATGAACAGATCGGCCTCCTTGCCGGGAAACATTCCGGCGCAGCCAACAACGCGATATGCGTTCTGCCCGAGCGCCGTCACACCAACGCCGACTTTTTCCAAGGCGGCCAGCATGACGCGCGTATCGTCTGAATCGAGCAGATCTCGGATCTCCGTCTCGCCTTCCGCTAGCGCGGCGAGCAGCAGCATCCGGTTGGAAATGCTCTTCGAACCGGGCAGGCGGACGGTGCCGGCCGCCCGTTGCAACGGGGGAAGCTGTAGGAATTCCATTATTCTCCGACGGGAATCAAGGATTCAAGCCAGGCGTCGCGTCGCGCGCGCGCCGTGGCGAACATTTTTTCAAGTCCGGTGCTGTCGGCGCCGGCCAGCAGCACGCGCGTGCGCAGCAGCTCCGCCATGTAGGCATCGAGTTCCTGCAGCAGCGCCTTGCGGTTGGCGACGCAGATGTCGCGCCACATTTCCGGATGACTGCTGGCGATGCGCGTGAAATCGCGGAAGCCGCCGGCGGCGAAACCGAATAGCTGATCGGCGTTGTGGCGACCGGCGAGCTCATGCACCAGGGCGAAGGCGAGCAAATGCGGCAAATGGCTCACCGCAGCAAAGACGCGGTCGTGCTCCTGCGGCGCGAGTTCCGAGACTTTCGCGCCACAGATTTCCCAGACCGTACGCACTGCCTCGACCGAAGCGCGTGAATTTTCGGGCAGCGGCGTAAGGACGACCCGCTTGCCAAGATAGAGATCGGCTTTTGCGGCAACAACTCCACTCTTCTCGGCACCGGCGATCGGATGCCCGGGCACGAACTGACTGATCTTCGGTCCGAACGCCTGACGGGCGGCACTAACCACATCCGTCTTGGTGCTGCCGCCGTCGGTCACGAGGGTCTGCGCTTCGAGGTGGGTCACCAGCGCCTGCATTACCGGCATCATCTGGCCGACCGGCATGCCAAGCAGTACGAGGTCGGCTCCTGCAAGCGCACTGGACCAGTCGGAGCCGATCTCGTCAATCACGCCGAGTTGCAGCGCCTGCTCGAGCGGTGCACGGGTGCGGCCCATGCCGACGATGCGCGGGCAGCGCTCACCGAGCGCCGCCTTGAGCGCAAGCGCGAACGAGCCTCCGATCAGCCCGACGCCGCAAATGACGGCCTTGCCCGCCATCAGAGAGACTTCTCCAGCGCCTCGAGGAAGCGCGCATTCTCGGTCTCGAGGCCAATGGTTACGCGCAGATGGTTGGGCAGGCCGTAGCCGCCGATCGGCCGCACGATCACGCCCTGCTTAAGCAGCTTCTGGTTGACCGCGGTACCGTCATTCACTGCGAACGTGACGAAATTGCCGTGCGAGGGAATATGCTCGAGACCGAGACGCTTAAGGCCAGCGACGATCTGCTCCATACCGCGCCGATTGAGCTGATAGCTCTCCGCGACGAACAGGTGATCGTCCAAGGCTGCACAGGCGGCGGCGATCGCCAGGTTGTTCACATTGAATGGCTGACGCACGCGGTTCATCAGGTCGGCGACCTCCGGCGACGCCACGGCAAAGCCAACGCGCAAGCCGGCCATGCCGTAGATCTTCGAGAAGGTGCGCGTGACGATCAGGTTCGGGAATTCCTTCAGCCAGGCGACCGTGTCGACGCGCTCGGCCGGCGGCAGATATTCGTTATAAGCCTCGTCGAGCACGACTGCCACATCGGACGGCACGGTTGCGATGAAGGCACGAACCTCGTCGTAGGGCAGGAAGTTGCCGGTTGGATTATTCGGGTTGGCGATCCAGACAAGGCGCGTATCGGCGCGGAGCGCCGCGCGCATCGCGGTCAAATCATGGCCGTAATGTTTCGCCGGCGCGGAAATGCATTCGGCGCCCGCGCTCATGGTTGCGAGCGGATAGACAGCGAAGGCATGCTGGGAAAAAACGGACGAACGGCCAGGGGCGAGGAACACCCGTGCCGCCAGGTCGAGCACGTCGTTCGAGCCGTTGCCGAGGACGATCTGGTTCTGAGCGACGTCCAGACGATCGGCCAGCGCCGTGATCAGTTCGAACTGATCGGGATAGCGCTCCAGCCCCGCGACAGCCGCCTCGACCGCAGTGCGCGCGCGCGGGCTCATGCCGAGCGGATTTTCGTTGGACGCCAACTTGACGATCTTCTCGACCGGCAGGCCCATCTCGCGAGCCAGCGCAGTGATCGGCTTGCCCGGAACGTAAGGGGAGATCTTGGAGACGTAAGGCAGCGCCTGTGCGGTGATGCTCATGCCAACCTCGCTTGAATGAGTTACCGGGATCAATTGCCCGCTTTGGGGTAGGAGCCGAGCTCCTTGAGGAAACCCACGCAGCCGCGCAGATCGTCGAGCGCCGAGGCGACTTTCGGCTCACTGCGGTGCCCCTCGATATCGACGAAGAACACATATTCCCAGCGGCTGCCGCCAAAGCCGCGCGCGGGGCGCGACTCGAAGCGCGACATCGAAACCCCATGTTGCTTGAGCGGCGTCAGCAGGTCATGCACCGCACCGGGCTTGTTCTGCGCCGAGCAGACGAATGAAGTCTTATCGCGTCCGGAAACACCGGAATCGTGGCTTGCCAGCACCACGAAGCGTGTCGTGTTGTTCGGTTCGTCTTCGATGTTGGCAGCGACAATATTCAACTCGTAGAGGCGCGCGGCGGCCTCTCCTGCAATCGCACAGGCCTCGGGATCTTGGGCGGCCATGCGTGCCGCCTCGGCGTTGCTCGCCACCGGCACGCGGGCGATGTTCGGCAGGTTGCGGTTCAGCCATTCGTGGCACTGCGCGAGCGACTGAGCGTGCGAGTAGAGCTTCTTCACGCCGTCGAGCGAATCGGCTCGCGTCATCAGGTTCTGATGGATGCGCAGATTGACTTCGCCGCAAATCATCAGCGGCGAGGTCAGCATCTGATCGAGCGTACGGCCAACCGAGCCTTCGGTCGAGTTCTCGATCGGCACCACGCCGTAGTCGGCTTGGCCTGACTCGACGGCACGGAACACGTCGTCGATGGTCAGGTAGGGCGAGAACGATGGCGCCGAGCCGAAATGCTTTTTGGCGGCCGACTCGGTGAACGTACCCGCCGGGCCGAAGTAGGCAATCCTCAGCGGCTGCTCGAGAGCCAGGCAGGCCGACATCACCTCGCGGAAGATCGTGCGCACCGCCGCTTCCGGCAACGGACCAGGATTGGTCTCGGCGATGCGCCGCAACACCTGGGCCTCGCGCTCGGGGCGGTAGATGTTGCCGTGCTTGATTTCGCCGACCCGCTGGGCGAGCCGCGCCCGCTCCGACAGCAGACTCAGCACCTCGCTGTCGATACGGTCGATACCCTCGCGCAGCTTGCCGAGCTCTTCCTGCTCCTTTTGGGTCGGATCGGCAGCCATCGTGTCGTCAGCCCTCCTGCGGCAGGTAGCGCACCGAGAGCACGCCGTCGATCTTGGCGATTGCGTCGATGACCTTCTTCGGTACCTTGCTGTCGACATCCACCAGCGTATAGGCCACGTCCTTCTTGGACTTGTTCATCATGTTGTGGATGTTGAGTTTCGCCTCGGCCAACGCCGTCGAGATCTGGCCGACCATGTTGGGCACGTTGGCGTTGGCGATCGCAAGGCGGAAAGCCGACTCGCGCGGCATGACCACCGTCGGGAAATTCACAGAATTGACGATATTGCCGTCGAGCAGGTAGTCGCGCACTTGGTCGGCAACCATGATTGCACAATTCTCCTCGGCCTCTCGCGTCGAAGCACCCAGGTGGGGCAGCGCAATGACTTGCGGGTGGGCATTGACGTGTGCGCTCGGAAAGTCACAGACATAGGTGGAAAGCTGCTTGCTTTCGAGAGCCGCCAGCACCGCCGCCTCGTCGACCACGCCCTCGCGCGAGAAGTTGAGCAGGACAGCACCGTGCTTCATCTGTGCGATGCTCTCAACGTTGATCATTTTGCGCGTTGCATCGACGAGCGGCACATGCATCGAGACGAAGTTGCTGCCCTTGAGCACCTCGGCCAGCGAATTTGCCTTCTTCACCTGCGAGGGCAAGCTCCAGGCCGCATCGACGGTGATCTCCGGATCGAAGCCGATCACATTCATGCCGAGGCGGATTGCCGCGTCGGCGACCAGGCAACCGATCTTGCCGAGACCGATCACGCCGAGCGTGTGGCCTGAAAGCTCATAACCGGCATAGGCCTTCTTGCCCCCCTCGACCTTCTTCTCCATCTCGGGATCGTTCGGGTCGAGCGCGGTGACGAACTTCATCGCACCGCCGATGTTGCGGGCCGCCATCAGCATGCCGGCGAGCACCAGTTCCTTGACCGCGTTGGCATTGGCGCCCGGCGCATTGAAGACCGGCACGCCGCGCTCGGACATGGCCTTGACGGGGATGTTGTTGGTACCCGAGCCGGCGCGGCCGATGGCCAGCACCGACTTGGCGATCTCGACGCTATGCAGATCGGCCGAGCGTAACAGGATAGCGTCGGGCTTGGCGACTTCCTTGACGCAGGCGAAGCGTTCGCCCATGCGCTTGAGGCCGGTCTGCGAGACGTTATTGAGGATCAGTACCTGGAATTGTTCGGCCATGATCTCACCCCTTCTGCGCCGCGAATTCCTTCATGTACTCGACCAGCGCCTGCACGCCGGCCGCCGGCATGGCGTTATAGATCGAGGCGCGCATGCCCCCGACGGAGCGGTGGCCCTTGAGCTGAATCATGCCACGCGCCTTGGCGCCCTTGAGGAACTCCTCGTCGAGCGCGGCGTCCTTCAAAGTGAACGGCACGTTCATGCGCGAGCGGTCTTCCTTACGCACCGGGTTGCGGTAAAAGTCGGTGGTCTCGAGATAATCGTAGAGCATCGCGGCCTTTTCGATGTTCTTCTGTTCCATCGCGGCAACGCCGCCATTGCGCTTGATCCACTGGAACACGAGGCCGGCGATGTAGATGCCGTAGGTCGGCGGGGTGTTGTACATCGACTCGGCATCGACGTGGGTCTTGTAGTCGAGCATGGCGGGCGGCGTGGGCTGCGCCTTGCCGACCAGATCGTCGCGCACGATGACGATGGTCAGGCCAGCCGGGCCGATGTTCTTCTGCGCGCCGGCGTAGATCAGGCCGTACTTGCTGACGTCGATCGGCCGTGACAGGATATTGGAGGACATGTCACAAACCAGCGGCACGTCGCCCGTCTCGGGGATCCAGTTGAACTCGACGCCGCCTATGGTCTCGTTGGCGGTGTAATGGACGTAGGCGGCATCCTTGGAGAGCTTCCAGTCGGCTTGGGCCGGCGCGTAGGTGAAGGACTTGTCTTCGGCGCTGGCGGCGACATTGACGTTGCAGAAGGTCTTGGCGGCTTTGATCGCCTTCTTCGCCCACTCTCCTGTATGGATATAGTCGGCGACCGGCTTGCCGCGCAGCAGGTTGATCGGGATCATCTCGAACTGCAGCGAGGCACCGCCCTGCAGAAACAGCACCTTGTAGTTGGCGGGAATGCCCATCAACTCGCGCAGGTCGGCCTCGGCTTGGGCGGCAATGCCCATGAACTCCTTGCCGCGGTGGCTCATCTCCATCACAGAGGAACCGCAGCCGTGCCAGTCGAGCATCTCGTCGGCGGCTTGCTTCAAAACTTCTTCGGGCAGCGCGGCCGGGCCAGCGCTGAAATTGAATACACGTGCCATTTCCCTTACTCCCCTTCGTCAGTTTCGATAACTTTCTCGATGCCGGCCAGCTTAGTACCGTCATCCAGATTGATGAGGCGGACACCCTGCGCAGAACGTCCGGTTTCGCGCACCTGGTCAACCTTGCTGCGAATCAGCACGCCGCCGGTGGAAATCAGCATGACCTCGTCGCTCTCTTCGACCAGCACCGCGCCGACCACCGGTCCGTTGCGCTCGGAGGTCTGGATCGCAATCATGCCCTTTGTGCCGCGCCCATGCTTGGTGTAGTCGGCGATCGGCGTACGCTTGCCGTAGCCGTTTTCCGTTGCGGTCAGCACATTCAACGATTCGTCCGCCGCGACCAGCATGCAGATGACCGTCTGGCCGTCCTCGAGCGTCATACCCTTGACGCCGCGCGCCGTACGCCCCATCGGACGCACATCGTCCTCGGCGAAGCGTACCGCCTTGCCGGCATCGGAGAACAGCATCACATCGAAGCTGCCGTCGGTGATCGCCACCCCGATTAGGTAGTCGCCCTCGTCAAGGTTGACGGCGATGATGCCGGCCTTGCGCGGGTTGGAGAAGTCGGTGAGCGGCGTCTTCTTGACCACGCCCATCGCCGTCGCCATGAAGACGAAGTGCGCCTCATCGAAAGTCGGCGTCGGCAGGACGGCGGTGATCTTCTCGCCCTCCTCGAGCGGGAAGAGATTGACGATCGGCTTGCCGCGGCTGGTGCGCGCGCCTTCGGGCACCTCGTAGACCTTGAGCCAATAGACGCGGCCGCGGTTGGAGAAGCAGAGGATATAGTCGTGGGTATTGGCGATGAACAGCCGGTCGACGAAATCCTCGTCCTTGATATCGGCGGCTTTCTTGCCGCGCCCGCCGTGCCGCTGCGTCCGGTAGTCGTCGAGGCTCTGGCGCTTGATGTAGCCGGCGTGAGACAGCGTCACCACCATGTCTTCGCGAGCGATCAGGTCCTCGAGATTGATGTCTGCCGTCTGCAGCACGATCTCGGAACGGCGCCGATCGTTGGCATTGGTGCCGAACTGCATCTTGATGGCGGTCAGTTCGTCGGCGATGATCTGCGTGATACGTTCAGGCCGCGCCAGGATGTCGAGCAGATCCGCGATCTGCGTCATGACTTCCTTGTATTCGGCGAGGATCTTGTCCTGCTCTAGACCGGTGAGGCGCTGCAGACGCAATTCAAGAATAGCTTGGGCCTGCACGTCGGACAGCAGGTAGCCGCGCCGCGACAGGCCGAACTCGGGCGCCAGCCCCTCGGGACGGGAAGCCTCGGCGGAGGCACGCAACAACATCTCCTCGACCAGCGAGGACTTCCAGGTACGCGCCATCAGCTCGCGCTTGGCATCGGCCGGGGTCGGTGCCGCCTTGATGAGGGCGATGACTTCGTCGACGTTCGACAGCGCGACGGCGAGGCCTTCCAGCACGTGGCCGCGGTCGCGTGCCTTGCGCAGCTCGAACACTGTGCGCCGCGTCACCACTTCGCGGCGGTGCGACAGGAAGCATTCGAGCATCTGCTTGAGATTGAGGATCTGCGGGCGACCATCGACCAGCGCCACCATGTTCATGCCGAAGGTGTCCTGCAACTGCGTCTGCTTGAACAAGTTGTTGAGCACCACCTCGGGCACTTCGCCGCGCTTGAGTTCGATCACCAGGCGCATGCCGGACTTGTCCGACTCGTCCTGGATGTGAGCGATGCCTTCGATCTTCTTCTCATTGACCAGCTCGGCAATCTTTTCCTGCAAGGTCTTCTTGTTGACCTGGTAGGGCAACTCATCAACGACAATCGCCTGCTTGCCTCCCCTCTCGAGATCTTCGAAATGGGTGCGTGCGCGCATGATCACGCGGCCACGGCCGGTCAGGTAGCCTTCCCTGACGCCGGAAACGCCGTAGATCAAGCCAGCGGTCGGAAAGTCCGGCGCCGGCACGATCTTGATCAGGTCCTCGATATCGATGTCCGGGTTGTCAAGCATCGCCAGGCAGGCATCGATGACTTCGCCGAGATTGTGTGGCGGAATGTTAGTCGCCATACCGACTGCGATACCCGAGGAACCGTTGATGAGCAGGTTCGGAATGCGCGCCGGGAGGATCAGCGGCTCCTTTTCCGAGCCGTCGTAGTTCGGGCCGAAATCGACGGTCTCCTTCTCGATATCGGCAAGCAGCTCGTGGCCGATCCGCGCCATGCGCACTTCGGTATAACGCATCGCCGCAGCGTTGTCGCCGTCGACCGAACCGAAGTTGCCCTGGCCGTCGACCAGCATGTAACGCAGAGAGAAGTCCTGCGCCATGCGCACGATCGTGTCGTAGACCGCCGTGTCGCCGTGGGGATGGTATTTACCGATCACGTCGCCGACGACGCGCGCCGACTTCTTGTAGGCCTTATTCCAGTCGTTGCCGAGCTCATGCATCGCGTACAGTACGCGGCGATGCACCGGCTTGAGACCGTCGCGCGCATCCGGCAGAGCCCGGCCGACGATCACGCTCATGGCGTAATCGAGGTAGGAGTGGCGCATTTCCTCTTCGAGGCTGACCGGCAGTGTTTCCTTGGCGAAGGCAGTAGTCATAAACTTGTCCGCCCCGAAGTTATTTGGGCGCGTCGAAAAGGGGAAATTCTAACATGCCGGCCTGGCGCACCCAAGGCCATCGGCGAATCGAAAAACTGGGATAAGGTGCTGTCCCGATACCGTTTTTCAGCGCTTCAACAATCCACATGACTGTATCTGCCTCGAAGGAACCTCTAGCCGTCGATCAGGTCATCGCCGCCCGCTGGGTCGTGCCGGTCGAGCCGGCCGAAACCGTACTGGAGCACCACAGCCTGGTCATCGACGCCGGCCGCATCATCGACCTCCTGCCGACAGACGAAGCAAGCCGCCGCTACATTGCACGGCGGCATTTCTCGCTTAACCGCCACGTGCTGATGCCTGGCCTGATCAATCTGCATACCCACGCCGCAATGGCGCTGCTGCGCGGCTACGCCGACGATATGCCGCTGATGCGCTGGCTTCAGGAGCGCATCTGGCCTGCAGAGGGCCACCACGTTTCTGCCGCGTTCGTCCGCGACGGCACCTTGCTGGCGGCCTGGGAGATGCTGCGCGGTGGCGTGACCTGCTTCAACGACATGTACTTCTTTCCCGAGGCTGCCGCCGAAGCCGCCCGCGAAGCGGGCATCCGTGCCGCCTTGGGCATAACCGCCTTCGAGTTCCCGAGTCCTTACGGGAAGGACGCCGACGATTATCTCGCCAAGGGTCTGCAGGCCAGGGAGAGGTTCCTTGCCGACCCTCTGCTCTCGTTCTGCCTAGCTCCCCACGCCCCCTATACCGTCTCCGACCGCACCTTCGAGAAGGTCGGCGACCTGTCCGCGCAACTGAAGCTGCCGATCCACATCCATGTGCATGAAACCCTTGAAGAAATCGAGGGCGGCCTCAAGGAGCACGGTATCCGCCCAATGGCGCGCCTGCAGCGGGTGGGTCTGCTCGGTCGCGACCTCATCGCCGTGCATGCCATTCATCTGGATCCCGAGGAAATCGCCCTGTTAGCCGATGCGGGTTGCCACGTCGCCCACTGCCCCACCTCGAACATGAAACTTGCCAGCGGCATCGCTCCAGTAAGGAAAATGCTTGAAAGGGGCATCGGTATCGGCCTGGGAACGGACGGCGCCGCCAGCAACAACCGCCTCGACCTGTTCCAGGAAATGCGCCATGCCGCCTTGCTGGCAAAGGTAGCCAACAATGATCCCTCCCTCCTCCCAGCGCATCAGGCGCTGCGCATGGCTACCCTCGAAAGCGCCCGTGCACTGGGCATTGATGCCCTGACGGGCTCTTTGCAGCCGGGCAAGGCCGCAGATTTGGCGGCGGTGAGCCTAGAGGACTGGATGCTCAAGCCGTGCTTCGACCCCGTCTCTCACTTGGTCTATGCCGCCGGTCGCGAGTCAGTCAGCCATGTCTGGGTAGCCGGGAAGTTGCGAATTGACGACAAAATACCTCTCGATCTCGACGAACGGGCGTTGCTGGACAAAGTCGAAATGTGGCAGAATTCGCTCTTATCATGCAGATGATCGGCCGCTATGCTGGTCCGAGTAAAACTTAGTTTCGCTTATTTTCTGTATCTCCAACGCATACAAAGAGGGAAAGAAACCATGATCAAGTTTGCCTCCAAGAACATTCTCCTGGCTGCCGCCCTGGTTGGCGTTGGTGCAGCGGCTCAGGCTCAGACGCCGGGCATCGACATGAACGGTACCATCGGTTACGTGATCGACCAGCGCGGCTACGTCGCGAAGAGCGGCACCGGCCTGTGCTGGCGCACTGGCTACTGGACCCCGGCGATGGCCATCGCCGAGTGCGATCCGGACCTCGCCAAGAAGGAAGAGCCGAAGGCTGCTGCCCCGGCCGCCGCTGCGCCTGCCGCCGCACCGAAGCCCGCTGCCAAGAAGGTAACGCTGGCCGCCGACGCGCTGTTCGACTTCGACAAGGCCGTGCTGCGTCCCGAAGGCAAAGCCAAGCTCGACAAGCTGACCGACGACGTCAAGGGCATCAAGCTTGAGGTCATCATCGCCGTCGGCCATGCCGACCGCATCGGTTCCGACAAGTACAACCAGAAGCTCTCCGAGCGCCGCGCTGCCGCCGTCAAGGATTACCTGGTCGGCAAGGGCATCGAAGCCAACCGCGTCTACGCCGAAGGCAAGGGCGAGAAGCAGCCCATCACCACCGCTGCCCAGTGCGGCACCAGCGTGAAGAAGAGCAAGAAGCTGATCGAGTGCCTGCAGCCCGACCGCCGCGTCGAGATCGAAGTGATCGGCACCCAGAACTGATCTTCGCTCGAAGTTCTGCTTCTGCGAAAAGCCCTGCCCTGCAGGGCTTTTTGTTTAACACCGCCGGAGTCCGCATGAATACCTCAGCCAACGTCGATCCCCAGGAAGTCGCGAAATTCAGCGATCTCGCCCACCGCTGGTGGGATCCTAATTCCGAGTTCAAACCGTTGCACGACATCAACCCGCTGCGGCTCTCCTGGATCGACCGTTGTACAGGGCTCGCAGGCAAGAGGGTCGTGGATGTGGGCTGCGGCGGTGGATTGCTGACGGAAGGCATGGCTTCTTGCGGCGCGAGCGTGACCGGCATCGATATGTCGGAGAAAGCACTTGGCGTCGCCAAATTGCATATGCTGGAAAGCGGCCATAAGATCGATTATCGGCACATCGCTGCCGAGACGCTGGCGGCAGAGAGCCCCGAGAACTTCGACGTCGTCACCTGCCTCGAGATGCTCGAACATGTTCCCGATCCGGCCTCGACGGTCGCGGCCTGTGCGCGGCTGGTCAAGCCCGGCGGCCAGGTGTTCTTCTCGACGATCAACCGCAATCCCAAGGCCTATCTGTTCGCGGTGATCGGTGCCGAATACATTCTCAATATGCTGCCGAAGGGCACCCACGACTACGCGAAATTCCTGCGTCCGGCCGAACTCGCCCGATTTGCGCGCCTGGCCGGGCTTGAGGTCGCAGAAATCGTCGGCATGACCTACAACCCGCTGACGAAGACCTACAAGCTCGGCAGCGACACCAGCGTCAACTACCTGCTGCGCGCCGTACGCCCTGCCGCCTAAGGGCGAATCCTCAGACTCCTCTGGCAGCCTCGCGTCTACGATGTCCGAGGAAGGCCGGCAGCGCCAGCAGCGCCATGGCTAGGACCGCTGCTGCCAGCGGCCAAATCACCGGACGATTCCAGCGCTCCCGCATCTCTTGGCGTAGCGCCACGTCGATGCGCTGGTACTTGAGGGTGTTGTTGCCCACCTTGGTCGGCTTGCGGTTCTTCAGCCAGGCGTGCCGCAGGCTGTAGTCCTTCGGATGGAAGCCCCAGACCCACGGCGTGTCCTCGTGCAGGATTGACAGCATGCGATCAATGATCGCTTGGCGCTCAGATCCGTTCTCCATCGTGCGCATGCGATCGAATAGCCTGTCGTACTCCGGGTTCGCGTAGTTGGCGGCGTTCTCGCCGTGTTGTTTGACCTTCCCCTGCGGTCCGTAGAGCAGGAACAGGAAGTTTTCCGGATCGGGATAGTCGGCGTTCCAGCCGAAATAGAAGAGTTGCACGGCCCCTTTGCGCACCTTCTCCTGGAAGCGGTTGTAGTCGGTGCTGCGCACCACCAACTGTACGTCGATCTTCTGGAATTGCTTATTGAGCCAGTCGATGCGCGTTTTCGCCCCGACGCCGGTCGCGGTGGTGTCGAGGTTGATCACCAGCGGTTCGCCGTTTTGCGCATTGCGTCCATTCGGCCAGCCAGCCTCCGCCAGCAACCGCTTGGCGACAGCGATGTCCTTGCGCTTGGGAGCACCTTGATCGTTGTCGCCCACCCACTCGTACACCACAGGGTTCACTCCCCCCTTGCCCTCGCGGTAGCCGAAGATGCCCGGCGGCAATGGACTCTGCGCCGCTATGCCGCGACCGTTCTGGAAGATGGCGATGAACTCCTCCTGATCGATGGCGATGGCGATCGCCTGGCGCAGCTTGCGCGCTTTATCTGAATCGCCGCCGACCAGCGGATCGAGCATGTTGAAGCCCATATAGAAGGTCGAGGTAGCGACCGAGGTAGTCAATTTGATTCCCTGCTCCCTCATCTCGGGAGTGAGAGAGATTTCGCCGCCCGCGCCGACCTGCACCGCTTGGTCGAACGAATCCGAAGCAATGCCAGAAGCATCGTAATAGCCCTGCAGGAACTTGTTCCAGTAGGGAATCTGTTCCTTCTCGCGCGTGAACACCACCTTATCGATGAAGGGCAAGGATTTGCCGCAATCATCGAGCAGTCCAGCCTCGCGGTCGGTGGCTTCACCGTCGCAGGGATAGGTCTCGCCGCGGAAATTCGGATTGCGCTGAAGCACCATGCGCGCGTTCGGGTTGTTCTCGGTCAGCATGTACGGACCGGTGCCGATCGGGTACCAGTCGAGCGTGAGATTTTTCTCAGCCATGCCCGGTTGGCTGTGGAACTTGTCTGCCTCCCACGGCATCGGTGCGAAGAACGGCATCGACAGCCAGTAGAGAAACTGCGGATACTTTCCCTTGATGCGGATGCGATAGCGGTGGCGGTCGATGACCTCGGCACCTGCGAGCGGGAATTCGCGCAAGTCGAGCCAGTCGTCATTGCCGGGGCGCCGTCCCGCCGGCGCCGACTTTTTCAACTCCTGCGCCAACTCGCTCAGGCCGACAACGTACTCACCCATCAGGCCGAGGATCGGCGAATGCAAGTGCGGATGCGCAAGCCGCTTGAGCGCATACACATAGTCTTCGGCCGTCAACTCGCGCGTATCGCGCTGCGGGAAATCCGCGAGCGCAAACTTGCCGGCCATGTCTTCGGCAGTCAGCTCGTGGTAGAGATGCCGGCCGGACGGGTCGCGTGCGAAGACAGGATGCGGCTGGTAGCGGATGCCCGGCTTGATCGCAATCACGTAATCGGTAAACGCGATACGGCTTGCCTCCGCATCCGGCGGCAGGGGACGTCCGGCAGCATCAAGAAACTGCGGCTGCGGCACGGCCTCGGCCGTGGCGGGAATCAGCTGATAGGGCCGGCGCAGGTAATGGTACTGCAGCGGTGGCTCATAGATCTGCGCGGTGAAGGTAATCTCGTCCTCGCTGTAGGACTGCACGGGATCGAGATGCTTGGGACGGTCGGTGAAGGCGGTATAGAGGATGTTGCGACCGCGGTCCTCAGCGGGATAAGGATCGTTCCAGGCCGATCCGCAGCCGGACAGGAATAGGACGAACAGCAGCATCAACAATGGGCGCATGGCCGAAGTGTAATGTAATCGCAGCTATAATCCCGCGTCGGCACTAGAAGGAATTTAGGGAGGAAACAGCATGGGCTTTCTCGCCGGAAAACGCATTCTCATCACCGGTCTATTGTCGAACCGGTCCATCGCCTACGGCATCGCCAAGGCCTGCCACCGCGAAGGCGCGCGCCTCGCCTTCACCTACCAGAATGAGCGCTTCGAGGAACGCATCACCAAGTTCGCCGCCGAATTCGGCAGCAACCTGATATTCAAGGTCGATGTCGCCTACGACGACCAGATCGAGGCGATGTTCGCCGATCTCGGCAACGGCTGGGAAGGGCTCGACGGCCTCGTGCATTCGATCGCCTACGCCCCGAACGAAGCCATCGAGGGCGACTTTCTCGAAGGCATTTCGCGCGAGTCCTTCCGCATCGCCCACGAGATTTCGTCCTACAGCTTCCCCGCGCTGGCCAAGGCTGCGAGACCCCTGCTGCTGAAGGGCCACAACCCCTCGCTCGTCTGCCTCTCCTATCTCGGTGCCGAGCGCACCATGCCCAACTACAACACGATGGGGCTGGCGAAGGCGAGCCTCGAAGCTGCCACGCGCTACTTGGCCTTCTGCCTCGGCCCGCAGGGCATCCGCGCCAACGCGCTGTCCGCCGGGCCGATCAAGACACTGGCCGCCTCCGGCATCGGCAACTTCGGCAAGCTGTTGGCCTACAACGCCCACCATGCGCCGTTGCGCCGCAATGTGACGATCGACGAAGTTGGCAACGCCGCCGCCTTCCTGCTCTCCGACCTGGCGAGCGGCATCACCGGAGAAGTGCTCTACGTCGATGGCGGCACGCACAACGTCGCCATGGGGAATGCCGACCCGTTGCCCGCCTGATCAATACGCTCCGAAGTCCCCAAAAAAATCGGCGCCGATAATACGGCGCCGATTTTCTTTGCTGGCCCAGCTTACTTGCGTTCCAGGGCAGCGTTGTTGACCTTCACTTCGTAACGCTGCTTGAGTGCCGCCAGCCAGCCGATCAGTTCCTCCTGAGCGACAACCTCGCCGTATTGCTGACGCAGCGCCTGGCCGCGGGCTGCGGCCCCCTCACCTACAGCCGGATCGTAAGGCATCGCCTTGCTGATCCGATACAGTGCATAGCCCCCCGGCATCTTGGCGCCCACGTAGGCCGGCAGACTCTTCACGGATGCCGCAAAGACTGCGGAGCGTGCTTCGGGAGAAAGATTCGGCGCATGCATGCGACTCACGACGCGCGGCGCACTCCAGTTTACGTCGACCTTCTCGCCCTTCGTCAGCTTGCCGAGTTTCTCCTCGCCGGCCACGACCGCCTTGGCAGCAGCAGCCTGGCGGACCAGCACAGTCTCGATCACGCCGGCAACCGTTTCGAGAGGCTCCACTGCGGCAGGCTGGTGCTCGACTACGCGCGCCGAAACCAGCACATTGTTGCCGACGTCGATCGCCTCGGTATTGCGACGGTTCTTGACGGCATCGTCGGAAAACAGCGCCTGCAGCAACTTGGGATTGGTGAAGGGAGCCACCGCCTGGCCGCTGCGCGACAGCCAATCGGTAACCTGTACGCTCAGACCGTATTTCTCGGCGGCAGGCTTAAGGCTGTCCGGCTGCTCGTACACCATGTTCGCGAAGCCCTCGGCGGCCTCGGCGAAGGCTTTCGCACCAGCCTGGCGCTTGAGTTCGGCGGAAATCTCGCCGCGCATCTCTTCCAGCGGACGGGCACTCTCGGCACGGATCTCCGTCAGCTTGATCAGATGGAAGCCGAAATCGGATTGCACCACGTCTGACAGCTGGTCCGCCTTGAGGGTGAAAACTGCATCCTCGAACGGCTTCACCATCATGCCACGGCCGAAGAAGCCGAGATCGCCTCCTTTGTCGGCGGAGCCCGGATCCTGCGAATGCTGCTTTGCCAGCTTGGCGAAATCGCCAGGATTCGCCTTCAACTGGGCAAGGATCTGTTCGGCCTTCGCCTTGGCGGCAGCAATCTCCGTCGCAGGCGCGTTCTTGGCGGCCGTAATCAGGATGTGGCTGGCACGGCGCTGCTCCGGGGCCTTGAGGCGGGACTGGTTCGCCTGGTACCAGGACTTGATTTCCTCTTCGCCGACCTTCGCGGCATCGGTCAGCTTGTCCTTGCTGAGAACCAGAAATTCGACGCGCACCTGCTCGGGTTTCTCGAAGCGCACGCGGTTTTCCTCGTAGAACTTCTTCACCGCTTCCGCATCGAGCTTCGCACCGCCGGCAAACTGTTCGGCACGCATCACGACCTCGCTGATTTCGCGCTCCTCGAGCTGCGCAGCAAGCCAACGTTCGGCGGGCATGCGGCCGGCCACCGCAGCACTGCCTGCAGCCATCACGGCCTGCTGCATCACCAGGTCCTGCTTCAGCTTCGCCTCGAATGTTTCGATGCTCATGCCCTGCGCGGCAACGAGCGCTTCGTAGCGCTCCCGGGAGAACTTGCCATCTTCCTGCAAACTCGGGACGGAGCTGATATAGCCGACCAGGGCCTCGTTGCTCACACGCAAATTCGACTTTGACGAATAGAGCGCCAGCAGGCGTTGATTGATCAGTTCCTCTAGCACCGCGCGGCGCATTTCGGGGCTATCGAGCAATTCCGGATTGGCCCCGCCCTTCAACTGCGGACGGAGACGCTCCTGCTGTTCGGCGAGCGCCTGTTGAAACTGTCCCGACGTAATCGGCGTACCGCCCACCATAGCCACATTGTCGCCGGTACCCGACGAACGGACGTAGGAGTCGACCCCCCAGAGCGCGAACGGCAGGATGATCATCGCCAGCACGATTTGGACGAACTTCTTGTTGCCGCGAACTTGATCGAACATGACAGGATTTCCCAAACAAAAAAGGCGAACCAGGTTCGCCTTTTCGAGTGATTGAATGCGCTGGCGGCGCGAAGTGGTGGGTCGTGACGGGTTCGAACCGCCGACCTATTGCTTGTAAGGCAACCGCTCTACCAACTGAGCTAACGACCCTCGCATGCCGGCACGGCAAGGCACAGCCGTGCGGCTGCAGATTCTACCAAAGCATTCGCCCTCAGTGCTTGACTCAGTGCTTGATTAGGCCGGATGCGGCAGGCTCGGCCTCGTTGGCGGGCAGATTCGACACGACAGGCTCGGGCAAAGGCTCGGGCAAACGCTCGAGCGCCAGCTCCAGCACCTTGTCGATCCACTTGACCGGCACGATCTCGATACGATTCTTGATCGTGTCGGGAATCTCGGTGAGATCCTTGACGTTCTCCTCGGGGATCAGCGCCAGGCGTATACCTCCGCGCACCGCCGCCAACAGCTTCTCCTTGAGACCGCCGATCGGCAGCACTTCACCGCGCAGCGTGATCTCTCCCGTCATCGCGACATCGGCGCGCACCGGGATACCGGTCAGCACCGAGACAATCGCCGTGCAGATGGCGATGCCGGCGGACGGACCGTCCTTGGGCGTAGCGCCTTCCGGAAGGTGGATATGCAGGTCGTTCTTCTGGTAGAAGTCCTCGGCGATGCCAAGCTGCTTCGAGCGGCGGCGTACCACGGTCAGCGCGGCTTGGATCGACTCCTGCATCACCTCGCCGAGCTTGCCGGTCGTCATGGTCTTGCCCTTGCCGGGCACGGCCACGGATTCGATGGTCAGCAGTTCGCCGCCGACCTCGGTCCAGGCCAGGCCGGTGACCTGGCCGATCTGGTTTTCCTTCTCGGCCATGCCGAAGGTATAGCGGCGCACGCCCAGATACTTGTCGAGATTCTTCGCATTGACGACGATCTTGTTCTTGCGCTGCTTCATCACCAGCGACTTGATCACCTTGCGGCAAATCTTCGAGATCTCGCGTTCAAGGGCGCGCACACCGGCCTCGCGTGTGTAGTAGCGCACGATGTCGCGGATGGCGTCCTCGGTGACCGACAGCTCCTCGCGCTTCACGCCGTTGTTCTTCATCTGCTTGGGCAGCAGGTAGCGCTCGGCTATGTTGATCTTCTCGTCCTCGGTGTAACCGGCCAGGCGGATTACCTCGAGGCGATCGAGCAGCGCCGGCGGGATATTCAGCGAGTTGGCGGTCGCGACGAACATCACGTCGGACAGGTCGAAGTCGACCTCGACGTAGTGGTCCTGGAAGGTGTGGTTCTGCTCGGGATCGAGCACCTCCAGCAGCGCCGACGACGGATCGCCGCGGAAGTCCATGCCCAGCTTGTCGACTTCGTCGAGCAGGAACAGCGGGTTCTTCACGCCGACCTTGGCCATATTCTGCAGGATCTTGCCGGGCATCGAACCGATGTAGGTGCGGCGGTGGCCGCGAATCTCGGCCTCGTCGCGCACGCCGCCGAGCGCCATTCGCACGAACTTGCGGTTGGTCGCCTTGGCGATCGACTGGCCGAGCGAGGTCTTGCCCACGCCGGGAGGCCCGACCAAGCAGAGGATCGGCGCCTTGACTTTGTCCACGCGCTGCTGCACGGCAAGGTATTCGACGATGCGCTCCTTGACCTTCTCGAGGCCGTAATGGTCCTTGTCGAGAATCTTCTCGGCGGCGCTGAGATCCTTGGAGATGCGCGACTTTTTCTTCCAGGGCAGACCGATCAGCGCCTCGATATAGTTGCGCACCACGGTCGCCTCGGCGGACATCGGCGACATCAGCTTGAGTTTCTTCATCTCGGCGTTCGCCTTGGCGAGCGCCTCCTTGCTCATGCCGGCAGCCTTGATCTTCTTCTCCATCTCCTCGATGTCGGCACCCTCTTCGCCTTCGCCGAGTTCCTTCTGGATGGCCTTGACCTGCTCGTTGAGGTAGTACTCGCGCTGGCTCTTCTCCATCTGGCGCTTGACGCGGCCACGGATGCGCTTTTCGACCTGCAGGATGTCGAGTTCGGTCTCGAGCTGGCCGAGCAGCTTGTCGAGACGGTCGTCCACGCTGAACATCTCGAGGATTTCCTGCTTAAGATCGAGTTTCATCGGCAGGTGCGCGGCAATCGTGTCGGCGAGGCGGCCGGCTTCCTCGATGCCCGACAACGAGGTCAGGATCTCGGGCGGAATCTTCTTGTTGAGCTTCACGTACTGGTCGAACTGCGCCAGGATAGTGCGGCGCATCGCTTCGATCTCGTGGCTGCCACGCTCATTGGAGACAATCGGCGTCACGGAGGCGACGAACAGATCCTTGCGGTCCTCGACACGGTCGATCTGCGCGCGCTGCATACCCTCGACGAGCACCTTGACCGTGCCATCGGGCAGCTTGAGCATCTGCAGGATGTTGGAGACGCAGCCGATGTCGTACAGGTCGCCGGCATCCGGCTCGTCCTTGGCAGCAGATTTCTGCGCCACGAGCAGGATGCTCTTGCCCGCCTCCATGGCGGTCTCGAGGGCCTTGATCGACTTGGGCCTTCCCACGAACAGCGGGATGACCATGTGTGGGAACACCACCACGTCCCGCAAAGGCAGGAGCGGCAGCATGCTGTTTTCCGTGGAAAGTTCGAGATCGTCTGACATGGACGCTTCCTCTAATAATTGTGGCTGGTCCTACCCCACATGGGGACTGGGGGGAGGGATTCAAGCCGCCAGACGGCAGCTTGAATCGGCATTAAAGCGAATCAGTTGGAACCGGACACCTTGGGCTGGTCCGCGTAGATCAGCAACGGCTGACCGCCCGATTCGATAGTTGCCTCGTCGATCACCACCTTGCTGACGCCTGCCTGGCTCGGCAGTTCGTACATCGTGTCGAGCAGCACGTTTTCCATGATCGAACGCAGCCCGCGAGCACCAGTCTTGCGCTTAATCGCCTTCCTGGCGATCGCCTGCAAGGCGGCCGGACGCACCTCGAGTTCGACGCCTTCCATGGCGAAAAGTTTCTGATACTGCTTGATGAGCGCGTTCTTCGGCTCGATAAGAATCTGTACCAAGGCGACCTCGTCGAGTTCCGACAGGTTGGCGACCACCGGCATACGGCCGATCAATTCGGGGATCAGGCCATACTTCACCAGGTCATCCGGCTCCACCTGGGCAAGGATGTCGCTCAGGCTCACGCTCGACTTGCTCTTCACCTGGGCGCCAAAGCCGATACCGGCCTTCTCTGAGCGCTCCTGGATGATCTTGTCGAGACCGTCGAAAGCGCCGCCGCAGATGAACAGGATATTGGCGGTATCGACCTGGACGAAGTCCTGGTTGGGATGCTTGCGGCCGCCCTGCGGCGGAACCGAAGCGACCGTGCCTTCGACGAGCTTGAGCAGCGCCTGCTGCACGCCCTCGCCCGACACGTCGCGCGTAATCGAGCGGTTCTCGCTGCGGCGGGAAATCTTGTCGATCTCATCGATGTAGATGATGCCCTGCTGCGCCTTCTCGGCTTCGTAGTCGCATTTCTGCAGCAGCTTGGCGATGATGTTCTCGACATCCTCGCCGACGTAGCCCGCCTCGGTGAGCGTAGTTGCATCAGCGATGACGAAGGGTACATTGAGCAGGCGCGCGAGCGTCTGCGCCAGCAGGGTCTTGCCCGAGCCGGTCGGACCGACCAGCAGGATGTTGCTCTTCGATAGCTCGACGTCGTCCTTGCTCTGCGGTACGCCGCGCAAGCGCTTGTAGTGGTTGTACACCGCGACGGAAAGAATCTTCTTCGCCCGATCCTGCCCGATCACGTACTGGTCGAGCGTCTGCCGGATCTCCGAGGGAGTCGGCAGGTCGCGCGCCGTCTTGCCCGGCTCCTCGGCCGTGGCATCATCACGGATGATGTCGTTGCACAGGTCGATGCACTCGTCGCAGATGAACACCGACGGGCCGGCGATCAGCTTCTTGACCTCGTGCTGGCTTTTGCCGCAGAAGGAGCAATAAAGCAACTTCTCGGTATTGCCTTTCTTTTCCACCATCGTTTGCGTCTCCTCTTCCGGCGTCCGATACGTCAGGCCGTCTCGGCACGCGCCGAGAGGACCTTGTCCACCAGGCCATACTCTACCGCAGCATCGGCCGACAGGAAGTTGTCGCGGTCGGTGTCGCGTTCGATGCGCTCGATGGGCTGACCGGTGTGCTTGGACAACATCTCGTTGAGGCGCTGCTTGAGGAAAAGAATTTCCTTGGCGTGGATCTCGATGTCGGAAGCCTGGCCCTGGAAGCCGCCCATCGGCTGATGGATCATCACGCGCGAGTTGGGCAGGCAGAAACGCTTGCCCTTCTCGCCGGCCGCCAGCAGGAAAGCACCCATCGAGGCCGCCTGACCAATGCAGAGCGTCGACACGTGCGGCTTGATGAACTGCATCGTGTCGTAGATCGCCAGCCCCGCGGTCACGGAACCGCCGGGCGAGTTGATGTAGAGGTAGATATCCTTGTCGGGATTCTCGGACTCGAGGAACAGCAACTGGGCGACCACCAGGTTGGCGGTGACGTCATTCACCGGGCCGACCAGGAAGATCACGCGCTCCCTGAGCAGGCGCGAGTAGATGTCGTAGGCGCGCTCGCCGCGGCCGCTTGTCTCGATGACCATCGGCACGAGGCCGAGCGCCTGCGGCTCGAGGCCAGCGTGGGAATCGGTCATTTGCGGTTCATTAATTCTCATTGTGTTCGGCTCGTGTGGGGTGGGTCCCCACATCATGCCGCATTACCCATCAGTTCGTCAAAAGCGACGGCCTTGTCGCTGACCTGGGCATTGGCGAGCACCCAGTCGACGACGTTGTTCTCCATCGCCAGCGCTTCGGCCTCGGCCAGACGCTCGGGCTGGCTGTAATACCAGCGCACGACTTCCTTCGGGTCCTCGAAGGTGGCGGCGAAGTCGTCGACGATGGCGCGCACCTGCTCGGGCTTGACGTGCAGGTCCTTGGCCTTGACCAACTCAGCAACGATCAGACCAAGTCGCACGCGCTTGGCGGCCTGGTCGCCGAACCAACTCGCCTCGACGGGCATGTTGCTCATCTGCGGGTTGCGGCTCTTCAGATCGCGCAGCGCGTTTTCGGCCATCTGGTGTGCCTCGGCCTGCACCATCGCGTTCGGCACGTCGATCGGGTTCGCCTCGACGAGGATGTTCATCGCCTGCTCCTTGACGCGGACGCGCAGACGCTTGGCCACCTCGCGCTCGAGATTGGCACGCACTTCGGCGCGCATCTTGGCGACATCGCCGTCAGGGATGCCCAGCGCGCGTGCGAAGTCGGCATCGACCTCGGGCAGCTGCGGCTTGTCGACCGCCTTGGCCTTCACGGTGAATTGCACGGTGGCGCCGGCCAGGTCCTTGGCGTGGTAGTCATCGGGGAACTTGACGTCGAAGGTCTTCTCATCGCCGACCGAGATGCCGGTGAGGCCGGTTTCGAAATCCTTGAGCATCATGCCGCTGCCGAGCATGACGGTATAGTCGGTCGCCTTGCCGCCCTCGAACTCGGCACCGTCCTTGCGGCCGGTGAAATCGACCACCAGGCGGTCACCGTTTTCGGAAGCACGGCCGGCCGGCACGTAGGTCGTGCGCTGCTTGCGCAGCACCTCGATGGTCTGGTCGACTTCGGCGTCGCCCACGGTCAGCATCGGCTTCTCGAGCGAGCGGCCGGCAACCTCGGCGACCTGGAACTCGGGGAACACCTCGAAGATCGCGGTGAACTCCATCTTGCCCTCGTCTTCCGACTTCTTCGGCTCGATGCGCGGCTGGCCGGCGACGCGCAGCTTCTGCTCGCGCACCATCGCATCAAAGGCCTTCTCGATGGCCGCGCCGATCGCCTCGGAGCGAGCCTGGCCACCGTAAGCCTGAGCCACCATCTTCATCGGCACCTTGCCGGGGCGGAAACCGGACATCTTGGCGGTCTTGGCGATGCGCTTGAGCTGCTGCTCGACCTCGCTCTCGATCTCGGCCATCGTCACGGCCATGTCGATGCGACGCTCCAGCGAATTGGTGGCTGCCGGCGCTGCCGCTGCATTGGTGTCCTGGGTCGTTTCCATGAAAAATCCTTGAAATGAAGCTAATTGAACAAGTTGGTAATGGTGCGAAGGGCGGGACTCGAACCCGCACAGGTTACCCCGCTGGAACCTAAATCCAGTGCGTCTACCAATTCCGCCACCCTCGCGAGACCGGCCATTTTACCGCCGAAACAGCCAAACTTGCACCTATACTGCCGTCCGATGGCCACCGATCTTCACCGGGAACACTACGAGAATTTCCCCGTTGCTTCACTTTTGCTGCCCGCGCCCCTGCGCGAGCCGGTCGCGGCCATCTATGCCTTCGCCCGCACGGCCGACGATTTCGCCGACGAAGGCGACCTGCCGGCGGAAGAGCGCCTGCGCCTGCTGGCTAGCTACCAGGCCGAGCTTGACCGCATCGAACATGGCGAATCCACCAGCCTCCCAATCTTCCAGCGCCTGGCCCCGGTGATCCACCGCTACGACCTGCCGCTGCAACTGTTCCGCGACCTGCTCGACGCCTTCGCCCAGGACGTGGCCAAGGACCGCTACGCCGACTACGATGAGCTGCTCGACTACTGCCGCCGCTCGGCCGACCCGGTCGGTCGGCTGCTGCTGCACCTGTTCGGCGCCGCCACCCCGGAGAACCTGAAGCGCTCCGACGCCATCTGCACCGCCCTGCAGCTCATCAACCACTGGCAGGATGTCGGCATCGACATCGGCAAGGGTGCCAACGGACGCATCTACCTGCCGCAGGACGAGCTGGCGCGCTTCAACGTCAGCGAAGACGACCTGAGGCGCCGCTCATTTTCACCTGAGGCCAGTACCGACTTTTTCCGGCTGATGAAATTCCAGGTCGACCGCGCCCGCGTGCTGATGCTCTCGGGCGCCTCGCTCGGCCGCGACCTGCCCGGACGCATCGGCATGGAGATCCGCGCCATCGTTGCCGGCGGGCTGCGCATCCTCGACAAGATCGAGGCCGCCGGCTACGACGTGTTCCGCCGCCGGCCGGTGCTCGGTGCGCTCGACTGGCCGCGCATCCTCATGCGAGCGCTATGACCCCCGACGACTACTGCGCCGCCAAGGTCAAGGCAAGCGGATCGAGCTTCGCCGCGAGCTTCCGTTTCCTCGACGCCCGGCGCCGCCAGGCGATCACCGCGCTCTACGCCTTCTGCCGCGAGGTGGACGACGTCGTCGACGACTGCCGCGACCCGATGGTCGCCCGCGCCAAGCTCGACTGGTGGCGCGCCGAACTCGCCACGCTCGAACCCGGCCATCCCGGCCGGCCGGACCATCCCGTCATCCAGGCGCTGGCCGCCGCGCAGGCGAACTTCTCCCTGCCCGTGGAGCAACTGAGCGAAATCGTCGACGGTATGCAGATGGATCTCGAACAGAGCCGCTACACCGACTTCAAGGCACTGCAGCTCTACTGCCACCGCGCCGCCGGCGTGGTCGGCCTGCTCGCCGCCGAGATCTTCGGCTACACCGATCGCCGCACGCAGAAATACGCGCACACGCTCGGGCTGGCCTTCCAGCTCACCAACATCATCCGCGATGTCGGCGAGGACGCACGCCGCGGCCGCATCTACCTGCCGCAGGACGAACTGGCGCGCTTCGGCGTGAGCGAGGCGGACATCCTGCAAAGCCGTTACACACCCGCCTTCCGCGCCCTGATGGAATTCCAGGCCCAGCGCGCCCAGGAGCACTACGAGCGCGCCTTCGCCAACCTGCCGGCTGCGGACCGCAAGGCACAGCGCGCCGGGCTGATGATGGCCGCGATCTACCGGCGCCTGCTCGAGGAGATCGAGAAGGACGGCTTCCTCGTGCTCGACCGCCGCACGCTGCTGACGCCGCCGCTCAAGCTCTGGCTCGCCCTCAAGACATGGCTGACGGCATAAATGGACGTGTAGCCACCAAGATTGCCGTGGTGGGCGCCGGCTACGCCGGCATGGCCTGCGCGGTCGAACTCGCCGCCGCCGGCGTGAATGTCGACGTCTTCGAAGCCTCGCGTACCCTCGGCGGCCGCGCCCGCGCCATCGAAATCGACATCGACGGCACTACGGTCGACAACGGCGCGCACATCCTCGTCGGTGCCTACCGCGAAACCCTGCGGCTGATACAAAAAGTCGGTTCCGGCGATACGGCGCTCAAGCGGGAAACCTTGCACCTCGAATATCCCGGCCGCGTCAAAATCGCCGCGCCGCCTCTACCCGCCCCGCTGCACCTCGCCTGGGCTCTGCTTGCGGCGCAGGGCCTGAACCTCAAGGAGAAGCTCTGCGCCATCCGCTTCATGAAGAGCCAACAAAGGCGTAGTTTCAAGCTCGAATCCGACATGAGCGCCGCCGACCTCTTCGCCGCCCACCGCCAGCCCGAGCGCGTGCGCCGCTACCTGTGGGAACCGCTCTGCCTCGCCGCGCTCAACACCCCCGTCGCGCTTGCTTCCGCCCAAGTGTTCCTCAACGTGCTGCGCGACAGCCTCGCCGCCGACCGCGCCGCCTCCGACCTGCTGCTGCCCGCCACCGACTTCTCCAGCCTATTTCCCGAACCGGCTGCGAAATTCATCGAAGCCCGCGGCGGCAGGGTCTTGCGCGGCACGCGCATCTCGAAGATCGAAAAAGTCGGCGCCGGCTGGACGGCGCATGCCGAAGCGGAACACGGCCCCTACGACCATCTCGTGCTCGCCGTCGCGCCCTACCACCTTCCCAAACTGCTCGCGCCCCACGCAGTGTTCGCCGACCTGATCCGGCAGATCGAAGCCTTCAACTGGCAGCCCATCGCCACCTGCTACCTGCAGTATCCGTCCGAAGTGCGCCTACCCTTCGCGATGGTCGGCATGGAGGGCGGCCACGCGCAATGGCTGTTCGACCGCGGCACCCTGTGCGGCCAGCATGGCCTGCTCGCCGCCGTCATCAGCGGCGCCGGATCGTGGCAGGCGCTCGGTAACGAAGCACTCGCGGCCGCGATTCACGAAGAAATTTCCGCCCTGCTGCCGGGCCTGCCCGCCCCCGCCTTCTCGCGCGTCATCGAGGAAAAGCGCGCCACCTTCTGCTGCAGCCCGAACATCTCGCGCCCGCCGACAGCCACCGCCGAGAGCAACGTCTGGCTCGCTGGCGACTATGTGGCCGGCGACTACCCCGCCACCCTCGAAGGCGCAGTCAGGAGCGGCGTCGCCGCCGCACAAGCGGTACTGCGTTCATTGAACGCCCCGTCCTGCTGCCAAGCGTAAGGTGCGACCGCAGCGCCGGGCGAGCGCTTCGTCGTGGGTGACGAGGATCAGCGTGGTGCCCTGCTCGGCGTTCATCTCGAACATCAGGTCGATGACCTGCTGGCCGGTGGAAGCGTCAAGGTTGCCGGTCGGCTCGTCGGCAAGCAGCAGCTTGGGTTTGACAGCGAAGGCGCGCGCCAGCGCGACGCGCTGCTGCTCGCCACCAGAAAGGTGCTTGGGCGCGTGGCCGAGCCGGTCGGCAAGGCCGACGCGCGCAAGCATCGCCTCGGCGGTTTCCTGCGGAGTGGGCAGGCCGAGCAGTTCGAGCGGCAGCATGACGTTCTCGAGCGCGGAGAGCGCCGGCAGCAGGTGGAAGGCCTGGAACACGAAGCCGAGCTCGCGGCCGCGCAGCGCGGCGCGCGCGTCCTCGTCGAGCGCGGTGATCTCCTGCCCCGCGAGGCTCACCGTACCGCGCGTCGGCAGATCGAGGCCGGCGAGCAGCCCGAGCAGGGTAGACTTGCCGGAACCCGAGGCACCGACGATCGCCAGCGATTCGCCGGCCTGCACGTCGAGATCGATCTCGTGCAGAATCGTCAGCGTGCGGTCGCCGCTGGCGACTTCCTTACTCAATCCCTTGGCCTGCAATACCGTTGCACTCATGTCGAAATTTCTTGCCCTGCTGTTGTTGATCCTGGCCCTGTCAGCCCCTGCCGCGCATGCCGCACCCACCGTGCTGGTCTTCGGCGACAGCCTGTCGGCAGGATACGGCATTGCCGTCGCGCAGAGTTGGCCGGCCTTGCTGGAAGGCCGCCTGCGCGCCGAAAAGTTCCCGCATGCGGTGGTGAATGCCAGCATCAGCGGCGAAACGACCGCTGGCGGCAAGAGCCGCCTGCCGGATGCGCTGAAGCGGCATCATCCCGCCATCGTCGTGCTGGCGCTCGGCGCCAACGATGGCCTGCGCGGGTTGCCGCTGGCGCAGTCGCGCGCCAATCTGGCGGCGATGATCCGCGCCGCGAAGGCGGCCGGCGCCCGCGTGCTGCTCGTCGGCATGGAACTGCCGCCCAATTACGGCGCGGACTACACGCGGGCCTTCGCGTCGATGTACCGCGAGCTCGCACAGCGCGAAAAGACCGCGCTGCTTCCCTTCCTGCTCGAACCGATCGCCCTCGACGACAGCGCCTACCAGCCGGACCGGCTGCACCCGACCGCCGCGGCGCAGCCGAAAATCCTCGACCATGTTTGGAAAACGCTCAGGCAGCTCCTGAAGCCGTGATCCTTGATGCAAAACATTTGCAAAGGCGCGACGTTAACGAAAAGATGACAAAGTACGCCATCGTAAGCTTGTCAAACCCAATAACAACGAGGGAAGGCACGTGACAAACGACATCGCCACCGACAGCAGGTCCGGCACCTTCGGCCAATGGATCGAAAGCAGGATGCGGCCGACCATTGGCAAGAAGCTGGGCATGTTCTTCCTCCTGTTCATGGCCGTCACTTACGGCAATCTCCACTATGCCGTCTCCCTGTTCAGTAACCTCGACAGCTCAGCCCATATCGTCAACGAGACCGGAAAACTGCGCTACATGAGCCAGCGCATCGCCTTCCTGGCGACGCGCTACGAGGAAAGCGACCGACACGAACTGCCCTTCCTCGCCGATGCCTATGCCGTGACCATCAACGGCATCGAGAACCACCTCCGTAACGAAGGCAAGGCGCTGGTCGAGCAAACGCCCCAACTGACCGGGATGCTCGCCGACCTGCATGGCCAGTGGGAGAAATACGCCGCCGCGGTCAACACTATCGCCGCCGAGCCGGCCGCCTCGTCTCGCAGCCGCAATGCGCTTGCCTATCTGCACGCCTCCGCCGAGCCCATGCTGGCGAACGCCAACGACATCGTCGCCGCACTGACCGATAGCGACCGCAAAGTGCGGCAGAACGTGCATCACCAGATCGATGCCGCCATCGCGATCGAAGCCATCTTCCTGCTATTCGTCTTCGCCTTCATCGAGCGCGGAGTTAGCCGACCGATCCGCCAACTCGCCAACTTGTGCCAGAACTTCGCCGCTGGACAATATTCGCTTCGCATGCAGTTCAAATCCTACGACGAGGTCGGAGACCTTGCCGCCTCCTTCAACCGCACGGCGGAGATCACCTCCTCCCTGATTCGAGACCTCAACCTGCGCACCCGGCAGGCCACTTTGCTGCATCGCGCCAGCGCGGCCTTTCATGACCATGCCAGCCATAGCCTCGGCACGGACACCTCCGCTGCGCTCGAGAAGGTGGTGCACCTGCTGCCGGAAGGCTGGCAGTTCTCCGAAATCGCCGTCGCCCGCATCGTTTGCGGCGATACGACCGTCCAATCTCCCGGATTCGCGGAAACGCCCTGGCGGATCGAAGCCGAATTATCGAGCGCGGCAGGAATGCCGATCAGGGTCTGCGTGTGCTACCGCGAGGCGAGGCCCGAGGCGGACATCGGCCCTTTCCTGAACGAGGAAAAGGAACTGCTAGACGACATCGCCGGCATGCTCAAGGCCTTCATCGACGGGTCCGACGCACGCCGTGCCCGCAACAACTTGTTCTCCATCCTGGAAAACACCACCGACCTGGTCGTCACCTTCCGGCCGGACGGACGCATCCTTTACCTCAACGAGGCGGCGGTGAACCTGCTCGGCACCGACCGTGCCGCGGCAAGCAACAACATAGCCGACCACTACCCCGAATGGGCCTATGCGATCCACGAGCACGCTGCGGTTCCCGCCGCGCGGCACCATGGTGCATGGAGCGGGGAACTCGCGGTTCTCGACGCCTTCGGCAACGAAGTTCCGGTCTCGCAGACCTTACTCGCCCATCGCGACGCAAAAGACGAGATCGACTTCTACTCCTTCATTTCGCGCGACATCAGCGAAAGCAAGCGCGTCGCCGCCCAGCTCGAGCGCATGGCCAACCAGGACAGCCTGACTAGCCTGCCGAACCGCAACCTGCTGTCGGATCGTCTCGAGCAGGCATTGCTCTACGCCCGGCGCCAGGAAACCAAGGTTGCGGTGATGTTCATCGACCTCGACCGCTTCAAGACCGTGAACGACACGCTCGGCCACGATATCGGCGACCGCCTGCTGATCGTCGCCGGCGAACGGCTGCGTGCCTGCCTGCGCGAGGGCGACACCGTCGCACGCATCGGCGGTGACGAGTTCATCGTCGTGCTGCCCGACATCAATGCGGACCTGGACGACGCCGGCCATATCGAAAGCATCGCGAGGAAGCTGATCCACTCGCTCTCCGACCCGATCCAGATCGACTCGCACGAGCTGTTCATTTCAGCCAGCATCGGCATCAGCCTCTATCCGAACGACGGCGACAATGCGACGACGCTGCTCAAGCACGCCGATGTTGCGATGTACCGTGCCAAGGAGGAAGGCCGCAACAACCACCAGTTCTACGCGGCGACGATGAACGCACGCGCCCTCGAGCGTCTCTCCATCGAGACGCGCCTGCGCCGAGCGCTGGAAAACGACGAGTTCATCCTGCACTACCAGCCGCAGATCGACACCACCAACGGTCGCATCATCAGCATGGAAGCGCTGATCCGCTGGAGAAATCCGGTGCTTGGCCTGGTGCCCCCCTCGGAGTTCATCCCGCTGGCGGAAGAAACCGGGTTGATCGTTCCTATCGGCGAGTGGGTGCTACGTACCGCCTGTGCGCAAAACAAGGCTTGGCAGGAGGCCGGCCTGCCCCCGATCCGGGTGGCGGTCAACCTCTCCGCACGCCAGTTTCGCAGCCGAGACGTGATCAGGCTGGTCGCCGACGCTCTCGAGAAAAGCGGACTCGACGGCCGCTACCTCGACATCGAACTGACGGAGAGCATGCTGATGCACGATCCCGAACGCATCAACGACACATTGCATCAACTCAAGGCGCTCGGCGTGCGCATCGCGCTCGACGATTTCGGCACCGGCTACTCGTCGCTGGCCTACCTCAAGCGCTTCCCGATCGACGAGATCAAGATCGACAAAAGCTTCGTGCGCGATCTCGCCGACGACTCCGAAGATGCCGCAATCGTGCGCGCCATCCTGAGCTTGTCGCACAGCCTAGCGCTCGGCTCGATCGCCGAAGGGGTGGAGACGAACGAACAGCGCCGCTACCTGAGCGCGCACGCCTGCGAGCGCATGCAGGGCTACCTGTTCGGACAGCCCAGCACGCCGGAAGAAGTCTCCGCGCTGCTGGCCGGCCTTCCCGACGACGACAGGGCCGCTTGATCCAGCGGCCCTAACGTATCCGCACCAGCGGGGAGTCGGCCGCCTGCATCTCTCCGATCACCGACGCGCGGTCAAAGCCGTCGGCACGGAAGGCGCCGAGCACTTCGTCGGCCACCTCGGGCGCACAGGCGACCAGCAGGCCGCCGCTGGTCTGCGGATCGGTGATCATCTTCTGGTGCCATTCGTCGAGTTGCGGGGCCAAGCTGACCTCATCGGCATAGCTGTCCCAGTTGCGCGTCGAGGCACCGGTGGCGATGCCGGATCGCAGGTGCCGCACCGCCTCGTCGATGAGCGGCAGGCGCCCGAATTCGACACTCGCCGTCAGCCCCGAAGGGCGGCAGATTTCGAGCAGGTGGCCGGCGAAGCCGAAGCCGGTGACGTCGGTGACCGCATGCACGCCGGGCATTTGGGCGAGCTTCGCACCGGTGACATTGAGTTTGGTCGTCCAGCGCACCATCTCGGCGTAGCCGTCGGGCGACAGCAGCCCCTTCTTGAGCGCCGCGGAGAGGATGCCGATGCCGAGCGGCTTGGAGAGGATCAGCACGTCGCCGGCCTGCGCACCGGCATTGCGCTTGATCTGGTCTGGATGCACGGTGCCGACGGCAACCAGGCCGTAGATCGGCTCGGGCGCGTCGATCGAGTGGCCGCCGGCGATCGGGATGCCGGCCTCGGCGCAGATCGAGGCGCCTCCTTCGAGAATGGTGTGGATCACGTCCTCGGAGAGCTTCGCGATCGGCATGCCGACGATGGCCAGCGCGAAGATCGGCTGGCCGCCCATCGCATAGACGTCCGACAGCGCGTTCGCCGCGGCGATGCGGCCGAAATCGCGCGGATCGTCGACGATCGGCATGAAGAAATCGGTGGTGGCGACGATCGCCTGGCGGTCGTTGAGGCGATAGACGGCCGCGTCGTCGCCCGTCTCCACGCCGACGAGAAGGTCGGACGGCAACGTCTTCAGGGGGGATTCGGCGATAATGCGCGACAACACGGCCGACGCAAGCTTGCAGCCTCAACCGCCGCCGTGACTGAATTGGGTCAGTTTGATATTTTCCATGGGAGTTCGAGTGTCGGAACGCCAACCGCCGAGACCGGCGAAAGGGGTCGCAAAGGTAACACAGCTCGGCGAGTTTGACGCCATCATCGACGTGCGTTCACCCGGCGAATTTGCCGACGACCGCATTCCGGGCGCGATCAACTGCCCGGTGCTGTCGAATGACGAACGGGCGAAGGTCGGCACGATCTACAAGCAGGTCTCGCCTTTCGAGGCACGCAAGATCGGCGCCGCGCTGATCGCCCGCAACATCGCCACCCACCTCGAAGCGCATTTCCTCGACAAGCCGAAGGATTGGCGCCCGCTCGTCTATTGCTGGCGCGGCGGCCAGCGCTCGGGCATCTTCACGCACTTCCTGCGCGAGATCGGCTGGGACGCCCACCGCATCGAAGGCGGCTACAAGACCTGGCGCCGCCATGTCATCGAGCAGCTCGAAGCGCTGCCGCCGCGGCTGTCGTTCCGCGTCGTCTCGGGCGCAACCGGCAACGCAAAGAGCCGCGTGCTCGAGGCGCTGGCGCGCATGGGCGCCCAGGTGCTGCATCTCGAGGCGCTCGCCGCGCACAAGGGCTCGGTGCTCGGCGCCCTGCCGGACACGCCGCAGCCGCCGCAGCGCCTGTTCGAAACCACGCTGTACCAAGCGCTTTCCGGCTTCGATCCGGCGCAGCCGGTGTTTGTCGAGGCCGAGAGCCGCCGCATCGGGGTGCTGCACCTGCCCGACGCGCTGATCGACGCGATCCGCACCTCGCCCTGCCTGCGCATCGAGGCGAGCCTGGCCGCGCGCGTCGACTTCCTGCTGCGCGATTACGACTACTTCCTCGCCAATCCGGACTGGCTGGCCGACAAGGTGCGCCACCTCAAGGGCCTGCAGAGCAACGAGACCATCGAGCGCTGGCAGGCGATGGCCGCCGCCGGCGAGATGCCTGCGCTGTTCCGCGAACTGATCGAGAAGCACTACGACCCGCTCTACCAGAAATCGCAGGAGAAGAACTACCGCGGCTTCACGGCGGCGGCGAACTTCGCCACCGACGACCTCTCGCCCGCCGGCATCGAGGCGGTGGCGCGCGCGATCCTCGCTACGGCAGCTACGGCAACCTAAGCGGCCGGCCGCGCCGCACGCAGATGCGCTGGATCATCGCACCTTCGACTTCCCCCTGCTCGAAGGCGAGCACGGTGAAGCGGTTGCGCACCAGCTCCAGCAGTTCGCCGGCACGCAGCAGGAAGGCGGGATTGCTCGGCTTGCCGAATTGTTCCTGGCCGACCATGAAGGTCTCGTAGATCATCACGCCGCCCTCGTTGAGGCAGCCGAGCAGGTTCGGCAGCGTCGGCCTCCAGAGATAGCGGCTCACGACGATGCCGTCGAAACCGCAACCGAAGTACGGCCACGGCCCGCCTTCGAGATCGGCGCAGCGCGTCGTGATGTTCTCCACGCCGGCAAACGTGGCGAGCGCATCGGCATCGCGATCCACTGCCTCGACGCGAAAGCCCAGCCCGGCCAGCAGGCGCGCATGCCGCCCGCCGCCGCAGGCAAGGTCGAGCACCTCGCCGCCCGTCGGGATCAGCGGCGCGAAGCGGGCGATCCATGGAGATGGTTCGCTCGGATAGACGTTGGATTCGTCGCTCATGCCGGCCCTACAGGCGCCGTCCCGCCAGCGCCGACTTTTTGCAGCGCTTCAATCTGCGCAGCATCGAGATGGCACCACTCGCCCTCGGCCAGCCCGAGCGACGCCAGCGTCAGCGCGCCGATTGCCGTCCGCCGCAACGCAGCGCAATGATGGCCGGCGGCGGCGAGCATGCGCCTGACCTGGTGATACTTGCCCTGGTCGAGCACGATCTCGATCTCATGCGCGCCGAGCGGCCTGGCCTGCGCCTTGAGCGGCGCCGGCTCGTCGATGAGCTGCACGCCGGACTCCAGCCGGGCGACGAGTTCCGGCGTGACCGGATCCTGGGTCGTCGCGACATAGGTCTTGGGTACGTGGCGCTTGGGCGAAGAAAGCGCATGGATGAACACGCCGTCGTCGGAGAGAAGCAGCAGGCCGGTCGTGTCGTGGTCGAGCCGGCCGACGGGCTGCACGTCACGCAGTGTGAATTGATCGGGCAGCAGCGCCAGCACGCCGCGGTGATGCGTCGGCCGGCGCGAACACTCGATGCCCGCCGGCTTGTTGAGCGCCAAATAAACGTGCTCGCGGTACTGCCACGCCTCGCCATCCACCTCAAATTCGAGCCCGGTCGCCTCCACCTCCTCGCGCCAGTCCTCGGCAATCTCTCCGCCGAGGCTCACGGCGCCGGATTCGACCAGCCAGCGGCACTGCTTTCGGGTGCCGAAACCCTGCGATTGCAGCAGCTTGTCGAGCGTCATCTTCGCCATAAGTCAGCCTTGCGGCGCGACATGCGCCCGCAGCCAGGCGGCGAAAGCCGCTTCATCGATCTCGCCGGCGGCGACGGCAAACATTACCTGCGTAGCTTCGAGCTGCGTCGCCCGCAGGCGAAAACCGTTCAGGGCGAGAAACAGACCGACGGCGAGAAAGGCGGCGCGCTTATTGCCGTCGGCAAACGGATGATTCTGCGCCAGCCCGCAGCCGTAGGCGGCAGCCAAGTCGGCGAATTCTGGCTGGCCGTAGGTCGCCAGATTCAACGGCCGGGCCAGGGCCGAATCGAGCAGTCCTTCATCGCGCAAGCCGGGCAGGCCGCCATGCTCCGCGAGGCTTTCCCCATGCAACAGCAGCAGAACGCGCTTGTCGATCCAGCGCGCGATACCGCTCATTTCGCCAGCGCGTGGAAGGTATCGCGGTAGTCGCGCATGAACTCGCGGCCAAGCTTCAGTTGCTCTTCCAGCGCGGGGTCGTAAGGCGTCAACTGGAAGCCTTCAGGGGTTTCGGAAAGATGCACGGTGTCTCCCTTTTCCAGTTTCAGCGCCGCCAGCGCCTCCTTGGGCAGCACGACGCCAACCGAATTGCCGATCTGGGTGAGTTTGAGTGTGAAGTGCATGGCGCCTCCGATAAATACGTTATTACGGTCGTAATAATATCCTTAACCGGGAAACCCGGCAAGTAAGAAAGGCCCCTTCCCAGTGTTAAAGCTATTGCTTGTCGCCCAGATCGAAAATGAATGCCTTGTAGTTCAGCCTGAAAGCAAGCCAGCGCGAGTCATCACTGAATCTCAGGTTGTTAACGCCGAGGGCATAACTCTCTTCTTCCCCGCGTCTATAGGTGGCCATCAATTGGCCACTTGGAAAGCGAAATAGGCTTAAGTCCATGCTCCCGAGAGGAAACTCCCTACCAGTCGCGTGGGGCGGCATCCATGTCATCTTCCTGATCAGGGCAAGATGCTCCCCATCAGGGGAAACTCTCGCCTGTACATATTCGAAGCGTTTAATCTCGTCCAATTTTCTTGGAATGTTTTTCTTCACCGGCGCAAGGTACCGGCGCTTCCCTGTTTCGATATCGAGCACCGACACCGCCCACCAGTAGCTACAGTTTTCAACCACTTCCGATTCGAAGGCCGGCGCCGGCGCCTTGCAGTCCAGCACCTCATCGAGCGTCTGTTCGCTACGCTGCCCCGGCCACGTCTCCCACCAGACCTCGCGCCCGCCCGGCAGCCACGACCACTTGACGAACACACTGCCCGGAGCAAGCTTGGGCAGCTCGATGCTCGCTACGATCTCGCCGGTGGCGACGTCCCAGCGGACCAGCCGGCTCGTGATGTACTGTTCCGAGGCGGGCGTGTTGATCACCTCCTTCGGGAACACGGCCGGAAACTGATTCGCGAGGCCGATCGCCTGCTTGCCGTCCGCGGTGAACAGCACCGGGCTCTTCACATGCTCCCAGGGCCGCAGGCGCAGGAAGCGGACGATCCGCCAATCCCGCGTGTCGTAGAGCGCGACGCCGCCCGTGAAGGACTTGTCCATGCCCCTGTCAATATCGGCACGATCCTCTGGCGTCAGTTTGTCTCTCGGATCCCGCATCAGGCGCTCCCTTCTCCGAGCATCGGCCTGCTCAGAGGCTTCCCAGTCCTGTGCAGACTGGAACATCACTCCCCTTCCAGCCACCGCCAGCCGTGAACCGTCCGGACTGAAGCTCAGCCAACTGCATCCGTGCTCCACCCTGGCCCCCTCGGGAATGCCCGGCGATGGATCCAACAATCCACCAACGCGTGCCAACCGCTGGCCGCTGCCGAGATCCCAGATCATGGTCCATTTATTGGCGCATGCCGCCATGAAGCGGCCGTCGGGGCTGAGCGTCAGCTCCTGACCACCCGCGGTTGACAGCACGATGTTGTGGACCTTGCCGTCGCTGAACTCGGGCGCCCCCTCATTGAGCAGCAGCCGCTTCGCCACGGTCTTCTCCTGCCAGTCCCAGACCCGGATGTGGCGGGTCTTGTCGGAAGCATCGACGAGGTAGCGGCCGTCAGTAGTGAGGGCGATCAGCTTGTTGAAGTCCCAGGGGTTCGGATATTCGAGCGAGATCACCGCTTTCGGGGTCAGCACCGGCACCGCAGAGGCCGGGCCGGTATCCGCTGCCCCAATCCCGGCTGCCAGCAGCAGCCCCAAACTGATCGCCAGTCGCCTTGTCGCGCCCATTTCCCCCTCCCCTCGCCGTTCCGACTGTTCCGGATAGACCATTCCATCCGCATGCGCACGCTACCGGCATCGACGCGAGCCGTCAATCCGTCGAAAGGGGAGCGTGGCGCCGTCCCGCCGGCGCCGACTTTTTACAGTGCCTCGACCTCCTCGCGCCACTCCTCGGCGATCTCCCCTCAAGAGGCATGAAACAGCCCTTCGTGTTTCATTGCGAGTAGACTTCGCGCCTTCCGCTTCAGTCAGATTTAGGATTTCCAGTGCTCGTCGCATCCAACATCACCATGCAGTTCGGGGCAAAGCCCCTGTTCGAGAACGTCTCCGTCAAGTTCGGCGAGGGCAATCGCTACGGCCTGATCGGCGCCAACGGCTCCGGCAAGACCACCTTCATGAAGATCCTCGCCGGGGTGCTGGAGCCTTCCGCAGGCAACGTCAGCCTCGACGCCCACGAGCGCATGGCCTTCCTGCGCCAGGACCAGTTCGCCTACGAGGATGTGCGCGTGCTCGACGTGGTGATGATGGGCCACGAGGCGATGTGGAAGTGCATGCAGGAGAAGGACGCCATCTACGCCAATCCGGAGGCGACCGAAGAAGACTACATGCACGCCGCCGAACTCGAGTCGCACTTCGCCGAATACGACGGCTACACCGCCGAGGCGCGCGCCGGCGAGTTGCTGATGGGCGTGGGCATTCCCATCGAGCAGCACAACGGCCCGATGCGCGAGGTGGCGCCGGGCTGGAAGCTGCGCGTGCTGCTGGTGCAGGCGCTGTTCGCCAACCCCGACATCCTGCTGCTCGACGAACCGACCAACAACCTCGACATCAACACCATCCGCTGGCTGGAAAACGTGATCAACGAGCGCAACAGCACGATGATCATCATCTCCCACGACCGCCACTTCCTCAACCAGGTCTGCACCCACATGGCCGACCTGGACTACGGCAAGATCACCGTCTATCCCGGCAACTACGACGACTTCATGGAGGCCTCGGCCCAGGCGCGCGCGCGCCAGTCGGCGGCCAACGCGAAAGCCAAGGAAAAGGTCGCCGAGTTGCAGACCTTCGTGCGGCGCTTCTCCGCCAACGCATCGAAAGCGCGCCAGGCCACTTCGCGCGCCAAGCAGATCGAGAAGATCAAGATCGAGGACATCAAGCCCTCCTCGCGCCAGTACCCGTGGATCGGCTTCGAATACAACGACAAGGAAAAGCTGCACCGCCTCGCCGTCGAAGCGGAAAACCTGTGCTTCAGCTATGTCGCCGGCACGCCGATCATCAACAACTTCTTCACCGCCATCGAGGCGGGCGAGAAGGTCGCGATCATCGGCGAGAACGGCGTCGGCAAGACCACCCTGCTGCGCCTGTTCGCCGGCGAGAAATTGGGAATAGATGAGGGCGGCCTGTCACCCACGCACGGCAAGATCAAGTGGGCGGAAAAGGCCCGTCCCGGCTACTTCGCCCAAGACCATGCAGCCGATTTCGCGGAGGACACGAGCCTCAGCGACTGGATGGGGCAATGGGTGCGCGAGGGCGGCCAGGGGAACGAGGGAGGCTCCGACGTCGAAACCCTGATCCGCGGCACCCTCGGCCGGCTGCTGTTCTCCGGCGACGAGGTGAAGAAGTCGGTCAAGGTCATCTCCGGCGGCGAGCAGGGCCGCATGCTGTTCGGCAAGCTGATCCTGCTGCGCAACAACGTGCTGCTGATGGACGAGCCGACCAACCACCTCGACATGGAATCCATCGAGTCGCTCAACAACGCGCTGGAGAAATACAAGGGCACGCTGCTCTTCGTCTCGCACGACCGCGAGTTCGTCTCATCGCTGGCCACGCGGATCATCGAGATCAAGACAAACGGGACGGAACGCGAGATCATCGACTACCACGGCAACTACGAGGAATACCTCGCCAGCCAGGGAATCGAATAACCGGGAGGAGAATGCCGAGCGTTCCGGCTGATACCGCCGTCCCGCCGGCGCCGACTTTCAGGCTGTCGCCATCAGCCGTTATGCCAGCGGATCGATCGGTTATTTCGTCTCGAAGGTCGCTTCCTCGACGATGACCTTGTAGAGATAGCCCGCGCCGAAATCCTTGTCCGTGCGCACGATACCCTTTGCCGTCACGACATCGCCGACCTTCACCTCATTCAGGCTGGTGACCAGCACGTCGTTGGTGCCGGCCGCGGCCGATCCCGATCCATCGCGCAGGTGAATCCAGTTCTTGCCCATGATGCCCGAGTTGTACTTGACGACCTTGCCGCGCACCAGCACGGGCTTGTCTTTCAAGTCGGCGGCCTGGGTGATGATTTCAGCCACGGTTTTTGCATTCGGCCCGCTGGCCTTGGCCACCTTGACATCCGCCACATCTGCCGGTTTGGTCATGCTGCCATGCGGCGATGGGCCAGTGGGACGGTCGCCCGCCCAGACAAACGAAGCGATAAGAAGAATCGGAATCGACAGCAGTTTTTTCATTGCGTATTTACTCCTCAGTTTTGAGTGGTTAATAGAAACTTGTCTCCGTCAGAAATAAAACGCGCTCGCTCACTTCTTCCTGACCCAACTGGTTCAACAGCGCCCGCAGGCGCGCGTCTCGAGAATCGTGGTCTGCCTCCCATTACCCGTTACCCACGGAAATCCAGACCAAGACTAAGCATTCCCCATTTTCATGACTTTCGTTGAATTGACGCTCTGTTGCGCTGATTGTAGTGTGCGTGCAATCCATGTGACATCCATGTTACATGCTAAGCGATCGACAGGGCTGCATACACAGCGAATCGACACCCCGCCACCAGAAACTCGGCCCGGGCCTTATCAGGCCAAGGAAGTTACGTTGCATGGATATTTCGTTGTATCGAGAGGGAAAGGCATGATCAAAACGGCGGGTGGAAGGGTTACCGGAAAGCTGAGAGGCCGAGGCTGGCTGTCGGCAATGATGCTCGCCCTCATCGGCCTGGCCGGCTGCCGCAGCCCCTCGGGCTTTCCAGACCACGCTTACGAGAAGTTGCCGCCGGAGCGCATTCCTTGGTACTTCCCCGATCCGCGGGTGCCTCCGCCGCGCTTTCCGCCGGCGCATCCGGATGCCAACTACAAGGAGGGCATGACGCCGCTTCAGTACTTCGAGCACCTGTGCAGGCTGGAGGCCGGCGAGTTCATCTCGCGCACCGTCGACGGCGTCGACGGCATCTATCTGCTACGCCCGCGCTTCGAGCCGAATAACTGGCTGATATGGCAGCGCGAGGCCATGGAGGACCCCTTTAGCGCGACTGCGTACGATGGCCTGTACTACAGCGCGTTCCACCGCGCCTACACCCTCTCGGCCGAGGATCGCTCGAAGGGGAACGAAGGGCGCTTCGTTCCCGAACGGTCCTACAAGTTCACCGAAAAGCCCTACCTGCAGGACAAGGACGTGTACGGAGCGGCGACGCATTACAAGACCCCCATCTATAACCAAGTCTCCGACGAGTACGACGAAACGAAGATGTCGTTTATCAAGCCGAACCCTTACGTGGGCGACAGGAAACTCCGTCGCGCCAAGGAGACGCAGGGGCGCTACCTGCGCTACGTGCGCAACTGGCCGATTGAGTACAAGGTGTCCCCGGGGGGGCGGCACTATCCGCAAAACGGCTACCTGATCGAGCGGCGCGTCGACAGCCTGAAGAGCCGCTACGGCGTCGCCTGGCGCGGAATCAAGCGGCCGCGCGACCGCGAGATGGGCATAGGCGGCGGCGAGTTGTACGTCATCGACCTTGCCACCAACGAGATCATCGCCTACCGCCGCGGCTTCATCATGGGAGGTAAGCCCGGCGACGGACCGGTGCTTTGGAAGTCCGCCATCCATTGCCCGCTGCAGCCGGGTTTTGTTCGGAGCCGCAAGTTCGACACGAGCAGGCCTTCCTCCAACTCGCCGATAGATTTCATCAAACACGTTCTCATCCCTTCAACTTCCTTGCCGGAAAAGGAGTAGGTGACAGTTCTGCTCCGCTTCTCGCGGCTTCATGCACCGACTTTTCAGTCCGGCACAAGAAAACGATCACGCAGTTCATTCAGCCCCAACTGATTCAACAGCGTCTGCAGGCGCTCGGCGGGCACGCGGCGCGGCCGGTTCTCGAAGCGCGCGACGATCAGTTCGTTCTTGAGCGAGTGCTCCCAGCCCACGAGTTCGGTGACATTGACGTCGTAACCGTGCGCCTGAAGCTGCAGGCAGCGTAGCACGTTGGTGACGTGGCTGCCGAACTCGCGGGTGTGGATCGGGTGGCGCCACAGCTCGGCGAGCGGGGTGGCCAGCGCCTGCTGCTTGTTCTTGCGCAATACGGCAGCCACCTCGGCCTGGCAGCAAGGCGCCAGAACGATGAAGCGCGCCTTGCGCTGCAGGGCGAAGCGGATCGCGTCGTCGGTGGCGGTGTTGCAGGCATGCAGCGCGGTGACGATGTCGATGCGCGCCGGCAGTTCGGCGCTCTCCATGGCCTGCGCGATGGGCAGGTCGATGAAGCGCATGCCGGCAAACCCGAGCCGATCGGCCAGCGCGCGCGACTTCTCCACCAGTTCGGCGCGTGTCTCAATGCCATGGACGCAGGCGCCGTCTGCCTTGCCTTTGAAGTAGAGGTCGTAGAGGATGAAGCCGAGGTAAGACTTGCCGGCGCCGACATCGACGAGTTGCAGGTCGGGATGCTCCGCGCGCGCGGCCTCGAGCAGCGGTTCGATGAACTGGCAGAGGTGATAGACCTGCTTGAGCTTGCGGCGGCTGTCCTGGTTGAGCTTGCCGTCGCGCGTCAGGATGTGCAGTTCCTTCAGCAATTCAAGCGATTGCCCCGGCCGGATTTCGTGCTTTTCTTGCATGGTTGGAAGGCTATTGGTGGTATGCTATGCTGCATTGCAACATCGCCTGATTGCTTCAGGCGGAGTCTACTCGTATGAACTACGAACAGCATTACCTGACCTCGCTTTTCGAGCCGAAGTCGATCGCGATCGTCGGCGCCTCGGAAACGCCGGGATCGGTGGGTTCGACGCTTGTCAGCAACGTCATCGACGGCGGCTACAAGGGCAAGCTGTTCCTCGTCAATCCGCGCCACGAGTTCGTCTTCGGCCAGCGCGCCTTCG
This sequence comes from Pseudomonadota bacterium, assembly GCA_041694935.1. Taxonomy (GTDB): domain Bacteria; phylum Pseudomonadota; class Gammaproteobacteria; order Burkholderiales; family Rhodocyclaceae; genus Sulfuricystis. The sequence continues at coordinate 15,837 of JBGFRW010000027.1, read as the reverse complement.
ATTCGGTCGAAAGCATTCCGCACCGCCTCGATCTCGCCGTGATCTGCACCAAAGCCGAGACCGTGCCGGGCATCATCGAAGCCTGCGGCCGCGCCGGCACGCGCAACGCCATCGTGATCTCCGGCGGCTTCGCAGAGATGGGGCCGCGCGGCGCCAGCTTGCTGCGCGCCGTGCTCGACAGCGCTCGGCGCAACAACGTGCGCCTGCTCGGCCCGAACTGCCTCGGCCTGATGCGCCCCGGCAGCGGGGTGAACGCGACCTTCGCCCACGGCAGCGCCAACCCGGGCACCATCGGCCTGATCTCGCAATCGGGCGCACTGTGCACCGCCATCCTCGACTGGGCGCTGCCTAACGGGGTCGGCTTTTCCAATGTCGTCTCGCTCGGAGCCGAAAGCGACATCGATTTCGGCGAAGTGCTCGACTACATGGTCGCCGATCCGCGCACCGAAAACATCTTCCTCTACATCGAGGGCATCAAGAACGCGCGCCGCTTCATGAGCGCATTGCGCGCCGCGGCGCGCTGCAAGCCGGTGCTGCTGATCAAAGTCGGCCGCCATCCGGCCGGCGAGCGGGCGGCACTGACGCACACCGGCGCGCTGGTCGGCGCCGACGACGTCTTCGACGCCGCGGTGCGCCGCGCAGGCGTGGTGCGGCTCGGCAATATCGGTCAGATGTACGCTGCCGCACAGGCGCTGTTCTCTCACTTCCACCCGCGCGGCAACCGGCTGATGATCGTCACCAACGGCGGCGGGCCGGGCGTGATGGCGGCCGATTACGCGGCCGACATCGCCATCCCGCTCGCCGAAATGTCCGAGGAGACGCGTAAATCCCTCGATGCGGTGCTGCCGCCCACCTGGTCGAAGGCCAACCCGATCGATCTGGTCGGCGATGCCACGCCCGAACGCTATGCCACAGCCATCAGCGCCTGCCTCGAGGACGACAACGTCGATGGCGTCCTGGCGATCCTCACGCCGCAGGCGATGACCGACCCGACCCAAGCCGCGCGCAGCGTGATCGAGGTGGCGAAGAAGACCGACAAGCCGCTCGTCACCTGCTGGATGGGCGAGGAGCAAGTGCGCGAAGCGCGCAGGCTGTTCCAAGGCGCCGGCATCCCGACCTTCCGCACCCCCGAACCGGCGGTCGAGCTGTTCTCGCACATCTCGAACTACTACCGCAACCAGCAACTCCTCATGCAGGCGCCGGCCTCGCTGTCCGACCACGTGCCGCCGCGCCTCGAGTCGGCCAAGCTGGTGATCGAGACTGCGCTCGCCGAAGGCCGCACGACGCTCAACGAGATGGAGTCGAAGGCACTGCTGGCTGCCTTCCGCATTCCAATCGCCCAGACCGTGGTGGCACGCTCGCCTTCCGAGGCGATGGTGCTCGCCGAGGAGATCGGCCTGCCGGTGGTGATGAAGATCGATTCGCCGCAGATCATCCACAAGTCCGACTCCGGCGGCGTGCGCCTCAACCTCAACTCGCTGGCGCAGGTGCGCGACGCCTACGGCGCGATCATCGAAGAGGTGAAGCGCAATTGCCCGGACGCGATCATCCACGGCATTGCGATCGAGCCGATGATCCAGAAGGCGCACGGCCGCGAGCTGGTGGTCGGCATGCTGCGCGACCAGATATTCGGCCCGACCATCGTCTTCGGCCCGGGCGGCACGATCATCGAGGCCTGCGGCCACGAGCGCGCCGTCGCGCTGCCGCCGCTCAACCGCTTCCTGGTCGCCGACATGCTCGCCTCGACGCACGCCTCTGCACGGCTCGGCGAATTCCGCAACATGCCGCCGGTCAGCATGGAAGCGCTGGAGGCCGTGCTGCTGCGCGTCTCGGAGATGGTCTGCGAACTGCCGTGGATCCGCGAGATGGACATCAACCCGCTGATCGTGGACGAGAACGGCGCGGTGGCCGTCGATGCGCGCATCGCCATCGAGAACCTGCCGCTCACGGCCGGCCGCTACGACCACATGGCGATCCACCCCTATCCGTCGCACCTGACCTCGGAGTTCCAGACCGCCGACGGCCGCCTCGTGACGATCCGGCCGATCCGCCCCGAGGATGCCGATATCGAGCAGGAATTCGTCAAGAACCTCTCGCCCGAGACCAAGTACTTCCGCTTCATGAACACGCTGCGCGAACTGTCGCCGGCCCAGCTGGTGCGCCTGACGCAGATCGACTACGACCGCGAGATGGCCTTCGTGGCGATGACCTGGGAGGACCGCCGCGAACGCGAGATCGGCGTGGCGCGCTATGCGATGAACCCCGACGGCGAATCCTGCGAATTCGCCATCGTCGTCGCCGACGACTGGAAGGGCAAGGGACTGGCACGCAAGCTGATGGGCGTGTTGATCGATACGGCCAGCTCGCGCGGCATCAAGTACATGAACGGCGACTTCCTCAGCGAGAACACGCGCATGATCGCCTTCGTCACGAGTCTCGGCTTCGTCCTGTCGCCCCACCCCGAGGATCCCGGCCTCAAACGCGGCGTGCTGGCGCTGGGCTGATGCCGGCGCCGTCCCGCCGGCGCCGACTTTGCTCTTCAGACGATCATCCCGGCTCCCACAGTGTCGTTGCTCGCCGCGTCGACGACGATGAAGGCGCCGGTGGCGCGGTTGTCGGCGTAGCGATCGGTACAGACCGGCCGCGCAAGGCGGAAGCCGACCCGGGCGATGTCGTTCATGCCGAGCGTCGTCGCATCGACGTGGCGCAACGTGGCGATATCGAGGCGGTAGTCGATGCCGACCGGCATGGCCGGCACCTCGCTCGCCGCAAAACGGATCAGGTAGCGGCGCCGCAGATCGAGCGGCTGCGCCGAAAGCCAGCACAGATTCGCACGCAGCATATCGCTCTGCAGCGGCCGGTCGCCCGTCGCGACGATCATGTCGCCGCGCGAGATGTCGATCGCCTCCTCCAGCAGCAGCGTCACCGACTGCTCGGCGACCGCCTCGGGCAAGGAATCCTCGCCGAGGCGGATCTCCCGGACGCGCGTCGTGCGTCCGCCGGGCAGGACGGCGATCTCGTCGCCGACGGCGATCGCACCCGACTCCACGCGGCCCATGTAGCCCCTGAAATCGTGCAGCCCGGCGTCTCCGGCCTGCTGCGGACGGCAGACGTATTGCACCGGAAAGCGGAACGGCGCCCCGGCAGCACAGTGTGCGCCGGGTGCGCTTTCGAGTATGTCGAGCAGCGTCGGCCCGGCATGCCATCCCAGATGCGCGCCGCGCTCCACGATCATGTCGCCGTTCAGCGCGGACATGGGCAGGAAGTCGACGGCAGCGATGCCGAGGCTGCGGGCGCAATCGAGATAATCGGTGCGGATGCGCTCGAACACTGACTGGTCGTAGCCCACCAGATCCATCTTATTGACCGCGACGACGAGCCGCGGAATGCCGAGCAGATGGGCGATGGCGCTATGCCGACGCGTCTGGGCCAGCACGCCCTTGCGCGCATCGACGAGAATGATCGCGAGATCGGCAGTCGAAGCGGCGGTAACCATGTTGCGCGTGTACTGCTCGTGGCCCGGCGCATCGGCAACGATGTACTTGCGCGTGCCGGTGCTGAAGTAGCGGTAGGCGACATCGATGGTGATGCCCTGCTCGCGTTCGGCGATCAGGCCGTCGGTGAGCAGCGACAGGTCGGCGGCGGCCAGGCCGCGCTTGTGCGAAGCGCGCTCGATGGCATGCAGCGTATCGGCAAGGATTGCACGCGTGTCGTGGAGCAGCCTGCCGATCAGCGTGCTCTTGCCGTCGTCGACGCTGCCGCAGGTGAGAAAGCGCAGCAGGCCGTTGTCGATGTCCTCCCCGGCGGGATCGATGCGTTCGGGTGCCCCCATCAGAAATATCCTTCCTTTTTGCGTTGTTCCATCGCGGCTTCCGAGGCCTGGTCGTCCAGGCGCGTCGCACCGCGCTCGGTAAGCGTGGCCGCCGCCGTCTCGACGACGATCGCCTCTGCCGTGGAGGCCTGCGATTCGACCGGCGCGGTGCAGGTGATGTCGCCGACGGTGCGAAAGCGCACCGACAGAGTCTCAACGGTCTCGCCCGGGCCGGCGGGCGTGAGCGGCGTGACCGGCTGCAGCAGGCCTTTCCTCCGGACGATCGCGCGCGGATGGGCGAAGTAGATCGACGGCAGTTCGAGACGTTCGCGCACGATGTACTGCCAGATGTCCAGCTCGGTCCAGTTGGATATCGGGAACGCACGTACGTGCTCGCCCTTGTGCACGCGGGCGTTGTAGAGATCCCACAGCTCGGGGCGCTGGTTCTTCGGGTCCCACTGCCCGAAGGCGTCGCGGAAGGAAAAGATGCGTTCCTTGGCGCGCGCCTTCTCTTCGTCGCGCCGCGCCCCGCCGATACAGGCATCGAAGCCGAACTCATCGATCGCCTCGAGCAGCGTGGTCGACTGATGTCGGTTGCGCGATTCGCCTGGCGAGGCGAGCACGACTGTGCCGCGCGAGATCGAGCCCTCGACCAGCCGCACGATCAGCCGTTCGCCGAGTTCCGCCGCGCGCCGGTCGCGGAAAGCAGTCACCTCCGGGTAGTTGTGGCCGGTATCGATGTGCAGGAGCGGAAACGGGAAGCGGCCGGGACGGAACGCCTTCTCGGCGAGCCGCAGCAGGACGATCGAATCCTTGCCTCCCGAGAACAGCAGCGCCGGGTTTGCGCACTGCCCTGCCACCTCGCGCAGGATGTGGATGGCCTCCGCCTCCAGCCAGTCGAGATGGGACAGACTGTGCGGACGATCCGCAGTCTTCCAGCCGGGGTTCGGCGCGTTCATGCCATAGCTCCCGGATCATTGGCCGCCGTCCTGCCGGCACCGACTTCATCCGGCGCCTTCGCCAGGATGCCCCCGACGAGATGCAGGCCGCACTCCTTCGTGTCCGCGTTTTCCCACCACCAGCGGCCGGCGCGGACATCCTCGCCCGGCTGCACCGCGCGCGTGCACGGCGCGCAGCCGATGCTCGGATATTGCCTGTCGTGCAGGGCGTTGTAGGGCACGCCGTACGCCTGCAGATAGGCCCAGACTTCCTGTTCGCTCCAGTCGGCGAGCGGATTGAATTTCACGAGATCGAAGGCGATGTCGTAGCCGATGCGACGAAGATTTTCGCGGGTCGCCGACTGCGCTGCGCGCAGTCCTGTCACCCAGGCCTTCTTTCCCTCGAGCTTGCGCTTGAGCGGTTCGACCTTGCGCGCCTGGCAGCAGGCCTTGCGCGCCGCCACCGAATCGTAGAAGCCGTTGATGCCGTGGGTCGCAGTAAAGCGCGCCACATGTACGTGCTCGGGATGACGGATATCGAAGAGGCGGCCGTAATGCCGCTCCACGGCGGAAATCAGATCGTAGGTTTCGCCCGGCAGGCGACCCGTGTCGAGCGTGAAGATGCCGATATCGATGCCGTTGCGCAAGATGAGGTCGGTCAGCACCATGTCCTCCGCGCCCATGCTGCTGGCGAAGACGGCGGGGGAAAAGTCGCGCGCCGCCGCGCGCAGCAGGCGCACCGCATCGGCAGTCTTGCCTTCCAGCGTCGCACGCAGGGCGGGATCGGAGAGGTTGGAGGGCTCCTCGCGTTTCATGCCGCCTCCTTCGCTCCGCCGCGCCGGAACAGCGGCAGCGGCTCGTTGGCAGTCGCCTGGTAAGTGATGCTGAAGTCGCGCAGGCTGCCGACGGCGCCAAGCACATCCTTCACCGAGATCGCATCGAAGCCGACGCGCTCGAGGAAGAAGAGCTGATCCCTGCCGACGTCACCGAAGGCGCGCAGTTCGCCCTTGTAGCCCAGTCGCGTGCGCAGCAGCGTGGCCTGAGAATAGCCGCGCCCCTCACTCGCGGTCGGAAAGTGGATGCCGATCACGCTGAAGTCGGCCAAGTCGTCGGCGATATCGCTCGGATCCTCGTGCGGTGCGAGCCAGACGCCGAGCAGCAGCCCCTGGTCCCAGGCACGATGCACCAGATCGAGTTTGCGCGCCTGCCACACCGCTGGTGGCACAAGCACGTTGCCGGCGGGCAGTTTTGCCGCCTCCGGCGCCTCGCCGGCGGGTAGGGTGAACACTTTCCATTCATCGGCGACGATTTCGCCGTGCTTGATCAACTTAGCCATTGGCTACCTCTCTTTCGTTTTCAATATTGGATATTTCTCTTCCATACACGGCGCTAGCGAAGGGCTTCATGCCGATGCGCCGGACGGTGTCGATGAAACGCTCTTTGGGGCGACGACTGGTGCGGTAGAACCTGACCAGCCGCACGACCACCTCTGGAATCTCGGCGGCGGGTAAAGACGGGCCGATCACTTCTCCGAGTGACGCCGCCGCGCCGGACGCGCCACCCAGCACGATCTGGTAGCGCTCCACGCCGGCCTTGTCGACGCCGAGAATGCCGATGGCGCCGATGTGGTGGTGGCCGCAGGCATTCACGCAGCCCGAGATGTTGAGCCTCAGTTCGCCGATACCGGCGACGACATCCGCATCGTCGAAGTGCCGCTGGATCGCCGCCGCCAGCGAGAGCGAGCCCGCATTCGCCAGCGAGCAGTAGTCCGCGCCCGGGCAGGCGACGATGTCGGTGAGCAGGCCGACGTTCGGCGTCGCCAGCCCGGCCTTCTTCGCCTCCTGCCACAGGTTGTAAAGATCGCGCTTGCGCACGTCCGGGAGCACCAGGTTCTGCGTCTGCGTGCTGCGCACTTCACCGAAGCCGAAGCGTTCGGCCAAGTCGGCGACGAATTCGAGCTGATCCGCCGTCGCGTCGCCAGGCGCACGGCCGGGTGCCTTGAGGGATAGCGTCGCGGCCAGATAACCCGGCTCGCGGTGCGCATGGGTGTTGGTGCGCACCCAGGCGGCGAATCCCTTGTCGAAGCGGCGCGAGAACTCGAAGCTCGCATCGAGACGCGGCAGATGATCGTAGTCCGGTGCCGCGAAATGGGCGACAACCCGCTCCACCTCCTCCAGTGTGAGTGTCTGGGCACCGTCGCGCAGTTGCGCCCACTCCTCCTCGACGAAGGCGGCGAAGCGTTCGATGCCGAGAGCATCGACAAGAATTTTGATGCGCGACTTGTAGGGATTGTCGCGTCGGCCTTCGAGGTTGTAGACGCGCAGCACGGCCTCTGCGTAGGTGAGCAAGTGCGGCCAGGGCAGGAACTCGCGCAGCACCTTGCCAATGAACGGCGTGCGGCCGAGGCCGCCGCCCACCCAGACGCGAAAGCCGAGATCGCCGGCAGCATCACGCACCAGCTCGAAACCGAGATCATGCGTGCGTACGCTCGCGTCGTCCTCCGGGACACCGGTGAACGCAACCTTGAACTTGCGCGGCAGCGCGGCGAACTCGGGATGCAGCGTCGACCACTGGCGGAAGATCTCCGCCCATGGACGCGGATCGGCAATCTCATTGGCTGCGACGCCGGCAAGCGCGTCGCTGGTAACGACGCGAATGCAGCTGCCGGAACTCTGGATGGCATGCATATCGACCTGCGATAGCTCGTCGAGGATATCGGGCACTTGGTCGATGCGCACCCAGTTGAGCTGGAAGTTGTGGCGCGTGGTGAAGTGGCCGACCCCTCGGTCATAGACCTGGGCGATATGCGCCAGCATGCGCAACTGGCGAGCGGAGAGCTGGCCGTAGGGAATCGCGATGCGCAGCATCGGATTGTGCTTTTCGACGTAGAGACCATTCTGGAGCCGTAGCGGACGGTAAGCGTCATCGTCGATCCGGCCGGCCCGATAACGGTTCGTCTGGTCGCGGAACTGGATCACCCGCTCGGCGATGAGTCGGCGGTCGGCTTCGTTGTAGGCATACATGGCGTTTCCTTTCAGACGGAGATGAGTTTCGTCCCGGCCAGCGAGAGCTGGGCAACGTGCGGGGGAGGCAGCAGGGATTGGGGAGTGCGGGGCGCGATATGGCTGCCGAACCAGATGCCGGAGATGCCGACAATGGCGTCGATGCTGAAGGCTGAGATGTTGAATGCGATTTCCATGATGCGTCTGCTCGTTCCATTAGCTGTTTGCGACGCATCGTAGCGATTCGCTATAGATCCGAAAAATACTTTATAGTTAGATACATATAACCAAGAGATATAAGGAATGAATCTCCAGCAATTGCGCTACCTGCACGAGATCGCCAAGCGCAACCTGAACGTATCCGAGGCAGCGGCAGCGCTCTATACCTCACAGCCCGGGGTTTCGAAACAAGTGCGCCTGCTTGAGGAGGAACTCGGGGTGACCATCTTCACGCGCAGCGGCAAACGGCTGACCGGCATCACAGAGCCGGGCCGACAGGTACTGGCCATCGTGGCGCGTCTGCTAGAGGACGCAGGCAATCTCAAACGCGTCGGCGAGGACTATGCACAGGAGGCCGGCGGCGCGCTCGACGTGGCGACCACGCATACCCAGGCGCGTTACCTGTTGCCGCCGGTCGTCAAGGAATTCATGGAGCGCCATCCTCGCGTCAGGCTAAGTCTGCATCAAGGCAATCCCAGCCAAGTCGCGAACTGGGTGGCCGACGGCACGGCTGACATCGGCATCGCCACCGAAGCCCTGGCCGACCATCCCGGCCTCGTCACCCTGCCCTGCAACCAGTGGTCGCACCTAGTCGTCGCGCCGCACGGCCATCCCCTGCTGAGCAGCACCGCGCCGACGCTCGCCCTGCTCGCGGAATGGCCGCTGATCACCTACGATCCGACCTTCACCGGACGAACCAAGATCGACCAGGCCTTCGAGCGTGCCGGCTTGAAGCCGAATATCGTGCTCACCGCCGTAGATTCCGACGTGATCAAGACCTACGTCGAACTCGGCCTGGGCGTCGGCATCATCGCCGAAATGGCCTTCGACCCGGGGCGCGACTCGCTGCTCGCAGCGCTGCCCGCATCCCATCTGTTCGAAACCAGCACGACACGACTCGCCATCCGCCGCAATGCCTGGCTGCGCCGCTTCGACTTCGACTTCATCGAGTGCTTCGCACCGCAATTGACGGAAAACATGATCAAGGCCACCCTGAAGGGGGGCGGAGAGGATCCGGGACTATGACTGAACAGCGCTGTCCGTGGTGCGGAAACGACCCCCTCTACGTCGCCTACCACGATAAAGAATGGGGGGTCCCTTGTCACGACGAGCGGACGCTGTTCGAATTCCTGATTCTCGAAGGCGCCCAGGCAGGCCTGTCGTGGATCACAATCCTGAGGAAGCGCGGGAACTACCGCCGTGCCTTCGATGAGTTCGATGCTGAGAAAGTCGCCCGCTATGGAGAAAAGGACACCGCGCGCCTGCTCGGCGATGCCGGCATCGTGAGGAACCGGCTCAAGATCGCCGCCGCCATCGACAATGCGCGCGCCACGCTGGCACTCTACGAGAACGGCGGTAGCCTGGATGAATTGTTCTGGAAATATGTCGATGGCAAGCCTCTCGTCAATCACTGGAAGCGCCTCGACCAGGTGCCGGTATTCACGCCTGCCGCCGAGGCGCTGTCAAAGGAACTCAAGCGGCTCGGCTTCCGTTTCGTCGGCCCGACGGTGATCTACTCGCACATGCAGGCGACAGGCATGGTGAATGACCATCTCGTCACCTGCCCTCGACACATGGAACTTTTAGATTTAGTATGAAACTGTTGTCCAGACAGTGAAAAACTGTCTTAGATCAAGCCAGAGACGCATTACTAATTTCATAATTAGTCAGTCTATTTTTGGACATAAAAAACATGCGCGCCATTTTTCGTCCTGCCATTGCCCTTCTTAACCGACTGACTTTCCCCAAGAAGTTTGCACTGGTCTCCTTAATAGGTTTCGTCTCTATCGCTATTCCCATTGGCATCCTGACTGGCGAATTCCTACAAACCACGAAGAGCGCGCAGAACAAGCTCGAAGGCACCGAACAGATCCAGCCAATCAACAAGGCGATCCAGCAACTACAGCAGCATCGAGGATTGTCTTCCGGACTGCTCTCCGGCTCACAGGAACTGGCGCCGAAACGCGAAGCGAAACAGAAAGACGTCGAGACGGCCTTGGCCGGGATTCAGACTGCACTTCCGGCCGGATTGCGCAGCAGCGAGAGTTGGAAAGCCATCCAGGCCGACTGGAAAGTCATCGCAGACACCGGCCTCTCCTTGCCCGTCGCCGAGAACACCGCGACGCATACGCGGCTGATCGAGAAGGTGCTTGCCTTCATGAGTTTCGTTTCCGACGAGACCGAGCTGACCTTCGATCCGCAGCCCGACATCCATTACCTGTTCGAAACGGCCGTGCTGCGTCAGCCGGTGGTGCTCGAACGCCTCGGCCGCCTGCGCGCCCTGGGCACCGGCGTGCTGGCCAAGAAGGCAATCAGCGAGCAGCAGAAGATCAACATCTCGATCCAGCTGTCCGAATTGCGCGCCGCCCAGCGCGCCTACGAGACCAACCTCGACAAAATCGCCAAGGTCCGCCCCGAACTCGCCGCGCAGCTCAAGAGCAATTCCGAGCGCTTCAAGACGAGCAATAGCCAGTTGCTCAAGGTAATCAACGAGGAAGTGCTCACGGCGAATGCGGGTGTGGAGCCAGCCGCCTACTTCGACCAGGCCACCCAGGTCATCGACATGGGCTATACGCTGTTTTACGAACAACTGATCCCGGCGTTGAAATCCAGCGTGCGCTCCCGCGCGGACAGCGAACGCAACCAGATGATCCTGATCCTCGGCGTGACGCTGATCGCTGGCGCGATCTGTTTCTACCTGACGGTCGGTACAGCCATCGCGATCATCGAGTCGGTCGGCAAGGTCCGCGAGAACGCCAAGCTCATTTCTTCCGGCAACCTGCGCAGCCGCGTCAGCATCGAGTCTCAGGACGAAATGCATGACATCGCCACAGCATTCAACGACATCGCGGCGGCGTTCCAGCACCTGATCCGCGGCATTCAGCACGGCATTCACGAAGTTTCCAAGGCAACCCGGCAACTGACCGACTCGAGTCATCAGATCCATCAGTCCGCAGCCGCCCAGAGCGATGCGGCGTCTGGCATGGCCGCGGCGATCGAGGAAATGACCGTCGGCGTCGACCATATCAGCAACAATGCGCAGGAGGCGCAGCGCGTTTCGAGCGAATCCGGCGAAATCTCATCAAGCGGCGGGCAGATGGTCGGCAACGTCGTGAAGGAAATCGAGCGCATCGCGGACGCCGTGCGCGAGTCGGCGAAAACCATCGAAGAACTCGGCCGCCGCTCGGATCAGATATCGACAGTCGTCAATGTCATCAAGGATATCGCCGACCAGACCAACCTGCTGGCGCTCAATGCCGCCATCGAGGCGGCGCGCGCCGGCGAAAGCGGCCGCGGCTTTGCGGTGGTCGCCGATGAAGTGCGCAAGCTCGCCGAACGTACCGCCAACTCGACCAGCGAGATCACTGCCATGATCGGCGCCATCCAGGGGGGCGCACAGGGCGCGGTGAACAGCATGAGCAGCGGCGTGCAGCGAGTCACCGAAGGCGTCGAGCTGGCGCGCAAAGCCGGCAATGCCATGAGCAGCATCCAGGACGGCGCACACCAGGTCGTCGCCGCGGTCAGCGAAATTTCAAGCGCACTACGCGAACAAAGCGCTGCGGCAACGGAAGTCGCCAGGAACGTCGAGAATATCGCTCAGATGGCCGAAGAGAACAGCGCCGCCGCCGCGGAAAACGCGACGACCACCGAGCGCCTCGATCAGCTCGCAGCAAAGCTGCAAGCTGATATCAACAAATTCACCGTCTAGCGCAACCGCCTGGACTCAGGCCCGAGCGAATTCGAGGCGGCCACCGGCCGCGTCAACACGCACGTGGTCCTTCGCCGCGAACTTCCCTTCGAGGATCGCCTTCGCCAGCGGGTTCTCGATGCGCTCCTGAATCGCGCGCTTGAGCGGCCGCGCGCCGAACACCGGGTCGAAGCCTGCGGAGGCGATTTCGGCCAGCGCCGCGTCGCTTACCTCGAGCGTCATCTCCATGCGCGCCAGCCGCTTTTCGAGATAGCCAAGCTGAATCTTCGCGATGCTAGCGATGTGCTTCTCGTCTAGCGCGTGGAACACCACGATCTCGTCGATGCGGTTCACGAACTCGGGGCGGAAATGGGTCTTCACCTCGGCCATCACTGCGAGCTTGATCACCTGATAGTCGTCCCCGGACATCTGTTGAATCATCGACGAGCCCAGGTTCGAGGTCATGACGATCACGGTGTTCTTGAAGTCCACGGTGCGCCCCTGGCCGTCGGTCATGCGACCGTCGTCGAGCACTTGCAACAGGACGTTGAACACATCCGGGTGCGCCTTCTCGACTTCGTCGAAGAGGATCACGGAGTAAGGCTTGCGTCGCACCTGTTCGGTGAGATAGCCGCCCTCCTCGTAGCCCACGTAGCCGGGCGGTGCACCGATCAGGCGGGCGACCGAATGCTTCTCCATGAACTCGCTCATATCGATGCGAATCAGGTGATCTTCGCTGTCGAACAGGAACTCGGCGAGCGTCTTGCACAGCTCGGTCTTTCCGACGCCGGTCGGGCCGAGGAAGAGGAAGCTGCCATAAGGCTTGTTCTCGTCGGAGAGGCCTGCGCGCGAGCGGCGGATGGCATCGGAGACTAGACGAACCGCCTCGTCCTGGCCGACGACGCGCTGGTGCAGCTTCTCTTCCATCTTGAGCAGCTTTTCGCGCTCGCCCTGCATCATCTTGCTGACAGGGATGCCGGTGGCGCGAGAGACGACCTCGGCGATCTCCTCCGCGCCGACCTGGGTGCGCAGCAGCTTGTTCGGCGCCGTCTCGCCGGCGCCGACTTTTTCTGCAGCCTTCAATTGCGCTTCGAGTTGCGGCAGCGTGCCGTACTGCAACTCGGCGAGCTTGTCGAACTGACCCTTGCGCTGGAGATCGGCGATCTGCGCGCGCACCTTGTCGATCTCTTCCTTGACGTGCTGGGTGCCATGCACCTGCGCCTTCTCGGCCTTCCAGATCTCCTCGAGATCGGAATACTCCTTCTCGAGCTTGGCGATCTCGCCCTCGATCAAATCGAAGCGCTTCTTCGAGGCCTCGTCCTTTTCCTTGCGCACCGCCTCGCGCTCGATCTTGAGTTGGATCAGTCGGCGGTCGAGCTTGTCCATCGACTCGGGCTTCGAGTCGATCTCCATTTTGATGCGCGCAGCCGCCTCGTCGATCAGGTCGATCGCCTTGTCCGGCAGGAAGCGGTCGGTGATGTAGCGGTGCGAGAGTTCCGCCGCCGCGACGATGGCCGGGTCGGTGATGTCCACGCCGTGGTGGATCTCGTACTTCTCCTGCAGGCCGCGCAGGATGGCGATGGTCGCCTCGACGCTCGGCTCGTCGACCAGCACCTTCTGGAAGCGGCGCTCCAGCGCGGCGTCCTTCTCGATGTACTTGCGGTATTCGTCGAGCGTCGTCGCGCCGATGCAGTGCATCTCGCCGCGCGCCAGGGCGGGCTTGAGCATGTTGCCGGCATCGATGGCGCCCTCGGCCTTGCCGGCGCCGACCATGGTGTGGATTTCATCGATGAAGACGATGATGCGGCCCTCGTCCATGGCCACTTCCTTGAGCACGGCCTTCAAGCGCTCCTCGAACTCGCCGCGATACTTCGCGCCGGCCAGCAGCGCCGCCATGTCGAGCACCAGCACCTTCTTGCCCTTGAGCGTTTCCGGCACCTCGTCGTTGACGATGCGCTGCGCAAGGCCCTCGACGATGGCCGTCTTGCCGACACCCGGCTCGCCGATCAGCACCGGGTTATTCTTGGTGCGGCGCTGCAGGATCTGGATTGCGCGGCGGATTTCGTCATCACGCCCGATGACGGGGTCAAGCTTGCCCTGGCGGGCACGCTCGGTCAAATCGAGACAATATTTCTTCAGCGCCTCGCGCTGGCCCTCCGCCTCCTGGTTTTCGACGTTCTGGCCGCCGCGCACCGCCTTGATCGCATCCTCGAGCGACTTGCGCTGGGCGCCGTGCTCCTTGAACAGCCGGCCGGTTTCCCCCTTGTCGCCGGCGAGCGCCAGCAGGAACATCTCGGAGGCAATGAACTGGTCGCCGGCTTTCTGCGCCTCTTTGTCGGTCAGGTTGAGCAGATTGCCCAAATCGCGGCCGATGGTCACCTCGCCGCCGTGGCCCTCCACCTGCGGCAGGCGGTCGATGGCGGCATCGAGCGCCTTCCTGAGCGGCGCGACGTTCACCCCGGCGCGCGCCAACAGGGAGGTCGTACCCCCGTCCTCCTGGTTGAGCAGAGCCAGCAACAGGTGCTGCGGCTCGATGATCTGGTTGTCGTGACCGATCGCCAGGCTCTGTGCGCCGCTGACGGCCTGCTGGAACTTGGTGGTGAATTTGTCGAAGCGCATTGCTGACTCCTGAATATGGTTATTGCCAAGATTGGGATGCGCTGGTGGTTTTCAACTGGCAAAAGTCCGCGCAGGCAGGACGTCAGCACTCTATATTGTGTTCAGATACTTGGAGTTACCATACAATGGCCGGCATGTTCAGCATCCGATTCCAACGCCGGATTCTCGTCACGCAGCATGCGCGCGAACGCATGGTCGAGCGGGCCATTTCCGACGCCATGCTGATCGAAGTCATCGACGAAGGAGAAACACGCTTTCGTGACGAGACGCATCTTTGGGCATTCAAGGAATTTCCGGAGCGTCACGACAACCTGCTGTGCGCGGTGCTGGTTCTCGAAGACGCCGTGATCGTGAAGACCGTCATGCATCATTTTTCCGTGCTGTAAGGAGCCATCATGCGCACGACCTACTACGACGAAGACGACATCCTGGTGATCCATCTCTCGGACAAGCCGATTTGTCGGGAAGTCTCGCAGGACTGGAATACCCATATCAGCTACGCCGAAGACGGCAGCACCGTCGAGATCGTCCTGCTTGAAGCCAGGGCCAACGGCGCCTATCCGTTCAAAATCGAACACGTGCTGGCGGCGTAGTTTCAGACCCGGCCAGCCTGAGTAGAAAGCCAGCCCCGGCGGGAAGGCCCCCCCTTCCCTACTTTCGCCGGATTGACGGCGCACGCCAATATCGGTAGCGTGCCGCTCATGCGCATGGAATGGAATAAACTCATCAGCGACGTGGACAGCACCCAGCTGACGCTCTCCATCGACGATCCCGACCACGGCCGGCTAGATCGCCATCATTGTGGTGGAAGATGAAAATGGCTGCCGCCACCATCATTACTTCGGGGGCCACCACTACGGTCATGGCGAAGGCACCGATACCGGCGACGACCGGACGGCCAGCATCATCGTGCGTTCGGTGAACCCGGCAGACGGCACCGTGACGATCGACTGGGAAGGCGCGCCGAACGGCGAGTTGCTCGACATGCCGCTCGACCAGCCCGAATGGCTTGCCGAAGTGCTGGGCATCCCGCTGCCCGACCAGAGGACGCTGGCGGAAATTACGGGGTTGATCGTGAGGATTGAGGAATGAGAGCCATGGGTATGAAAGAAAACGCAATGCGCAATCTTGTGATAGCTGTCCTCTTGGCGAGCTTGTCCGTTGGCTGCGGCTATTCAAAAGACATCAAAGAGTTTCCGGAACCTTGGCAGACGCTTGATCCGGGAAAGCCCCCAGAGAAGTTGCCCAAGATTGAGATATTAGAGCAGGGGGGGGGGCAATAATCGAGCCAGGGGATTTGGTGCAGTTGCATATTAGGGACTGGTCGCCTCGCCAAAATGGTTGGAGAGAAATGGGGGATTGGTGGTTATGGATTGGATTCAAATCGCAGAAAGAGACAGCGTTTTTCAGTATCGAACTCGATGTTGCTGGGACTACGGTATGAGCTTCCCCCGAAATTTCGTCTGCCAAGGGTGACCTAAAATTAGCGTCACTTTTGGAAGGCATGAAATGAAGATACCGAAACAGGCATATACGACCGAGTTCAAGGAACTGGCGGTA
>JBGFRW010000023.1:0-19493 GCA_041694935.1 Pseudomonadota bacterium | reverse complement strand
TCTCCGCTCGCCGACTTCTGGCTGGACGTT
Organism: Pseudomonadota bacterium; assembly: GCA_041694935.1. Lineage (GTDB taxonomy): Bacteria > Pseudomonadota > Gammaproteobacteria > Burkholderiales > Rhodocyclaceae > Sulfuricystis. Next base: position 19,463 of record JBGFRW010000023.1, on the reverse strand, counting down.
GGGGAAAGGCGGTTGCTATTCAGTTGTCCCTACAACTCTAATGACCTTGTTGCTTAAGGCAGCGTTGCTACGCTAGTTCCGCTCCTCGGCCATTGCTGCCGCTGGAACAACGTTCAACGTCAGGCCGGAATCATAAGGAAAGCGGCCGCACGTTGTGCAACCGCTGCCCATCTGTCAAATTTCGGTCTGCTCAGAAATCTCCAGCGCGTCATCGACCTCGATGCCGAGGTAACGAACAGTGCTCTCCAGCTTGGAATGGCCAAGCAGTAACTGTACGGCCCTGAGATTCTTTGTGCGCTTGTAGATCAGCGTTGCCTTGGTGCGCCGCATCGAATGCGTCCCGTAGGCGGATGGGTCTAGGCCGGCCGCGGCAACCCAGTGATGGACAATCCGCGCATATTGGCGCGTCGACACATGAGGTGATCTGCCGATGCGGCTCGGGAACAGGTACTGATCGCCCCGCAGGCGGATCTTTTCTAACCAGGCAGCCACAGCCGTTCTGGTCGGCTCGGTCAGCTCGAACTGGACTGGCCGCTGCGTCTTGCGCTGAATGACCATGGCACGCGGGAGAATCTGATTCCCGTGGGTCACATCGCGCACGCGCAGATTGACGAGGTCGCATCCGCGCAGCTTGCTATCGATGGCCAGGTTGAACATGGCGAGATCACGGATTGCGTGGGCATTCTGCAAATGGATACGGATCGCCCAAATGTCTTTCGGCTTGAGAGGGGGCTTCTGGCCAACCAGCTTGCCCTTGTTCCATGCTTCGCGTTTCTGAATGGATTCCATATCAGACTCCTTGGTGGTTGATCGGAGTACGATTTTTCGCTTACACATGACAGCAATGGAACTTCCTACTACCTAACGCAACTGCCGCAAGGCAACATGACATCCAGACTGATTTCAGAGACAATCGCGCCATCACAACAACCGGAAAGGTCGGGCGGAGTGTTTCTCTCCGCTTTATGTGTAGTTGCTCCTCAACTGATCGCGTAGCGCGGCACACGTCCACTCTTCGGACCCTGCAAGTTACTTTCGCTACGGCTTTCAATCATGCGCTGATGCAAGTACAGCAGACAGTGCCCCCCTTGTCTGACACGACTGAAACCACGCTGCTCTCCCAAGGAGCTTGGCGGGTATTTTTACGTCGGTCGCTTTTATCTGTTCGGTCTCGTTAAACCATGGAAATCCTGTTACTGATTGCCCTCATTGTTCTGAATGGCCTGTTTGCCATGTCGGAAATTGCCCTCGTCACAGCGCGGCGAGCCCGGCTTGCCCGACTGGCAGAAGATGGCGATGGTGCCGCAGCGGTAGCGATCAAACTTCACGACGAACCGACCCGCTTTCTCTCCACGATCCAGATCGGCATCACCTCGATCGGCATACTCAACGGCATCGTCGGCGAGGCTGTGCTGGCCGAACCCTTTGCCTTGTGGATGCACGAACTCGGGCTGGAGAAAGAAGCCAGCAGCATTGCCGCCACCGCCCTGGTGGTCATTGTCATCACCTACATCTCGATTGTGATCGGCGAGTTGGTTCCCAAGCGCATCGGCCAGTTCAATCCGGAGGGTATCGCTCGCCTGGTTGCTCGGCCGATGCAGTTTCTTTCCCTGTTCACCCGCCCCTTCGTCAAATTATTGTCGTTCTCGACCGACACGATCCTGCGCCTGCTTGGCCAGCGTGAGCAACCGGGGCAAGGCGTGACCGAGGAGGAAATCCACGCCATGATCCAGGAAGGTTCGGAAGCGGGTGTCATCGAGGATCAGGAACGCGAGATGGTACGCAACGTATTTCGTCTGGATGACCGGCAGATTGGTTCATTGATGATTCCCCGCGCGGACATTGTCTATCTAGATATCGATCGATCCATCGAGGAGAACATGCAATGGATTGCCGCTTCCGACCACTCCCGTTTCCCGGTTTGCCGTGGCGGACTGCATGACGTCCTGGGCATCGTCAATGCCAAGCAACTACTCAACCAGAAACTGAAAGGCAATCACACCGATCTTGCAGCACAACTGCAACCCGCCGTCTTCGTTCCCGAAACCCTGAATGGAATGGATCTGCTCGGCCATTTCCGCGCCTCGGGTACCCAGATGGTTCTCGTCGTCGATGAATATGGCGAGGTTCAAGGGCTGGTGACATTACAGGATGTGCTGGAAGCGGTGACTGGCGAGTTCAAACCGCGTAATCAGGAGGACGCTTGGGCGGTGCAGCGGGAAGATGGCACTTGGCTATTGGACGGTCTCATCCCCATCCCGGAACTCAAGGATCGACTGGAATGGAAATCTGTTCCAGAGGAGGACAAAAGCCGTTACCACACCCTAAGCGGACTGGTGATGTGGCTCCTGGGCCGTCTGCCGCATACCAGTGACAAGACGACTTGGGAGGGTTGGGAGTTGGAAGTCGTCGATCTTGATGGCAAGCGTGTTGACAAGGTATTGGCTAAGAAACTCCCTCAGGAATATGTATCGCACGAAGGGGTACTGGAGTCCAACGACAAAACAGCCCCGGCTGGCAATGGATAGCCTGCATTTGCTGAAAGCCCTGTTCCTCGGGCTTATTGAGGGGCTGACCGAGTTTCTACCGATCTCAAGCACGGGGCACCTTATCCTGTTTGGCAACTGGATCGACTTTGCATCAGGCGAAGCTCGAGTATTCGAAGTCGTCATCCAGTTTGGCGCGATTCTGGCCGTCATGTGGATCTACCGCGAGCGCATTCGTCAGCTCGTTACCGGTGTATTCCAAGGAGATGCGGACAGCCAGCGTTTTGCCACGATTGTTTTGGTCGCCTTCCTGCCTGCCGCCATCATCGGCGCACTCTTCATCGGGCCGATCAAGCGCTATTTGTTCGATCCCGCCGTCGTTGCTGGCGCATTGATCGCAGGCGGGATCATCATCCTGCTAGTGGAACGCCGCACCACGCCACCTCGAGTCCCGTCAGTGGATCAAATGACCTGGCGTCATGGGCTCACCATTGGCGCCGCACAATGCGTCGCCATGATTCCCGGCACCTCGCGATCGGGGGCGACCATCATTGGCGGCATGCTCTCGGGCCTGTCGCGTCAGACCGCTACGGAGTTCTCATTTTTTCTGGCGATGCCGACCATGCTGGGCGCGGCGACCTACGATGCCTGGAAACACAAGCACCTGCTAAGTGCCGATGATCTCGTCGCAATCAGCGTGGGATTTTCCGCCGCTTTTATCAGTGCCCTGCTGGTCGTCAAGGCACTGATACGCTTCATTGCCAATCACACCTTGAGCGTTTTCGCCTGGTATCGCATTGGGTTGGGCAGTCTGATTGCGATGATGCTTGGCATCGCTACAGAATAAGGCGTTGTTCAGGCAACCAAGGTCAAACCCAGCCACCCCAGCGTGGCCAAACGCAATATGTCCTGGGATTTTTCGTGGCGCCATACCGCCATGACCAGGAAAAGGTTGTAAGGCAGCAGAATCAGATGCAGCAGGAACCAGAGGCCGCCATCGGCCATTCCCTTGGCCAGCAGAATCATCGAGAACATCGCGACACACGCATTGATCAGTGTCGCGACCGCCAGGGTATCCCACCAGAACAACCTGCGCAGCGAGACGTCACCCTGCCAGCGGGAACGGACGAACCCAAGAACGGGGGATGCTGAACACGCATCGTGGCCGACCTGCGGTCAGCGCCACAGGCTCAGGGGCGGGTCGGTGACCACCGCACGCAGGATGTCGCTGCGCGACACGAATCCCAGGAGCCGTCCCGTCTCGGCGATGACCGGCACGCCATCCACCCCCTGGTCGAGCATGACGGCGGCGATGCGGCGGATGTCGGTGATGGGCGCCGAGGCGACCACCGGCGTGGTCATGACGTCGCCGACCTGCCGCCGCCGGGCAGCGACGACCTGGCCGTCCTCGACATCGACCGCCGTCAGCAGGTCGCGCTCGCTGACGAGGCCGATCAGCCTCTTCTCGTCGTCCACGACCGGCGCCTGGCGGATGCGGTTGTCGCGCAAGGTCCGCCAGGCGTCGGCCACGGCGCTGTCCCGGGCTACGACGATCGCCGGTCGGCTCATCACCTGGTCGGCGTGATAGAGCGGCCCGCGGTCGAGATCGGCAGGAATCATCTGCCGGTAGGCGCGCACGGCTTCTTCCCGCTGGTATGGGTTCGGGGCCCCGACAACGAGTTCATCTTCGGCCGCGTCGATCGACCGGACGGCGCGCGCGCGCGCCAGGCCATTGACTCGGTCCAGCCGCTCGAGGGGACCGCTGAACACCTGGCCCTGGATGCCCTGGATATAGAACACGGCGTTCTCCTATTGCTTCGTCAGCCGGACCGCCAGCTTGCGCACCTCGTCGAGCAACAGCACGCTGGACGCCACGGCGGCCGCCACCAGCCATTCGAACACGGTCAGGTCGACGGTGCTGAAGATCGTCTGCGCGGGCTCCCAGTGTACGGCAACTATCTGAAGTCCGATGACGCCTAGCAGGGCGAGCCAGAGCTTGCCGTTGGCGAAGAACTGTCGGTTGAAGGCGCTGCGCTGCTCGGCGCGGGCGTTGAAGATGTTGAAGAACTGGAACAGCACGAACACGGTGAAGGCCAGCGTCATCGCCTTGGCCTCGCCGGACTGCGCCATGCCCCAGGCGTAGAGCGCCAGCGTGCCGGCCGCCATCGTCAGGCCGTAGAGGCCGATGCGCCACAGGCGCTGCCAGGACAGGATGGCGGCGTCGGATTGGCGCGGCGCATCGCTCATGATGCCCGGCCGCGCCGGCTCGACGCCGAGGGTCATCGCCGGCGGGCCGTCCATGATGATGTTCACCCAGAGAATCTGGATCGCCGTGAACGGCGTGGCGAAGCCGAAGAAGGGGGCGCCGAGCACGGTCAGGATGGCGCCGATGTTGGTGGACAGCTGGAAGCGCACGAACTTGACGATGTTGTCGTAGATGGTGCGCCCTTCCTCAACGGCGCGCACGATGGTGGCGAAGTTGTCGTCGGTCAGCACCAGCGTCGCCGCCTCCTTGGTCACCTCGGTGCCGGTGATGCCCATGGCGACTCCGATGTCGGCCGTCTTCAGCGCCGGCGCGTCGTTCACGCCGTCGCCGGTCATCGCGACGACATGCCCCCTGGACTTCAAGGCCTCTACAATGCGCATCTTGTGCTCGGGCGCGACGCGCGCGAACACGGCGCTTTTCTCCACCAGCGCGGCGATCTCGTCGCGGCTCAGGCCGTCGAGGTCGCGGCCTTCGTGCGCCTCTCCTGCGAGGCCGAGTTCGCGGGCGATGGCGGCGGCGGTGACGCGGTGGTCGCCGGTGATCATCTTCACCTGGATGCCGGCATCGCGGCAGGTAGCGATCGCCTCCTGCGCCTCGGCGCGCGGCGGATCGATGATGCCGACCAGCGCGTGCAGGGTCAGCTCCCCTACCCAGGGTTCCAGGTCGCCGGACGGGTCGAAGTCCTCGGCCGGGATCGTGCGTCCGGCGAGCGCCAGCACGCGCAGCGCCTGCCCGGCCAGCGCCTCGTTCTCGGCGGCGCAGGCGGCGCGGTCCGCATCCGTCAGCGCGACCGCTGCCTCGCCGCGCAGCTGGCGGGTCGAGCGCGCCAGCAACACGTCGGGCGCGCCCTTGACGCAAAGCCGCACCTGGTTGCCTTCATGATGGAAGGTGGCCATGAACTTGGTGGCCGAATCGAAGGGAATCTCGGCGATGCGCGGCAGGTGTTCCGCCGCTTCCTCCGGATGGAAACCGGCTTTCGCCGCCAGTGCCAGCAGCGCACCCTCGGTCGGGTCGCCGATCAATTCGCCGTCCCTGATGCGTGCATCGACGCACAGCGCCGCTGGCAGCAGTACATGACGCAGATCCCCGGCGCCCTCGATGCGCCCGGCGGTGCCGTAGCCCTCGCCGCCGACGGGATAGCGTCGGCCGTTGCAGTAGAGCGCACGTGCCGTCATCTGGTTGAGCGTCAGCGTGCCGGTCTTGTCCGAGCAGATCACCGTGGTGCAGCCCAGGGTTTCTACCGCCGCCAGCTTCTTGACGATGGCGTGGCGCCTGGCCATGCGGTGCATGCCCAACGCCAGCGTCACCGTCACCACGGCGGGCAGGCCCTCGGGAATCGCCGCGACGGCCAGTGCGATGGCTGTCATCGCCGTCTTCACCAGCTCGTCGCCGCGCATCAGGCCCATGACGAATATCAGCCCGACCACCACGCCGGCGATGGTTGCCAAGCGCCGGCCGAGCCCGTCCAACTGTACCTGCAACGGCGTCTGTCCTTCCGCGGTTTCGGCCAGCAGGCCGGCGAGGCGCCCCATCTCGGTGCCCATGCCGGTGGCCGTGACGACGGCTTCGAGCCGGCCGCGCGTCACCACGGTGTTCATGTAGAGCATGCAGTGCCGTTCCGCCAGCGCCGACTTTTCCGGCACGGGGTCGGCGCTCTTTGCGACGGCATGGGATTCGCCGGTCAGCGCCGCCTCGGCGACCTCGGCGCTGTGCGCGGACAGCACGCGCGCATCGGCGGGAATGCGGTCGCCGGCCTCGAGCAGCAGGATGTCGCCGGGCACCAGGCCGTCCGCCGCGACGACCTGCACCGCACCGCCGCGCCGCACCCGTGCGCTGGGCGCCAGCATGTTCTTGAGCGCCGCCAGCGCCGCCTCGGCGCGATGCTCCTGGAAGAAGCCGAGGCTGGCGTTGAGCAGCACGACGACACCGATGACGATGGCGTCCTTGAGGTCGCCGATGGCGCCGGCCAGCACGGCCGCGCCGAGCAGGATCAGCACCAGCAGGCTCTTGAACTGGTCGAGGAACTTGAGCCAGGCGGGACGCGGCGGGCGTTCGGCCAGGCGGTTCGGGCCGTGTTCGGCCAGGCGCTGCGCGACGAGCGCCTCGTCGAGGCCGGCGGAGTCGGCATCGAGCGCATCGAGCGCTGCTTCGGGGGACAGATGGTGCCAGGGACGATCGGGATGTGGGCTCATGATGGATTATCTTGCCATGGCGAAGGTGGCGACGACGAAGCCGCCATAGAGGGTGAGCAGCAGGACGCCGCGCCCACGGCCGATGACGCCTGCGCGGTTCGGCAGCAGCAACAGCAGGGCGGCGATGCCAAAGCCCAGGGTCAGGGCGACTTCGGCCGGCGGCACGGCGGCCGCATGCAGGCTGGTGGCGACGCCGACGATGGCGAGGCCGTTGAACAGGTTGCTGCCGATCAGCGTACCGACGCCGACGTCGTCGTGGCCGCGCAGGCGTGCGAGGACGACGGTCACCAGTTCGGGCAGCGAGGTGCCGAACGCGACCAGGATGGCGCCGATCACATAGCTATCCACCCCCAGCGCGGCGGCAACGCCGCCGGCTCCGAGCACGAACAGCCGCCCGGCGGCGATCAGGGCCGCCAGGCCGAAGATGCCGAGGCCGAGGCACTGCCACGGCCCGGGATGGTCGCCGGGTACCGGCAGGTCCACGGAGGCCGCACGGTGCCGCAGGGCCGTGCGCAGCTGCATGCCGAGCCAGAGCGCGAAGGCGAGCAGCAGCAAGCCGCCTTCCCAGCGGACGATGCGGCCATCGAGCGCCAGCAGCAGGGTGGCGAACGGTATCAGCAAGGCGAGTGCGAAATCGCGCCCGAAATCGCCGCGTGCGGTCTGGATGCTGCCGAACAGCAGAGCGATGCCGAAAATCAGGGCGATGTTCGCCACGTTGCTGCCGAGGGCGTCGCCCAGGCCGATCTCCGGGCTGCCGGAGAGGGCGGCGACCGTCGATACCGTCAGTTCCGGGCTGGAGGTGGCGAAGGCCGCCAGCGTGGTGGCAGCGATTGCCTTTGGTATACGCAGGTAGTGTGCGCTGCCAAGAATGGACTTGAGGAATGCTTCGCCGCCTGCCGCTGCAAGCAAAACTGCGCCCAGTATGAGCGGTAGATCGGTCACGACGCTTCGTCGGTCGTTTCGCGCGGGTCGCAGATGACTAGCACATCGCATTGCGATTCGGCGAGCACGTGCTTGGTCACGCTGCCCAGCAGCATTTCCTCGACGATGTGCGTGCCATGTTTTCCGACCACGATCAGATCGGCATCGACCTCCTGTTCCATGGCGACGATCTGCTGCGAAGGGTCACCGTGACTGACGCGCGCCGAGTAATCCGCCGGCACCAGTCCTGCCAACGCCGCCATGTCGTGCAGCCGCTTTCGGCGCGTCTCGCTGCCGGATGCGATGTATAGGTGAATTATCTGCTCTTCAACGCCGGCAAATGCAAGCTTCCCCTCATAGGGTAGTTCGAAGGCATGCAAGATTGTCAGATCGGCATCAGGTGCCCATTGCCTTGCCAAGCGAATCGCCGTGAGCGATACGGGTGAAAAGTCGACGGCGACCAGGACGCTCCGATAGGCCTCGTGCGGTGGTTGCTTGACGACCAGCACTGGGTGTTTCGCCGACTTGCGCAACAAACGCGCTGCAGTAGATCCAAGCAGGGTGTGGCGCAAAAATGACTCACCGCGTGCACCGAGTACCACCAGATCCGCATCCAGAGCGTCGGCCTCGGTAGCGATCACGGACAGCGGATTGCCGGCAGCGACACGTGCATGCGCGGCAATACCTTCATGATTCGCCGGATCACCAGCCAACTGGCGCAGATGTTCGCGGGCATCGTCCACCAGTGCCGCTTTGACTGCGCTCACATCATCACCAAGCATTTCGCGCAGGCTGGTATCAAGGACCTCCAGTTCCATTGCGTGCAGGACATGCAGTTCGCCGCCGGAGGATGCGGCAAGGCGGAAGGCACGCGCCACTGCATGGCGGGCCGGAGCAGAGAGGTCGGTGGCGGCAAGGATGCGTGCAAGCGGTTTCATGGCCTGTCCTTCTCTAGGTGAATGATGTCTGTCAGGGTTTCGATCGCGTAATCGACGGCGTTGCGCATCGGGTAAAGGATGGTCGGCGCGCCCAGTTTCTTCAGCGCCGCGCCGTCGAAGTCCTCGCGGGCGACGACGGCAACCTCGCCGGTGAAATGAAGCTCGCGCAGGCCGCGCAGCAGGTCGCGGTTCGAGGCCATGTCCGGCAGGGTGCTGACCACCCAGCGCGTATCCTTGAGCGGCAGCATTTCGAGGAACTCGCTGGCGATGCCGTCGCCGTAGCGTACCGGCAGACCCTGGCGCCTCATGTCACGCGCCACTTCCGGGTCGAATTCGACGCCGAGCACCTTGAGTTTGGCTTCCTTTAGGCCCAGCGCCAGGCGGCTGCCATAGCGTCCGAGGCCGAAGACGATGACATCAGCTGCGTGCAGATCGTGGCGTTCGGTCGCCACCGCCAGTTCGCGATGCGGGCGCTTGCGCTCGAACCATCCCAGCCAGGGGGCAAGTTTCTCGTAGAGCAGATGCGAATACAGGATCATGTAAGTGGATAGGGCGATGGTCACCAGCCCGACCAGGGTGGTCAGCCCCAGCGCACCGTTGTCGACATGGCCAAGCGAAATGCCCATGGCGACGAAGATGATCGAGAACTCGCTGATCTGTGCCACCGTCAAGCCGCATAGAAATCCGGTGCGCTTACGATAGCCCATGTAGCCCATGATGGCCATGACGATCAGCGGGTTGCCGATCAGCACGAACAGTGACAGGACGATAGCCGGCCAGACCTCGCCGCCGAGGGTGGAAAAGTCGAGCCTAGCACCGAGGTCGATGAAGAAGAACAGCAGCAGAAAGTCGCGGATGCCGGTGAGCCGCGCATTGATGGCATCGCGGTAGTGCGTCGAGGCCAGCGAAAAGCCAGCGATGAAGGCCCCGGCTTCCTTGGAAAATCCGGCCCATTCGCCGAGCGCGGCGAGTCCCGTGCCCCAGGCGATGGCGAAGATGAGCAGCAGTTCCTGCGACTGCGCCATGCGGTCGACCACCTTGGGCAGAATGTAGCGCATCAGCACATACAACCCGATGGCAGCGATACCGATGCGCAACGAGAGCGAGCCGGCCAGCATGAGCAGTGAGCCTTCCCCCCCGTCGCCACGTAATGCGCTCATCACCATCATCGCGATCACCACGGCTAGGTCCTGGACGATCAGGAAGCCGACGGCGATACGGCCATGCAAGGAGTCGATCTCCCGCTTGTCGGAGAGCAGCTTGACGATGATGATGGTGCTGGAGAAGGTCAGTGCGACGGCAACGTAGAGCGCCTCCACCCAGTCCCTGCCCATCGCCAGAATGAGAAAGAAGCCGATAACGATGGTGAAGGCCAACTGCCCCAGGCCGGTGGCCAGGGCGACCGGACCGATGTGGCGAATATGCTGCAAGTCGAGTTTGAGGCCGACGACGAACAGCAGCACCGCCACGCCCACCTGCGCGAGCAGGTCGATCTGGTCGTGCGCCGTGACGACTCCCAGGACTGCCGGACCTGCGACGATGCCAATGACGATGTAGGCGATCAGCACCGGCTGGCGCAGCCAAAGCGACACCGCGCCAGCGGCAGCCGACATCAGCAGCAGGAGTGCAAATTCGCCAAAAACTCCCTGCATCGCCCCTCCCTATTCCACTTGATCCTCCTGCAATTCAGGCCGGGTGCCGACCCACCAGCGCCGACTTCCAATAAGTCGTTATTGGCGCTAACCCGTGATTAGTCGCTACTGTTGGCGAAGCCGAGCAGATGCAGCAGACTAGTGAAGAGATTGAAGATCGAGACGAACAGCGACACGGTCGCCATCACATAGTTAGTCTCGCCACCATGGATGATGTTGCTGGTCTCATAAAGAATGAGGCCGGACATCAGCAGCACGAAGGCGGCCGATACGGTCAGCGACAACGCAGGGATCTCGAAGAAGATCGCAGCCAGGCCGGCGAGAAAGGCGAGCAGGATGCCGACCATCAGGAAGCCGCCCATGAAGCTGAAGTCCTTGCGCGTGGTCAGCGCATAGGCCGAGAGGCCGAGGAAGATCGCCGCCGTGCCGCCCATTGCCATCATCACCGTCTGGCTGCCGTTGGGCAGGGACAGATAGTGGCTGATGATCGGGCCGAGCGTGTAGCCCATGAAGCCCGTCAGCGCGAATACCAGGCCGACCCCCAGACCGCTGTCGCGGAACTTGGTGATGGCGAACAGCAGACCGAAATAGCCGACCAGCGTAATTAGGATGCCCGGATGGGGCAGTTTCAGCGCCATCGACAGGCCGGCCGCGACCGCTGCAAAGAGCAGCGTCATGGACAGCAGCATGTAGGTATTGCGGATGACCCGGTTGGTCGCCAGTACCGATTCGGCGCCGGAATTACGCGGCAGGGCTATTGCTTGTGTCCTGAATGAGGTCATGTCTGTTCTCCGTTAGGTTGGGGTCTGGGGGTACGTTGTCATGCATTTTGCTGCCGGGCCGCTACTCCTCCGCCTTGGCGTCTACTTCGGCTTCGGCCTGTAGCCAGTCATCCATTTCCAGTCCCGGCACAAAGCCGCGTGCCTCTGCCTTGTAGTAGGCGATCGTCGCGATGCGTTGCAGGCGATCGCCTGCTTCCGGTTCGCTTTCCGAATCGATCATCACCGCAGGTACGGCGTTCTTGCTGATTCTTGACTTGCTGATGGTTGCCCTCATGTCTCTCTCCTCTTACTTGGTATGCGAAAGCAGGTTCGTCCGCCCTACGGGCAATGCCCGTTCAGGACAGTCCAGCCGCCAAATGGGGGCGGATTCCATTCCGGTCGATGCCGACAATTCTGGACAACTGACGGGCCACGCTCTGATGCAGACGATCGGCGACACGCTCGATCACCTGGGCGATGTCGGCGCCAAGTTCCTCGATCACCAGAACGGAACTATCCTTCATCCTCAGCACGACCCGACAGAGCTTATCCACTCCGCCCCGGTCGGGTCCGTTGATGTCATCGAGGCGCACGCTGGCTTCCTGAATGGCATGGGCGTAACGGGCAAGCGCGCCGTCGATCTTGTGTGCGGCGATACGACGCAACTTCGTGGCACGGGGCAATCCCTTGATCTGGATCTTTATCTGCATGTTTCGTCTCCTGTCGATGCAGCGGTTGCTGCGACGTCATCAAGTTATCGGAACACAGCGTAAAGATAAATTCGTATTATTGATAACGACGTTACGGTTTTTTCGTATGGATGAACATCATGATGAATCTCAAGCACCTCTACTACTTCTGGAAGGTTGCAAAGCACGGGGGCGTGGTTCGTGCTGCCGAGGCAATCCACATCTCGCCCCAGACGTTGAGCGGCCAGGTCAAATTGCTTGAGGATCGTGTCGGCACAGCCCTGTTCAAGCGTCAGGGACGAACCCTGGAATTGACAGAGGCGGGCAAGCTCGCCTTGGAGTACGCCAACGAAATGTTCACGCTCGGCGCGGAGCTTGATCAGGTACTGCGCCAGTACCCGCACGGCCGTGCGATCGAGTTTCGTGTCGGGGTCTCGGACGCTTTGCCGAAATCCCTGGCCTATCGGCTCCTGCGTCCTGCCATCAAACTCGATGAAACGGTCCGGATAGTCTGCCGCGAATGGCGTCTCGACAGACTGCTGGCCGAGTTGGCCCTGCACCGCCTCGACCTGGTCATTTCCGACTCGCCCGTGCCCGCTAATATCGAGGTCAAAGCCTACAGCCACAAGCTCGGCGAGTCCGGCGTGACCTTCATGGCACATCCGAAACTGGTAGAGCAATCGAAGCTACCTTTTCCAAAGAACCTGGAGCAATTGCCGCTACTCCTGCCGGGGGAAGATTCATCAATGCGAAAAGCAATAAGCGAATGGATTAATCAACAACAGCTACGAATTTCGATCGCTGGAGAGTTCGACGATGCCGCCTTGATGGCTGCTTTCGGCCGAGAACAGGTGGGAGTTTTCCCGATCCCTACCGCGCTCGCAACCGAGTTTTTGCAGGACAAAACCATTGTCCGGGTTGGCACCGCCGCCACCATTCAGATCAAGTACTTTGCCCTGACCATCAAGCGCCGGGTGACCCATCCTTGCGTGATAGCGATCACGTCACAGGTCGGCGAAACCTTCAACGGCCGACCTACATAATCTGAGTAAGGCCGCTTGACGACCACTGAGGTTGGTTACCTGTCCATAAATCCCAGATTCATCGGGGTCGGACGTTTCGTACGCCAAACTGAGAACCTATCTTTCAACGTGACTATCGGCTGAACGGCTGGTATCCGGTGTATTGCCGCCCGAGTCAGGCCGGAAGTCCAATGACCGCATTGGCCGAGGAGTGTGAATTGACCTTCAGGCAGCTTCCGAAGTACAGCAGTCGCCCTGATGGCTGCATTCCGGAAACATCGAGAGGCCGCAGTTAGCCGGAAGCACGTTTACGAAACGATGCCAGAAAGCGGCCACACGGGGCAAAGCCCGCGTAGCCGCAAACACCGGCTAGATTTCAGTCTGCTCCGAAATCTCCAACGCGTCATCTACCTCGATGCCGAGATACCTGACTGTGCTTTCCAGCTTGGAATGGCCAAGCAACAGCTGAACGGCCCGTAGGTTCTTCGTGCGCTTGTAGATCAGAGTAGCCTTGGTCCTTCGCATCGAGTGCGTCCCATAGGCCGATGAATCTAGCCCAGCCGCCTCGGCCCAGTGATGCACTATCCTCGCATACTGGCGCGTCGAGACATGGGGCGACCGCGCGACGCGGCTCGGGAAGAGGTACTGGTCGGCTCGAAGACGAGCCTTCTCCAGCCAGGTTGATACCGCCAACCGCGTCGGCTCCGTCAATTCGAACTGTACTGGCCGCTGCGTTTTCCTCTGGATGACCATGGCACGGGGTAGTACCTGATTCCCGTGGGTAATGTCGCGAACACGCAGGCTGACGAGGTCGCAGCCGCGCAGCTTGCTGTCGATGGCTAGGTTGAACATAGCTAGGTCACGGACAGCATGGGCGTTCTGGAGATAGATTCGAATGGCCCAGATGTCCTTCGGCTTTAGTGGCGGCTTCTGGCCGACAAGCTTTCCCTTGTTCCATGCTTCGCGTTTCTGATTGGTTTCCATCACAGACTCCTTGGTTGTTGATCGGAGTCTGATTGTTCGGCGCAGGCGGGAACGGCTGGTTATGGGCAGGATGTTCTAGGCGTGCTGCCGGCCAGGTGGAACCCTTTGTCTACTTGGCATACGAGACAGTAAAGTGGCCGGTTCGCTCTGAAATCTGCCGGATGATCTACTGCGGGAACGGCGACAAAGAAAGCAGAGAAGTTCACTTTGATGCTTATGTAAGCTTGTGTTGAGGTAATTGCCTGCTAAGATAGTAATCAATTACTATCTTACTGTGTGATCATGAGCGATAGATCTGATTTGGAATGTCAGCCTGTCGAGCCACGTCAGCGCCAATCCGCAGAATCGCGCCGCGAGGAAGCTGTTGAGGCGGTGATCCAATTGGCCAACGAACATAGCCCCGAGGGCATCACAACTCAGGCGATAGCATCATGTATCGGCATTACGCAAGGTGCGCTATTTCGACACTTTCCTGACAAAACAGCGATCTGGCGCACCGTGTTTGACTGGCTTGGTACGCACTTGGGACGTATCGCCGACGCAGCCATCGCCTACGGCGGCACACCACTGGAAATGCTTGAACGGTTGTTTAACGCACAAGTCGCATTTGTTGCCGATCACCCCGGAGTACCGCGCATCCTGTTTCACGAGTTGCAGCGACCAGAGGGATCACCCTTGCAGATGCTGGCACGCAATATTGTCGGCGGCTATCGTGAACGGTTGAAGTCATTGATACGGCAAGCCAAGCAGGCGGGCGAACTACCGCTCGCGCTTGACGAAGAAGCAGCGGCTGTCTTGCTTATCAGCACCGTCCAGGGATTGGTCGTCCAAAGCACACTGTTTTCTGGTGCTCTCGACATGCGCGAGGCGGCGCAGCGAATCTTTCCCATTCTGCTCGATGGATTTCGCGGAGTGCAATCATGAACGCGCCGGGGAAACGCACACTGGTTCTCGGTTTGGTCGCCGTCGCATTTCTTATGAGTTTCGGTTGGATCGTCGCCACCCAAGGTCCATTAGCGCCTGTCAAGGTCACCCTCGCCCAAGCGAAGGAAGTCCGGCTCGAACGAACGCTGTTCGGCATCGCGACGGTCGAGGCTCGTCGCAGCCATGCTATCGGCCCGACGCTGGCCGGACGCGTAGCACGGGTACTGGTCGATCATGGCGATGTGGTCAATGCTGGCCAGTTGCTTGCGGAAATGGAAGCAGTAGATCTCGATTCGCGCGTCGCTGCCAGTACCGCTGCCGCTGCTGGTGCCGCCCAACGCGTCACATCAGCCGAGGCTACGCTTGCAGAGGCAAGCAGTCGCGCTCTGCTGGCAAGAGCCAGCGCAGACCGCTATGCTGACCTGCGCAAAAAGAATTTTGTTAGCCAGGAAGCCGCCGATGTGAAGGCGCATGAGGCGGCAGCGGCGTTGTCCGCGCATCAAGCCGCCTCGGCCGCATTGGCTGCCGCCAAAGAGGATGTTCGCCGAGCTCAATCGGAAGTCGCTGGCGCAGGACGTAATCGGGCGAATCTGCGCCTCGTCAGCCCTGTGGACGGAATCGTGACGGCGCGGCTGGCTGAGCCGGGGGCGACAGTAGTCGCTGGCCAATCAGTAGTACAGGTGATCGATCCAGCCTCATTGTGGTTGCGAGTGCGCATTGATCAGGGACGGTCGAGTGGGCTAGCGGTCGGCCTGAAGGCAGAGATTGAGCTGCGATCGCGGCCAGGTGAAAGGCTTGCAGGCCGTGTCGAACGCGTCGACTGGGTGGGTGACGCGGTGGCCGAGGAGCGCATCGCCAACGTCATGTTCGATGCCCTTCCCCGGGGCATCGCCATCGGAGAACTAGCAGAGGTGACCCTCCGCCTGCCGGCGATCGAGAAAGCACTTGGGATCCCCGCCGCCGCGTTGCAACAACAAGGTAATCAAAGTGGAGTCTGGCAACCGGCCGAGGGGCGAGCACACTTCGTTCCGGCGACAGTTGGCGTTGTCTCGGCGAATGGATGGGTAGAAATCCGGCAAGGACTCGCTGCGGGCGATACAGTGATCGTTCATAGCGGAAAGTCGCTCGCCGAAGGCGTCCGCATCAAGCCGGTGGATGCGCTGAAATGATCAACCTTGCCAGTCGCGACGTCCTGCACGGCTGGGGCAAGTTTCTGTTTACCGGTATCGGACTCGGACTACTCATCGGAGCGACGCTGACCATGGCCGGTGTGTTCCGCGGCATGGTGGACGATGGGCAGGTACTCATCGACAACAGCGGTGCTGACCTGTGGGTAGTGCAGCAGGGCACACTGGGGCCGTATGCCGAGCCGTCTAGCCTGCGCGACGATGTATGGCGCGGCATCGCTGGCATCCAGGGCGTGGCGGAGACCGGCAACGCCGCGTATCTCACCATCCAGATGGCGCATGCTGGTAAAGACACACGGGTAATGATCGTCGGCATCGAAGTGGATCGACCGAACCGTCCCGGCGTACCACCCTACCTCACCGCCGGCCGGCCGATATTGCGGGGCCATTACGAGGCTATTGCAGACGAACGAGTGGGATTGAGACTTGGCGAGCGCATCAAGATTCGTCGCCACGAGTACACCGTGGTCGGCCTGACGCGACGCATGGTGTCGTCTTCAGGGGATCCGATGATCTTCGTTCCGCTCAAGGATGCGCAAGAGATCCAGTTCCTGAAGGACAACGATGCGCTGGTGAATGAACGTGCCCGTACCGCTACCAACCCGGCCTTCAACCGCCCTGGCGTTCCCGGCCTGCTCGAAGCTGCGCAGGCAAGCGCGACGCAAGCACGCAGCGTGAATACCGTGCTCGTGCGACTTGCGCCCGGCGTCGACCCAGCTGCCGTGGCCAGCGAAATCCAGCGCTGGAAGCGGCTTACTGCTTACACCAAGGCGCAGATGGAGGAAATTCTTATCGCCAAGCTGATCGCCACTTCGGCGAAACAGATCGGTATGTTCCTCGTCATCCTCGCCATCGTCACCGCCGCCATCGTCGCCTTTATCATCTACACGATGACGCTTGCCAAGGTGCGCGAGATTGCCGTGCTGAAGCTGATCGGCGCGAAGAACCGTATCATCGCCGGCATGATCCTCCAGCAAGCGTTAGCACTAGGGGTCATCGGCTTTCTCGTGGGCCGCATCGCCGCCGGTCTTTGGGGGCCGGCCTTCCCGAAATACGTGCTGCTGCTTCCTCAGGACGCCATCGGCGGCTTCGTTATCGTGATGATGATCTGTACGTTGGCGAGTAGCGTCGCCATCCGCGCCGCATTGGCCATCGACCCCGCGGAGGCGATTGGTGGATAGAGTGGAAAACGTCCCAGCGATCCAACTCACCGGCCTGAAAAAACGCTACGGCACGGGTGATGCTGCCGTAGATGCGCTGAAGGGTGTGGATATGACCATCTGGCCTGGCGAAGTGGTCGGCCTGGTCGGTCCGAGCGGCTCAGGCAAGAGCACACTGCTCAAATGCCTAGGCGCAGTGATCGAGCCGACTGCCGGGCGCATGGAACTGGCCGGCGACGTCATCTACGACGATGCGTGGAAAATCGCCGACCTACGCGCACTGCGCCGTGATCGCATCGGCTTCGTCTTCCAGGCGCCCTACTTGATACCCTTTCTCGATGTCACCGACAATGTCGCGCTCTTACCAATGCTTGCCGGGCAGAACAACACCGACGCACGCAAACGGGCACTGGAACTCCTCACTGCCCTCGACGTGCAGCACCGCGCTGGGGCGCAAGTATCGCAACTCTCCGGTGGCGAGCAACAACGCGTCGCCATTGCCCGCTCGCTGGCCAACCACGCGCCGGTGATCCTCGCCGACGAACCCACTGCGCCACTCGACTCGGAGCGTGCATTGACAGTTGTGCGCATCCTCAACGGCCTGGCGCGCGAGTACCGTACGGCGATCATCGTCGTCACCCACGATGAGAAGATCATCCCGACCTTCAAACGCATATATCATATCCGCGACGGCAAGACTCATGCAGAGGCAGGCGAAGGGCGGGATATCTGATAATCATCGAAGTCGGGAATGGAAGAGAAAACACAAGCAGTAGGTTTGCTAACTCTGCTGGTAACCCTGCACAAGATGACCGGTTGCTCTTTCAGAAAATATGTCGGTAATCAGACATAGCGAATGACCGCGGTGCAATTGTTACTCGACTTATATTGCGGGTAGCAAGAAGGTCTGCATCGGGTCAGGGGTTCGCGTACACCCGAACGGAAAGCTGACTTTCAAAGTGAATTACGGCTGAACGGCAGCTGACCAGCACATTGCTGTCCGACATTGCGCGAACCGGCAACGGCCGCAAAGGCCGAGAAGCCAACATCAGGTCAGTAGGTCACGTTGCTATTGGTCGATAGTTGTCAGTCAACCTTATGCGTAAGTTCCTCATCATCATCCTGCGTCTTGCTGACCCGCCGACTGACAGGCCATGCCTGCATCTCCTCGGCTTGATAGGGATGGATCAGCTGGCCGACTTCCTCCGCTGGCGCGGACAGCCATTCCTGCCAATTCTCGGGCCTGATGATGACCGGCATGCGGTCATGGATCGGCTCCATCAGCTTGTTGGGCCCGGTGGTAATAATGCAGACTGTCCGAAGCAGGTTTCCATCCGGCACCTTCCAGGATTCCCACAGGCCGCCCATCGCCATCATCTCGCCTGATTTCAGGCTGACGTAGTACGGCTGCTTGATCTTGCCTTCGGCCTTCCATTCATAGAAGCCTGAGGCAGGCACCAGGCAACGTCGCCGCTTGAAGGCTTCGCGGAAGGACGGCTTCTCGGCAACGGACTCCCCGCGGGCATTGTTGAGCTTTGCCCCGATGCTGGGATCCTTTGCCCAATGGGGCACCAGCCCCCAATGCAGGAGGTGCAGGACCCGCTTGCCTTCTGGGGACTGGCGAATCACCGGGATGTCCGTGCCCGGCGGAATGTTGAAGTGCGGGCCGAAGTCAGCGCATTCATCCAATTCGAAGCGGCTGATGAGTTCCGAGGGGGGTGCCTTGAGGGCGAAGCGGCCGCACATAAGGATTCAGATTATTCAGTGACAACAACTCAAAGGGTCAAACATCGAACATCATCACGTATAGACTCATCGCTGACAATCCAAAGCCTAGGCATTGATTACCGCCTCCGCCATTTCCACGGCGGCATAGGGTTCTGGTCAGCCCAGAGACCCAGATGCTTCTCCCTCGCATCCAACTCTACGGCTGCGTAGGCTTCCCGATCCGCCGGTGTCTGTTCGTTGGCGTAATGCTTGTAATGCCACGCCATCCCGGCCTTGACCTGCCCGAGATTGACATCCACACCATCGACAAGGATCTTGCAGATCAAGCGCCGATACTTATCCGCCTTGCTGCATTCGGCAGTCACCTGACGATTGAACACCATCGCAGAGAGGCTTGACTTCGACTTCTGCCCAAACGGCTGATGAGATTCAGGCGCTACACCCAAGTTCCCGCTTAATGGACTAAGTGACTTTTTACAAAATCAGCGAGATACGATTTTCTTTATGTCCATCAAACGTCGCAAATGGATGGACAAATCCATCACCATTTGTC
>JBGFRW010000036.1:0-84013 GCA_041694935.1 Pseudomonadota bacterium | reverse complement strand
CCTACACCTATCGGCTGTTAATTTTTTAAAGATCAGCTGCGTCGTGCAGCAGAGAGGGCCGAATTATACGTATCACTTCTCCCCCGTCAACACCCTTTTGAAAAAAAATTCGAGGGGGGGGTCATGTCACCGTCACGCGTGCGAATTTGCGCTTACCCACCTGCAGCACGACGATGGTCCCTGCAGCCAACTGTAGCCCCCTGTCGCTGATCTTCTCGCCATCAAGACGGACCCCTCCGCCATCGATCAAGCGCAACGCCTCGGATGTGCTTGCCACCAATCCTGCCTGCTTGAGCACCTGAGGTATCGATGCTGCGGCAACTGTAACTTCAGGCATGCTCTCTGGCTGTGCTCCACGCTGGAATCGAGCCTGAAAATCCTCCAGTGCCTCATCGGCATCGCGCTTACTGTGAAAACGCTCAACGATCTCCAGCGCCAGCATTACTTTCACGTCTCGCGGATTCTTTCCCTCGGAAACATCATGCTTCAAAGCTGCAATTTCCGATGAGGAGCGGAATGACAACAGATCGAAATAACGCCACATCAAGTCATCGGAAACTGACATCAGCTTACCAAATATTTCCTGAGGCGGCTCAGCAATCCCAATATAGTTACCGAGAGATTTCGACATCTTGTTGGTGCCATCCAATCCTTCCAATAACGGCATGGTGAGGATGCATTGCGGTGGCTGGCCATAATGCTTCTGCAACTCCCTGCCAACCAACAAGTTGAACTTCTGATCCGTCCCACCCAGCTCAACATCCGCCCGCATTGCAACGGAATCGTATCCCTGGCAAAGCGGATATAAGAATTCATGAGTGGCGATGGGTTGATTGCTCGCATAACGCTTTGCAAAATCGTCTCTCTCTAGCATCCTGGCAACCGTATATTGAGCTGCCAACTTGATCATGCCGGCCGCCCCCAAGGAATCGAACCATGTGGAGTTGAAGCAGATTTCGGTTTTTTCAGGGGCCAGTATCTTGAATACCTGATCTTGATATGTCTGCGCGTTCTGGAGAACCTGATCCCTAGACAATGGAGGGCGGGTAGCGTTTTTTCCTGTCGGATCACCAATCATTCCGGTGAAGTCCCCGATCAAAAACATTACATGATGGCCAAGCTCTTGAAAATGTCGCAACTTGTTGAGAAGAACGGTATGTCCCAAATGCAGATCAGGGGCGGTTGGGTCGAAACCCGCCTTGATTCTTAATCTCTTTCCAGACTTGAGCTTTTCAACCAGTTCGGTCTCAACCAGAAGCTCGTCGCTTCCTCGTTTGATCAGGGCGATCTGCTCCCCAACTGCAAATAGGCACTTTTCCTCGGGCTTTTTCGTATCCAATTTGTTTGATAGACTTATTCGGTTGATTTGAAGGGACAAATATCTTCAATGCGCTCGATTCTAAACCAAGCGAAGCCTCTCTCATTGCCTCATCCAAAGCACTCTGGATTGCTGATTGGTTCAGCAGCGGTGATGATGCTGGCCGTAGCCACCGCCTTCGGCACTTCTCAGGATACAGTGCTCTATTCAGGGGAATTCAGCAGCGAGATAGAGAAAATTGCACTCCCGTCAGCATTGGGCGTTGTACCCACCTCTGGGCTTTATGCCAGGGAGATTCGCATCCAGCGTGGCGATACAGTGAGTGGTCTGCTCGCGGCTTTAGGGGTTCAGGACAACGAACTTTCATCGTTCCTCGTACAAAGCCGAGAGGCAGAGGTGATGTTTCGCCAACTTGTGCCTGGCAGAACCTTGACAGCCAAAGTTGATTCACAAGGCAATCTTCACTCACTCGCCTTCCCTTTGAATGGAGGAAAAGACAATGCCTTGATGATTCAACGCACAACCGAAGGCCTGACTGCTCAAGTTGCAGACCTTCAGTCTGAAACAGTTGTGTCGATGCAAACTGCGGAAATCAACCACTCCCTGTTTGGAGCGGCCGACGAAGCCGGTATTCCAGACAGCATCGCTACGCAACTTGCCGATATTTTTGGTGGCGATATCGATTTCCACCGAGATTTGCGCAAGGGGGACAGATTTTCCGTAATCTATGAATCCACCACACACATGGGCAAGCCATTGCGTACGCAACGTATTCTTGCCGCAGAATTCATAAATGACGGAAAAACATACCGGGCGTTCTGGTATCAAGGCAAGGACGGGAACGGCGGCTACTATGGCGCGGACGGAAGCAGTGTCAGGAAGGCCTTTTTGCGATCGCCGCTCGAGTTTTCAAGGATCAGTTCCGGATTTTCCAACTCCCGCTACCATCCTGTTTTGCGTGAAACCCGCGCCCATCGCGGCATTGACTATGCGGCGCCAACCGGAACTCGTGTTAAGGCAACTGGCGATGGAGTGGTCGAATTTGCAGGAATTCAGGGGGGATACGGTAAGGTCGTCATGATCCGGCATGCCGGAAACAAGACTACGGTCTATGGCCACTTGTCCGGGTTCGCATCCAGCCTCAAAAAAGGCGCCAGGGTATCGCAAGGTGATGTGATCGGTTTTGTCGGCGCAACTGGTTTAGCCACAGGCCCTCATCTTCACTACGAATTCCGGATTGCTGGCGTACATCGAAATCCGCTAACCGTTGCCCTTCCACCTGCCGCACCCCTTACGCAAGATCAGCTGGCCAGTTTCCGCACTAATGTGGATAAGCAGATTGCCCTAGTTGCTGGGATGCGCGATGCGAAAACGGTTATGCTTGACTAGCGCCACGACCCTGGCCGCTAGTATCTGAAAAATCAAAAGGGCGCCGATGGCGCCCTTTTGATTTTTCAGATCGTGATTTTTCAGATCGGCAACTCAAGTTGAGAAGGACGATCCACAACCGCAAGTGCTCGTGGCGTTAGGATTCTTGATCACGAACTGAGACCCTTGCAGACCTTCGGTGTAATCGATTTCCGCACCAACGAGGTACTGAAAACTCATCGGATCAATCAACAAAGTCACACCATTCTTTTCCATGACGGTGTCGTCCTCGTTCGTCACTTCATCAAAGGTGAACCCATACTGGAAGCCGGAGCACCCCCCTCCCGTCACGAACACCCGCAACTTCAACTCTGGATTACCCTCTTCGGTAATCAGTTCCTTGACTTTATTTGCCGCGCTATCGGTGAATAGCAAAGGCCCGGGCATTTCTGTAGGCGCATTCATACGGATCTCCTTGGGGAAACTTACATACTTGAATTATCCGGCGCATATGCCTGCCGGTCAAATTCACTAAATGGGTAGGACCGATTGCTTTTCAATGGCTGGTAGCAAGCTTCAATTCGACTGATTTTGCCGTTCCGCCTTGATGCACCAGTCTTCCTTGCACAATTGCGCCCAAATGCATTTCGATCGAGTTGTACTCGACGTCACCAGTGACCCTGGCGCGTGGCTGAAGCTCCAGAAATCCATCTGAACGAATAGGGCCATTCACAGTGCCATTCACGACCAAGTGGGAGACGCTCACCTCGCCATCGATGCAAGCCTGTTCACTAATGACAAGGGTGCTCTGAGCGTCTCCTTTAGCAGTGACATTTCCCCGCACCTCACCATCAATTCGCAGGCCTCCAGAAAAGACAACATTGCCCTCAATCGTGGTACCCGCACCGATAAGACTGTCAATTTTCCCGGTTGGCTTACCCGTTTTTCCGAACATTTTGATCCTCCTCCACGCTAACACTTCTGCTGGCCTTGATCTGACCAGCCTCGATAATTTTAATTTCGACGGAATCGATGGGGTAATCCGGTGGTATCTCGAACTTCCCTTCAATACGCCTGAAATTTCGCAATACGATCTCATACTGCCCGATATCTGCTACGCCAGTCTTTGGGAACACGAGCTTCGTAACGGTTGCTGGACTTTTAGGGGTAACAATTAACTGTAACTGAAGCTTCGACTCTTTTCCTCGCCGTGAACCCTGTAGGGCAATCAGGAAGGAATATCTGTAGCGCCCAGCCGCTTCAGCGCGCACATTCAGGCGATCGATGGAAACCTCATCACCACCCTTCCCTTCAAATTTTGCGAGTCGCTCGAAAACAGCTAGCTCTTCTTTAAGCTTCGCATTTTCTTCGATCAATGCGGCATTCTTCTCTGTCAAGAGTCTCTGTGTCGCTAGTTCGATCTGGATATTGCTTTCGCTTCCGCTCAACAAACTGCGCAAACGTGAGACCTCCGCTTCAAGCGCTGCATTCGTGGAACGCAGTTCCTTGGCGGTTTCTCCAGCTTCTGTCTGATCAAACCCCGCCATCCGTCGTCCGGTATCGTAGGCCCAAGCGGCGAGGGCAAGCACCGCCAGCACGGCGCCAGCGATACTAGCGGCACGAAGATGCCACGGAACATGCGTCCGTATCGAGAGCTGAGGGGCAGAGATTCCGAATCGCCCCCGCAAGCGCCTCAAAGTCAAGGCAAGACGGGAACCTGCGAGAGTCCGAGACATTCGTCAAAACCGAACATCAAATTCATATTCTGCACAGCCTGCCCCGCCGCACCCTTAACAAGATTGTCGATGACCGAGAGCACAACCAGGGTATCTCCACCCTGCGGACGATGCACCGCGATTCGACACATATTCGCCGCACGTACCGAGCGGGTATCAGGATGGGATTTCGGGGGCAGCACATCCACAAAATGTTCCCCGGCAAAGCGCTTTTCAAACAAGGCCTGGAAATCCTCTTCGCGGATAATGCGCGCATAGAGCGTAGCGTGAATCCCCCGGATCAACGGCGTCAAGTGGGGGACAAATGTCAGCCCTACCGGTATACCTGCGACAGCGGACAGACCTTGGCATATTTCTGGCAGATGGCGATGTCCAGCCACACCATACGCCTTGAAGTTATCGGATGCCTCAGCAAACAAAATGTGCGTTTCCGCTTTGCGCCCAGCCCCGGAAACACCTGACTTGGCATCGGCAATCAGGGAGCCTGCCTCGATACAGCCGGCTTCGATCAGCGGAAGGAAGCCCAACTGCACCGCCGTCGGGTAACAGCCAGGATTCGCAACCAGGCGAGCCCTCTTGATTTGCTCACGGTTGATCTCAGGCAAACCATAGACTGCTTCCGCAACTAACTCGGGAGAGGCATGGATCATGCCGTACCACTTTTCCCAAAGTGGAATGTCCTTAATACGAAAATCTGCGGCCAAATCGATTACGCGAACATCGTTCGCCAGCAAATCACCGGCTTGCTGCATCGCTACACCATTCGGCGTCGCAAAAAATACCAAGTCGCAATCCTTGAGAGGGGCGGTAGCCGGGTCGCTGAAACGCAAGTCAACTTTTCTGCGCAAGCTTGGGAAGAGATCGGCGACCGCACTGCCAGCCTCGGCACGCGAGGTGATGACAGCCAACTCAACCTCGGGATGTTGCGCCAGCAGCCGCAACAACTCCACACCTGTGTAGCCAGTGCCCCCGACAATACCTACCTTGATCATGCCTACCCGCTCCTTTGCAGCATTACAAACAGGAAATGATAACCGACGCAGGGGGAATGAAAACAAAAAAGCCGCCTAACGGCGGCTTTTTTGAGCGGAAGCGGAAAATTAACGCTTCGAGAACTGCTTGCGACGACGGGCTTTGTGCAGACCAACCTTTTTACGCTCAACCTCACGGGCATCGCGGGTCACAAAGCCGGCCTTGGACAACGCGGGCTTCAGAGCCGCATCGTATTCGATCAAGGCACGGGTGATGCCGTGACGAACCGCACCAGCCTGGCCAGACTCGCCACCACCGGTCACATTGACCATGATGTCGAAGGTAGCCAGATTCTGGGTGAGCTCCAGTGGCTGACGAACGACCATACGGCCAGTCTCGCGAGAAAAGAATTCATCAACCGGCTTGTCGTTGACGACAAACTTGCCGCTACCGCTCTTCAAGAAAACGCGTGCCACTGCGGTCTTGCGTCGGCCGGTTCCGTAGTAATAGTTGGCTGCCATAATATTTAGTCCTGTCAGATTTCCAGGGTACGGGGCTGCTGTGCCGTATGGGGGTGCTCACCACCGACATAGCATTTCATTTTCTTCAGCATTGCGTAGCCAAGCGGGCCTTTAGGAAGCATGCCCTTGACAGCCTTTTCCAGAACGCGCGAGGGGAAGCGCTGCTGCAGCTTGATGAAGTTGGTTTCGTAGATGCCGCCTGGGAAGCCGGAGTGACGGTAATACTTCTTGTCCTCGGCCTTGTTTCCGGTCACGCGCAGCTTGTCCACATTAACGACGACGATGTAGTCGCCGGTGTCGACGTGGGGGGTATATTCAGGCTTATGCTTGCCGCGCAGTCGGCGAGCAATCTCGGCGGCAAGGCGGCCCAACACCTTGTCAGACGCATCAACGACGAACCAGTCGCGCTTAACCTCATGGGGTTTGGCGGAAAAAGTCTTCATAGAGAGTACCTGCTAAGTCACACTGCTCGGTTGGCGCGCGGACACAAGAAAAATGCAGTCGGCCACGCGGAAAGCCGCGCATGATATTCGATAAGGGATCGGAAAGTCAATCTTTTTCACGCCTTGAGGGAAGCATGGCGCCTGCGTCGCTTTCTGCAACTGCCTCTTTGGGTCGTCTCGTCAAGCTAAAATTACCAAAGTGTTCCCTTGGAGGTTTAGGCATGGAATGTACAGTACGCTGGCACGAAGGAATGAGCTTTATCGCGCAAACTGGTAGCGGTCATCTTGTCCCGATGGATGGCGCACCAGAGGCCGGCGGACACAACTGGGCCGCACGCCCGATGGAACTATTGCTGGCCGGAGCCGGCGGCTGCACATCCTTCGATGTCATATCGATCTTGCGCAAGGGGCGACAGGATATCCACGACTGCGAGGTCAAATTGACTGCCGAGCGGGCGTCGGATGATCCCAAGGTCTTCACCCGTATCGACATGCACTTCGTCATCAAGGGACGGGGGCTGAAACCCGAGGCCGTCGAGCGAGCGGTAAAACTGTCTGCGGAAAAATACTGCTCGGCCTCGATCATGCTCGGCAAGACCGCAGAAATGCATCACAGCTGGGAAATCGTCGAGATCTGAATTGAATCCGGGGCGACGGCACCCCGCAAGCGCTTCAGATGCGATAGGCCGTTGTTGTCATCACCTTGGCGGCCAGCCGCATGGCACCTCTCGCAACCCCAGGCAATTCGCTCGCGCCCAGCCTGATGGCGGTTTGGGCATGGGCGATCTCGTCGATTTTCATCTGGTCGATCACAGCCTGAGAGCGTAAGTCAGCTGGGGGCAGCAGACCCAGGTGGCTATCCAGATGGGCTTCCACCTGGCGCTCCGTCTCCGCAAGAAACCCCAGGCTAACCGCATCGCCGAGTTTCCCGGCAACCGCGCCGATGGTCCACGCACCGGCATACCAGAGGGGGTTGAGCAAGCTCTTTCGGCCGCCGAGTTCCTCGATGCGGCGCTCCGTCCAGTTCAAATGCTCAGTTTCCTCCCAGGCTGCCTGCTCGAGCGCCTGCTGGGTCGCAATATGATCCGCAGTGAAGGCTTGGCCGGCATACAGGGCTTGAGCGCAAACCTCGCCGACATGATTGATCCGCATCAGCGCTGCCACGTGCTCACGCTCTGAATCCGTCAAATCCGCTTCAGGCAGACTTTCGCCTGGCATTGGCCTGGCCGTCGGTGCTGCGACGAACAGTGTCCTCAACGCTCGATCAACTTGCATGATGAAAGGGTCGAGTACGCTCATTTTTCGATCCTTCAGTTGACTTCGGGGTGTTTGCCCAGTCGCAGCGCTTCACGTCCTTCCGCCGCGGAACGCATAGGCGTGCCATTCGGGCAGAACAGGTTTCGCGACAACTCGGCATGATGGCGGTTCTTCAGCTTGTTTTCGATTGGCCGCCACTCGCTCAGGCGGGCTTTCGCCCAAACTCCGTCTCGGCGACCGGAGGCATAGATTCGCAATTCCCTGCTCGAGCAGCGAACACCCTCGAACGTGATGTTGGTGGCCCCTCCGCTGGTGCGCACCACCAGCACATAGCGCACCACGCCATCCTTGCCGACACTCAGCGTCGATGCATCAATGTAAAACTTGTTCGTCGTGAGTTCGCTAACGTAGAACTCACGCAGATTGGCCTCTTGTGGGAAGGCCGGAGGTTCGACCTCCTCCTCCACCCATTTTTGGGCATCCGGATCCTCGAAATTTCGGAACACAATGTCCGCATGGGCACCGTCAGGAATGGCGATGCCGAAAATCAAAGCGCCCAGCAAACTGAGGAAGGCCTGCTTACCTGCCATGACCGATGTCGTCCAGCAGCAAAGTCTGGCCGGCAGGAGATGCACTTTCTGCCCAGGGGGGGGTGCGTTCGTTAGTATGAAAGATCAGGCGTGCCAACTCCGTAAGCGCCCGCTCATAGACATCACGCTTGAATTCGATGACGGCATCCAACGGCACCCAGTAGCTGCTCCAGCGCCAGGCATCGAACTCGGGCTTTTCCGTCGCGCGCAGGCAGACGTCGCTGTCGCGTCCGGTGAGCCGCAGCAGAAACCAGATCTGCTTCTGACCCTTGTAGGTACCCCGCCACTCGCGGCGCACCCATTGCTTTGGAACGTCGTATCGCAACCAATCGCGCGTCCGACCGAGCACGCGCACATGCTCGGGCTTGAGGCCGACTTCTTCGTGCAGCTCGCGGAACATCGCCTCCTCAGGCGACTCTCCCTTCTTGATCCCGCCTTGGGGGAATTGCCAGGAATGTTCGCGAATCCGTTTGCCCCAGAAAACCTCGTTGCGCTGATTGGTCAGGATGATGCCGACGTTCGGGCGATAACCTTCCCGGTCGAGCATGATGAAACCCCAGATTGTTTGATTGGTTCGAATTGTTTCATATTCATTGTGGGGAAGAAAGCTGGTCTGGCAGGTAAAATTCGCTCTTTATTGTTTTGAAACGAAAGTTTTCCATGCGCGCCAGCCAGTTTTTCATCGCCACCCTCAAGGAAGCCCCCTCCGACGCAGAGGTGGTCTCGCACAAGCTGATGACTCGCGCCGGCATGATCCGCAAGCTGGCCGGCGGCATTTACACATACATGCCGGTGGGGCTGCGCGTGATCCGCAAGATCGAGGCCATCATCCGCGAGGAAATGACTCGCGCCGGCGCCATCGAACTGCTGATGCCGCTCGTGCAGCCCGCCGAACTCTGGCAGGAGACCGGCCGCTGGGAGAAGATGGGGCCGGAACTGTTGCGCGTGAAGGACCGCCACGACCGCGATTTCATCATCCAGCCGACCTCGGAAGAAGTGATCACCGATATCGCGCGCAGCGAGATCCACAGCTACCGCCAGTTACCGAAGAACTTCTACCATATCCAAACCAAGTTCCGTGATGAGCGGCGACCACGTTTCGGCGTGATGCGCGGCCGCGAATTCACGATGAAGGACGCTTACTCCTTCGATCGCGACGAAGAGGGTGCCGAGAAGAGCTATCAGGCCATGTACGCCGCCTATACAAAAATCTTCGAGCGGCTCGGCCTCACCTTCCGTGCCGTGCGCGCCGATACCGGCGCCATCGGGGGCTCGCTCTCTCACGAGTTCCAGGTCATCGCCGATACCGGCGAGGACCTGATTGTCTACTGTCCGGATTCGGACTACGCTGCCAACATCGAACTGGCTGAAGCCATTGCGCTCCTGCCTTCGAGGGCGGCTCCGGCGAGCGAAATGCGGAAAGTCGCCACCCCCGACACGATGCGCTGCGAGGACGTCGCGAAGCTGCTGGGCCTGCCGATCGAGCGTACTGTCAAGTCGGTCGTGATCGCCACGGACACGCCACTTGGTCCCGAAGTCTGGCTGCTGCTGGTGCGCGGCGATCACGACCTGAACGAGGTCAAAGCCGGCAAGGTGCCCGGCCTCGAAGGCGGCTTCCGCTTTGCGACCGAACCGGAGATTATCGAGCACTTCGGCTGTCCCCCCGGCTATCTCGGCCCCCTCAATGCCAAGAAACCGGTGCGCGTTGTCGCCGACCGCACCGTGGCCAACATGAGCGACTTCGTTTCCGGTGCTAACGAGATCGGCTTCCACATCCAAGGCATCAACTGGGGCCGCGACCTGCCCGAGCCCGAGGTCGTCGCCGACATCCGCAATGTGGCCGAGGGCGATCCATCGCCGGACGGCAAAGGCACGCTCGCCATCCAGCGCGGCATCGAGGTCGGGCACGTCTTCTTCCTCGGCACCAAGTATTCGGCGGCGATGAACTGCACCTACCTCGATGAGACCGGAAAACCGCAGACCATGGTAATGGGCTGCTACGGCATCGGTGTCACGCGTCTCGTCGGGGCGGCGATCGAACAGAATCACGACGCACGTGGCATTATTTGGCCTGACAGCATCGCCCCCTTCACCATAGTGATTTGTCCGGTCGGCTGGGGCAAGTCCGAACCGGTACGCGAAGCGGCGACCAAGCTCTATACGGAGTTGCGCGACGCCGGCATCGACGTCATCCTTGACGACCGCGATGAGCGCCCGGGCGTGATGTTCGCCGACTGGGAATTGATCGGTGTGCCCCACCGTATCACCATCGGTGACCGCGGACTGAAGGAAGGCATGGTGGAATACCAACACCGCCGCGACGCCGAGGCCACCAAGGTGCCGGTCGTGGAGATTGCCGCGCTGGCACGGCAGAAGGCATGCGGCTAGGGCTGCTCGGCGCGCTCCTGCTCCTGGCGCCCGCTGCCTGGGCAGGCGCGCAGAAGTACGAACCCCTTGCTGCCAGCGTCCAGGCCGCCTTGCATGCAGCCGTTTCCGATCGGGCTGCTCCCGAGCCGCATTTCGACAGCGTTGAGGAAAAGATCGACTGGCTGACCGAAATGTCGCGTCGCCTCGAAAAGCGTATGCCCGACCGAAAGACACGCCTCGATTTCCTCAAGACGGTCCGCTATGAAGCCCAACGTGCCGGACTCGATCCTCAGCTGGTGCTCGGTCTGATCGAGGTGGAGAGCGGCTTTCGGAAACACGCCGTATCCTCGGCAGGGGCACGTGGCTTCATGCAGGTGATGCCTTTCTGGGTCGAACTGATCGGCAATCCAGGCAGCAATCTGTTCCATCTGCGCACCAACCTGCGCTTCGGCTGCACCATCCTGCGCCACTACCTCGACATTGAAAAGGGCGACCTGTTCCGCGCTCTGGGCCGCTACAACGGCAGCCTCGGCCGTCCCGAATATCCCAACATGGTACGTGCCGCCTGGGAGCGCCGCTGGGGTTGGGGACCCCGCGTCATCCAAGCGCAGCGGTAAGAAGTCGGCGCCGGCGGGACGGCGCCAACAGGAAATCAGCGCGGCAAGCCGGGCATCCCGCCGCCCATCAGCCCCTTCGCGGCACGCATCATCTTCGCCATACCGCCCTTGGAGAACTGCTTCATCATCTTCTGCGTCTGTTCGAACTGGTTGAGCAGGCGATTGACCTCCTGCACCGGCACCCCGGCGCCGGCGGCGATGCGGCGCTTGCGGCTTGCCTTGATAAGTTCGGGTTTGCTACGTTCGGCGGGCGTCATCGAATTGATGATGCCCTCAATGCGACGGACCGCCTTATCCTCGACCTGTCCACCGGCCTGCTGCGCCAACGCGCCGAACTGCGCCGGCAGCTTGTCGAGCAGGGCGCCCATACCGCCCATCTTGCGCATCTGGCCGATCTGCTCCTTGAAATCGTTGAGATCGAAGCCCTTGCCGGACTTCATCTTCTTGACGAACTCCTGCGCCTTATCCTGATCGACACCGCGCTGTGCCTCCTCGACGAGGCCGAGGATGTCGCCCATGCCGAGGATGCGGCTCGCCATGCGCTCGGGGTGGAACTCCTCGATGCCCGTCAGCTTCTCGCCGACACCGGCGAACTTGAGCGGCTTGCCGGTGACGTGGCGCACCGACAGCGCTGCGCCGCCGCGCGCATCACCGTCTAACTTGGTGAGAATCACGCCGGTGAGCGGCAAGGCCTCGTTGAACGCCTTGGCGGTATTGACGGCATCCTGGCCGAGCATCGCATCGACAACGAACAGCGTCTCGATCGGCTTCAACTGGGCGTGCAGCTCTCGAATCTCCGCCATCATCGCCTCATCGATGGCGAGACGGCCAGCGGTATCGACGAACAGCACGTCGTGGAAATGGCGCTTCGCGTAGTCGAGCGCGGCGGCGGCAATCTCCGCCGGCTTCTGGCCGGCAGACGACGGGAAGAAATCAATGCCAGCCTGTGCTGCCACAGTCTTCAACTGCTCGATAGCGGCAGGGCGGTAAACGTCGCAACTGACAACGAGCACCTTCTTCTTCTGGCGCTCCTTGAGCCACTTGCCGAGCTTGGCCGTCGTGGTCGTCTTGCCTGCCCCCTGCAGGCCGGCCATGAGGATGACTGCCGGTGGCTGGGTAGCCAGGTTAAGCTCGGCCTTGGCGCCGCCCATCAGGTCCGTCAGTTCTCGATGCACGACACCGACCAGCGCCTGACCCGGCGTCAGCGAGCCGATGACCTCCTGACCGACGGCCTTTTCCTTGACCCGGGCAATGAAGTCCTTGACCACCGGCAACGCGACATCGGCCTCCAGCAGGGCCATGCGCACTTCGCGCAGCATTTCCTGGATGTTGTCATCGGTCAGGCGGGCTTGGCCGCGCAGGGTCTTGACGACCTTGGCGAGTCTTTGGGTCAGATTATCGAGCATGGCATTCGGACGGAAACGCGCCGTGACAGCTGGGCGCAGAAAGGCTTGGTGTAGACTGCGGATATGCAAGCAATTTTACTGCATCCGCCCACCCTTCACCTGCTGGCCGCTGCGCTCTATATCGGGCTGGCGGTACATTTTTGGCGTACCCGCTGGCGAGGGGCGGTCCTGGACCAGCCGGTCAAAGGCCTCGCAGGCTGGGAGCGTGCTTGGCTTGCTGCGGCGCTTGTCTTCCATGGCGCTACCGTCGCCCTCGACATCTTCCCGCATGGCAGCGAAGGGATGCGTTTCGGCTTTGCCGTGGCCTTGTCGATGATGACCTGGCTTGCCGTCGCCCTCTATTGGATCGAGAGCTTCTACGCACGCATGGAGGGTCTGCAAATGCTGGGGCTTCCCCTAGCTGCGCTCTGCAGTCTCTTGCCATGGATGCTCCCCGGCCACCATCTTGTCGCCAATGCAGCCTCGCCCGTGTTCCGACTGCATTTTTTGATGGCGATGCTCGCTTACAGCCTGTTCACGCTGGCAGCCTTGCACGCGATCCTCATGGCAGTGACCGAGAAGCGTCTACACCGCGGCCGGCTGACCCCACTGTTCGCCGGCTTGCCGCCCTTGCTGACGATGGAAGCACTGCTGTTTCGGCTAATCAATATCGCCTTCCTGCTGCTAACCCTGACGCTAGCATCCGGCGTGCTCTTCTCTGAGCAGATTTTCGGCAAGGCGCTGCCGCTCAACCACAAGACGGTGTTTGCAGTACTTTCCTGGCTGATCTTCGGTGCACTGCTGGGCGGGCGCTACATGTACGGCTGGCGCGGCCGCACCGCACTACGCTGGACCCTCGCCGGGTTCGTGGTACTTCTACTCGCCTACGTCGGCAGCCGTTTCGTGCTGGAAGTCATTCTCGGCCGTCCCTGAGCGTGGAAGACATCCCTTTATCGGCTTTGGCGATCGTCCTGATCGTCCTATTGGCGATCTCGGCCTTCTTCTCGATGTCCGAGACCAGCATGATGGCGGCAAACCGCTACCGGCTTCGCCACAAGGCGAGCCAGGGACATCGCGGTGCGCGCTTGGCTTTGTCTCTACTGGAAAGCACTGACAAGTTGCTCGGCGTTATCCTGCTCGGCAACAACCTCGTCAATGCCGGTGTCGCCACCCTCGTCGGCGCCATCGCTATCGCCATGTTCGGCGAGGACGAGTGGGCGCTAGGTCTCGCAACGCTCTTCACCACATTCATCATCCTGGTCTGTTCGGAAATCACCCCCAAAGTGATCGCCGCAACCTACGCCGACCGCCTTACCCCGACCCTGGCCTATCTGCTCTGGCCTTTGCTGCGCCTGTTCTATCCGATCGTCTGGTTCGTCAATCTGTTTTCGCGCAGCCTGCTGATCCTGATGCGCATCAAGCCGCGCGATATGGCCGAGGCACCGCACCTGACCGCCGACGAGTTGCGTTCCGTAGTCCTGGAATCAGGCAAGTTCATTCCTTCCGAGCACCGCGAAATCCTGGTCAACCTGTTCGATCTCGAGCACATCACGGTCGAGGACATCATGACGCCGCGCGGCGAGATCGAGAGCGTCGATATCTCCGCTCCGCTCGCCGAGATCGCCGACAAGCTCGCCACCAGCTTCCACACCCGCCTGCCAGTCTATGAAGGCGAGTCGAGCAACATCATCGGTATCATCCACTTGCGCCGTCTGCTTGCCAGCACCATAGGCGAAACCTTCGATCCAGACAGGCTCAGGCAGAACCTTTCCGAGCCGTATTTCATTCCCGCCGAAACGCCCGCTTACGACCAGCTGCGATTTTTTCGCGAGAACCGCCAACGGCTCGGCCTAGTGGTGGATGAGTACGGCGAATTGCTCGGACTAGTGACCATCGAAGATATCGTCGAAGAAATCGTCGGCAAATTTACGACCGGAATGCCCGGGAGCGTAGCAGCCTTCAGTTGGAATGCAGAGGGTACCGCGCTCGTCGATGGCGGCTACAGCCTGCGCGAAATCAACCGACTGCTTGGGCTCGAACTGCCGGTCGATGGTCCCAAGACGCTCAACGGCCTCATCATCGAACACCTGCGCGACATTCCGGAAATCGGGGTCAGCTTGCGCATCAATGGCGTCGCAATGGAAGTTGTGCAGACTGAAAACCGGCGGGTCAAGGTCGTCAAGATCTATCGTCCATAGCCCGCAGTTGGCATATCGGCGGAAAAACCGGGAATATTCAGCCTTTACAAGGACAAACGACCAAGGCATTATCGCCTTGCATAAACGGTTCGAGGGACAGGCATGGCAACTCCAAAAAAAGACGATGCGGCAGTGTTCTCCTGGGAGGGCAAGGACAAGACCGGCAAGATCGTCCGCGGCGAAATGCGCGCCGCTACCGAAACCGTTGTGCGCACCACCCTGCGCCGGCAGGGGATTCTCGTCACCAAGGTCAAGAAGCAGAGCTTCAGGCGCGGAGGCAAGGTCACCGACAAGGACGTCACGCTATTCACCCGTCAGATGGCCACGATGATGAGATCCGGCGTGCCCTTGCTGCAGGCCTTCGACATCGTCGGCAAAGGGGCAGCCAATGCGGCCGTCGGCAAACTCCTCATGGATATCAAGACGGATGTCGAAACCGGTTCGGCTCTCAATCAGGCATTCCGCAAATACCCCCTGCACTTCGATCAGCTGTACTGCAACCTCGTCGAGGCCGGTGAGCAGGCCGGTATTCTCGACCAATTACTCGACCGTCTCGCTACCTACAAGGAAAAAACTCAGGCGATCATCTCGAAGATCAAGAGTGCCTTGTTTTACCCAATTTCCGTCATCGTGGTGGCCTTCATCGTCACCGCAGTGATCATGATCTTCGTCGTGCCACAGTTCAAAAACATTTTTAAGAGCTTCGGGGCCGACCTGCCGGGGCCAACATTAGTTGTCATTGCGATCTCGGAATTTTTTGTTGATAACTGGTTTTTCATTTTTGGCTCGATCGGCGGCGGACTGTACGCTTTCTTCTATACGTGGAAACGCTCGATACCGATGCAGGCCTTCATGGACAGGCTTGCATTGCGCTTGCCAGTTTTTGGTCCAGTCATCCGCAAGGCAACCATCGCCCGCTGGACGCGTACACTATCGACGATGTTCGCAGCCGGCGTTCCACTCGTCGAAGCCCTCGATTCGGTTGGGGGGGCTTCGGGCAACTACATCTACCGCGAAGCGACGAAGCAGATCAAGGCTGAGATCAGCACAGGCTCGAGCCTGACGGTCGCCATGCAGAATGCCAACGTTTTCCCCAACATGGTGATCCAGATGATTGCCATCGGCGAGGAATCCGGTCAACTCGACCAGATGAGCGGCAAGGTCGCCGACTTTTATGAACAGGAAGTCGACGATGCAGTGGAGTCACTTTCCAGCCTGATGGAGCCGATGATCATGGTCGTCCTTGGCGTCCTGATCGGCGGCATCATCGTCGCGATGTACCTGCCGATCTTCAAGCTCGGCGCAGTCGTGTAAGGACAAGCGATGCCAGCAATCGATCCGGCGATCATGGTCGTCGCCTGCGGCCTGCTCGGTCTGCTCATCGGCAGCTTCCTGAACGTCGTCATCCATCGCCTGCCGATCATGATGGAGCGCGACTGGCAGACCCAGTGCGCCGAAGCCAGCGGATCGCCCGCACCGGTTTTTGAGCCGCTCTCGCTCGTTGCGCCGCGCTCGCGCTGCCCCCATTGCAACCGTCAGGTTCTCGCGCTGGAAAACATTCCGATCCTGAGCTACCTGTTGCTCAAGGGAAAGTGCAAGGGCTGCGGCAAGGCGATCAGCCTTCGCTACCCGCTGGTCGAGGCGGTCACCGGCCTACTGTTCGGCTACGCAGCCTGGCGCTATGGTGCAACGTTTGCCGGGGCTGGCGCTCTGCTGTTCATCGCGGCGATGATCGCCCTGACCTTTATCGACTTCGATACCCAGTTGCTGCCCGACGACATCACCCTGCCTCTGCTGTGGGCGGGTCTGCTGCTCAACCTCGGCGGCACCTTCACCACCCTTTCCAATGCAGTAACCGGCGCCGCGGCAGGCTATCTCGCCCTTTGGTCGGTCTATTGGCTGTTCAAACTCGCCACCGGCAAGGAAGGCATGGGCTATGGCGACTTCAAGCTCCTGGCCGCCATCGGCGCCTGGCTTGGCTGGCAGATGCTGCCGCTTGTCATCTTGCTCTCTTCGGTGGTAGGTGCGCTCGTCGGCATCGTCCTGATCGTGCTAGCGCGCCACGGCCGCAATGTGCCGATTCCCTTCGGCCCCTACCTCGCAGCTGCCGGGGTTATCGCCCTTTTCTGGGGGCAATGGCTCAACCGGACCTATCTGGGCCTGTTCTAACCCCCTGCCAAGCTTGAATTTACCGGGTTCTGGCGCCACTTTCCGGCGAGAACCCACCGCCTGAACGCCTTTTCGTTCAGGCGCTTAGTTATAATTTGAAAAAACTTTGGAGCACAACATGCCTATTTACGCCTATCGCTGTACTCAATGCGGTTTCGAGCAGGACGTTTTGCAAAAAATGTCCGATGCGCCGCTCACCCACTGCCCGGAATGCAAGACCGAGAGTTTCGCCAAGCAGTTGACCGCTGCCGGCTTTCAACTGAAGGGCAGCGGTTGGTACCAGACCGACTTCAAGGGGGGCTCGAGTTCCAAGCCCAAGGCGGACAATCCCCCCCCCTGCCAAGGCGGCACGGGGTCGTGCGGCTGCGGCTGATCGCACGTGGCCCCGCTCAAGAAATACTTCATCACCGGGCTCCTGATCTGGATCCCCCTGGTGATCACCGTCTGGGTGCTGGCGGCCATCGTCGGCACAATGGACCAGTCTTTGCGCCTGCTGCCCGAGACGATTCAGCCGATCCACCTGCTGGGATTCCATCTTCCCGGGGTCGGAGCGCTACTCACGCTGCTGGTAGTCTTCCTGACCGGACTGGTGACGGCCAACATCATCGGCCAACGGCTGGTGCGCTTCTGGGAGGCACTGCTGGCGCGCATCCCGATCGTCAAGTCGATCTATTACAGTGTCAAGCAGGTCAGCGACACTCTGTTCTCGGGGAATGGCGAGGCCTTCCGCAAGGTGTTGCTGGTGCACTACCCGCATCCGCAAGCTTGGTCAGTCGCTTTTCAGACCGGTACACCGGCGCAGCAGATCGGCGAAATGCTCCCGGAAGAATACGTCAGCGTCTTCATTCCCACTGCGCCTAGCCCGGTGAACGGCTTCTTCTTCTTCGTGAAGAAAAGCGAGACCATCGAACTCGACATCAGCGTCGATGACGCTCTGAAATACATCGTTTCGATGGGGGTCGTCCCGCCCCAGCAGCGCCGCCCCAATCTCGTCGGGCGCGCACAGAACGAATGACCCCTTCTTGGTGCCGTATCACCGGCGCCGACTTTTTAGATTAGATCGGAAGCTCCCATGCGTACCCATTATTGCGGCCAACTCAATGCCGGCCACATCGACCAGATCGTCACCCTCTGCGGCTGGAACCATCGCCGCCGCGACCACGGAGGCGTAATCTTCATCGACCTGCGCGACCGCGAAGGCTTGGCCCAAGTCGTCTGCGATCCCGACCGCCCCGAAATGTTCGCGCTGGCCGAGGCGGTACGCAGCGAGTTCGTGCTCAAGATCACCGGCAAGGTGCGCCGCCGTCCCGCCGGCACCGAGAATTCCAACATGCCGTCCGGCGAGATCGAAATCCTCTGCCACGAGATGGAAATTCTCAACAAGGCCGACACACCGCCCTTCCAACTCGACGACGAGAACCTTTCCGAGAACGTGCGCCTCACGCACCGCGTCATCGACCTGCGCCGTCCGCAAATGCAGAAGAACATGATGCTGCGCTACAAGACGGCTCGCGCCTTCCGCCGCTTCCTCGACGACAGCGGCTTCATCGACATCGAGACGCCGATGCTCACCAAGAGCACGCCCGAGGGCGCGCGCGACTACCTGGTGCCCTCGCGCGTGCATCCCGGCCAGTTCTTCGCGCTGCCGCAGTCGCCGCAGCTCTTCAAGCAGATGCTGATGGTCGCCGGCTTCGACCGCTACTACCAGATCACCAAGTGCTTCCGCGACGAGGACCTTCGTGCCGACCGCCAGCCTGAATTCACCCAGGTCGATATCGAGACTTCGTTCATGAACGAGACTGAGATCACCGGACTCATCGAGCAACTGATCCGCTACGTCTTCAAAGACGCGATCGACGTCGATCTTCCCGATCCCTTCCCGCGCATGGCCTACGCCGAAGCGATGCGCCGTTTCGGCTCCGATAAGCCCGACCTGCGCGTGACGCTGGAACTGACCGAAGTCACCGACGCCGTCGCCGACGTCGCCTTCAAGGTGTTCTCCGGTCCCGCCACCTCAGGCGGCCGCGTCGCTGCGCTGCGCATCCCGGGCGGCGCCGGCCTAACGCGTGGCGAGATCGACGGCTACACCGAATTCGTCAAGATCTACGGCGCCAAGGGTCTCGCCTACATCAAGGTCAATGATGTGTCGAAACTTAACGAAGAGGGCCTGCAGTCGCCGATCGTCAAAAACATCCACGAACAAGCGCTCAAGACGATCATGGAGCGTACCGGCGCGCAAAGCGGCGACCTGATCTTCTTCGGCGCCGACAAGACCAAGGTCGTGAATGATGCTTTGGGTGCGCTGCGCATCAAGATCGGCCACGAGAAGGGCTACACCAACGGAAAAGCCTGGGAGCCGCTCTGGGTCGTCGACTTCCCGATGTTCGAGTACGACGAAGAAGACAAGCGCTGGACCGCCTGCCACCACCCCTTCACCAGCCCTAAGGACGGTCACGAAGAGTTGATGAAAACGAATCCGGGTGAATGCCTCGCCAAGGCTTATGACCTAGCGCTCAACGGCTGGGAAATTGGAGGTGGATCCGTAAGGATCCACGCGGCGGCGGTTCAATCGAGAGTCTTCGAGGCGCTGGGCATCGGCGAGGAAGAGCAGCAGGCGAAGTTCGGCTTCCTGCTCGACGCCCTCAAGTACGGCGCGCCGCCGCACGGTGGCTTGGCGTTCGGTCTCGACCGCATCGTCACGATGATGACCGGCGCCGAATCGATCCGCGACGTGATCGCCTTCCCGAAGACGCAGCGTGCGCAATGCCTGCTAACCGATGCCCCCTCCGGCGTCGATGAAAAGCAATTGCGCGAACTGCATATCCGCCTGCGCCAGAAAGTCGAGACCCAAGTCGAGGTTGGCAAGGCGTGATACGCCTTCTCCTTGCCCTGCTGCTGGCCGCTGCGTTTGGGCTGGCGCAGGCGCAGGAAATCGCCGCAAAGGACTTGCCTCCGCAAGGCCGCGAAGTGCTCGGATTGATCCAGTCGGGCGGCCCGTTCCCTTACCGGCGCGACGGCATTGTCTTCAACAACTACGAAAAGCGGCTGCCGCTCAAGGAACGCGGCTACTACCGCGAATACACCGTGCCGACGCCCGGCGTGCAGCACCGCGGCGCACGGCGTATCGTCTGTGGCGGGCAGGAACCCCGCCGTCCCGATGCGTGCTACTACACTGCGGACCACTATCGCAGCTTCAGGAAGATCGCTGAATGAACTATCAGGACATTCTCACCCGCGTCGAACACGCCGGCGTTTATCACATGCCGATGGATGGCGAGGAAGCGCTCGTCGCGGCCGCTGAGCAGAACGCCTTTTACGTCTTCCGCGTCGATCTGGCCAAGGCCCGCAACAAGGAGAGCCTGTTGGCGACCATCGGCGAAACGATGGCTTTCCCCGAGTGGTTCGGCCACAACTGGGATGCGCTGCTCGACTGCCTGGCCGACCTCGGCTGGCGTCCCGCCGAAGGCTATGTCGTGATCCTCGAGCACTGCGACCGCATCCACGGCATGGCCGAGTCCGACTTCGTGCAGACGCTGCAGGTCTTCGAGAACGCCGCCAACGAATGGCGCGAGCAGGGCATTCCCTTCTGGTGCTTCGTCGACATGCAGGCCGACGGCATCAACTGGCTGGCCGACATCGCCTGAAGCCATGGCCGGAACGAAGCGGCCAGTCTCTGTCCTCGTGGTGATTCACGATCCGGCGCTCAACGTGCTGCTGCTCGAGCGGGCAGCCCATCCGGGCTACTGGCAGTCGGTCACCGGCAGCCAGGAGGACGGAGAAGATCTGCGTGTCACCGCCGTTCGCGAGGTGACCGAAGAAACCGGTATTGAATGCAATCCCGACGACTTGCACGATTGGCACCTGACCAACCGCTTCGAAATCTTCGCCGAATGGCGTGACCGCTATCCTGAAGGGGTGACGCACAACATCGAACACGTTTTCAGCCTGTGCGTGCCGGCGGGAACATCGGCGACGCCCGCACCGGGCGAACATCGTGCCGCCCGGTGGCTGTCTTGGCGCGAGGCCGCCACCGCCTGTTTTTCCTGGACCAACCGCGACGCGATCCTGATGCTCGGCCAGGCCAGGGTGTAAGCTTTTCGCTCCGGTAACGACCAAGCTTCATCCCCCAACATGGAGAACGCCATGTCGCTGAACGTCCTGATTCCCCGCCAGCCCGTCCCCGCCCTGTCCGTACCTCTGCTCGGCGGCGACCGTTACACGCTTGGTGCCGCCCCGGCGTCAACCTTTGACATGGTCGTTTTCTATCGCGGCCTGCACTGCCCGCTGTGCGCCAAATACCTGATCGAGCTCGAACGGCTGCACGAGGATTTCGTCTCGCGCGGCGTCCTGCCGGTCGCGATCAGTTCCGACGGAGAGGAACGTGCGGCCGAGATGGCGAAGAAGGTCAAGGCGGAACGGCTTCGCTTTGGTCACAGCCTGCCGCTGTCGGTCGCGCGCCAGTGGGGGCTGACCATCTCCACCTCACGCGGCAAAACCTCGATCGGCATCGAGGAGCCCCCACTGTTCTCAGAGCCGGGCCTGTTCCTTGTTCGACCCGACGGCACGCTCTACTGGGGCAGCACCCAGACGATGCCCTTCGCTCGCCCCCACTTCGACGAGATCGTCGGCGCCATCGACTTCGTCGTGAAGAACGACTACCCGGCGCGCGGCGAATTCACCGGCGCGGTCTGAAGCCGCGCCTGCAGGCAGTCAGGGCAGAGGCAGCCCGCTACGGCGGGATCAATTGGCAGCGGCGGCAGGCTGGCGCACCAGCAGCGATCCTTTCCTGCTTCCATGCCGCAGACGAAGACGGTGCCGCAGACGGGGCAACTGCGCTCGCCCGGGCGCCGTCCCACCGGCGCCGACTTTTCCGTAGTGGTCATCCAAGCACCCGCTTGCGGATCAGCGCGTCGAGCGACAACTTGCCCGGCCCGGCGAACATCAGCGGCAGGAGCATCGCCATGAAGATCACCGGCAGCTTGAAGTTTCCGTGGCCCTTGTCGGTAATGACGTAGCCCTGGAGCAGCTCGCCGAAGGAGTTCCACTCCGCAGGCCAATGTACGGCGGCAATGGCGACGATAGTGAGTATGAACAGCGACAGGCTGAAAAAGCGCGTACCCACACCGACAATCAGCGCAATGCCGCCCGCCAGTTCGAACCATGTCGCCATCTGCCAACTGATTTCCGGCGGCACGACGTTAAACGGAAACGGGAAGCTGCCCTGGATGTCGGCGAACCAGTTTTCGCCGCGGAACTTCTCGAGCCCGGACTCGAAGTACTCCCAGCCGAGGATCAGCCGCAGGCCGAGGAAGCCCAGCCAAAGCCCCGCCTGATCGATTGCCGTAACGGTGCGTTGCATGAGAGCCATCATGCCCGACTCCCGAGGATCGCCCCGGCTGCTCGCAGCTCGGCGAGCATTTGTGCTCCATGCGCCACTACCGCTTCCGGTTGCGCCTGGCCTAGCTTCGCCGCGATGGCATGGCAGGCCTCCCGACCGGAACGATTTCCCTCGAGCAACACGGCGATGAGTTGCGACGAGACCGGATTGAGTTCGATGAAACGTACCTTGTCGTCCGTATCGCGATAAACGAGCAGGTGCGTGGCAACCGGCTTGCGGGGGCGAAAGGTTTTTCCGATGCGATGCACCGGCCAGGCGTAGACGAGATTCATGAGGGCCGGTGCGAGCACGGGGGTACCCGCCATCAAGTCGCCCTGCGGATCGTGCGGCGGCACTTCCGCATCCATCACGTCGAGCGCCAGCTCTACCCACTCGTAATGCGCCAGCTCGCACAGCCAAGGCGGCAGGACTAATCCCTCTGCCCTAGTCAGCCAGTCGAGGAACTCGCGCGGGATCTCGCGGAAATACGGCGTGCGGCAACGTGCCTCGCGGAAGAATCCGCGGTGCAGGCGTCGCCAGTGCCGCTCGCCGAGCACGCTGCGCGTCACAGGAAAACAGGCGTCGAGAAAGCCCGTCAGGTTATTGAACAGCAGATCGTTGTAGATCGCCATGCGCCGCGCCGGCACGCCGGATGGGCGCGCGGCTCGCCGCGGGTCGCGGATGTGGCGGCCGAACTCGTGCTGGAATTGCTGGAAGGCATGCATCTCAGGCAACCCTTCTCTGCGTCGGCAGAAAGCGGCGCTGAGCGGCGGTAATCCGCCCAACTTCATCGACAAGTTCGGCGAGCGGCGGAATGTTGAAGTCTCGCTCGAGGCAGGTGGGCAGCGGGCCGACGCGCGCATAGGCGGCATCGAGCAGTTGCCATACCGGATCGATCACTTCGGCACCATGCGTATCCACCAGCACGCCGTCCGGCTCGACGTAATGTCCGGCCATGTGCAGGTAGCAGGTGCGCTCGAGCGGCAGCGCATCCATGAAGGCGACTGGATCGAAGCCGAAGTTGCGGCTGTTCACGTAGATGTTGTTGACGTCGAGGTGCAGCAGGCAGTCGGCCTCCTCGATCACGGCGCGAATGAACTCGGCTTCACTCATCTCCGCGCCCGGCGGCGCGACGTAGTAGGAGGCGTTCTCGATGCCGATCCGCATCTCAAGGATGTCCTGCGCCTGGCGGATGCGTTCCGCGACCCAGCGCACGGCATCGTCGGTGCAGGGGATCGGCAACAGGTCATAGAGATGGCCGTCGTCGCCGCACCACGACAGATGCTCGGTATAGAGCGTCATCCCGTGCTCGTGCATGAAACGCTTGATCCGCTGCAGCAGTTCGGTATCGAGCGGCCGCGGGCCGCCGAGGTCGAGTGAGAGACCGTGGCAGACGAAGGGATGGCGCTCGGTGAAGAAGCGCAGGTCCTTCGCCGAGCTGCCGCCCATGCCGGCCCAGTTTTCCGGGGCCAGTTCGAAGAAGTCGATCGCTGCCGGCCAGTGCTCCAACTGCGCGGCCTTCAGGTCGGGAATAAGTTCCCGCCTGAAGCCGAGGCCGGCACCGGCCAACCCAAGGGGTTTGGCGGTGACGGACATTGCGACGACGCCTTGCTTATTTCTTGCCGCCGCAGGCGCCATCCTGCTTCTTGTCGCCTTTGCCGCCCGAAGCCTCCTTGCTGCCGCCGCAGCTGCCTTCCTTCTTCTTGTCGCCGGCCGGCCGCTTGTCTTCGGCTTTCATGGTGCCGCCGCACTTGCCTTCGCCGCATTTGCCGTCGGCTTTCTTGTCGGCTTGGGCCAGCTGATAGCCGGAATCAAGCTTCACCATGCCAAAGGGGTTGTCGGCTGCATTGGCGGCAGGCACCAAGGCAACGGTGGCGGCAAAGGCGGCTCCGGTAGCGAGGGTGAGGGTGGTTTTTTTCATTGGTCAGTCTCCTGTTGAGGTTGGGGGTGAATTTATGTTTCCGGCGTGCCGATGCGTCGGGCGGCAGCATGAAGAAACGCGAAGTGGCGTTCGGTCGCCCGGCAGCCCTTGCAGATGACAAGATGCATATGCAACCCAAGTCGTTCGACCAACGAAAGCTTGCGCTCGAGGTTTTGCGACATGAGCTGTGTGGCCTCCTTGCAATTCATCATCGATCTTCTCCAAACC
This sequence comes from Pseudomonadota bacterium, assembly GCA_041694935.1. GTDB lineage: Bacteria > Pseudomonadota > Gammaproteobacteria > Burkholderiales > Rhodocyclaceae > Sulfuricystis. The sequence continues at coordinate 59,546 of JBGFRW010000036.1, read as the reverse complement.
AACGTCTGGACAGGCATTCCCGCAAGCCCAGACGCGCCCGGTGCAGCAGCACCCAGCAGTTAGACGACGAAATTCCCAACTCCTTACAAATTTCTTCGGTTTCCAGTCCAAGAATTTCGCGCATCATAAAAACCCGCCCCGGCTTGGGAGGCACACCATCAAGACAGGCCTCGAAAATGACCCAGAATTGTTGGTTCTCCAGCGCGGCCTCGGGGTTTTCCCATGCCGACGGCGCTTCCGTCCAGTGGCCGCGCTGGTCGAACAGCACATCCAGGTCGTCCGTCTCTTCGGCATCGTTCGAATAATCCAGCACGTTCCCTTCGCGCGCCCGGCGCCGCAGCTCGTCGATGATCTTGTTCTTCAAGATGGCGAACACCCAGGTCTTCGCCTGCGCTGCCCCGGCGAATTTCTCCGCACCGGCCAGCGCGGCGAGCATCGCCTCCTGTACCGCGTCCTCCGCCTGCGCCTCCGAGCGCAGTTGCAGCTTGGCGAAGCGCAGCAACTGCGGCCGCAGTTCGGTCAGAACGGATTGGATTTCTTCGATGTGCACGTGCCCTCCCTGATCAGGCTTCCATCATAACGGCGCTTGAAAAATCTGCGGCTTGTTCCAAATTAAGGGGTGTAAGCAACCCGAACAAGGAGAATGTCATGCCTCAGATCACCCGCTACGATCCGCTCGACGACTTCTTCCGCGGCTTCTTCGTGCGCCCTGTGGAAATGGGTAAGGATATCGAAGCGCCGAGCATCAAGATCGACGTCAAAGAACAGGAAAAGGCCTTCGTGGTGCATGCCGAGATGCCGGGCATCAAGAAGGAAGATATTCACGTCAGCATCGATGGCCCGGTCGTCTCGATCAGCGCCGAGCGCAAGGAAGAAAAGGAAGTCAAGGATGGCGAACGCATCCTGCGTTCCGAGCGCTATTTCGGCAAGGTATCGCGCAGTTTCCAGCTTGGCCAGGACATCGACGACAGCGCCGCCAGCGCGAAGTTCACCGACGGGGTGCTGGAGTTGACCCTGCCCAAGCGCATGGCCGCGCAGTCGAAGCGGCTCATGATCGACTAAGCATCGACCGACCGAAAAAGTCGGCTCCGGCAGGACGGCGGCAGTAGAATTGCCGCCGTCTTTTCCTTCTGCCAGCCGCCATGACCACCCAAGACATCGACAGCCTGCCGGCCACCACCAAGGCCAAGATCCTCGGCGAAGCCCTGCCCTACATCAAGCGCTTCTTCGACAAGACCATCGTCATCAAGTACGGCGGCAACGCCATGACCGACCCGAAGCTGCAGGACTGCTTCGCGCGCGACGTGGTCCTGCTCAAGCTGGTCGGCATGAACCCGGTGGTCGTCCATGGCGGCGGCCCGCAGATCGAGGATCTGCTCAAGCGCGTCGGCAAGCAGGGCACCTTCATCCAGGGCATGCGCGTCACCGACGAGGAGACCATGGATATCGTCGAGATGGTGCTCGGCGGCCAGGTCAACAAGGAAATCGTCAACCTCATCAACCAGCACGGCGGCAAGGCCGTCGGCCTGACCGGCCAGGACGGAAACTTCATCCGTGCCCGCAAACTGCTTCTCCCGAACAAGGACAACCCCGAGGAGATGATCGACATCGGCTCCGTCGGGGAGATCACCTCGATCGATCCCTCGCTGATCGCTTTCCTCGACCAGGGAGACTTCATTCCGGTGATCGCGCCGATCGGCGTCGGGCCTCAGGGCGAGACCTACAACATCAACGCCGACGTCGTCGCCGGCAAGATCGCCGAGGTGCTCAACGCAGAGAAGCTGGTGCTGCTGACCAACACCCCCGGCGTGCTCGACAAGGCCGGCAACCTGCTGACGGGAATCACTCCGAAAGAGATCGATGCGATGGTCGAAGACGGCACGCTCTCCGGCGGCATGCTGCCCAAGATCGGCTCGGCGCTCGATGCGGCCCGGAGCGGCGTGAAGAGCGTCCATATCATCGACGGCCGCGTCGAGCATGCCCTGCTGCTCGAAATTCTCACCGACCAGGGCGTCGGCACGCTGATCAAGTCGAAGTAATGCGTAGTTCCCCGCGGCATGCGTAACGTTTGGCTGTTCGACCTCGACAACACGCTGCACGATGCCAACCCGCACATTTTCCCCTTCATCAGCCGCGCGATGGGGAAATACGTCGCCGAAAAAGTCGGGCTCGACGAGACGGCGGCCCGCGAACTGCGCGACCACTACTGGTTGCGCTACGGCGCCACGCTGACCGGCTTGGTGCGGCATCACGGCGTCGATCCGCACCACTTCCTCGCCGAGACGCACGACTTCCTGCATGACCTGCCGCGGATGGCGGTGTACGAGCCCGCCCTGCGCCACATGTTCAAGCGCCTGCCCGGCCGCAAGATCGTCTTTTCCAATGCACCACGACGCTACGTCGAGGCGATGCTCGACTTGATCGGCATCGGCCAGTTCGTCGACTCGGTGTGGAGCATCGAGCGGCTGCGCTTCACCCCCAAGCCGCACGCGCAGGCCTTTCGACACCTGCTCAAGCAGGAGCGGCTCGATCCGCACCGCTGCATCCTCGTCGAGGACACCGCAGCGAACCTGCGCGCCGCCAAGCGACTGGGCATGGCGACCGTGCTCGTCAGTTCGGCGACGCGAGTGCCCACTTACGTGGATGTGCGCATACAATCGCCGCTCGACCTGACCAGACTCGGATTGATAAAGGGAAAATAAGCATGGCCCAACCCGGTGAGCGCAAGCTCCAGATTCTTCAGGCTATCGCTGAAATGCTGGAAAATCCGGCCGGCGAGAAAATCACCACCGCCGCGCTGGCCGCCCGCCTCGATGTCTCCGAAGCGGCGCTCTATCGCCACTTCCCGAGCAAGGCGCGCATGTTCGAAGGGCTGATCGAATTCGTCGAGAGCAGCCTGTTCGCCGTGGTCGGCCAGATCGCCGCGGAGGAGGAAAGCGGCCTCAAGCAGGCCGAATTGATGCTCGCCGCCGCGCTGCGCTTCGCCGCGAAGAATAAAGGCCTAGCGCGCGTGATGGCCGGCGATGCCCTGGTGCATGAGAACCCGCGCCTGCAGACGCGCATCAACCAACTGTTCGAGCGGCTCGAAGCCTCGTTGAAACAGTCGTTGAAGATCGCCGTCGCTCAGGGGGCGCTGCCGTCCGAACGCGACTGCGCCGCGCAGGCCGACCTGCTGGTCTGTCACCTGCTCGGCCGGCTACAGCGCTTCGTCAAGAGCGGCTTCAAGGACGATCCCCTGGCACTGTGGGGTGTCCAGCAGCCTTTACTGCTGTAGCAGCGTGGCTGCTTAAGCTTTTACGATCGAAGCAGCTCCGCTGCTTCGAGGGCAAAGTAAGTCAGGATACCGTCGGCGCCGGCGCGCTTGAAGCACAGCAGCGCCTCGAGCATGCAGGCGTCGTGGTTCAACCAACCGTTCTGGGCGGCGGCCTTCAGCATCGCGTATTCGCCGCTCACCTGATAGGCGTAGGTCGGCACGCCAAACTCGTCCTTCACCCGGCGCACGATGTCGAGGTAAGGCATGCCGGGCTTGACCATCACCATGTCGGCCCCTTCCTGCAGGTCGAGGGCGACTTCGCGCAAGGCTTCGTCAGTATTCGCCGGATCCATCTGGTAGGTGTATTTGTTGCCCTTGCCGAGGTTGCCGGCCGAGCCGACCGCGTCGCGGAACGGGCCATAGAAGCTCGAGGCATACTTGGCAGAGTAGGCAAGGATGCGGGTGTGAATGCGTTTCTCGGCGTCGAGCGCGGTGCGGATCGCGCCGATGCGGCCGTCCATCATGTCGGAAGGCGCAACAACATCCGCGCCGGCTTGCGCATGAGTGAGCGCCTGCTTCACCAGCGCCTCGATGGTCTCGTCGTTCATCACGTAGCCGGTCGGGTCGGCCGGATCGATCAGCCCGTCCTGACCGTGGCTGGTGTAGGGATCAAGCGCGATGTCGGTGATCACCCCCAGTTCCGGAAATTCTTTTTTCAGCGTCGCCACAACCGTTGGAACCAGCCCTCCAGGATTCCAGGCCTCCTCGGCACCCGGCGTTTTCTTCGCCGCATCGACCACGGGGAACAATGCAAGAGCGGGGACTCCTAGCTTCAAAGCTCGTTCGGCCACCGGCAGCAAACGGTCGAGACTGACGCGTTCGACACCTGGCATCGAGGCAACCTGCTCGGTCCGGCTTGCCCCCTCCAATACGAACACCGGGTAGATGAAATCGTCCGCAGTGAGCACGGACTCGCGCATGAGGCGGCGCGAAAAATCGTCGCGACGCATGCGGCGCATGCGCGTACTGGCAAATGCCCCCTTAATAATCATGGTCTTAGCCTTAAAAAAATACTGGAACTTTTTTGTCGAATATCTATCATATCAAGCGAAGGGTGATGAGTCCTTCCCCGCTTTTCCTCCCTGAGCGGGTACCCCGATGCTCATCGGGGTATTCGGGCTTCCGGCTTTCTCCCCTTTGGCCGGAAGCCCTTTCTCTATTATGCGTCGGCCGATCAAGTCTCGGATTCCTGCCCCTCGATCTGCGTATCTGGGGCAGCAGGCTCCAACCAAGTATCGATGACTCGCTCCACCTCTTCCATCCCTGTCTTCTTCAAGCTGGAGAATAGCTGCACAGTAATCGGCACACCCGGAAAGTCGGCGCCGGCGGCACGGCGCGCGTCGGAAAGCGTCTTCGCCTGCTCCTGGCGCGTCAGCTTGTCGGCCTTGGTCAGCAGCCAATGAATCGGCTTGCCGGTGCCGGCGAACCAGCCGATCATCTGACGGTCGAGTTCGGTCAGCGGCCGGCGCGCATCCATGATGAGCACCAAGCCGACCAGAGCCTCACGTCGCGTCAGGTAGTACTCGAGCAGCCCCTGCCATTTTCTCCGTACTGCTTCGGGTACCTCTGCATAGCCGTAACCGGGGAGGTCGACGAGAGCCGCACCGTTCTTGAGCCGGAACAGGTTGATGAGTTGGGTACGCCCCGGGGTCTTGGAGACGTAGGCAAGGCGCGTATGCGCCGCCAACGTGTTGATCGCGGAGGACTTCCCGGCATTGGAGCGACCCGCAAAAGCGATCTCGGGGCCGCCCGCCTGGGGGAGGGCATGGGGATCGGCGACGGAGATTTCGAACTGGGCGTGACGGAACAGCGAGGGCGGCATGCATATGAACCTAAAGAGAAAGCCGGAACAATACAGGCTTAAGCTGTTATAGAATAGTCCGATTTGCAAATTGAGCCGCACTCCAGGAGCTTCACGATGACCCGCTTTTCGCTCATGTCGATGTTTTCGGCAGCAGCTTTCGCTCTGACCGGGAGTGTCCAAGCCAGCGATGCCGCCAAACCGGCAGCCTATCAGGGCGATGCCGCCAAAGGCAAGGAGATCGCCACCACGGTCTGCGTGGCGTGCCACGGTGCCGACGGCAACAGTCCGAGCTCGGCCAACCCGAAGCTGGCCGGCCAGCACGCCGCCTACCTGTTCAAGCAGATGAAGAATTTCAAGGCTGGCGCCGACGGCAAGTCCGAGCGCGTCAATGCCATCATGAACGGCATGATCGCCGCCTACAACGAAGAGCAGATGAAGGATCTCGCTGCCTACTTCTCCTCGCAGAAGCAGACCGGCGGCGAAGTGAAAAACCGCGAAACCCTCGCGCTCGGCCAGAAGCTCTATCGCGCCGGCGACGCCAGCAAGGGCTTGCCCGCCTGCGCGGCCTGCCATGGCCCGGCGGGTGCCGGCCTGCCGGCGCAATACCCGCGTCTCGCAGGCCAGTTCGCCGAATACACCGAGGCCCAACTCAAGGCATTCCGTATCAATGAGCGCACCAACGACCCCAACAAGATGATGCAGATGGTCGCGGTCAAGATGACCGATGCCGAAATCCGCGCGGTTGCTGACTACATCGCCGGGCTGCATTGAACGGCACTGCCTGCGCACTGAACGCAAAGAAGGGTGGCCTCGCGCCACCCTTTTTCGTTTATAAGGCGGAATGATGAAGCCGCTCGGCATCCGCAACCGCATCCTGCTCGCCGCCCTTGCGCCGGCGACGCTGGTTGCCATCCTGGTTTCGGGCATTCTCGTCGCAGAGCGCCTGCAGGAGGCGGAGCTTGAGCAGCAACGGCGCCTTTCCGCCGTCGCCCGCCAAATTGCCTCTGCGGCAGAGTTCAGCATCTTCGTCGGCAATCTGGAAGGGTTGCAGCGACTGCTCGACACAGCCATCACGGAACAAGACATCGTCGCCGCAGCTTTCCTTGACCAGCGCGGGGAAGTGCTCGCCAGCACGCTGCCCACTCACCGACTGCCGCCACAGGAAACAGTCCCCATCGGTATCGGCCCGCCACCGGATGCCATTCATCTCGAGCACTGGCACGCCATTCCCATCCGTCCGCCGAATGTCGGCGAACCTGACCTTTTTTCCAGCGAGACCACGCAGGAGGCACCGCCAATCGGAAGGATGCTGGTTCTCATCTCCAACGCTTCGATGCGCAACGCCATGTTCGATTACGCCCTCAAGGCAGCGGCCATTTCGTTTCTGATGATGATCTTCGGCATCCTGCTCGCCCTCGGTCTTTCGCGCAGCCTGATCGATCTGCTGCTGCGCATCCGCAAGGTGGTGGACCAGGTGGGGCACGGTTTCGGCGGAGCGCGCATCGACCGGACCGGCCCCGATGAACTTGGACGGCTGGCAGAAGGCATCAATCGCATGGCCGACCGGGTCGAGATCAGCCAGGCGGAACTGACCGCCGAGGTCTATCGCGCCACCCGCGAATTGCGCAGGGAAAAGGAAGAAGCCGAGGATGCAGCGCGTTCGCGCAGTCGATTCTTCGCGGCGGCGAGCCACGATCTGCGCCAGCCAGTGCAGGCGCTCGGTCTGTTCGTCGCTCGACTCGAAGGGGACGCCCGCCGCAGCACTCTTCTGCCGCGCGTGAAACAACTCGCCCATTCGGTGCGCAACCTGCAGGGGCTGCTCGACACGCTGCTCGATTATTCGCGACTTTCCGGTCAGGTCTATCGCACCGATCTGCGCCCGGTGAATGCGGCCAATGCCATCGCCCTGATCCATGCCGAATTCGCCGAAATGGCCGCAGAAAAAGGCATCGAGCTACGCCGTCATGCCCAGGACTGCTGGCTGATGACCGACCCGGCCCTGTTGCACCGCATCCTCATCAACCTCGTCAGCAACGCGATCCGGGCGACGCAGGAGGGTGGCGTGCTGCTTGCCTGCCGGCGCGGTGCCAACCATGCCCGCATCCAGGTCTGGGACACCGGGCCGGGTATCCCAGAGGACCAACAGGAGGCGATCTTCGAGGAGCTGGTCCAACTGGGCAACCCCGAGCGCGACCCCGATAAGGGACTCGGTCTCGGCCTCGCCATCGTGCGTCGCACCGCCACCCTGCTGGGGCACAAGCTCCAGCTGCACTCCCGCCTCGGCAAGGGCTCTTGTTTCACACTCGAAATTCCTCTGACGGCGCAGCCCGACAACTCCGATGTGGAGGAATTAACTGGCGAGCGGATCCTTGTGCTCGGTGCGCAATCGCCGGAACGGGAGGTGCTGGAGGAACTGCTCGATGACTGGGGCCATACGGCCGCCTGGGCAAGTAACGGTGACGAAGCCATCAAGACAATAGCCCAACTGGGCCTGCCCTCGCTGCTGATCTGCGAGACGGACGGCGACTTGACCGGCATAGTGGCGGTGCTCGATCGCATCGATGCGGCTGCCGGCCTTCCCCTGCCGGCGCTCCTGATCCATCCCGGACCGTTGCCGGATGCCGACACCGGAAGCCCGGCGCGAGTGCTGCTGTCTCGCCCCTTCCGCCCCGCGCGACTGCGCGCCCTGCTCGATCACCTCTGCGAAGTGGATATCGGCGAGATATGAACTCAGTTGCGGTTCGAGACTCGTAAGGAATTCAGGCTTGATCCGTCTAAGTTGCATGCACAACGCCCATCCTCCCCTGCCTTCGGAAATCACTCCGCCGGAAATCTATGCCCGGCGCCGCGACTTCCTCAAAACCTCGATCGGCGCTGCCCTGCTGGCCGCCGTCCCGTCAGCGCCGACTTTTGCCGCCGCGCCTCCCTTCGGTGCCGGGGCGCTGAAAAGCCCCCTTTCGACAGACGATAAACCGACGCCCTACAAGCACGTCACCGGCTACAACAACTTCGCCGAATTCGGGCCGGGAAAGGACGACCCGGCGCGCCTCGCCCATCGGCTGCAGACGCGCCCCTGGCAAGTGACGATCGGCGGACTGGTAAAGAAGCCAGTCACCCTCGGCGTCGAGGACGTCCTCAAGCTCGCGCCGCTCGAGGAACGCATCTATCGGCTGCGCTGCGTCGAGGGCTGGAGCATGGTCGTCCCCTGGCTCGGCTTCCCGCTCGACCTCCTGCTCAAGCAGGCGGAGCCGCTCGGCAGCGCAAAATACGTCGAGTTCGTTTCCGTCGTCCAGCCCGAGGTCATGCCCGGCGTGCAGTACCGCCTGCTCGACTGGCCCTATGTCGAGGGGCTGCGCCTCGACGAAGCGCGCCATCCGCTCACGCTGCTCGCGCTGGGGCTGTACGACGAAGTGCTGCCCAAGCAGAACGGCGCGCCGCTCAGACTCGTCGTACCGTGGAAATACGGCTTCAAGAGCGCCAAGTCGATCGTCTCGATCCGCTTCGTAGAGCACGAGCCGCGTACTTTATGGATGCGCACCGCGCCCGATGAATACGGCTTCTATTCGAACGTCAATCCCGATGTGCCGCATCCGCGCTGGAGCCAGGCGCGCGAGCGGCGCATCGGCGAATTCTTCAAGCGCGATACGCTGCCCTTCAACGGCTACGCCGAGCAGGTCGCCTCGCTCTATACCGGCATGGACCTCAAGAAGCACTTCTGAGATGGTCGGCGTACTGAAAACCCTTGTCTTCCTCCTGTCGCTCTTGCCCCTCGCCTGGTACGGCTGGGGCATGTGGCAGGATGCGCTCGGCGCCAACCCGATCGAGGCGGTGACCCGCGGCCTCGGCACCTGGGCGCTCAACTTCCTGCTCATCACGCTTTCCGTCACGCCGGCAAGGAAGCTCACCGGCTGGCATGCACTGATGCGCCTGCGGCGCATGCTCGGTTTGTTCGCGTTCTTCTACGCCGTGCTGCACCTGATGACCTATCTGTGGTTCGACCAGTTCTTCGCCTGGACGGAAATCGCCCAGGACATCCTGAAGCGCCCGTTCATCACCGTCGGCATGGCAGCCTTCGTACTGCTCGTGCCGCTCGCGGCGACCTCGAGCAACGCTGCGATCCGCAGGCTCGGGGGACGGCGCTGGCAGGCACTGCACCGCAGCGTGTATGCGATCGCGCTCCTCGCCGTGCTGCACTTCAGTTGGATGGTGAAGTTCGACCAGTCGCAGCCGCTGCTCTACGCCGCCATCCTTGCAGTGCTGCTCGGCGTGCGCGCCCTATGGCGCGAGCGGGAGCGCAAAGAGCAGCTTGCCGGCAAATATCAGCCGAAGCCGCGCGGGCGGGTCATTCCGATCTTGCCGAAATAGGCTTGCGAAAACTCACGATGTCGCGGCCGTCGGCCGCCTTTCTCGGCGCGACCTTCCAGGCATGGCCGTAGATGATCTCGAAGCGCGCCGGCAGCAGATTCTCTTCCCGCGACCAGGCAGAAAATACCTTGCGCCAGGCACGCCACGGCAACTGCCCGAGCAGCCCATCGCGCACGCCCAGCCTGCGCTGGTCCGCGAGAAAAAAGCGCGGCGTCTGGTAGGTGAGGGTCAGCGTTTCCATCTCCATGACCGGATCGGCGAAACCCGCAGCGACCAGCATGTCGCCGATGTCGTGCATGTCGACGAAGGTTCGCGCCGTCCAGCCGGCGCCGACTTTCGTGGCAGCAGTACGCAATTCCTTCAGGGTGTCGGGACCGAGCAGCGCGAAATGCAGCAGCCCGCCTTCGGCCAACACTCGGTGCAATTCCTCGAACGCCGCCTGTAACGATGGAGGATCGTTGAGCCAATGGAGCATCAGATTCGACCAGACCAGATCGAGGCTGTTCGCGGCGAACGGCAGCGCACGCACGTCGGCATTCACGCCGCGCGGCGCCTTGCCGCGCAGACGCCCGAACCAACTGGTACGCTCCCGCACGGCTGCAAGCATCGGCAGCGCAAAATCCACCGCAAGGGGCAACGCATCAGGAAAACGCTGCTGCAGTTCGCGCACGCCGTCGCCGGTCGCACAGCCGATGTCGGCCATGCGACGCGGTGCAAGCTTCACGTAATCGAGCCGCGCGGCGAGCCGCGCACCGACCTCGCGCGCAAGCACGGCGGCCGCATCGTAGCTGGCGGCGGCAGCCGCGAAATCGGCACGCATCAGACGGCGTGGAGGCCCAACCGCTCGAACAGCGCTTCGTCGCGCGACGCCTCGGCGTTGCCGGTGGTCAGCAGCTTGTCGCCGTAGAAGATCGAGTTGGCACCGGCGAAGAAGCACAACGCCTGCAGCTCGTCGCTCATCTCATGGCGGCCCGCGGAAAGCCGCACGAAGCTCGTCGGCATGGTGATGCGCGCGGCGGCGATGGTGCGCACGAACTCGAAGGGATCGAGCGGCGGCACATTCTCCATCGGCGTGCCCGGGATCGCGACCAGATGGTTGATCGGCACCGACTCGGGCGCAGGGTTGAGATTGGCAAGCTGGGAGATCAGCGAGGCACGCACGCGCCGGCTTTCGCCCATACCGATGATGCCACCGCAGCAGATCTTCATGCCCGCCTCGCGTACCTGCACCAGCGTCTGCATGCGCGCCTGCTGGCTGTGCGTAGTGATCACCTGGTCGTAGAACTCCGCGCCGGTATCGAGGTTGTGGTTGTAGTAGTCGAGGCCGGCGGCGGCGAGCTTCTGCGCCTGCCCCGGTCCGAGCAGGCCGAGCGTCAGGCAGGCTTCCATGCCGAGGTCCTTGACGACGCGCACCATCTCGATGACCTTGTCGAGGTCACCTTCCTTCGGGCCGCGCCAGGCAGCGCCCATGCAGAAACGGCTGGCGCCCTTCTCCTTGGCGGCTTTGGCGGCGACCTTAACCTGGTCGAGCTCGAGCAATTTCTCGCGCTCGATCCCGATTTTGTCTTGGCGCCGCGCCGACTGCGAGCAATAGCCGCAGTCTTCCGAGCAGCCGCCGGTCTTGATCGACAGCAGGGTCGAACGCTGGATCGCATGCGGGTTATGATGTTTGCGATGGACCTCCTGGGCGCGATGCAGCAGGTCCATGAACGGCAGTTCGAACAATCCGACCACCTGCTCGGTGGTCCAGTCCGGCTTTACAGCAGAATTCGTCATCAACAGTTCCTCTCAAAACCGGCCGATCATCCCGAATGCCCCGGCACTTGTCAATTTCCGCCCTCCTCGACCAGCTGCTGCCGCGCAGTTGCCTGCTGTGCGGGGCGCCGGCAACACAAGGAGCGCTCTGCCGCGGCTGCAGCGCCGAGTTGCCGCGACTGAGCGGCGACGGCTGCCCACGCTGTGCGGAACCCTTGCCTGCAGCGGCGCCGGCATGCGGCGCCTGTTTGCAGCGGATGCCCGCCTTCGATTCCACCCTCGTCGCACTGCGCTACGCCTTTCCGATCGATCGCCTGGTCCAGGGTCTGAAGTTCGGCCGCCGTCTCGCCATCGCCGACTTTTTCGCCGCCTGCATGCTGGATGGCGCGCCCCCTGAAGGCGACTTCATCATGCCGGTGCCGCTTTCGCGCGAACGCCTGCGCGGGCGCGGCTTCAACCAGGCGCTCGAAATCGCGCGGCCGCTTTCCCGCGCACTGAGCTTGCCGCTCGACACAACCAGCCTGGCGCGCGTGCGCGACACCCCGCCGCAAAGCCTGCTGCCCTGGCGCGCGCGGCGCGGCAACGTACGTCGCGTCTTCGAGTGCGACGCGGACCTAACCGGGAAAACGGTCATCGTCGTCGATGACGTGATGACCACGGGCGCGACACTCGACGCCGTCGCCCGCACCCTCAAGGACCACGGCGCTGCGCACGTGGTGAACTGGGTCGCGGCACGTGCAGTGAAAAACGCGGCTACCTGAGTTTCTGCTCGACGATGCCTGCCATGTCGCCCGGCAGGTTGCCCACCTCCCTGGCGCGCGCGTAAGCCTCCTTCGCCTCGCCACCGTGGCCCGCGCTTTCAAGCGCCACGCCAAGGCCGAACCACCAGCGCCCCTCGTTGGGGCGCAAAGAGAGCGCGGCCTTGAAACGTTCCGCCGCCTCGACCGGCCGCTGCTGCTTCTGCAGCAGATAGGCAAACAATCCCTGGAAGTCGGCATCGTTGCGGGCATGGGCGGCATAGCGTTCGAGCGTTGCTGTCGCCGCCGCGGCTTCGCCCTGCTCGAACTGCAGTCGCGCGAGGATGACTGCCCAGCCGGACTGCGCCGGGTCGAGCTCCAGGCCCTGCTCGGCGACCTGTCGTGCCTCGGTCCATTGCTTGCTGCTTACCAGCACCGAGAGCAGCGCCTGACGCGCACGCGCATGCGTCGGGTCGAACTCGATCGCACGCTGGAACAGGGTAACTGAGGGTTCGCCACGCTTGACCGCCTGCATGCCCTTGCGGTACTCGGCTTCCGCCATCTCGCGGCCAGCGCCGCCCTTGCTGCGCTTGTCGATTTGGGCCTCAACGGTAGTTTCGGACGCCACAGGTGCCGGCTGCTGCTTCGCTTCACGCATGGCCGCAACCGGCTTGGGAGAAGTAGTGGGTTCGACGGAAGCGTGCGGCTTGGACGGCATCGGTGCTTTCGGTGCCGCCGGTGCAGACTTGAGCGACGGCAGGGACGATGGAGCCGTATCCGCTGTGGGTGCAATGAGCGTCGACAGCTTCATTGCGCCATCCTCGATCGGCTGCGGCGGAGGCTGCAGCTGCGGCGGCGGAGCAACGGTTGGAGCCGCAACAATGACCGGAACCGACTCCGTCGCTTGCCGTCCTTCCATGAGCAAACCGACAGCTCCACCGGCAACGACGGCACCGATCCCCATGCCGAGCAGCAAGGTGCGCCACTGTGCGTTTCTCGCTTTGGCCGTCGGCGGCAGGGAACGCAGCCGCGGCGGCAAGCCGGCCCGCTCCTGCGCGCTGGCGTCGCGGGCATCCAGGTCACGCAACATCTGGTTGATGACGCTCATGCCTCTCTCGCTCCCCCTACCATGGCCACCAGCTTCGCTTCAGCACCGCGCCGTCGGTATCCTGCGCGGCGGCCTTCACATGGCTCGCCTCGACGCGCGGACTGCCTTCGCCGAAGGCGGCGAGCAGCGACTTGTGTGCCAATATATTCACCAGCCGCGGCGTGCCGTCGGCATGCCGGGAGAGTGCCTTGAGCGCCTGTGGCGCAAATAGCGGCTCGCCACCGTGACCGGCGATGCGCAGGCGCTGCTCGACGTAGTTGCCGACCTCGTCGTCCTCCAGATGGTTCAGGCGATGGTGGAAGGCGATGCGCTGCTTGAGCTGGCGCACCGAATGCGCGTCGAGCATTTCGTCGAGTTCGGGCTGGCCGAACAGGATGATGTGCAGCAATTTGCGTTTTTCGGTCTCGAGATTCGACAGCAGGCGCAGGCTTTCGAGCGTCAGCCGCGGCATGGTCTGCGCCTCGTCGATGCAAAGCACGACCTTTTTCCCACCGCGCGCCAGGTCGAGCAGGCGGCGGTTCAGGCGCTTGATGATGTGCGCCGCCTCGGGCGCACCATCCGCCGAGCCGAGATCGTCCGCCACCTCGCGCAGGAAAGCGCGCGGCTCCATCTGCGGGTTGGGCAGGTAGGCGGCCTTCCACTCGGGGCCGAGCTCGGCGAGGAGGTTGCGGCATAACAGCGTCTTGCCGGTGCCGACTTCGCCGACCACCTTGACGAAGCCCTCGCCGCTGGCGAGCGCGGCATGCAGCAGGTTGAGGCCTTCGAGGTGGCTGCGGCTCGGATAGACGAACTCGGTATCCGGGGTGATGCCGAAGGGAAGCTGGGTCAGGCCGAAATGCGCGAGATACACGGCTACTGCCCTCTCAGGGCAGCCCCAAGAGGGCAGCGTCCCCCCGTGGGGGGCAGCGAGCCGGGTTTGCGAGCGTGGGGGGCCACTATTAGTTGGCGGGCACCGACAGCGGCGGCAGGCCGAAGCTGCGCATGCGCTCGCTGCTTTGCTCGAGGTCGCGCACCCAGGCGCGGTCGTCCTGGATGACCGTCGGCTTGAGCAGGATGACCAGTTCCCGCTTGGAAAGCATGCTGCCGCGCTGACCGACGAGCGTGCCGGCAGACGAGTTGAGGGAACCCGGCAGTCCGCTGCGGTCGCTGCTCTGGCCCTGAGTCATGAGGCCGCCGATAGCGACGATGTTGCCGTCCTGCACGCGCACGATGCTGTCGGTCTCGTTCACGCTCGAGGTGGCAAGCGGCAGCTTGAATTGCCCCATCGTGCCGAGATCGATGAGCTTCTCCTTCTCGGCGACCGTGCTGACGGCCGGATGGACGTGCAGGATGATGTTGCCTTCATCGTCGATCTGCGGCGTGACGTCGAGCGAGATGCCGGAGAAGTAGGGCTGCAGGGTCAGGCTCGGCGTCGCGGTGGTGCCGCCGGCGGTGTTGGTCGTCGTCGTCGTGGTGACGTTGGTGACGAACAGCTCATCGGTACCAACTTTGAGCACCGCCTTCTGGTTGTTGAGCGTCGCGATGCGCGGGCTCGACAGGACCGAGACGGTGCCCTGCGTTTCGAGGAAGTTGAGCAGCGCGGCAAAGTTGACCGCCTGGAAGGCGAGGCCGAAGAAGCCCTTGCCGAGCGCCGAGGCGGCGATCAGTCCGGCCTTGCCTGGCACGAAGGTGCCGTTGCTGGTGAACATCTCGTCGGTGCGGTTGGTGGCGTCGATGGCGCCGGTCGGAATCCCGGTCAGCGCCTCGCCCGGCTGCGTGCGCAGAATGGTGCCCGGCTGCACCACGCCGGCGGAGAAGCGGTGGTTGCTGCCGTTGAACGTAGACCAGTTGATGCCGGCCTGGTATTCCTGCCTGAGCGAAACCTCGAGGATCTTCGCTTCGAGCATCACCTGCCGCTCGACCATGACTTGCGTAGCCTTGAGGTATTGATCGACGGCACGCAATTCGCCCGGGAAGGCGCGTACCACCACGACGCCGGAGATGCTGTTGACCACTACGCTGCGGCCTTCGCCATGGACGATGGTGACGAGGGCGTTCTGCAGATCCCGCCAGAAATCGGCATCGGTGCTGGTCTGCACGCGGCTCGTCGTGCTGGCGCCGACCGGCTGGCCGACACCCGTGCCTGCCGGCACAGGAAGAGTACCCGTACCGGGAGTGGTGGTCGCCCCAGGCGGCAGGGTGTTTCCGGCGATCGCGCTCGATGTCACGCGCAGTTCGGTGGCGCCCTGGCGGCGGCTGGCGAGATAGTTCACTTGGAAGACGCGCGTTTGCAGCGTGTTCGGCTGGATCGCGATGCGATTGCCCTTGAGGGTGAATTCGTAGCCGTAGAGTTCGCGGATCGCCTCGAGCGCTTCACGTACCGTGACATCCTTCAGGTTGACGGTAATGTTGCCGGTGACCTCCGGGCCGACCAGCATGTTGTAGCGGGTGCCGGTGACGATCGCCATGAACACCTGCGCAGCCGGCGCATTGACGACCGACAGGTCGAAGTGCGGTTCGCCGTTGTCCTGCCTGGGCAGCTCGACCGTCAGCGGCGGCAGCATCGCCTTCTCGGCCGCGACCGTGCTCTTGCGATTGGCGGCAGCCTGAGCCAGTTCGTCGCCGATGTGCTCGCGGACAACATCGGGCCGCGGCTGCGGCGAAGTACATGCGCCCAGCGCCATCACGACGAGTATGGCTCCCAGGAACGGTAACTTTTTCATCGGGGCATCTCCCTCTCGCCTGCCTTTCCGGCGCGTTGCGCCGTCCCGCCGGCGCCGACTTTTTTCTTTTCGGCCGCCGGCATCAGCCGCAGGGTCTCCTCTCCGCCGGGGCCTTTCAGCACCACCGAATCCTCGTTGATCTTCACCAACCGCGCCTCGCCGACCTTGCCGCCGAGTTCGACGACCTCTCCGTTGATCAGCGCCGCCGGCTTGCCCTGCTTGCGCAGGATCACGGACTGCAGCCCGCTTGCCGCCATGCCCGGCCCTGCCTCGGCTTGCAGCGCCGCATCGCCTGGCGGACGCGTCGGGTCGCTCAATTGCGCGCCCGCACCCCCGCCCCAGCCGACGAGGCAAAGTGCCGAGATGAAGGGGGTCAGACGGAGAGCCATGTCGAATCCAGACTCAGGGTATAGACGGTCAGCGTCAGCTCGCTGACGGGGTATTTCTGCACGGCCAGCTTCATCACGCCCCACAGCAGCTTCTGCTTGCCGCCTTCGAGTTCGCCGACATAGGCGAGCAGGTCGTGATAGCCGCCGGCCAGCTTGATCTCGATGCCGTGCTTGTAGATGTTGCCGCCGGGCAGCGCCGGCGCATCCGATACCTGCGACCCTTCCGCGGCAGGGGACGCCACCAGCGGTTGCGGCGGCAGGGTGGTCAGGCTCACCAGCGAGAGTCCGCGATGACGCGCAAGCAGCGACTGCAGCAACGCCGGCGCCTGCGAAGGAGGCACGAGTACGCGGTCGAAACCCTGGATGTCGCGCTCGGTCGCGACCAGTTCCTGCTGCAACTGCGCGAGCAGGGCGCGGTTGCCCGCGTCGGGATCAGCGCCTTGCCGCATGGCCACCAATTGAGTCTGCAGCTGCGTCTGCTCGGCGCGCTGCTGCTCGAGCGTCTTTTTTAGACGGGCGCTTTGTATCCGGGCCGGCTCGATCCAGAACGTATAGCCGCCGAACAGGATAGCGAACAGCACGGCGCCGATCACCATCTGCTTTTCACGCCGCTGCAGTGCCGCGAAGCGGTTTGACCAGCCGTGCCACTGCGCCTGGATGCCGGACATGGATGCGGTAACCGCCATCAACCCGCTCCACCTGCGGCGCTGCCGCTATGTGTCAGCTTGGCCGCGCCTGGATTCGGCTCGCCCGGCTTGACCGGCGACAGGACGAATTCGTGGTAAGGAGGACGCAGGCTCGGTACCGCCGTCGCCTCGGTCTTTCCGGCCCCGAGCTTGAGGGCGGCGAACGACTGCCCCTCGAAGGCCGGCTCGCGGTCGAGGCGGCGGATGTACTCCGGCAGCAGCGAGGGATCGACAGTGCGGCCGCTGATCTCCAGCGCCCCACTTGCCGCGTCGATCGAGATGCCCGTCAGCCACAGGCCGGATACCGTCTGGCGGGCGAAGCCGCGCAGGTAGTCGGCGAACGAGCGGCTTTCGGTGCCCATGCTCCGGCGCAAGGTGCCGAGCACTTCGCCGCGTGCAGCCAGCAGCATGCGCTTGGCGGCCACTTCCTGTTCGAGCTGCGCGTCGGGCTTGCGGCCGGCGATCGCCTGCCCCTGGGCGGCGATCTGCTCACGCAACGCCTTGAGCTGGCCAGCGCTGCCCTCGCTCGCTGCACTCAGCTCTGCCGCGTCGTGACGCGCGGCGAAGCCCAGTGCCGCTACGACCACCAGGAGCAATGCGGCGATACCTGCCACGTTGCTCAGTGCCAACCAGTCGCGCCTGCGCTCGAGCGCCGGATCGTAGAGGTTGATCTGCTGCACCATCGGTCACTGCTCCCGCAGGGCCGCGCCCAACGCGAGCCAGCCATTGGCCTGCTCCGCGGCATCCGCCAGCCGCGGCGTCGCCTCGATGTCGAGGACAGCGGCGAGATCCGCCCGCTCGACGGGCAGGGAAAGATTCGCGCGCAGATAGTCGATGAAGGCCTCGCCGCCCGGCAACGGACCGATCAAGAGCCGCGTGAGCGGCACTGCGCTGTAGTTGCGGTCGAAGTTGTCGAGCGTACGCTGAATGTCGAGCAGCACGCGCTCATGCAGCGCGGCGGCGCCGGGATCGGCTAATTCCTGTACGCCGACGTCGAGGTGGCGTGTCATGAACAGCTCGCCCTGATAGCTGATGGTCAGGCGACCGCCCTTGTCGTCGAAGGAGGCGAGCGCGACGCCACGGTTCGGCTCGGCGAACAACGAGGCGAGGTTCCGTTGCGCCAGTTCGGGGATGTCGATCGTCGTCAACCGCGCCTTTGCGTCCTGAAACAGGTGGATGCGCGGCCGCAGGACATCACGGCTGGCCGCCACCACCCACATCTGCCGCGTCCGGCTGCCCGGCGCGGGGATATCGATCACGTCGATGCCTGCCTGGTCGGCGGGAAAATCGATCATTTCCTTGACGCGCCAGCGCATCGCCTCGCGTAGTTCCGCGTGGGGCATACCTTGCACGTTTTCCGGCGTATCGACCTGCAGCAGCTTGTACTGCCCGTGCCACAGCAGGGTGGTGCAAGGGGTGTGGCACAACTGCCGGGCGCGCTTGAGGCGCTTGAGCGCGTCGAGATCGGAACCGTCGCGGGCAAAGCTGTCGCAGGCACGCACGCGGGGACGCGCGTCGCGACGACGCACGACCTCCGCCACGGCGATCCGGTCGGTGCCGAAAACCACCGACGTCCAGCCGTCCTCGCTTGCCTGCTTTTGCCAAAAAGTCATATCCCGGGCCTGGTATACCGCGTGCCCGGGGTCTAACTTCCGGCTTTTCGTCGGGAAGTTCAGAAAAGAGCCGGAAAAGCCGGCCAGATGCGGCCCGGAAGCGAGGGGCAGGCGCTCAGGCGCCGTCCCGCCGGCGCCGACTTTCGTTTTCCTTACTTTCCCACTGATGCAAGTAAGCCAGCAGTCTCCCCGCCCGTGAGGGCGAAGGCGGGGTTTCGCGAAACACTGCTTCGCGCCGCCGTAGCCGGCCGGTTGTGCAAAACCGGCCGTGGAACGGGGCTGGGGGTGGGTGGGCTTTACTTAAAGCCGATGATCGGCTGGTCGACCGAGAGGCTTTCGCCCGCCTTCGCCAACAGTTGGTCCACCACGCAGTCGCGCTCGGCCTTCAGCACGTTCTCCATCTTCATCGCCTCGATCTTCGCCAGCACCTCGCCTGCCTTGACCTCCTGGCCGACAGCAACGGCGATGTGGGTCAGCAACCCAGGCATCGGCGAGAGCAGGAACTTCGACATGTCGGGCGGCGCCTTTTTCGGCATCAGCGCCTGCAGTTCGGCCGCTCGCTTCGACAACACCATGATGTCCGCCTGCGTACCCCAATGGAACAGCCGGTACTTGAGTCCGCGCCGCTCGACCTGCATGCAGAACGGTTCGTTGTTCAAGGTGCCCTGATAGAGCGGTTGGCCGAACTGCCAGTTGGTGCGGATCGCGTAATTTTCCCCGCCATAGCGCACGTCCCAGCCCATTCCATCCGTGGCGGTTTCGACCATCACTTCGTGGTCGACACCGTCCTCGAGGCGCACGACGAAGTCGCTGCCCGGCTGGTATTCGTGGCCGGGCATCTGGCCGCTGATGGTCGCCCGGCGCTCGAGGTACTGGCGGTGCATCGCCGCGGAGACCGCAATCAGCATGGCCGGATCGTCGTGCGGCACGTCGGCGGCGTTGAAGCCGTGCGGGTATTCCTCGGCGATCAGGCCGGTGTTGAAGTTACCCGAGACGAAGCGCGGGTGCTGCATCAGCGCTGCCTGGAAGGCGATGTTCGAGGCGACGCCGCGAATCACGAAGGCATTGAGAGCGTCGCGCATGCGCGCGATCGCCTGGTCGCGCGAGGCGCCATGCACGATCAGCTTGGCGATCATCGAATCGTAGTACATCGAGATCTCGCCGCCTTCATAGACGCCGGTATCCACCCGAACGCCCTTATTTCCTTCCTTTTCCTCGGCCGGCGGCACGAACTTCACCAGCCGGCCGGTGGAGGGCAGGAAGCCGCGGAACGGGTCCTCGGCATTGATGCGGCATTCCATCGCCCAACCGTCCATCTTGATGTCCTTCTGTGCGAACGGCAGCTTCTCGCCGGCCGCGACGCGGATCATCAGTTCGACGAGATCGAGCCCGGTGATCAGCTCGGTGACCGGGTGCTCAACCTGCAGGCGCGTGTTCATCTCCAGGAAGTAGAACTCGCGAGTCTTGCCGTCGACGACGAACTCGACGGTTCCAGCCGACTGGTAGTTCACCGCCTTGGCCAGCGCGACCGCCTGCTCGCCCATCGCCTTGCGGGTCTTCTCGTCGAGGAAGGGGCTCGGCGCCTCCTCGATCACCTTCTGGTGGCGGCGCTGGATCGAGCACTCTCGCTCGTGCAGATAGACGCAGTTGCCGTGCGCATCGCCGAGCACCTGGATCTCGATGTGGCGCGGACTCTCGACGTATTTCTCGATGAAGACGCGGTCGTCGCCGAAGGCATTCTTCGCCTCGGTCTTGCAGGAGGCGAAGCCTTCGTGCGCTTCCTTGTCGTTAAACGCGACGCGCAGGCCCTTGCCGCCGCCGCCGGCCGAGGCCTTGATCATCACCGGATAGCCGATCCCCTTGGCGATTTCGACGGCCCGCTCGGGCGAGTCGATCGCATCGTTGTAGCCGGGAATCGTGCTGACCTTGGCTTCGTTCGCGAGCTTCTTCGAGGCAATCTTGTCACCCATCGCCGCCACGGAATAGTGCTTCGGGCCGATGAAGACGATGCCTTCCTCCTCGAGCTTCTTCGAGAAGGCCTCGTTCTCGGAGAGGAAGCCGTAGCCCGGGTGCACGGCCTCGGCACCGGTCTTTTTACAGGCGGCGACGATCTTGTCCATCACCAGATAACTTTCCTTCGAAGGCGCCGGACCGATGCAGACGGCCTCGTCCGCCATCTCGACGTGCAGCGAGTCGCGGTCGGCTTCGGAATAGACGGCAACAGTCTGGATGCCCATCTTGCGGGCGGTCTTGATGACGCGGCAGGCGATCTCGCCGCGGTTGGCAATCAATATCTTCTTGAACATAGCCCGGCTCCTTACAGCGGAATGTTGCCGTGCTTGCGCCACGGATTGTCGATCTTCTTGTTACGCAGCATCACCAACGAGCGGCAGATGCGCTTCCTCGTCTCGTGCGGCTGGATCACGTCGTCGATGAAACCTCGCGCGCCTGCAACGAAGGGGTTGGCGAACTTGGCCTTGTACTCGGCTTCTCTCGCCGCGACCTTTTCCGGATCGTTCTTTTCCTCGCGGAAGATAATCTCCACCGCGCCCTTCGGTCCCATCACCGCGATCTCGGCGCTGGGCCAGGCAAAGTTCACGTCGCCGCGCAAGTGCTTCGAGGCCATCACGTCGTAAGCTCCTCCGTAGGCCTTGCGCGTGATCAGCGTCACTTTCGGTACGGTGCATTCGGCATAGGCGTAGAGCAGCTTCGCGCCATGCTTGATGATGCCGCCATATTCCTGCGCGGTCCCCGGCATAAAACCCGGCACGTCGACGAAGGTGACGATCGGGATGCTGAAGGCATCACAAAAACGGACAAAACGTGCCGCCTTGATCGAACTCTTGATGTCCAGGCAACCGGCCAACACCATCGGCTGGTTGGCGACGATCCCCACCGTCTGCCCCTCCATGCGCGCGAAGCCGATCACGATGTTCTTGGCATGATCGGGCATGATCTCGAAGAAATCGGCATCATCGACAACCTTGACGATCAACTCCTTGATGTCGTAGGGCTTGTTCGGGTTGTCCGGCACCAGCGTATCGAGCGAATAGTCGACGCGATCGGCGGGGTCCTGCGTTGGGCGGATCGGTGCCTTCTCCTTGTTGTTGAGCGGCAGGTAGTTGAAAAAGCGGCGCAGCATGATGATCGCCTCGACGTCGTCGTCGAAGGCGAGGTCCGCCACGCCGGACTTCGCCGTGTGCGTCAGCGCACCGCCGAGTTCCTCGGCCGTCACCTCCTCGTGGGTGACGGTCTTCACCACTTCAGGGCCGGTGACGAACATGTAGGAGCTGTCCTTCACCATGAAGATGAAGTCGGTCATTGCCGGGCTATATACCGCACCTCCGGCGCAGGGGCCCATGATGAGCGAGATCTGCGGGATCACGCCACTGGCCAGCACGTTGCGCTGGAAAACTTCTGCATAGCCGCCCAACGCCGCGACGCCTTCCTGGATGCGCGCACCGCCGGAATCATTCATGCCGATCACCGGCGCGCCGACCTGCATCGCCTTGTCCATGATCTTGCAGATCTTCTCGGCATGCGCTTCGGAAAGTGCGCCGCCGAACACGGTGAAGTCCTGCGAGTAGATGAACACCATGCGACCGTTGATGGTGCCGTAGCCAGTCACCACGCCGTCCGATGGGATCTTGTTGTCCGCCATGCCGAAGTCGACGCAGCGATGCTCCTTGAACATGTCCCATTCCTCGAAGGTGCCGTCGTCGAGCAAGAGCTCGATGCGCTCGCGCGCAGTCAGCTTGCCCTTCGCATGCTGGGCGTCGATGCGCTTCTGACCGCCGCCGTGGCGTGCCTTCTCGCGCTTTTCGTCCAGTCGCTGGATGATTTCGTGCATGGATCTCTCCTAAAAATACCTGTTCATCAGATTCAGCAGACGATGCGCCGCCGCCGTCGGGGCAAGCTCACCGACGGAGACGGCATTGACGGTGTCGGGCAAGCTCCTCTTGATTGCCGGGTGTTCGCGAAACCGCTGGCGCAGACCTGCATCGATAAGCTGCCACATCCAGTCGAGCGACTGGCGACGGCGCTTCTCGGCGAATTCGCCGCTCGCATCCATGGCCGCGCGGAATTCCTGCAGCGTCTCCCAAACCTTATCCATTCCCTTGCCCTGCAAGGCGCTGGTCTCCAGCACCTGAGGCTGCCAGTGTGCGCTCGCCGGGTGCAGCAGCGCAAGTGCAGAGCGCATCTGCTGGGCGGCACGTCCCGCTGCGGCGGCATCGAGGTCAGCCTTGTTGTAGATCACCAAGTCGGCAAGCTCCATGATTCCCTTCTTGATCGCTTGCAGGTCGTCGCCCGCATTCGGCAGTTGCAGCAGCACGAACACATCGGTCATTCCGGCCACCACAGTCTCCGACTGGCCGACGCCGACCGTCTCGACGATCACGACATCGTAGCCCGCCGCTTCGCAGACCAGCATCGCCTCGCGCGTCTTCTCGGCAACGCCGCCGAGTGTGCCGGCCGAAGGCGAAGGACGGATGTAAGCCGCCTCCTGCTGCGAGAGACGCTCCATGCGCGTCTTGTCGCCGAGGATGGAGCCGCCGCTACGACGCGACGAGGGATCGACCGCCAACACGGCGACCTTGAGGCCCTGCGCGATCAGCAGCAAACCGAAGGCCTCGATAAAGGTTGACTTGCCAACCCCGGGCACGCCTGTCAGGCCGATGCGCAAGCAGCGACCGGTGTGTGGCAGCAGTGCATCGAGCAACTGCGCCGCGCGCGCCTGGTGGGTCGGATGCGTCGACTCGACCAATGTGATGGCCTTGGCAAGCGCGCGCCGCTGCCCGGTGAGCACGCCATCCACCAGTTCGCGGTCCTCGGGCAGCAAGCCGTTTTCGGCTACGGGCGTCATTCCATCAAACGCTTGCGGGAAGGTGGGCAGCGCGAATCGCTCTCAGTACTTCGTGAGCGCATTGCGGAATCGGCGTGCCGGGGCCGAAGATGCCCTTGGCCCCCGCCGCCCTGAGCGCGTCGTAGTCCTGCGCGGGAATCACGCCGCCGACGAACACGACGATGTCTGCGGCGCCCTGATCCTTGAGCGCCTTCACCAGTTGCGGCACCAGCGTCTTGTGGCCGGCGGCCAGCGTCGACACGCCGATCGCATGCACATCGTTCTCGACGGCCTGCCTTGCCGCTTCCTCCGGCGTCTGGAACAGCGGTCCGATGTCCACGTCGAAGCCGAGGTCGGCGAAAGCGGTGGCAACCACCTTGGCGCCGCGGTCATGGCCGTCCTGGCCGAGCTTGGCAATCATGATGCGCGGGCGGCGTCCCTCGGCAAGGGCGAAATCCTCGACCTGCTCGCGCAGCTCGTCGATGCCGGGGCTGTTGCCCCTTGCACCATATGCGGCGGAATAGACGCCCGATACGACCTGGTTGCTGGCACGGTGCCGGCCCCAGACCTTCTCGAGTGCATCCGATATCTCGCCGACCGTGGCGCGCAGGCGTGTCGCTTGGATCGCCAACTCGAGCAAGTTGCTTTCACCGGACTTCGCGGCATCCGTTAGCGCCTCAAGCGCGGCCTGGACGGCAGCGCCGTCTCGCGACGACCGAATTTTCTGCAGCCGCGCGATCTGCGCATCCCGCACCGCATGGTTATCCACCTCGAGAATCTCGACCGGGTCCTCCTTGGCCAGCTTGTACTTGTTCACGCCGACGATCACGTCCTGGCCCGAATCGATGCGCGCCTGCTTTTCAGCGGCACACTTCTCGATCTGCAGCTTGGCCCAGCCGGTCTCGACGGCATGGGTCATGCCGCCCATCTTCTCGACCTCCTCGATGATCTCCCAGGCCTTGTCCGCCATGTCCTGCGTCAGCTTCTCCATCATGTAGCTGCCGGCCCATGGGTCGATCACATTGCAGATGTGCGCTTCCTCCTGAATGAGAATCTGGGTGTTTCGGGCGATCCGCGCTGAGAACTCGGTGGGCAATGCGATCGCCTCGTCGAACGAGTTGGTGTGCAGGCTTTGTGTGCCGCCGAACACGGCGGCAAGCGCCTCGATAGTCGTGCGCACCACGTTGTTGTAGGGATCCTGCTCGGTCAACGACCAGCCCGAGGTCTGGCAATGGGTGCGCAGCATCAGCGATTTCGGATTCTTGGCGCCGAACTGCTTCATGATGCGCCACCACAAGAGGCGCGCCGCACGCAGCTTCGCGATCTCGAGGTAGAAGTTCATTCCGATGCCGAAGAAAAACGACAACCGCCCGGCGAAGGCATCGACGTCCAGCCCGCTCTTCAGTGCGGTGCGCACGTACTCCATACCATCGGCCAGCGTAAAGGCCAACTCCAGCGCCTGCGTCGCGCCGGCTTCCTGGATGTGATAGCCGGAGATCGAGATCGAGTTGAACTTCGGCATCTGCGTTGCCGTATAGCCGATGATGTCGGCGATGATGCGCATCGACGGCTCGGGCGGATAGATGTAGGTGTTGCGGACCATGAACTCCTTGAGGATGTCGTTCTGTATGGTCCCCGACAGCTTCTCTTGAGAGACACCCTGCTCCTCGGCAGCGACCACGTAACCGGCAAGGATGGGCAGCACCGCGCCATTCATGGTCATCGACACCGACACGCGGTCCAATGGGATGCCGTCGAAGAGGATCTTCATATCCTCGACCGAATCGATCGCCACGCCGGCCTTGCCGACATCGCCGACGACGCGTGGATGGTCCGAGTCGTAGCCGCGGTGCGTCGCCAGGTCGAAGGCGACCGAGACCCCCTGGGCACCGGCTGCAAGCGCCTTGCGATAGAACGCATTCGACTCCTCGGCGGTCGAGAAGCCAGCGTACTGCCGGATCGTCCATGGCCGTACCGCGTACATCGTCGCCTGCGGACCGCGCAAGAAGGGTTCGAAGCCTGGCAGCGTATCGGCGAAGGGCAAACCGTCCGTGTCCGCCTTCGTATAGAGCGCCTTCAGCGTCAGGCCTTCCGGCGTACTCCAGTCGAGCTTCGCCACGTCGCCCTCGGGCGCGGATTTCGCCGCCGCCTTGTTCCAGGCGTCGAGGCCCGGAATCGTCGCTTCTGGATATTTCCCCATGATCTCCACTCCCGCCGGTCTGGCCGGCTGCTCATTTTGGCATTCGGCTTTTATCAGGACTTGACATCCTGTCGCTCGAATAATACTGTATCCATAATTATGAATGCAAGACAGCCCGTCGATAGCACTCGCGACAGCCTGGCCGCCCCCGCACTTTACGAGCAGGTGGCAGAACGCCTGCGCGCGCGCATCTATGCTCACGAGCTGGCACCGGGCGCCTGGATAGACGAACAGCACCTCGCCGACGAATTCGGCATCTCCCGCACGCCGATGCGCGAAGCACTCAAGGTTCTCGCTGCCGAAGGGCTGGTTGTGCTCAAGCCGCGACGCGGCTGCTATGTTGCCGAACTTTCGGAGCGTGACCTCGACGAGATCTTTCCGGTGCTCGCTCTGCTCGAAGGCCGCGTCGCCGAAGAAGCGACTAGATACTTAGCCGGCCTGGAAGCCGGCGCGGGCCGTCTCGCCGGCGCCGACAATTCGCGTCGTCCCGCGAATCCTGATTTTGTGCGGCTCGAGGCGATCCATGCCGATCTCGAGCGATACGCTTCCGCCAACGATGCAGACCGCTTCTTCGAGGCCAACCAGGCCTTTCACAACGCGCTGCAGGAACTGGCCGGCAACCGCTGGCTCTCGCAACTGATCGACGACACGCGCAAGTTTCTCAAGCTCACCCGGCGCGACTCGCTGCGACTGGAGGGCCGCCTCAAGCAGTCGCTCATTGAGCACCGCAAAATCCTCGACGCGATCAAGCGCCGCGATACCGCCGCCGCCGCGCTGCAGATGCACAACCACATCCTCTCCGGCCGCGCCGCCCTTACGCGCCTCATGACCCAGTCCTGAAGCGGCTTCGGGGTGGAAAATTCCACCTCAGCGTGCCACAATTGCATTTTGCAATATCTCATGAGGAGATGCTGATGACAAAAGCAACATGGAAATTGCAGCCAGGCATCAAAATCGATGATGCGACTGCCTCCGAAATGGCCAAAATTGCCTGCGCGCTGAAATCACTTTCAATCTACGCCGCGCTGGTTATCGACAGGGATGACTGCCCCGAGGATCTGCAGAAGATCGTCGACGAGGGGGTCGGAGCCATCAACAAGATCTTCGCAGAAGAATAAGAAAGGAGAATCGTAATGGCACACATCGTCATCCTCGGCGCCGGAATTGGCGGCCTCAACGCCGCCTACGACATGAAGGAGCACGTCGGGTCCAACGACAAGGTCACCGTCGTCAGCGAAAACCCCTATTTTCAATTCACGCCCTCGAACCCCTGGGTCGCCGTCAGCTGGCGCTCGCGCGAGGACATCACCTTCGATATGGCGCCCTACCTCGAGCGCAAAGGCATCGCCCTCGTCGCCAAGGCCGCCAAGAAGCTCCATCCCGACGAGAATCGTCTCGAGCTGATCGACGGCAGTTCGATCGACTACGACTACCTGATCGTCGCCACCGGGCCGAAGCTCGCCTTCGAGGAAGTCGAAGGTTCTGGGCCCGAGCACCACACCCAGTCGATCTGCACGGTCAATCACGCCGAGAAGGCGGCCAAGGTCTGGGACGATTTCGTCAAGGACCCCGGCCACATCGTCGTCGGCGCGGTACAGGGCGCCTCCTGCTACGGACCGGCTTACGAGTTCGCGATGATCATGGACACCGACCTGCGCCGCCGCAAGATCCGCAGCAAGGTGCCGATGACCTTCGTCACCGCCGAGCCCTATGTCGGACACCTCGGCCTAGGCGGCGTCGGCGACTCGAAGGGCATGATCGAATCCATCCTCCGCGACCGCCACATCAAGTGGATCTGCAACGCCAAGGTCGCCAAGGTCGAGGCGGGCAAGATGCACGTCGTCGAACATAACGACGATGGCAGCGTGAAGAAGGAGCACGAGCTGGGCTTCAAGTACTCGATGATGCTGCCGGCCTTCAAGGGCGTCGAAGCGGTATCCGGCATCGAAGGTCTCGCCAATCCGCGCGGCTTCACCATCGTCGACCAGTTCCAGCGCAACCCGAAGTACAAGAACATCTACGCGGTCGGCGTGTGCGTCGCGATTCCCCCCGTCGAAACCACGCCCATCCCGGTGGGCACGCCGAAGACCGGCTACATGATCGAATCGATGGTCAGCGCAACGGTGCATAACATCCGCATGCAGATGGACGGCAAGGAGCCCGACCACAAGCCGACCTGGAACGCGGTCTGCCTCGCCGACTTCGGCGACAGCGGCGCCGCCTTCGTGGCGATCCCTCAGATCCCCCCGCGCAACGTTAGCTGGTTCAGCAAAGGCAAGTGGGTGCATCTCGCCAAGGTTGGCTTCGAGAAGTACTTCATCCGCAAGATGAAGAAGGGCGATACCGAGCCGGTCTACGAGAAGTACGTGCTCAAGCTCATGGGTGTCACGCGTCTGCACAAGAAGTGACCCCGGACATCCTGTCCATACGTGACGGCGGCATTGGCGTCGTCACGCTCTTCAATCCCGACAAGCTCAATGCCCTCGACGCCGCCATGTGGCGGCGGCTCGACGCCGTTTTCCGCGAGCTCGATGCCGACACCACGCTGCGTTGCGTGATCGTGCGCGGCGAGGGCGCCGCCTTTGCCGCCGGCGGTGACCTGGCCGAGATGCGCGAGATACGGACGAACGTCGAGGATGCGCTCGCTTACCACCTGCAGGTAGGACGGGCGCTCGACGCCATCGCCGCATGCCGCCACCCGGTCGTCGCGCAGATCGTTGGCCCTTGCGTCGGCGGCGGACTCGAGATCGCCTGCGCCTGCGATCTGCGTATCGCCGGAGAATCCGCCAAGTTCGGCGCCCCGATCGCCAGGCTCGGTTTCTCGATGTACCCGGGCGAACTGGCCGGCCTGCTGCGGCTAGTCGGCCCTGCAGTCGTCAAGGAGATCCTGCTGGAGGGCCGCCTGCTGTCCGCCCGCGAAGCCTACGAGAAGTGCCTGCTGACCCGTATCGTTCCCGATGCCGACGTCGAAGCGGAAGCGCGTGCCGCCGCCGGGCGCATCGCCGCCGGGGCACCGCTGGTGGCCCGCTGGCACAAGCAGTGGATCGCGCGCCTGCAGCAGGGCAAGCCGTTGACAGAGGCGGAGGTGAGGGCTTCCTTTGCGTTCCTGGAAAGTGCAGACTACGAGGAAGGGATGGCGGCCTTTCTCGAGAAACGGCCGCCGCGTTTTACCGGCCAATAAGACTGCGAGGTTTTCCATGGTGCCGTCGCTTCGTCCGCTCCTGCTTGCCGCGCTTTGCTGCGTGCTCGCCACGCCAATCCATGCCGCAGAGAAAGCGGCGCCCGTCGCGAAGGCGACGCAACCTGCAGCCACCAAGAACCGCATCGTCATCCAGATCAACGAGGACGACTCGAAGAAATGGCATGCGGTGCTCGGCAACATCCGCAACATCCAGGCCGAACTCGGCGCAAAAAATGTCGCCATCGCCGTGGTCGCCATCGGCTACGGCCTTGGCATGCTGACCGCCGACTCACTGTCAGCCAATGAGGTGCAGGACGCCATCGCCTCGGGCGTCGAATTCGTCGCCTGCGGCAACTCGATGAAGGCGCAACAGGTCGCCAAGGAAGACTTGACCGAAGGCGTGAAGATTTCCGTCGCGGGTTACGTCGAACTGATGCGCCGCCAGCAGCAGGGCTGGACCTACCTGAGACCCTGAGATGATGACTGCATTGCTCGACTGGTCGACCATCGACACTATCCTGCTCGACATGGACGGCACGCTGCTCGACCTCCATTTCGACAACCACTTCTGGCAGGCCCATGTGCCGCTGCGCTACGCTCAAACGAAAGGGCTGCCGCATGACGTCGCGCGCGACGAGCTGATGGCGCGCTATCACGCCCGTGCCGGTACGCTCGAGTGGTATTCGGTCGATTTCTGGGAGACCGAACTGGAACTCGACATCATGCGACTCAAGGAAGAGGTGTCGCACCTGATTGCGGTTCACCCGGCGGTAGTGGACTTCCTCTCGACGATGCGTGCCGCCGGCAAGCGGCTGGTGCTCGCCACCAACGCCCACCACAAGAGCGTAACGCTCAAGATGGCGAAGACCGGACTCGAGCCGCACTTCGACGCCATCGTCAGTTCGCATGCGCTCGGCGCCGCCAAGGAGGCCCAGGCCTTCTGGGAAAGGCTCGCCGCCCTCGAACCTTTCGACCCGGCGCGCACCGTGCTCGTCGACGACAGCCTGCCCGTGCTCGACGCCGCGCGCAATTACGGCATCCGTCACCTGATCTGCGTGAAACAGCCGGATACCAAGCAGCCGCCCAAGGACACGCACAACTATCCCGCAATTGACAGCTTCGCCGAACTGCTTGCATAATGAGAACAGTTCTCATATAAGCAGCCGGCAACCTTGACCGCTCCGCCCCATACCTTTCCGCTCGCCGGCCCATTCCTGAGGGGTTCGCGCTGCCCACGCGTCGCCCTGATCGGCTACCCGCGCGCCGGCAAGAGCCGTATCTTCCGCGCCGCATCGAGCACCGTGGTACGCCACGAGCGCCTTGCCGGCGTCGGCCCGGCATACGAGGAATGCCAGGTCGAGGTCGGTCTCGACCAGATCTCTCTGGTCGACCTGCCGGCCGTCGACAGCTTCCATACGCTGAGCGGGGATGTGCCCGTCGTTCTCAAGTATCTGCTGTGGGGCGACCGCTGGCCGGCCATCGCGCGCCACGAGGAACACACTCCTGAGAACGCCTTTGCCGCACCCGACGTGCTGCTGCTGGTCATGGATGCCACCGCACTCGAGCGCGACCTCGAACTCGCGCTCGAACTCGCGCAGATCGGCAAGCCCATGGTCGTCGCGCTCAACCGCATGGACGAGGCGCGCGCCAAGCGACTGTTCATCAACGTGCATGCGCTGGCGGAGAAACTCGGCGTGCCGGTGGTGCCGACGGTAGCCCATATGGGCATCGGGCTCGCCGATCTGTTCACGACCGTCGTACGCGCCGCACACGAAAAGCGGGCCCCGCGACCCCAGCCGCCGAGCCCTTACATTGCGGAACACTTGGCGCCGATCGCCGAGGTCGCATCCCAGGCCGACGTCGCCACGGCCTTCGCCGTCCCGACCACCTTCCTGGCCCTGCAGCTCGCGGAAAACGACGACTACTTCTTCGACGAGTTGCGCTGCCACTTTCCGTTCCGCCACGCGGCGCTACTCTCCGCGCGGGATACCGCCGACAATGCGCTGCCGCGTCCGCTGGCGGAGGAAATTCACGCCGACCGCCACCACCGCGCCGCCTTGCTCTATGAAGCCGTCACGCGACCCGGCGGCGCGCAGGCCATGCCGCGCTGGCAGCGCTGGGCGGACGAACTGTTCCTCCATCCGCGCTGGGGCTTCGTCGGCACGCTCGCCATCTTCGCGCTGGTGCTGTTCTTCGTCTTCGAGGTCAGCGCCTTCCTCGACGGCCTGACCGTCGCACGCCTGATCGAATGGGCGGAACCCTGGCAACCCACCGATCTCGTCGGCGTGATCGGCCGCGCCGTGCTCGACGGCTTCATCGGCCTGATGGGCATCGTGATCCCCTACATGATCCCGCTGGTGCTGCTGCTTGTCTTCCTCGAGGAGTCGGGCATCATGCACCGCGTCGCCTTCGTCGTCGACCGCGGCTTCCACCAGCTCGGCCTGCACGGCGGCGTGGCGCTGCCTTTCCTGATGGGCCTCGGCTGCAACGTACCGGCGCTCGCCGCCACCGCGGCGGTGACGCACGGCCGGGACCGCACCGTCGCTTCGCTCCTGATCACCTTCCTGCCCTGCTCGGCGCGCTCGGCCATCCTGCTGGCGCTCGGCGGCAAGTATCTCGGCGGCCTCGGCGTCTTCGCGCTGTTCATGCTCGCGCCGATCGTCGTCAGCCTGATAGGCAAGCTGCTCAAGCACCGCTACCCGGAAACCACGCCCGGCATGATCCAGCAGATCCCGCCCTACGCGATGCCGACCGCGCGTGCGCTGCTCGCCAACACCTGGGAGCGCAGCCGCGACATCGTCACCATCGTGCTCCCCCTCCTGGTCGCCGGCAGTGTCGTGCTTGCGCTGCTCGCCCACTTCGGCGCCGACGAGTGGATCAACCTCGCACTCACGCCGATCACCTCATGGTGGCTCGGCCTCCCCGTCGCACTCGGCGTGCCGATCCTGTTCGGCGTGCTGCGCAAGGAGCTCTCGCTGCTGATGGTCTTCCAGGCGCTCGGCACGCAGGAACTCGCCGGCGTGCTCGACACCACGCAGATCGCCACCTTCCTCGTCTTCCTGACGTTCTACGTGCCCTGCGTATCGACCTTCGCGATGATGCTCAAGCTGCTTGGCCGGCGCGAAGCGGCCTTCTCGGTCGCGCTCTCGGTCGGTGCCGCGCTCGCGGTCGCCGCCGCCGTGCGCTGGCCGCTCGAGCTGTTCCTCTAGCGCCGTCCTGTCGGCGCCAAGCTTATCTTCCCGGCTTCAGCAAGAGCGCCCGATCAGAGTTGCCTGGCCTGCAGCCAATCCAGGCAGTATTCGGCGAGCTCTCGCCAACCGCTATCGATGGTCAACGAGTGGCCTCGTCCGGCAAATTCCTTGAACTCCGTCACGGCTGACGACTTTCCATATGCTCTGAGCGCACTTCGAACCAGCACGGTCGGGACCGTGTTGTCCGCAGAGCCTGAAATGAGCAGTAGCGGCCCGCGGTGTGCGTTCGCCACATCAACCTTTGTGGCCGCGTTGGGATTGACGGATGCCGTCGCCGCCTGAAACAAAGGGCGCGCAGGGGCCGGCATGGCATACCGGGCATGAAGTTCGCGGGACTCAAGTTCCGAAACAGCGTTGGCGAAGGAAAAGCGAAACTGCGGCTCGGTCAGCGACACGGCCCGCCGGAAGTTGAAGGGCTTCCCCAGAACCGGGAAGGTGGCCTTCAGCGCCGACAGCGGCAGCTCGCGAACCCCCTTGATCGGAGCCGGCGCGATGGCGATGGCGGCAGCGGCCAGATCGCGGCCCAGCAGGTTCTGGGCAATCAAGCCGCCGAAGGAGTGGCCAATGAGGATGGGCTTTCTATCGAACGACCGCAACTGCACTGCGATGTGCTCGGCAATTTCGCTCACGCCAACGTTGGCAACCGCCTCCGGATCGAGCCGCGTCGCCTCGGTCGTGACCGCATCGCCTGGCCAGCTTGCGGCAATCGCGTCGAAGCCATTACGGCGAAAGAACTCGACCCACGGATGCCACGATTCGGCGTGCAGCCAGAGGCTGTGAATGAAGACAATCGGGGTGGGGGTTGATCCAGTGGCGGTTGGATGGGATATGCCAAGGTTTCGATTTGTCACGGCGATGGACTCTGCAAGCTGAAAGGGATGGTCAGCCTAAAGCCGTCCCCTAGGGGGGGAGTCAACCGCTTTTATCGCACCAGCACCCTGATTCGGAGAGCAGGCTTTCCCGAAGCGCCAACAGCAGGCGATCCTTTTCCCTTGCCTCAGCAATCTGCTTATGAAGCGACCGACGTTTTTCTTCGATCAAGTCGGCCAGTTGCGCAGCCGACAGCTGCGTGCCGATCATTTCACCCGGAATGACGCCGAGCAGTTCCTTCAATTGGAATCCGAGCGATTGGGCGCGTTTGATCGTGCGAATAATGCCTACGTCCCTTTCTCCATAGATCCGATAGCTGCCCTGGCGCGTGGGCGTCGGAATCAAGCCCATGCTTTCGTAAAGCAGAATCGCTTTTCGCGACACACCCGTAAGTTTAGATAACTGACCGATATACATGCTCGACGTGTTCGGGATGAAGGTTTAGGGCTGAAGGTATTTGACAGCCATCGGCATGATTTCACTATGCCCGATCATAACCATCGGAGATTATGTTGCCTTACTGACTGGTCGCAGTCGTCAAAGTCAGCACGAGCGGCGTGGTGACGGACGAGAGCACGGTCGACAGCACCAGCGCGGCGGCGGCCGGTCCCTGCATGCTGCGGAACTGCTGCGCCATCATGTAGACGTTGATGCCGACGGCGAGCGAGGCAAGCAGCGTCACCGCCTGGGTTTCCAGCGGCGGCAGGCCGAGCGCCCGCGCCAGCAGCCAGACAACGAGCGGCTGCACGCCTAGCTTGAGCGCGCAGATTGCCGCGCTTTGAGCCAGGCCTTCGCGGATGCGATAGGAAGCGAGGCTCATGCCGAGCGCGACCAGCGAAAGCGGCACGGCCGACTGGCCGAGCATCGCCAGCGGCCGGTCGATGAAGACCGGCAACGGAATTTCCGCGAAGCCCCACAGCGTGCCCGAAAGGATCGAAGCGACGATCGGATTGGTTAGCACGCCGCGCGCTGTCTTGCCGAAGCCGCGCACGGAAAGCTCGCCGTGCCGCGCCCACTCGACCGAGACGGTGACGAGCGTCCAGAGAATCAGCGCGTTGAAGACGATCACCAGCGAGACGGTCGGCAGCGCAGCGTCGCCCAGCGTGGTCTTGGCAATGGCCACGCCGAGCATGACGTTATTGGAGAACACGCCGCCGAGCGCGAACACCGACTGCGCCACGCCGTCGAGACGGAACAGGCTATGCGCCACGAAACGACCGATGGCGAAGACGATCAGGCAGCCGCCGAAGAAGGCCAGCAGCAGGCGAATATCGACCGGCGGCATCTTCGAGAAATCACTCATCATGCGGAACAGCATCGCCGGCATGGCGACGGCGTAGGCGAAGCGGCCGAGCGCCTCGGAAACCGCCGCCGGCCAGCGCGCCAAGCGCGCCAGGGCGTACCCCGCCAGCACGAGCAGGAACAGCGGGCTCGCGAGCGCGAAATGATGGAAGAAGCCGGACACGATTCGTTCGATCGTTTCGGCGCCGTGTCGCCGGCGCCGACT
Organism: Pseudomonadota bacterium; assembly: GCA_041694935.1. Lineage (GTDB taxonomy): Bacteria > Pseudomonadota > Gammaproteobacteria > Burkholderiales > Rhodocyclaceae > Sulfuricystis. The sequence continues at coordinate 25,222 of JBGFRW010000036.1, read as the reverse complement.
TTTTCGTCCCTAATTACCCCAGAGCGGCGATCACTTCGGGGGGGGCCTGCACCAGCTCGATCAGCACGCCCTCGCCGCCGATCGGAAACTCGTCGCTCGCCTTCGGATGCAGGAAGCAGATGTCGTAGCCGGCCGCGCCTTTGCGGATGCCGCCCGGCGCGAAGCGCACCCCCTGTGCAGTCAGCCACTCCACCGCTTTTTCCAAATCATCGATCCACAGCCCAACGTGATTGAGCGGCGTGGCATGCACCGCCGGCTTTTTCTCCGGATCGAGCGGCTGCATCAGGTCAACCTCGACCTTGTGCGCGCCCTTGCCCATCGCGCAGATGTCCTCATCGACGTTCTCGCGCTCGGAGACGAAATTGCCGGTGACTTCCAGTCCCAATTTATCGACCCACAGCGTACGCAGCTTGTCCTTTGAAGGGCCGCCGATGGCGATCTGCTGGATGCCCAATACTTTGAACGGTCTGGTCATGTTTTTTTATTCCCTCTGACGTACAACACGATGCCGACGACGATCATCGGCAGAGACAACCATTGCCCCATGCTCACGACGTAGGAGACGCCGAAGATGCCATGGTCAGGCTCGCGGAAATATTCGCCGGCCCAGCGCGCGACACCGTAGCCGATCAGGAACAGCGCCGAGACCTGCATGCGCGGTCGTTCCTTCGCCGAGAACCACCACAGCAGTGTCCACAGCAGCAGGCCCTCGCCGAAGGCCTGGTAAAGCTGCGACGGATGACGCGGCAGCCCATCGACCTGCGGAAACACCATCGCGAACGGAAAGTCGGCGTTGGCGACACGGCCCCACAGCTCGCCGTTGATGAAGTTGCCGATGCGCCCCAGCCCGAGTCCGATCGGCACCAGCGGCGCGATGAAGTCGGTGAGCTGCCAGAAACCAAGCTTGTGTTTTCTGGCGAACAGCGCCATCGCGGCCAACACGCCGAGAAAGCCGCCGTGGAAACTCATGCCGCCTTTCCAGACGGCCAAGATTTCGAGCGGATGGGCGAGGTAGTAGCCCGGCTCGTAGAACAGCACCTGGCCGAGCCGTCCGCCCAGCACCACGCCCAGCACGCCATAGAACAAGAGATCGTCGACATGCTGCGGCATCAGGCCGTGCCAGGACTGTGCGGCGGCGCGCCGCTTGCCGAGCCAGAGAAAGGTGAGAAACGCGGCCAGGTACATCAGGCCATACCAGTGCACGGCCAACGGGCCGAGGCTGATTGCGATCGGGTTGAATTGGGGATGGGTCAACATGCCGGCATTTTGCCGGATTACACTGCCATCTGCTGCACGGAAAACCGAAGATCATGCTCTCCATCGCCACCTGGAACATCCACAAGGGTTTTTCCCAGTTCAACCGCCGCATGGTCGTACATGAATTGCGCGACCGCCTGCGCGAACTCAATACCGACATCGTCTTCCTGCAGGAGGTGCAGGGCCAGCACGAACGCCATGCGGAGCGGCATGCCGACTGGCCCGCGCTGCCGCAGCACGAATTCCTCGCCGAGGGGGTCTGGGGCAGCCATGCCTACGGTCGCAACATGGTCTACGACCACGGCCATCACGGCAACGCGATCCTCGCGCGCTACCCGATCCTCACCTCGCACAACCAGGACGTCACGCGGCTGCGCTTCGAGAAGCGCGGGCTGCTGCATTGCACGGTGGATGTGCCGGGGCTACCCGCGCCGCTGCACTGCGTCTGTGCGCACCTTTCCCTGTTCGGCCGCTCGCGGCGCCACCAGTACGAGGCCCTAGCCGGCTTCATCGAGTCGAACGTGCCGGCCGCGTCGCCGCTCGTCATCGCCGGCGATTTCAATGACTGGCGCGGGCGTGCCTGCGAGCACTTGGCGCCGCGGCTCGGCGTCACCGAAGTGTTCGCCGCCGGCACGGCGCGCCCGTCGCGCAGCTTCCCCGCCGCCCTGCCGCTATTCCGCCTCGACCGCATCTACGTGCGCGGCCTGAAAACCGAGCAATGCGCCGTGCACCACGGCCCGCCGTGGTCGTCGATCTCCGACCACGCGGCGCTGTCGGCGCGCTTCTCCCTGCCCGGCCGCAACGCTGACTGAGCATGGGCAGCACCGACTTTCTCCCCGGCAACCGTGTCGACCTGCTCGAAACCGGCGCACAGTATTTTCCCGCGCTGATCGCAGCCATCGACGCGGCACAGTGCGAGGTCCATATCGAGACCTACATCTACGCCGCCGACGCGACTGCCTGCCGCATCACCGATGCGCTCGCCGCCGCGGCCAAGCGCGGCGTCGCGGTGCGGGTACTGGTCGACGGATTCGGTGCGCGTGAGTTCCCCGAAGGTCTGGGCCGGACATTGCAGGCAGCCGGCGCAGCGATCGCGACCTACCGCCCCGAAGCGGCACGCCTCAAGCTGCGCCGCAACCGCTTGCGCCGCCTGCACCGCAAGCTCGTCGTCATCGATGGGAGCATCGCCTTCGTCGGCGGCATCAACATCATCGACGACGCCGACACGCCCCATCTCGGCCCGCGCTTCGACTACGCGGTGCGCATCACCGGCCCACTGGTCGAAGAGATCCACGCAGCCGTGCGTCATCTCTGGCGGATGGTGGACTGGGTCCGGCAGCGGCACCGCCCGCCGCCCCTGCCACCGCCTTCTTGCGCCGAACACCAAGCGGCGGGGACGATGCGCGCCGCCTTCGTGGTGCGCGACAACCTGCGCCATCGCCGCGACATCGAGGACGCCTATCTGGGCGCCATCGCCGCCGCACGCAGCGAGGTGCTGATCGCCAGCGCCTACTTTCTTCCTGGCCTGCGCTTTCGCCATGTGCTGCGCGATGCTGCCGAACGCGGCGTCGCCGTCACCATCCTGCTGCAAGGACAGGTCGAATACGCCCTGCTGCACTACGCCACGCAGGCGCTTTACAGCAAGCTGCTGGCCGACAAGGTGCGCATCGTCGAATATCGCGCAGGCTTCCTGCATGCGAAGGTGGCGGTCATCGACAACACCTGGGCGACCGTCGGCTCCTCGAACATCGATCCATTCAGTCTGCTGTTGGCACGCGAAGCCAACGTCGTGGTTCAGGACCCAGGCTTCGCAGCGGAATTGCGCGACAGCCTGCAGCGCGCCATCGACGGCGATGCCGTCGAAATCACTCATGCCGACCTTGCACGCGGCGGACTGTTCGCCCGTGCCCTGCGCTGGATCGCCTATGGCATGGTGCGCCTCATGCTCGGCGTCACGCGCTACGGCGGCGCGGATTACCGCGAGTAATTTCCTTTCGGGGAGAGCATTTCCCTTCCAGGCTGCCTCGATACTTGCGCCTGGATTTAAATCTCTGGCCGCTGTCTTCTGCTACATTTGTGGCGCCAGTATTGCAGTACGGGGCTACCGTCACTGCTTAGCGCAGTGGTCCTCTGGCGCCAACATCTTGCAAGTGTGTGAAAGCAACCCGGCGACCAAACATGCTAACGAGTTTCGGCGAGGTCAATAGGCGAGTTGTTCAACTGCTAGCCATATCGGCGCTCCTCTTCTTTGGAACAGCGAAACCGGCAATGGCAGCTGGCGAGCTGGAGACTGCCGAGCATGCCGCTCCCGTTAAATTTGCGGTTCTTGCCTTTCGGCCCAAACCCGAGACGCTCGCCAGATGGCAGCCATTGGTGGACTATCTCAATGCATCCGGTATCGGACGACGCTTCACGCTGGAGGCATTGACCTATCCGGAATTGGAGGAGGCGGTAAAGGGCAAGCGGGCAGGAGTTGTCCTGACCCAGCCGGCCCACTACATCCTCCTGGCTCACCGCGAAGGCCTGCTTTCCCCTCTTGCCACCCTGATCGATGACAAGGCAGGGCATGCGTTGGCAAAGTTTGGCGGGGTCATCGTCTCACGGGCCAACCAGTCCAGCATTCAGGAGCTTGCCGATCTGCGTGGCAAGCGCATCGCGGTAAGCAACATGGAGTCGCTGGGTGGCTTCCAGATGCAGGCGCTGGAATTGCTGGAGCAGCAGATCAATCTGCCGGACGATGCGAAGGTCATCGAAATGGGCGTCCCCCATGACAAGGCAATCATGGAAGTGCTCGCCGGTCGTGCCGATGCCGCCTTCGTTCGCACCGGCGTGCTCGAGGCCATGCAGAGCGAAGGAAAGATCGACCTCCGGCAGCTTCGCGTCATCCATCCGCAAGTCGTGGACGGCTTTCCATTTCTGCTCTCGACCCGTCTCTATCCCGAATGGGCGGTGGCTGCCATGCCTTGGCTGGAGGAGGATCTGGCGCGCCGGATCGCAGCTGCGATCCTCGGCATGCCGCACGGCGGGCAGACAGCAAGGGCCGCGAGCATCCACGGCTTCACCATTCCCGGCAATTACCGCCCGGTCGAGGATCTGATGCGGCAGCTGCGGTCGCGCCCATTCGAGGCAGCGCCGAGTTTTACCGTGCGCGATGTCTGGTCGCGATATGAAGTGGAGATCGAGCTGCTTGCCACGGCCGGCTTCGCCTTGCTGCTCCTGTTCATCTTCGCGCTTTCACGCTCCAACCAACGACTCAAGCTCGAGCATCAACAGGTCGATTCCCTGCTCAAGCAGCTAACCGTGAGCGAGGCGCGCCATCGCGACCTTGTCGTGTCCAGCCCGGATTGGATTTGGGAAGTCGATGCACGTGGTGCCTATACCTATGCCAGCCCAAGAATCCAAGAACTGCTGGGCTATGCGCCGGAAGAGGTGCTCGGTCGGACTCCATTCGACTTGATGCCCCCGGAGGAGGCGCGGCGCGTCGGTCCGATCTTAGCCGACACGCTCACCGCTAAACGCGAATTCCATGGCCTGGTCAATATCAAGCTGCATCGGGATGGTCGCCAGGTCGTGCTTGAGACCAATGGCGTGCCCACCATCGAGGATGGCGTCTTCCTTGGCTATCGCGGCATCAGCCGGGATATCACCGAGCGCAACAAGGCAGAAATCGCCCTGCGCGAAAGTGAGCAGCGCTTCAAGGATTTCTCTGCCGCCTCCTCCGACTGGCTATGGGAAATGGACAGTAATCTGCGCTTCTGCTACTTCTCGGAAAGAAACGAGGAGGTACTGGGTTCCGCATCCCTGAAGTCGCTGGGCCGTCGTCGCGAGGAAATCACCGATCCGGCTGAGTTGAAGACCGAAAAATGGCAAGAACATCTTGCGACATTGGAGCGACACGAGCCTTTCCGCAACTTCGAATACCAATTGCGGGCCGATTTCGGCGGCCTCTGGCTCAGCATCAGCGGCATTCCATATTTTGATGATGCGGGGAACTTCAAAGGCTACCGTGGAACGGGAACAAACATCACGGCCCGGAAGAAAGCGGAGCTGGCCGTCTTGGAAGCCGAAGAGCAAGTTCGTATCTCACAGGAGCGCTTCTCCATGGCCTTCTTGTCCAGTCCGGTTGCTGCTTCAATTTCCGCAATGAAGGATGGTCGTTTTATTGAAGTAAACCGTAGCTATGAGCGAGATTTTGGTTGGAGGGCTGAAGATCTGATCGGCCATACCTCGGTAGAAATGGGGCTGTGGCCAGATGAGCATACCCGTGGGGAATGGGTGAAAGAGTTAGCTCGCGCAGGATATGTTGTCGATTGGGAGATCGGTTGGCAAACCAAGAACGGCGAGAAGCGGCTGGTCAGCATCTCAGCCGAAACCTTCGACCTGCATGGCGAGAAGTACATCATGACCTACGTACTCGATATCACCGAGCGAAAAAAGACCGAAAACGAACTCAAGCAGCATCAGGATCACCTCGAAGAGCTCGTCCAAGAGCGCACAGCCGAGTTGGCTTTGGCCAAGAAAGCCGCCGAGGCCGCCAACATCGCCAAGAGCGCCTTCCTGGCCAACATGAGCCACGAGATCCGCACGCCGCTCAACGCCATCACCGGCTTGGCCCACATGATCCGGCGGCGAGGCCTGACCCCCGAGCAGGACGAGCAGATGGACAAGCTGAACAAGGCAGGCCGGCACCTGTCCGAAGTCATCAACGATATCCTCGACCTGTCCAAGATCGAAGCCGGCAAGTTCGACTTGGCCGAAGGCGATGTCAGCCTGGAGGTGCTGGCTGCCAACGTCAAGTCGATCCTGTACGCGCGCCTGCTGGACAAGGAACTGGAATGGGTGTCCGACCTGCCCGCCGGGCTGCCGCTGCTGCGCGGCGACGCCACCCGCCTGCAACAGGCCCTGCTCAATTACGCCAGTAACGCCATCAAGTTCACGGAACGTGGCCGCATCATCTTGCGCATCCGCATCGAGGCGGAGACGGACAACGACGCCAAAGTACGTTTCGAGGTGGAGGACACAGGCATCGGCATCGCCCCGGAGGTGCTGCCGCGGCTTTTCTCGCTTTTCGAGCAGGCCGACAACTCCGACACGCGCAAATACGGCGGCACCGGCCTGGGGCTGGTCATCACAAGGAAAATTGCCGAATTGATGGGTGGAGAGGCAGGGGTAAGCAGCACGCCGGGCATGGGCAGCACCTTCTGGTTTACCGCCCATCTCGGCAAGGCAGCGGCTGGGACGGCACCGACCTCGACCGCAGCCGGCGACACGGACGCGGAAGCAATCCTGCGGAGCGACCATGCGGGCTGTCGCATCCTGCTGGTGGAAGATGAGCCGGCAAACCAGGAGGTGGCGAAGTTCTTCCTGGAGGATGCCGGCCTGCAGGTGGATATCGCGGCGGACGGCATCGAAGCCGTAGCCCAAGCTGCTGCCGAGGACTACGACCTGATCCTCATGGACATGCAGATGCCGCGCATGAACGGGCTGGAGGCGACCCAGGCAATTCGCGCACTGCCCCGGCACGCGAACACGCCTATCCTCGCCATGACCGCCAACGTCTTCGCCGAGGACAAGGCGAGGTGCCTCGATGCCGGGATGGACGACTTCATCGCAAAGCCCATCGAGCCGGGCGTCTTGTTCATGACCTTGCTCGAATGGCTTGGGACGTCCTCCTAGGCCGCGGAAACACCGCTATGAGTCCGCGCGGCTCAATTCGATTCGCGCCGTGGTGTCAGCCGAACAGCCGTGCGCGCTCGATCTTCGGGCAGCGGTCCATCACTACGTCGAGGCCGGCGGCGGAGGCCGTTTCTGCGGCTTCCTGATTGACGATACCGAGTTGCAGCCAGAGCGACTTGGCGCCGATGGAGATCGCGTCGTCGGCAATCGGCGGCACGTCGGCGGCATTGCGGAAGACGTCGACCATGTCGACCTTCACGGGAATCTCCTTGAGGCTCGCGTAGCAGCGCTGGCCGAGGATCTCGCTCTGCCCGGGATTGACGGGGATCACCGTGTAGCCGTGCGCCAGCAGGTAGCGCGCGACGACGTTGCTCGGGCGGTCTTCCTTCGGCGAAAGGCCGACCATGGCGATGACCTTGTGGTTTTCCAGGATGCGGCGAATGCCGGCGTCGTCATTGATGATCATGGATTCTCCTCGATACGGATGGCAGGAACGCGCGGCACGCGGTCGAGCGACCAGTGTTCGCGCGCCCAGGACCAAAAGTCGGCGCTGGCGAGACGGCGATCCGCCGCCGAGCCGCCAACATGGGCACGGCGCAATTCCTGCGGCGGATTCTGGCCGAGAAATTCGGCTGCGGCAAACAGCGCCGGCACCGGGTCGTACGCATCGACCGGCGCGGCGCGCGTCTGCTTCGAGAGCTTCTGGCCCGTCGCATCGACCGCCACTGGCAAATGCGCGTAGGCCGGCGTGGGCAGCCCGAGCAGACGCTGCAGGTAGATCTGCCGCGCAGTGGAGTGGATCAGGTCGGCGCCGCGCACGACATGATCGATGCCCTGGTCGGCGTCATCGACCACCACCGCGAGCTGGTAGGCGAAGTAGCCGTCGGCGCGCAACAGCACGCAATCACCCACGTCGCGTAGCAGGTTCTGGCGCTGCACGCCCTGCACGGCATCGAGGAATTCGATCTCCCCCGCCATGCGCAGCCGCCAAGCGCGCGCCTGCTTGCCTGGCGGCAGGCCATCGTTGCAGGTGCCCGGATAGATGTGGGCGCCGTCGATACCGATGGGAGCGGAGGCGAGTTCCGCACGGGTGCAGCCGCAAGGGTAGACCGCGTCTATCGCCTTCAGATGCTCCAGCACCTCACGGTAGCGTGCCTTGCGCTGGCTTTGGTAGATCACCGGCCCGTCCCATACGAAGCCGAAGGCCTCGAGCGTGCGCAGGATGTCGTCCGCATGTTCGCGCCGGCAGCGTGGTTCATCGACGTCTTCCATGCGCACCAGCCAACGTGCTTCACGCACATGCGCCTCGAGGCAGGAGCCGAGCGCCGCGACGAGCGAGCCGAAATGCAGCGGCCCGGTCGGCGACGGCGCAAAACGACCGCATGGCAAGGATGGAATTTGATCGTTAGGAGCCATCAGCGCATTGATACCATGAATGGCCATGGCCGCGACAAAGGGGTAGCATGGGACGCTTTCAAATCACCCCGCAACGGAGCACCCGCATGGCCACCATCAATCTGACCGCCGACAACTTCAAGGACACCATCAGCAACAACGACATCGTGATCGTCGACTTCTGGGCGGACTGGTGCGGCCCCTGCAAATCCTTCGCGCCGACCTTCGAGGCCGCCTCCGAGAAGCATCCCGACATCGCCTTCTGCAAGGTGAACACCGAAGAAGAGCGCGAGATGGCCGCCGGCTTCAACATCCGCTCGATCCCGACCCTGATGGTGTTCCGCGACCAGATCATCCTCTACGCGGAGGCCGGCGCCCTGCCCGCCTCCGCTTTCGACCAGCTCATCGAGCAGGTCAAGGCGCTCGACATGGACCAGGTGCGCGCCGACATCGCCGCCGAGGGCGAGCAATAAGCCGCTAGTCGAGGTTCTCGCCGAACGCGGCCTGGAAGCGGGCCGCGATCTCATCGCGCGTGGGCTTATGGTTCTGCCCGCCGCGATGCGCAATCTTGATACTGCCCATCAGCGAAGCCAGGCGGCCGGTCTTCAGCCAGCTCCACCCGCGCGAGATGCCATAGAGCAGTCCAGCACGGTAGGCGTCCCCGCAGCCGGTCGGGTCGAGCAGTTGCTCGGGCGGCACCGCAGGAATGTCGATCTGCACACCGTCGGCATAGAAGCGCGAACCGTTCGCGCCCAGCGTCACCACCAACACGCGTACTTCGCACGCCAATTCTTCCAGGGACTTTCCGGTACGCTCGGTGAGCAGCTTGGCCTCGTAGTCGTTCACCGTGCAGTAGTCGGCCAACCGCATGAACTCCATCAGCTCGTCGCCGTTGAACATCGGCAGTCCCTGGCCCGGATCGAAGATGAAGGGGATGCCGAGCTGGTTGAAGTCGCGCGCGTGCTGCATCATGCCATCGCGCCCGTCCGGGGCGACGATGCCGAGCGTGACGTCGCGCGCCTCGTCGATGCGGTTGTGATGCGACGAGGTCATCGCGCCCGGATGGAAAGCGGTGATCTGGTTGTCGTCGAGGTCGGTGGTGATGAAGGCCTGAGCCGTGTAGGTATCCGGCACCTTGCGCACGTGCGTAGCCGGCAGCCCGAGGTGCTCGAGGCGCTGCAAGTAGAGGCCCGCGTCATCGCCCACCGTTGCCATGATCAGCGGCGAGCCGCCGAGCAGGCGCAAGTTGTAGGCGATGTTGCCGGCGCAACCTCCGTATTCGCGCCGCATGTCCGGCACGAGGAAAGCGACGTTGAGGATGTGGATCTGCTCAGGCAAGATGTGGTGCTTGAAACGATCCTTGAACACCATGATGGTGTCGTAGGCGAGTGAGCCGCAGATGAGCGTTTGCATGGCGATTGTGTCGATCAGGGGTAGAAAAGATAGAGGCGGTAGCCGATGGCGGGAACGCCTTCGGCCTCGAGTGCGAGATTGACGGCGACTTCCCCCTGGGCGGTGAAGCCGGCAACAGCCGGTTTTTCCGCAGGCAAATAGTCGGCGGGGGCCAGCACCTTGCGCAGCAAGGGCTCGTCGCGGGTGTCGGTCAGCGTGAGTTCGAGGTGGGGATATTCCTGGTCGAATGGTGCACGGTTCTTCAACATCGCCGTCAGCTGGAGACGGTTACCGTACGACGGCGCTAGGTCCGAGCTCTCGATGCCGACCAGTTCCGGCTTGCGCGGTCGCGGCAGCGCGCAACCGAACGCTTCACACGCACCGGCCAACGCCGGCCGCAACTCGGGCGTCATGACGGCTAGTTCGACACGGAAAAAGTACAGCGCCTGGCCGAGCGCGAGGATCAGCAGCAAGGCGATGCCGCTCAGCCACGGCCAGCGGCGCGGTTGCGTCACCTCGGCCACACCCTCGATTTCCTCGGCCTGCGTTGCGGCTCGCCCTTCCGCATCGGCATCCGCCTCGGGTTCTACCTCGGCCGGCTGCGCCTCTTTCTCGGCCACGGGTGCCGAGCTTGCCACGTCTTCCACGCTCGGCGCGCCGTCCTGCGGAGGCCGACTTTCTTCCGCCGCTTCCTCGGCAGCTTCGGCGAAGGCTGCCGTCTGCGCTTCTACGGCCACCTCAGGCCCGGGTTCGGCCGGTGCTTCCAGCACCGCGAAAGGTTCGAGCTCCACCGGCTGCGGCTCAGGCGGAGGGGGGGCTTCCTCGGGCATGGCAACTAGCGGCTCGGGCAGGATGAGTTCCTGCGTCGCCTCGACATCTTCCCGCGCTTCCTGCGCTTCGGGGATGTCGAGCACCGCCGGCTGCACCGCGACCGCTTCGTCGGCCAGCGTCTCGAGGGCATCGAACACCTCGCGGCAGGCGCCGCAGCGCACCTTGCCCTGGCGGACCTTCAATTGCTCCGAGGTTACTCGGAAAGCGGTCTGGCAATGGGGGCAGCGGGTCAGCATAGGCCGAGCTTACCCAATTTTCGCGTCTCTGTTGCCCTCCAGGCGCACCCATCCATCATGCGTCGCGCCGACTGAGAGTATCAGGTAAGGCGCATAGGCGGCAGCAACCTGTTCCGCCTGGGTCTCGAGCACGCCCGAGAGCACGAGCCGCCCGCCGGGCTTGAGCCGGGCAGTCAGCAGCGGGGCGAGCAGCATCAGCGGATTGGTGAGGATGTTGGCGACCACGCAGTCGAAGGTTTCTTCTATCGGATCGCCGGAGTGGGCGAGCCGTAGGCCCACGCCATTGCGAGCCGCATTGTCGGCGGCGGCGGTCAGCGCCGCCCGGTCGATGTCGATGCCGACCACGCTGCCCGCGCCGAGCTTGGCGGCAGCGATGCCAAGGATGCCCGAGCCGCAGCCGTAGTCGAGCACGCTCATACCGGGCACGATGTTCTTTTCGAGCCACTCGAGGCACAGCCGCGTGGTGGGGTGACTGCCAGTGCCGAAGGCCAGGCCCGGGTCGAGTTCAAGGTTGATCGCCTGCGGATCGGGTGCCGTGTGCCAGGAAGGCACGATCCAGAGCCGATCTGAAATACGGATCGGATCGAACTGGGACTGGGTCAACCGCACCCAGTCCTGCTCGGCGACCTCTTCAAGCACCATGTCCGGCAAGGAGGCGATTCCGGCTTCGCGCGCCGCGGCGGCGATGCGCTCTCTCAGATCCTCCGCAGGTTCGAACAGGCCGACAACGCGGCTGGTCTCCCAGATCGGCGTGGTCGGCGAGCCAGGCTCGCCGAACTGCGGCGTCTCAAGCTCGGTGCCGGCCTGGGCATCCTCGACCGAGGCCGAGATCGCGCCAGCCGCCAGCAGCGCATCCGAGAGCGCCTCGGCATGCCCAGCGTCGGTGACGAGCGCGACCGACACCCACATCCGGGTTATTTCCTATTCGCTTCCTCGCGCGCGGCGAGTTTCTCTTCGAGGTAATGAATGCTCGTGCCGCCTTGGATGAAGCGTTCGTCGAGCATCAGGTCCTGGTGCAGCGGGATGTTGGTCTTGATGCCGTCGACCATCATTTCGGACAGCGCGATGCGCATGCGGCGGATCGCCTGCTCTCGCGTGTCGCCGTAGGAAATTACCTTTCCGATCATCGAATCGTAGTGCGGTGGAACCGTATACCCCGAATACACATGGGAATCGACACGGATACCTGGGCCGCCCGGTGGATGCCAATTGACGATTTTGCCGGGAGATGGGGTGAACTTGAATGGATCTTCTGCACAGATGCGGCATTCGATGGCATGCCCCTTCACCTCGATGTCGCGCTGGCGGAACCAAAGCTTTTCCCCTGCGGCAACACGAATCTGAGCCTGGACGATATCAATGCCGGTGACCAGTTCGGTGACCGGGTGCTCGACCTGTACCCGCGTGTTCATCTCGATGAAGTAGAACTCACCGTTCTCATAGAGAAACTCGAAGGTGCCGGCGCCGCGATAGCCGATCTTCTTGCAGGCCTCGGCGCAGCGCTCACCGACTCTCGTAATCAGACGACGGTTCACCTCGGGCGCCGGCGCCTCTTCGATAACCTTCTGATGGCGGCGCTGCATCGAGCAATCCCGCTCGGAGAGCCAGACGGCGTTCTTGAAATTGTCCGCCATCACCTGAATTTCGATGTGGCGCGGGTTCTCCAGGAACTTCTCCATGTACACCATGGGGTTGCCGAAAGCGGCCTGCGCCTCGCTGCGCGTCATATTGACCGCGTTGATCAGCGCGGCTTCGGTATGCACCACGCGCATGCCGCGCCCGCCGCCGCCGCCCGCCGCCTTGATGATGACGGGGTAGCCGATGCTGCGGGCAATTTTCACGATCTCCTTCGGATCATCGGGCAACGCACCCTCGGAACCCGGAACGCAGGGCACCCCAGCCGCCTTCATCGCATCCTTCGCCGAGACCTTGTCGCCCATCAGGCGAATGGTATCGGCCTGCGGGCCGATGAAGACAAAGCCGGACTTCTCGACGCGCTCGGCAAAGTCGGCGTTCTCGGAGAGGAAGCCGTAACCGGGATGGATCGCCTCGGCGTCGGTCACTTCGGCGGCCGAGATGATCGCGGGAATATTCAAATAGCTCTGGCTGGAGGGCGGGGGGCCGATGCAAACTGACTCGTCGGCAAGCTTGACGTATTTGGCCTCCGCATCAGCCGTGGAGTGCACCGCGACGGTGCGCACGCCGAGTTCGCGACAAGCGCGGAGCACCCGGAGGGCAATCTCGCCGCGGTTGGCAATCAGGACTTTCTCGAACATGGCAGCGAGTTAGCCGATGATGAACATAGTCTGATCGAATTCGACCGGCTGGCCATTCTCGACCAGAATCGCCTTGACTACGCCGTCGGCGTCGGACTCGATCTCGTTCATCAGCTTCATCGCCTCGATGATGCAGAGCGTCTCGCCCTTCTTGACCGGCTTGCCGACCTCGACGAAGGCCGGGGCGCCGGGGCTGCCGGAACGATAGAAGGTACCGACCATTGGTGCCTTGACGAGATGGCCCTCAGGTTCGGCCGGTGCAGCAGCGGCTGGAGCAGCGGCTGGCGCGGAAGCCGCCGAAGCGGCAAGCGCGGGTGCCGGGGCGACCGGCATGCTCACCATGGTGGTGGACTGTGCGGCAGTCAGGTGCTTGGCGATGCGGATCTTTTCTTCGCCCTCGCTGATCTCCAGTTCGGAAATGCCCGAATTCTGGACGAGGTCGATCAGGGTCTTCAGCTTTCTCAGGTCCATGTGCTCTCCCAACCCGCCGCAGGAGGCGGGCGATGATTGTTCCCCTGGCGGGGCTTATTTGCGGATGCGGGTCAAGGCGGCTTCGAGCGCGAGGGCGTACCCCTGGGCGCCAAGGCCGACGATCGTCCCGACTGCGATATCGGAAAAATACGAGTGGTGCCGGAACGCCTCACGGGCATGGATGTTCGACAGGTGCACCTCGATGAAAGGGATCCGGACAGCAGCGAGCGCGTCGCGCAGGGCGACGCTCGTATGGGTATAGCCACCAGGATTGATGATGATGAATTCGATGCCCTCGGCGCCGGCGGCCTGGACGCGGTCGATCAAGCCCCCCTCGCTATTGCTCTGGAAGCTTTCGATCTGAACCCCGTCGGCATGGGCGCGCGCCTCCATCATCCCGTGGATATCGGCCAGCGTCGTGCGGCCATACACCTCGGGTTCGCGGGTGCCAAGCAGGTTCAAATTCGGGCCGTGCAGCACGAGGATTCGCGCGCTGCAACCGGAATTGCTATCCCCTTTGGAGGATGCCTTCTTGCGTTTTTGATTCGACATAGCTGCAAGTTTGCCGCAAATGGGGGGAGTTTGTCCAGATACCCCTACTTTCGACGATTCAGGCCGGTACTTCGGCGCACAAGGCCTCGACTGCCTCGACACGGGCGCGCGGGCGAGTGCGACCATCGCCGCCCTTGATTGCCACCCGCTCGTCGCGGGGAGCCAGGACGATCAGGTTGGCAGGGAACTGCTCGTCGTCAATGGCCAGAACAGCCTCGACCCGGTCGCTTTTCGGGTTGCCATGATGAAATGGGATGCCCCTGTCGAGCAAGAAGATTTCCACCTCCTTCGCGCTATCAGGGAACAGCAGGATATCGATGCGTGCATGACGGCCTGCCGTACCATCTAGAACGGATCCGGTCAGGTAAGGTGAAAAAGGGGCCAGCAGGTGCATCAGGTCGATGGCGGCGCGGCGCAGATCAGCGAGCCGCTCGACCTGCTCGTCCTCCTGATAGATCGCCTGGTAGTCACGTACCGCATCCTCGACCTCGGCATTGCCCGGCAATGGGAAGCTTTCGGGCAGGCCCAACTGGCGGACAGCCTTGCGCTTGGCCAACCCATACTCCATGCCGTCTTCGGCGATCAGCCGGGCGGCCGTATGTACCAGTTCGGAACGCAGGCTCGGGGAATGCGGATTCAAGATGCGAGCGGGACGGTTACGGCGTGACATGATCAAGCCTTCCGAAGGGGCGCCCCGAGGAAGGCAGCGCCCCCTGTGGGGGCAGCGAATGAAGTGAGCGTGGGGGCCAATCTGTCCTCCCGTAGAATGCCGGTCCATTGTAGCCCCTCAAGTATTTCATTCATGCACATCCACATTCTCGGGATTTGCGGCACTTTCATGGGCGGTATTGCCCTGATCGCCCGCGCCGCCGGACATCGCGTCACCGGCTGCGACGCCAATGTCTATCCCCCCATGAGCACCCAGTTGGAGGCGGAAGGCATCGACCTCATCGAGGGCTATGGGGCCGACCAGCTCTCCTTGAAGGCCGATCTGTGGGTGGTCGGCAACGCAGTCTCACGCGGCAACCCACTGCTCGAGGCGATCCTCGACCGCGGCCTGCCCTACGTATCCGGCCCGCAATGGCTCGCCGAGAACATCCTGCAGGGGCGCTGGGTATTGGCAGTCGCCGGCACCCACGGCAAGACCACGACTTCCGCCATGCTCGCCTGGATTCTCGAGGATGCCGGCCTGAACCCGGGTTACCTGATCGGCGGAGTCCCGCAAAACTTCGGAAAATCTGCCAACTTCAGCGAATCGTCATTCTTCGTCGTTGAAGCCGATGAATACGACACCGCCTTCTGCGACAAGCGGTCGAAGTTTGTCCACTACCGCCCCCGCACGGCGATTCTCAACAACCTGGAATTCGATCATGCAGACATCTTCTCCGATCTCGCTTCGATCGAAACTCAATTTCACCATCTAGTACGCACCATTCCTGGCAATGGACTGATCGTCGCCAATGCGTCTGAGCCTGCTCTGGAGCGCGTACTGAAGCGAGGTTGCTGGACTCCGGTGGAGCGGTTCAACGATCCTAATGGTTGGCATGCCACCGGCGACGATGCAACCGGTCGCCTGTCGATCAATCAAGTCGACCATGAAATTGGTGCGATCTCCTGGCAACTTGCAGGCAATCACAACAGAAACAACGCCATCGCCGCCTTGTTGGCTGCACGCCATGCCGGCGTCCCCTTGGCCCGTGGCCTGGAGGCGCTAACGCGTTTCCAGAACGTGAAACGTCGGCTCGAAGTTCGTGGGGTGGTTAATGGCATCACGGTCTACGACGACTTTGCCCACCATCCCACCGCGATCGAGACGACCATCGCCGGCCTGCGCGGCCGCGTCGCTCATCAACCAGAGGCCAGAATTCTCGCCGTTCTCGAGCCGCGCTCGAACACGATGAAGCTCGGCACGATGAAGGAAGCCCTTCCCCGCAGCCTGACCGGGGCCGATCTGGTCTTCTGCTATGGGGCCAAGCTCGGCTGGGACGCCGCGGCAGCGCTCGCACCAATGGGCGAAAAGGCCCAGGTCAGCGACGACCTCGGCGAATTGATCGAGCGCATCGTCGCGGCGGCCCGTCCGGGCGATCATGTGCTGGTGATGAGCAACGGCGGCTTCGGCGGCATCCACGGCAAACTGCTCGCCGCCCTGGCCGAGCGCTGACCGCATGTTCCTTAAGATCGTCATCGTCCTGCTGCTGCTGATCGTGGCGGCTAGCCTACTGGGCGGGCGCGGTCCCCAGCCGCCAGGGCGTCGCGCAAAGCCGCCGGTGCGCGCACTGATGCTGCGCATCGCCGGCGTTCTGCTCATTCTCGGCGTCGTCGTGCTCGCCATTCACCTGTCCGGCTGCAGCCGCAGCGAGTCTAGCTTCCACGCCACCGATATCAGCGGGGCAAGCTTCGCCCGCCTCGGCGCCCTCGACGGCCTGACCGACCACGTCGGGCGCCGTGTCGCCGGCGCCGACTTTTCAGGGAAAGCCGTCGTGGTCTTCTTCGGCTATACGCAGTGCCCGGACATATGCCCGACCACCCTGACCGCGATGAAGGAAGCCATGGCGCTGCTTGGTCCGGAAGCCGACCGCGTACAAGTGCTGTTCGTCACGGTCGATCCCGAACGGGACACCCAGGCCACGCTCGCCGCCTACGTGCCCTGGTTCGATCCGCGCTTTCGCGGGCTCTTCGGCAATACTGAGGCGACGCTCGCGACCGCCCGCGAGTTCCGCGTCTTCTACAGCAAGGTCAAGGGAGAGACGGCGATGGGCTACAGCATCGACCACAGTGCGACGAGCTACGCCTTCGATCCGCAGGGCCGGCTGCGCCTGTTGATTCCCCACGGCGCCAAGCCCGAACACATTGCGGCGGACCTGCGCAAGTTGCTCAATAAAAAATAAGAAAGGCCACCCGTAGGTGGCCTTTCTCACTGAGTCCGCTTCCAGTTACATCTGAGCAGCGAGCACGCCCTTCATCTTCTGCATCGCCTTCGCTTCGATCTGGCGGATGCGCTCGGCCGAAACGCCGTACTCGGCGGCCAGCTCGTGCAGCGTGGCGGCTTCCTCGCCGTCATCGACCAGCCAGCGGCGCTGGACGATGGTGCGGCTGCGCTCGTCGAGTGTGGCCAGCGCATCGCGCAGGCCGCTGTCCTGCAGGCGATCGTGCTCCTTGCGCTCCATTTGGATCGAAGGCTCGAAGCTCGTATCTGCCGCCAGGTAGGCGATCGGCGCGTAGGCCTCGTCCTCGTCGTCCGAGAGCGGCTCGAGCGAAACGTCCATCCCGCTCATGCGGGTTTCCATCTCGACCACTTCCTCCGGCTTGACGCCGAGCTGGCGGGCGACGGACTTGACCTCCTCCGGATTGAGGCTGGCGAAGCCATCGTGCTCGCTGTTCGCCTCGTGGGCGAGCGCCGACTTCATGCTGCGCAGGTTGAAGAACAGTTTGCGCTGCGCCTTGGTCGTGGCGAGCTTGACCAGGCGCCAGTTCTTCAAGATGTATTCATGGATTTCCGCCTTGATCCAGTGCAAGGCAAAGGACACCAGACGCACGCCGCGCTCGGGATCGAAGCGCTTGACCGCCTTCATCAGGCCGATATTGCCTTCCTGGATCAGGTCGGCATGAGGCAGGCCGTAGCCTAGATAACCGCGGGCAACGGCGATCACCAGGCGCAGATGAGACATGACCAAGCCGCGTGCCGCATCGAGGTCGCCTTCGTCGCGGTAGCGACGGGCAAGGCTCTTCTCCTCGTCTTCGGCAAGCATCGGCACGCGATTGGCGGCTGAAATGTAAGCCTCGATGCTGCCGCTGGCCGACGGCATCGGAAACTGGGCAAGGGTCAAAGCATGGCTCATTTCGACAATCCTCCTTCGACTAAATCTTAGCACTCGCATACTGTGAGTGCTAACAGTCTAACAAAGTTCCCGACAAAATTGCTATGGTTTTATTCAATCGAGGCGATAGGGGGACGGTATCGGCCATCTGCGACAAATCGTCACAGGTGCCTGATTTCATAGCCTGCTTGCGGATAATCCATGGCCATGGGTGTTTTCAATCCGACCATCTCCGCATCAGGGAGCGGGGTTCGTTCCGTCGGACCTTCTCCTGGAAGCTTGACCATCGTGGCTGCCGCCCATGCGGTAGCTCTTGTCCTGCTTGCGACTTTCGTTCCGGCGGACAAGCTGGTCGAGTTCGCACGCCCTCTGGCCGTCCGCCTGATCGAGCTGGCTCCTGAATCACCCCCACCACCGAAACCGGAACCGCCAAAGCCGCAACCCCGCCCGAAGGTTCCGCTCGCGCCGCCCCCGATTCTGGCAGTTACCACACCGACCCCGGCTGCAGCACCGGTCGATTTCGCCGTGCCGCCCCAGCCGCCCGCCCCTGCCGTCCTTCCACCTCCCGCTCCCGCCCCCGTCGCGATCCCCGCACCGCCTGCGCCCATCACGCAAGCGCGCTTCGACGCCGAGTATCTAAAGAACCCGAAACCCATTTACCCGTCGAGTTCCCGGCGACTCGGCGAGGAAGGGAAAGTGCTGCTGCGCGTGCATGTCACCCCGGCGGGAAATCCTGCAGTCGTCGAGGTCAAGGCGTCGAGCGGCTTCAACCGCCTCGACACCGCCGCGCGCGACGCCGTGTCGCAGTGGCGTTTCGTGCCAGCCCGGCGCGGTGAAGAGCCGATCGCCGCCTGGGTGCTGGTGCCCATCGTTTTCAGTCTGGAAAGTTAAAGCATATGTTTTCGAATACCGGTTTCATGCATTTCTGGCAGCAGGCCGACATGGTCATCCACAGCACCGCCGTCGTGCTGCTGCTGATGTCGATTCTCAGTTGGGCGCTGATCGTGACCCGCTTCATCGGCCAACTGCGGCTCAACCGCGCCATGGAGCGCGCATTAGCCACCTTCTGGAGCGCACCTGACATGTCTGCGGCGCTGAGCGCCCTCGAAAAGGAAGACCGTACCGGCATCTTCGCCGGCCTCGCGCGCGCCGGAGAGCAGGCGGCCGAAGCCCATCGCCGCCATGTCGCCCAGGGCATCGGCGCTGGAGTCAGTATCTCGGAGTTCGTCACCCGCGCGCTGCGCAACCACATCGTCGGCGCGCAGGCGCGCATTGAGTCGGGTCTCACCCTGCTCGCCTCAGTCGGCTCCACAGCCCCGTTCATCGGACTATTCGGCACCGTCTGGGGCATCTATCACGCGTTGGTCGGCCTGGCCGGCGCTACCACCGTGGTGCTCGACAAGGTCGCCGGACCGGTCGGCGAGGCGCTGATCATGACCGCCGCCGGCTTGTTCGTCGCCATTCCCGCCGTGCTCGCCTATAACGCCCTGACACGCGCCAATCGCATCGTGCTCGCGCAGCTCGACGGCTTCGCCCACGACCTGCACGCCTACCTGATCACCGGCGCGCGACTCGCACAGGAGTAAGCCATGGCTTTCGGCAGCTTCGACGAGGGCGGCAAGACCGCACCGATGGCGGAGATCAATACCACGCCGCTGGTGGATGTCATGCTGGTGCTGCTGGTGATCTTCATCATCACCGCACCGCTGTTCCAACAGGCGGTGCCCATCGACCTGCCGCGCGTCGACAGCACGAAGCTTGACGACAAGCCTAAGACTATCCAGCTCGCGCTCGACGCCGCCGGCGCGCTGCACCTTAACGGCGCACCGGCTTCGCGCGAGGAGGTCGAGGCGCATTTCGCTTCCACCGCGGCAGGCAATCCCGAACTGCACCTGCGCGCCGACCGCGCCACGCGCTACGAAAAGGTCGCGGACATCCTTGCCGCCGCCCAGCATGCCGGCATCGTCAAGATCGCCTTTGTCACTGAGGCACCCGTGGCGCATTGATGCCCCTCAATTATCGATAGTGCTCGCCGCCGCATGCGACGATATGTCATGCGGCATACCGCCACACGTGGCGTTGTGTCGCAGAACTTTGGGAATAGCGGCCAATAGACTCCCGTGCATCAGCCATGCATCAGGGAGAAACCATGAAGAAGCACCCCGCCTTACCGCTCGTCCTTCTCGCAACCATCATTCCGGCAGCTGCCGCCGAGGAAGTCAAGCAACTTGATACGATCGTTGTTTCCGGGCAGTCTGCAGAAGATGCCGTTGGACTGCAAAAGACCGTACAAACCGGAAGCAGGCTCGGCCTCGTCATCAAGGAGATTCCCGCATCCGTTTCTGTTGTTGATCGAGAAATGATCGAGACGCGAGGAATCGATTCGACTCAAGAAGCCCTAAAGAGCGTTCCTGGTATCACCACATCCTCTGCTCCCGGATCACCTGGAGCTGTTTTCTACCGCGGCTTCTCTGGAGGGAGCATCACCCAGCTCTTCAACGGCATTACTGTCCAATACGACGTTATCGCGGCGCGACCGATCGATAGCTGGATCTACGACCGTGTCGAAGCAATCGGAGGCCCATCAACTTTCATGTATGGCGCCGGCGCAGTAGGCGGATCGATCAACTACGTCACAAAATTGGCAAACCGTGACGGCAATCTTACGGAAGCCAAGGCCGCCTACGGCAGTTACGACTCCAACCAACTGGCGCTAGGTATCAACAGGAAACTGGCCGACCAACATTTCGTTCGCCTCGACATCAACCGAAATGCGATTAACGGCTGGAGCGATGGCACCAAACGGGAAGCCTGGCAGACAGCGGCATCCTGGCTGTGGGATTTGAGCCCTCGCCTCAGCCATACGCTCGCCTTCGAGCAACAGACCGAAACCGTTGATCGCCCCTACTGGGGCACTCCTCTGCTCAAGCCGGTTGCAGGCAAGCTGTCGATCGACGAGGGCACACGCTTCAAGAACTACAACTCGCAGGATGGCCTGTATGAACAAGACGTGCGCTGGCTGCGCTCGGTCCTAGAATTCAAGGCAACCGACCGTCTTCGCTTCAAGAATACGCTCTACCACTACGACGCCTTGCGCGACTACCGAAACGTCGAGTCGTACGCGTTCAATGCCACCAACACCCAGGTCACTAGGTCGAATGCCTTACTGCAGCGTCATGACCAGAAGCTCAACGGCAACCGCTTCGAATTCAACTGGAACAGCCAGTTGTTCTCGCTGCCCTCCGACTGGGCAGGTGGGTTCGACTACAGCCACAATGAGCAAACACGCTTTCCCTCATCGGCTTCAACCCTCTTGAGCAATACGCCAGTCAATCCATACGACTTCACCACTGGCAGTTTCTTCAGCGAAAGCGGACTCGCCAACACCTACAATCCGGACCGGACCGTCAAGGTCAAAACCCTGGCCCTCTTTCTGGAAAACAGAACAAAGCTGGCCGACAAACTTGCATTGATGCTCGGTTTGCGTCGGGACGACATCGATCTAGAAGTCACCAACCATCGGACGCCTACTGCGACCGATCCTGCCTATTTCTCGCGCAACTACAAGCCTGTCACGGGACGCATCGCCGTGACCTATGACATCGCACCATCGGCAAACGTCTATGCGCAATACAGCACGGCAGCAGACCCGCCTGCTGGCATTCTGACGACAGCCACGTTCTCGCAGGTCAGAGATTTCGATCTGACACGAGGCAAACAAGCTGAAATCGGCAGCAAGTTCTCGTTCGACGGCGGGAGGGGCAGCGGCACTGTCGCATATTACGAAATTCAGCGGAAGAATTTTGCTGTTACCGATCCGGCAAACTCCAATCAGACAATCCCCGTTGGTCAGCAAACCTCCCGGGGCATCGAGTTCGCTGCGGGCTACCAGCTTGCTCGCAACGTCCGGTTAGCCGGCAACGTGTCCCACGTTCTGGCAGAGTACGACGATTTCAATGAAAAGGTCGGCTCCGTCGTCGTTTCACGCAAGGGTAATCGCCCGACGAACACGCCGAAGAATGTAGGCAATCTGTGGGTGGCCTATCAACCCTCCGCTTTCTGGGAAATGGGTGCCGACTACCGCTATGTGTCCTCGCGATTCGCCGACACCGCCAACACGATCTACCACGATGCATATCAGTTGCTTGGCGCGTTTTTGAGCTACAAGCCAGATCGCAAAACCCGTATCACTCTGCGCGGCAAAAATCTGACAGATGAGATTTATGCCGAAAATCTTGGCGCGAGCCAGGTGTACCTGGGCGCGCCCCGTACGGTCGACCTTTCCATCCATATGACCTTCTAAGCCTCATCGATTCGTATCGTGACCGGGAAGCGCTGGCTCTTTCTTTCGCATCGCTGGCTCGGCATTCCGCTGAGTCTTTTCATGGCCCCCTGGTTTCTGTCCGGGGTCGTGATGATGTATGTTGGTTACCCGAAGCTGACCCAGATGGAGCGCCTGCGAGCCAGCCACCCGCTTGTAGAGGAAAACTGTTGCGGTGGACCGGCCACCCTAATCGCCGGCCTGCCGCACGACATGCCTCTGAAATCGTTGCGCCTGATCATGGTGGCCGGGCAAGCTCGACTGATAGCAATCACCGGAAAGAAATCGGTCGCCATCGACGCGCGCACGGGTGCAGCTATCCCTCCTACCAGCGTTGAGGCTGCCCGTGCGTCAGCCTTATCTTTTGCACCAGAGAGTCACATTGAACGCATAGAGCAGATTGCGGAAGACGCCTGGACACATTCCAAGGCGCTCGATCCGCACCGCCCTCTTTTCCGCATCATCTTGAAACATCCGGAGCTAACATCCTTGTATGTGTCCGGCACAACGGGGGAAGTCATACGGGACGTGTCAATCACAGAAAACTATTGGAACTGGCTCGGCGCCTGGCTGCATTGGCTATATCCGTTCCGTGGCGGAATGCTCGATGCGTGGTGGTCCGATATCGTGATCTACAGTTCGTTGCTTGGATCCATTCTTGCCGTTGCGGGCATCGTGATAGGCATCATGCGCTGGCGGATGCGCGGCTATCCAAGCGGAAGCTGCAGCCCCTACAGAAAGCCACTGATGCGCTGGCATCATGCCATCGGCTTGGTTTCTGGTTTCTTCATTCTCGCTTGGGTCGTCAGTGGACTGTTTTCTGTCAACCCTTGGAGAATATTTGATTCTGGTGCAACCAAACCGCTTGAGAGAAACCTTGAACAGAGATTGCTCGCCAAGGATTTCGATGCCACAGCCGCGATCGGCTGTCTTGTCAGGACAAGCCTCGACATACGAGAACTGGAGTGGATACGTCACAAGGACAGGCTCCATGTGCTCGCCAGGGATGCCCAGAATCAGGTTCGCGTGCTGCGCGATCCACGGACCTGCGAAATAACCGACACCTATACAACAACTGAAATCCAAGACGAAGCGATGCGCCTGATGCCGCATGCGCGCATAATCAGCAGCGAACTGCAAGTCGAGTATGGCTGGCATTATTACGTACGCGAACCGCATACGATGACGGGCGGCTTCGAGAAACCATTGCCCGTACTTGTCTTGAAATTCGACGACCCCCATTTCACTTGGCTTTATTTCGACCTAAAGACCTCTCGCATCGTGCAACGCAGCGATGACTACGGTCGCATCAAACGCCTGCTGTTCAACTTCCTTCATAGTTGGGACTGGAAGGTACTATTGGATCATCGTCCGCTTTGGGACGCGTTACTGATCGCAGGTAGCATTGCAGGCTTTCTTGTCAGTCTGACTGCAATGGTTCTCGGCTGGAAGCGGCTACGGAGATAATTCTTCTTTAACTTTCTGCCCATTCGCTTTCCAGAGGTTGGAAGGTATCAGGCTACTGTCAGTAGCCCACAGCAATGTCGCTAGACTGAGCGCCCTTTGTTTGTGCTACTACTGGCTGATCTCCTGAAGGGAAGATTCGGTCAGCCTATTGCTCTGCCGCCTTTCGCTTGCATCCTCACGCCACAATCAGGGAGACAGTCAGAGAACAAGATCAATGACCTCACAGCAGCAAGTCCGAAAACATTCATCAATCGCCCCCCCTTCAACGATCTTTTCCGCGCAACCAAGCGCAGCTCGCAGAGGTCGCGCTCGACTGCCGAAAGGTCAAGGCGGCGCTACAGTCCGTCGACTATCGCCCTGCTCACGTTTCAGCGCAATTGCCGAATGCCGGCAACCGCTGCACCTCGGAGCCACCTAGTCGCTAACGCTATTCGCGTCTCAGACATCACTGCTGGATTGGCAGGCCAACGCCGACCGCACCACACGCTATGAAATGATTCTAGTCATCCTTGACTCCACCCAGCGTACCGGCATCGTCAAGATCGCATTCGTCACCGAGGCGACGGCCAAATAATAAGCCGCCTTACCGCGACACGCTGTCGCATGCGACCCCATGTCGCACTTCCTTTCGTTAGATCACCGCTAGCATCCCCACTGCTTATTCTTCTTATTCATCAATCAGATACTTGATGCAGATCAAGAAAGAGGGAAGACCCATGAAACCCGCTTCACCGCAAGGAAACTTTCACTTCTCATTGCGCTTTGTACTCTTCAGTACCTGTTCGCTCATGATTGGCACTGCAAGTGCGGACGAGGATGCAAACAACTTGGAAGAGGTAGTAGTAACCGCTACCAAGACCGCGCAATCGATACGAAATATCCCTGCATCGGTGACGGTGATCAACCGGGAAGCAATCGAAAAATCGAATGCAACGACGGTTGACCAATTGCTGACCGAAGTTCCGGGCGTCTATGCGGCGCGAATGGATGTTGCCGCCCCCAATCGTATTGCCCAAACATACACACGGGGTATGTCCGGCAATGGTCGCACGCTTGTCCTGATCGATGGCGTGCCAATGAACGTCCAATTTGACGGGCAAGTCGATTGGTCGCAGCTAACAACACGTGACGTAGAGCGCGTCGAAGTCGTACGCGGGGCTGGATCGGGCCTTTACGGGGGTAATGCGATGGGGGGCGTCATCAACATTCTGACCCGATCCCCGAAACCCGGTGTTGCCAAGAATATTTCTGCCACCTATGGCACCAATAACACCGGCTCGCTGGCAGCCTCCATCAGCGGTCGCACTGGCGCTACCGGATACATGCTTTCGGGCAGCAAACTCGTTAGCGATGGTTACAACATGTGGACGGAAGCCCAAAAGATGGCTGCAGGGACAGCAAGCAACAAGCTATTGAGTCGGCTTTCATGAACTTGAACTGAGTCATGCGGCATATTTGACGGGGTCATGTTGAAAGTAGCGACGAATCCGTTCGGGTTGTTTCTGCACGCTGCGCAGATGGCGCGAAGCG
>JBGFRW010000003.1:0-86384 GCA_041694935.1 Pseudomonadota bacterium | reverse complement strand
ACACTTGGTTACAAGTCGCCAATCCAGTTCTTGGAAAGCTGGATCAGCGAGCAGCATCAGGAAAAACTGGTAGCATGAAACCCACCCTTTGGCAGACGAAAAACCGAGGGAACCTCAAGGTCAGATAAAGCAATGGTCCTAGCTTTGCTCTCAAAGAGGGACATTACCGGTTTCGACGTTTGTTGTCCTATGGATCATGATGGAAAGTTGGGTGGGGAAGATGCCATTAGGGAACTTCTAGATGGCATATCATTTGATAAAAACTTTGGCCGTCTAGAGCACTTGATATTGATGATTGATGCAGATGACGACCCAGTTGCAAAATTCTCCAAGATGCAAAGTGTCTTGCAAAAAACTCAGCCAATTTCAAACTCTGGACTTCGCTATCCAGTGCCAACAGCGGTTGATACTTTTGTTTCTGTTGCTGGTGCCCCATCAGTAGCCATAACACTCCTACCTGGTGGCGGACGAGCTGGCGCAATGGAGTCACTCTGCTGGCAGGCTGGAGTTACCGATCACCAAGAATTAGTTAAATGCATTAATGAGTTTGGAAACTGTGTTGGTATTTCTGGTTGGCTACCGCAGAAACAAGATAAGTTCAAACTGAGATGCTTGATTACAGGTGCTAACCAAACCAATCCGGACTTACCAACGACCCAGTTGTGGAATGAAGTGCCAGAATTGGTGCCAGTCGATTCAGCAGTATTTGATGCGCTTGCCTCATTTCTTAAGTCCATCTAACTGCCTTGGACTTGATAGTTATCCGTGTGAGCTATGACGAAACTATGACGTGAACTCCTGAAATTAGCCCTGAATTGGGGCTATGTCACGCTAGTTATCGATATCGGCAAGCATCGAGATAAAGCAAAATCAATAAGTTACAAAAGACGCTTTTGTCTGGAGCCCATTGACATGGTGGGGGTCGTTGGTTCGAGTCCAATCGCGCCTACCAAATGCCTAAGCAGAATCAACCAGATCTGCTTTCGATCAAACCGCCTCCGGGCGGTTTTTTCGTTGACCTCGATGCTTGAGGATATGTATATATCTTTCGTTATTCGAGTGTGTTAGGCTGCCTCCGTTGTCTGCTATGGAATTGCTGGATCGCAACGCAGAGAGTCAGTCTTTGAATTCGGACGCCAGCCAGGCCAAACGCCGCCATTTATCGTTCCCCGAATACTGGGAGCGCATTCCCTCTTTCTCGATACTCGCGAGCAGTTTCCTGCTGGTCGGTTCGGTCGGGTTCCTGCTTGCGCTGTATTTTTTCGTTCCGGAGCAATTGCGCGGGATCCGAGGCGTGGCGGGTGTTGCTCTGGCGGTATTGGCCGCAATTGCATTGGTGTTGTCATTGCGCCGCAAGCAGAAGGCGGCATCGTTCGTACTGATCTTCGGTACGTGGATCTATGTCAGCGTAGTTTCTTTTTTCGCTGGCGGCCTACGTGCAAATCCGATTTTCCTCTATCCCCTGATCATCATCATGTCAGGCTGGGTTCTTGGTGCTGCGTTTGCACGAGGTTTTGCTGCGTTGACCGTGGTGGTCTGCCTAGGCTTCTTCATCGCGGATGTGGCAGGTGTACTGCCGCCGCAGCTTCCAACGCCGCACATCCTGCCGCTCGTGACTCAAGTATTGGCGATCAGCTTTTCGGCCATACTGATTTCAGCGATCATGCGTTCGTATCTCAGTCGGCTTCACGAGGTTGACGCACTCAACCGCCAGCTTACTGGGGCTGCTGCTGAATTGCAGGCCCGAGAGAATGACCTTCAGCGGGCACAAGCAGTCGCACAGGTAGGTAGTTGGACGCTGGATATCGTGCGTAACAGGTTCGAATGGTCAGACGAGGCCTATCGAATTTTCGGTTTGCCGCGCGGTACTTCGCTAGACATGGATCGTGTCGCCGTCTGCCTGCATCCAGAAGACCGCAAGCGGATACTTGCCGTCTGGAGGGCCGCGCAGGAGGGCGCACCTTGCGATATTGAATATCGTATTCTCGTAGCTGGCCAGGTGCGCTGGGTGCGCGAGATTGCCGAAATGGAGCCTTCAGAGTCAGGTAAGCCGATGTTCGGCATCGGCACCGTTCAGGACATTACCGAGCGGAAGCGAGCAGAAATCGAATTGGCCGAGTACCAGGATCACCTTGAACAGGTCGTCGAGCAGCGGACGCACGATCTGGCCATGGCCAAGGAGGCCGCCGAAGCCGCGAACGTTGCAAAAAGTGCATTCCTCGCCAACATGAGTCATGAGATCCGCACGCCCTTGAATGCGATCGCCGGCATGGCCCACCTGATTTCCTCTTCGGGATTGACGCCCCAGCAGGCCGAGCAGATAGGCAAGCTCGAAGCGGCGAGCGAGCATCTGCAGGGAATCATCAATGCCGTTCTCGATCTTTCCAAGATTGAGGCCGGCAAGTTCTTGCTCGAGGAATCCGACGTCCAAATAGAGAGCCTGATCGGGAACGTCACTTCGATCCTGCGCGAGCGAGCCGATGCCAAAGGACTTGCTTTGAGTGCTGAGATCGACACGCTGCCTGCTGGGTTGTTGGGAGATCCCACACGGTTGCAGCAAGGATTACTCAACTATGCGGGCAATGCGGTCAAGTTTACCCATGACGGCGAGATCGTTCTGCGCGCGAAGCTTCAGCAAGAGGACGCATCAAGCGTCCTCGTCCGTTTCGAGGTTCAAGATACCGGCGTCGGCATTGCTGCCGATGTGTTGCCCAGGCTTTTTGCGGCTTTTGAACAGGCCGACAATACGACGACCCGCCGGTACGGCGGCACAGGACTCGGCTTGGCGATCACGAAGAAGCTCGCTCAACTCATGGGGGGCGATGCGGGCGTTGAAAGCACGCATGGCCGGGGAAGCACCTTCTGGTTCACTGCGCGCCTGAAGAAAGGCCGTGTCAAGGAGGAAGTTCGGGCCGTGGCTACGGCGGAGGATGCAATAGAGGGGCTGGCCCCGGATTTCAAGGGCGCTCGCATTTTGTTGGCTGAAGACGATCCTATCAACCGTGAGATCGCCTTGGCGATGCTCGATGGGCTGGGGCTGTCGATCGACACGGCGGAAAACGGCGCCAAGGCCCTTGAACTTGCGGGAAAGAACGACTATGCAGCCATCTTCATGGACATGCAGATGCCGGAAATGGACGGTCTAGAGGCGACTCGCCGGATTCGTCAACTGCCGCAATGTGAGGGGGTTCCGGTCCTGGCGATGACGGCGAATGCCTTTGCGGAGGATAGGGAAAAATGTTTCGCAGCTGGAATGAATGACTTCATCGCCAAGCCGGTAAATCCCAAGCAGCTTCGCTTTACGTTGCTGAAGTGGCTTTCTGCAAAGGCGGGCTAGCGCGGCTGCACTGTTATGCTCAGCCAGACCATACGCGAGGTTCGATTGACCGGATCGCTGCCGTGCAGGAACTGCTCGGAGCGATCGGCGATCTCCTGGTGCCTGCCGCCGAGATTGGTCGCAGTGATGGCGATCTCCATCAGTGTTCCATCAAGCCTGAGGGTACGCGCAAGGCGGGCGTCCAGCGTCGTATAGGCAGGCGAGACGTACTCGAAGCGCGGCACGAAGCCGGTTCCCCCCGCCAGTGGCCCCATGTGTAGCAGCGTGAGCGTGCTGTTCCAGTTCTGTGGCCATGTCTGCATCCAACTCAGACTGGCCGTGTAGGGTGCGGTCAGCCGTGTCGTTGCACTGTCGGCACTGCGGCGGTCGATGATGCTGTGGCTGAACAGCAAGCGGGTGTCTTTCGCCGGGCGACTGTCGATCTGGTATTCGATCCCGCGCAGTGTGACAGCCGAACCGAGGTTCTCGTAGCGCGCCGAAGGCAGAGTCGAGGATAGCAGCGGCGTGGTGTACTCGGGATGAGAGACGCGCGTGATGTAGTCGCTCATGCGCTCATTGAAGAGGCGCACGTCCAGCCGCGTGTCCCAGGCCTGGAAGTACCGCAGATAGCCGATCTCGAGACTGTCCATGCGAGGCGGCCGCAGGTCCGGGTTGGGCAGGTAGGGGTGCACCAGAAGTGTGCTTCCGAACATCGCGCGCACATCGCCGTAGCGCTCGAACATGGTCGGTTGGCGCCAGGCCCGGGCGTAGCCGAAGCGTAGGGTTGAGCGCCGATCGATTTGCCAGTTGGCGAACAGGCGTGGGGAAAGATAGGACTTGTCGCCGCTGAACTTTTCCGCCAGCAGGCTGGCATTCAACTTCCAGTCCGGCCGGAAGCTCCAGTCCAGTTGCCCGAACAACCGTGCCATGCTGTTGCTCTGCTTAGCGGCACCGTAGTAGAGAAAGGGCGAGTCGATTCGATCCTGACGCAGCTCCATTCCGCTGAGCAGGCTGGTCGTCTCGCCCAGGCTGAGACGATATTGCAGTTCCAAATTGTCGCGTACGCTTTCCCGGTTGCGGTCGAGAGGGACGTAGGCTGTAGTGAGGAACGGGGCTCCTACCCATGCCGAAGCAGTCCATGCCTCGTCGATTTTGTCCTGGTTGCGATAGTAGTGCAGCAGCCATTCCTCGTCAGGCCGTGGCGCATGGCGCCACTGCACATGCAAGGTGAAGTTCTGGCTGTTTGAGGTGCGCTCGGCATTGTTGCCGTAGGTGGAATCCGCATAGCCGAGTTCGCGCGCGCCGCTGCTGGCGGCCAGGCGCAGCATTACATCGTCGTGGTCTCCGAAGCGTCTGTCGGTGCGCAGCGAAGCGGTAGTGAAGTGCTGGCCGTCGTGCAGTCCGGAAAAGCCCGTGTCGTGCCGCTGGCCTGCGTTGAGGCGCAAGCTGCCTGATTCTGTCGACCATCCCTGCTCGACATGAAGATCGCGGATGTGCGCATTGCCGGCGTTGGCCGAAAACTTGAAACCCGGCTCGACGGTGCTGTGACGCGTGATGATGTTGATCACACCGAGGAAGGCATTGGCGCCATAGGCGACGGAATGCGTGCCGCGCACCACTTCGATGCGGTCGATCTCGTCGATGCTGACCGGCAGGGTGTTCCAGTCGATCCCGCCGAAGCTGCTGGGCGAGAATACCGAGCGCCCGTCGATCAGTACCTGCATCCAGGACGGGTTGTCGTTGCCCAAGCCGTGATAGGTGACCCAGTGCAGGCTTGCCCGCTCCTGGCCGACCTGCATGCCGGGCACCAGGCGCAGCAGGCGGCCGATGTCGCGGTAGCCGGTGGCACGGATCGTCTCCCGGTCGATTACCGTGACGGCCGCGGGCGCTTCGCTGATGGGCTGGAGCAGGCGGGAGGGGGTCAGCACGAGCGGCTGCTCGGCGAGGAACTCCAGTTCGCTTCTTTCCGCGAGCGTTTCGGCCGCCAAGGCCGGCAGCGCGCCGAGCGAGAAGCAAATCGCCAGCAATGCGACAGTCCAAGCGCATTGGGCGTGGAACTGAAACCCTCTGAATTCCGAAAGCATGGATTCTTGTTTTTTGCCGCTTAGAACTAAAGATTAAGAATAAATATATACCAGATCAGGTAGCTATATCTATCTTATGGCGGGCTTACGGCTATACAGGAGCGAAGTGTTCAATGATCAGCTGCACGTTTGCCGTGCCCTGCCATTCGTTGATGTCGAGCCGGTAGGCGGCATGGATATACGCCGGCGCCTGCTCGGCATGATTGAATCGGATGGCGTCGATACGTGCCTGCCCTTTTCTCAGCACCAGCTTCAAATGCTTGTCCTTCAGCAGTCGCTGCTGGACGACTTCGAACTCGTCGGAGAACAGCGGGGCGGGGAAGCCTTGTCCCCAGACCGCTCCCTGCAGCAGGCGGGCCGGTGCCTGCCCATAGTAGCCGGCCTCGAGTGCGCCGTCGGTTTCGAGGGTGCGCGTCAGATCTGCTGGTGCGAGCAAGCTGCTCGCGACCGCCTCGAAACTGCTTTCGAACAGGGGAAGGTCGTTTTCCCTGAGCGTCAGTCCCGCCGCGGCGGCGTGGCCGCCGAAGCGCAACAGCAGAGCGGGATGACGCTTGGCGACGAGGTCGAGTGCGTCTCGTAGGTGCAGGCCGGGGATCGAACGTCCGGAACCCTTGATTTCGCCTCCTTCGCCGCGTGCGAACACGAAGGTGGGGCGGTGCAGCTTTTCCTTGATCCGACCGGCGAGGATGCCGATGACGCCTTGATGCCATTCGGGATCGAAGAGGGTGAGGCTCGCGCGTTCGCCCGCGTCGATGCCTTCGAGGCGGATTGCGGCGGCCTCCTGCATGTCGGCCTCGATGGTGCGGCGCTCGCGGTTGATCGCGTCGAGCGCCTGGGCGATGTTGATGGCGCGCGCCGGATCGTTTGTCGTCAGGCATTCGATGCCGAGGCTCATGTCGGCGAGCCGTCCGGCGGCGTTGAGGCGCGGGCCGACGGCGAAGCCGAGGTCGAAGGTGCCGGCGCGCTCCGGCTCGCGGCCGGCCACCGAGAGCAGCGCGGCGATGCCAGGCTGCATGCGACGTCGACGGATGCGGTCGAGCCCCTGCGCAACGAGGATGCGATTGTTGCGGTCGAGCTGCACCACGTCGGCGACCGTGCCGAGCGCGACAAGGTCGAGCAGTTCGGCTAGGTTGGGTTCCTGTCGCGTGGTGAACCAGCCGCGTCTTCGCAGTTCCGCGCGCAGCGCGAGCATCACGTAGAACATTACGCCGACACCAGCGATGCTCTTGCTCGGGAAAGTGCATCCCGGCTGGTTCGGATTGACGATCGCATCCGCCGCCGGCAGTTCGTCGCCGGGCAGGTGGTGGTCGGTGACGATCACGGACATGCCGAGCCGCTTCGCTTCGTCAACGCCGGTGACGCTGGCGATGCCGTTGTCGACGGTGACGAGCAGGTCCGGCCGGCCGAGCGTGCCATGCTGGGCGGCGAGTCGTGCCACCTCGGGTGAGAGTCCGTAGCCGGTCTCGAAACGGTTCGGCACCAGATAGTCGACCGTGCCGCCCTGCGTACCCATGGCCCGCAGGGCGCGCAGCCCGACGGCGCAGGCCGTGGCGCCGTCGCAGTCGTAGTCCGCGACGATGAGAATCTTCTTTCCCGCCATGACGGCATCGGCGAGTTGCGCTGCCGCGGCATCGATGCCTTTCATGCGGTCGGGTGGCAGCAGCCCGGCGAGCTGGATATCCAGCTCTTCAGCGCTGGCGATGCCACGGGCGGCATAGAGGCGCGCCAGCAGCGGATGCACGCCCGCCTGCTCGAGCATCAGCCGGGCGCGCTGCGGCACGGCGCGAACTGCGATGCGCGTCATGCTAGTGCGCTCAAGGGGCGAGGCCTGCGCCAGAAGCGCCGCGCTTCGCCGCGCGTCAGCAGGAAGGCGGTTGTGCGTGCTGGGCCGGTGAGGCTGCTGCCGACGAGTTCCACTTCTGTGCAGTCGTTGCGCTTCAGGGCAGCGACTGCCGGCGCGAGCCAGTCGCGTTCGAGCGCTTGGAACATCTCGCGCCAGGTCAGCGCATCGAGGTTCTTGGCCGGAGGTGCCAGCGTGCGGACATGGGCCAGCACCCTACCGCTGGCAAACTCGAAGCGTCCAGGCGGGGAAAGACAGGGAGTGCCGGCAAGGGCACAGAGGCCGGCCATCGCCGGGTCGTCATCCCAGACGATGCTGAACGCGGCCTGCACTTGTTGCGGCAAACTACCGGCGCCCCAGGGCCAGAGACTGTTGATCGTCGGGCGTCCCTGTTCATCTCGCCGGCGATTGACCGGATGGGCATGGAGAATCGTCTGGATCTCGGCGAGCAGCCGACGCCAGCTACGTCCGTCCGCGCCACCGGGCAGCGCGGGATCGACAGGGCGGCCGATGGCTTCTGCCAGCGGCAGGGTCTCGAGGGCCTGCGGCCGTGCGAGGCGCAGTTCCCAGCGGTCCGGTGCCGAAGCCGACAGATCACCCCATTCGGCGAGCAGCGGTTGCATTGCTTCGCGTAGGGCGGCGGACTCCTCGCCCGTCAATTGGAGCCGTGCAGGGTCGGCGAGCATGATGCCTTCACGGCGGACATCGAAATGCACAGGATCCAGGCAAAGCCACTCTTCAGTCGGTGCCGTCCCGCCGGCGCCGACTTTGCGCAGTGCGGCGGCGGGCAGCGTGGCGTTGACGTCGAGACCGAAGGCCGCTGCCAGCCAGCCAGCCTCGCGCTCATGCCGCCGGCCGCGGCCGAGGATCAGCGAGAGGGCCGGGGCAGTCAGGTCGAAAACGGTATCGGCGAGGATTTCGCGCGGCAGCAGCAGGCCGGGCACGAACAGGGTCAGGCGCATAGGGCGGGCATGTTAACATGGCGCCCCCATGCCCTTCGAAACCTTCATCGGCCTGCGCTATACCACCGCCCGCAAGGCCGGCGGCGGCAACCGCTTCATCTCCTTCATCTCGCTGATCTCGATGCTCGGCCTCGCCCTCGGGGTGGCCGCGCTGATCGTCGTGCTCTCGGTGATGAACGGCTTTCAGAAGGAGTTGCGCACGCGCATCCTCGGCGTCGCCTCGCACGCGCAGATTGCTGGAGCCGACGGCGAGCTCGACAACTGGCCGGCGGCCGTGGCCGACGTGTCGCGCCATCCGCGCGTCGTCGCAGCGGCGCCCTATATCCAGCAGCAGGGCATGCTTTCCTTCGAGGGCCAGGTGAAGGGCGCGGTGATCCGCGGCATCCTGCCGACGGAGGAAGAGCGCGTTGCCGACTTCGCGCAGCATATGCGCGCCGGACGGCTCGAACGCTTGGCGCCTGGAGAGTTCGGCATCGTCCTCGGCGCGGAACTCGCCTATGCGCTGCGCGCCTTCGAGGGCGACAAGGTGACGCTGATCGCCCCGCAGGGGATGGTGACGCCCGCGGCGGTGCTGCCGCGCATGAAGCAGTTCACCGTGGTCGGCATCTTCGAGGTCGGCATGTTCGAGTACGACAGCGGCCTGGCGCTGCTACATCTCGAGGATGCGCAGAAACTCTACCGCATGGACGACCGTGTCTCAGGCGTGCGGCTCAAGCTCGACGACCTGTTCGCTGCGCCGCGCGTGGTGCGCGAACTGGCTGCCGGGCTCGGCCAGGAACTGCGCATCTCCGACTGGACACGCAACCACGCCAACTTCTTCCGCGCGGTGCAGATCGAGAAGAACATGATGTTCCTGATCCTGCTGCTGATCGTCGCGGTGGCGGCCTTCAACATCGTGTCGACGCTGGTCATGACGGTGCAGGACAAACGCGCCGACATTGCGATCCTGAGAACCTTGGGAGCGAGCCCCGGCAGCATCATGGCGGTGTTCGTCGTGCAGGGCGCATTGATCGGCACGATCGGGCTGGCGCTCGGCATGGCAGGCGGCGTGGCGCTGGCCTTAAACGTGGAAACCGTGGTGCCTTTCCTCGAGCGCATGCTCGGCATCCAGTTCCTCGCCAAGGACGTCTATTACATTTCCGACCTGCCCTCCGACCTGCACTGGTCCGATGTCTGGATCATCGGCTCCGTGTCGTTCGTACTGACGCTGCTGGCGACGCTCTATCCGAGCTGGCGCGCCGCGCGCGTCAATCCGGCGGAGGCGCTCAGATATGAATGAGGCGGTGCTTTTCTGCGAAGGGCTGGTCAAGACCTTCCGCCAGGGGAAGGTCGAGGTGCCCGTGCTGGCGGGCGTCAACCTGAAAGTCGGCGCCGGCGAGACAGCGGCGATCGTCGGCGCGAGCGGTTCGGGCAAAAGCACACTGCTGCATCTGCTCGGCGGGCTCGACGCGCCGACTGCCGGCAAGGTCGAACTGCAGGGCCGCGATCTTTCCGCAGTCTCCGAAACGGAGCGTGGCAGGCTGCGAAACGAGAGTCTCGGCTTCGTGTATCAATTCCATCATCTGCTGCCGGAGTTTTCCGCGCTGGAAAACGTCGCGATGCCTTTGTTGATCCGTCGCCTGCCGAAGGCCGAGGCGCATGAAAGCGCGGCGGCGATGCTGGCGGAGGTCGGTCTCGGCGCGCGCTTGTCGCACCGGCCGGGCGAACTGTCTGGCGGCGAGCGTCAGCGCGCCGCCCTGGCACGTGCCCTGGTGACGCAACCGGCCTGCGTGCTGGCCGACGAACCGACCGGCAACCTCGACCGGCATACCGCCGACGAGGTGTTTGCGCTGATGTTGCGCATGAATGCCGCGCACGGCACCAGCCTGGTGATAGTCACTCATGATCTATCACTGGCGGCGTCCTGCCAGCACCGATTTTTATTGTGCGACGGAGCGCTGAGCGTGGCGCCGCCGCCTGCGGTGCCAATAGCGTAGGAGATAAATTCGCCAGGCGACACGCACGGCGAGATAGCCCAGCCCGGCCAGCAGACAGGCCAGCAGGACGAGCCCGAGTGCGAGCGGTGCGCCGAGGTGGGCGATCCAGTCGATCAGTTGGCCCGTCCAATGGAACAGGCCGGCATCACCGTATTCCGGCGGTGCGACGAAGCGCCCCTCGCCGGGGAGGAACAGTTTGCCGAGGCGGAAGGCGACGAAGTAAATCGGGACGATCGTGAGGGGGTTGGTGTACAGCGTGACGACCAGCGCGAGCGGCAGATTGATGCGGAAGACGACGGCGCAGATCGCCGCGCCGAGCATCTGGAACGGTCCGGGAATCAGTCCGCAGAAGAGCCCTGCGGCCACGCCGCCGGCTGCGGAATGGCGGTTCAGGTGCCATAGCCGCGGATGGAGCAGGGTGTTGCGGAACGGCGCCAGCCAGCGATTCTCGCTTACCGCGGCATGGTCGGGGGTGTATCGGCGTAGCCATTTGCGCATGGAGGGATTGTGGCAAGAAATACGCCGGACCGCTCCAAGTATTTCTTGGCCCCCTGGGAGGGAAGCCGCATAGCGGCTTTTTCGGGGGGCGCTGAATGGTGCCGTGGCGGATACTGGGCTTCGCGCTCGGTGTCTTTTTGCTGCAGCAATGCGCCGTGCTGCCGGCGCCGACTTTTCTTGCAGCAGGGGCGCTGGCTGCCGCTTGCAGTCGTCGGCGCGGGGCTGCTCGGCATCGCCTGGGCGGGTGGGGCGCATAGTCCACTTTCAGCGAGCGGGCATCTCCATAAGTTGTTTGCAGGATGGCCCGCATGGCGTGTATCTCAGTCGATGCTCATTTTGCGTGGTGCGTCACACAAGGAGTTCTGGGCAAAGCGCGTTTCCATTATGGCTGGCGGGGGAAGATTCAGATTCAACACCATCGCCGGCATGCCCACCCAGGTGTAGAGGTAGCTGGCTTCGCCGGGTTGGGGTGACCGGCGATGCATGTCGTAACGACCATAGTGGGCATCTAGCTGTTGATGGATTTCCTCCTGCTGCCTGCGGTTTGTGGCCTCGGGGAACGTGCGGTTGATGGCGATCACCTGCCACGACTGTTGTCCGGATGCTTGGGGCAGGAGACTCAATGTGACGCGGGTGGGATGGCCGCCTGCCGAGGTGAACTGTCCGGTCAGGCTGTTACCCCTGCAAGCGGCCTTAATCCGGTCCAAAGACCTCAGCACGCGGCGATCGAACTTGCCCTGGATCAGGCTGGGGGCGATGTCGTCGAAGCGGCCCTTGTAGAGCGTGTCTAGTTTCTGCTGTTGGCGCCCCGTCATGGACCGGGCCGTGGCGGGGGGAATTTCATCCCATGCCAAATTTCCCAGGCGTTCGGGGCCGTCGCCCAGGCAAACCCCCTCGACGCAGGGCATGGGCTCCGGCGAACCCGCCGTAGAGTGTTGGGCGCACAGAGTCGTTGTTATGACTAAGACGCCCGCCAGAAAGACAGCTGCTTTCAACGGAAAATACTCTTCAAATCGTAGAGGGTGTTGCGGACATCCCGGGCTGTGGAACTCGCCTCGTGGGCCGCATCGCGCACATCCCGGGCTGTGGAACTGGCCCCGTGGGCCGCATCGCGCACATCCCGGGTACTGGTGCTGCTACTGGGGGCAGGTTGTTGCGCCTGTTGAGGTTGGTTGGCTGCGCAACCCGACAGAGCTAGGGCAATACAGGCGCAGGCGGTGAGCCAAGAAGTTTTCATGTTTTCTCCAAGATGGGGGGTAAGGAGCTCGCACTATAGGAAACACATTCTTTGTGAATCCTTGGGGGCTCGTGTGTCGTCCTGATGATGAAAGGCGGCGTGCAATCCAGCCTGTCTCAATGAACCCAGGTCATCTGTTGGTGGAAGCAGGGGCGATACAAATGAAATCCAAAGCATTGACTCCGTACAGTCTGGCCTTCCTGATCTCCCATTCCTTGAAAGGTGACAGCCATGAAAAAGCAGTTCGTCGCATTCGTTTGCTCAGGATTGTGGTCAACACTCAGCCTGGCGACCCCGATCGTTCACACGTCCGACTTTATTGACGATGCCAACCGTAGCCATTTCAACAGCTTTGAAAATATTCCCAGTAAGAATGGCCTCTACAACGGGGGCTCTGGACCTTACATCGAGGATGGCATTCGAGTTGAACAGATCAATGGTGACGCGGGTGACAGCATCCTGGTGAACTACGATCCCGGTGGTCGTGATGGACAATACAGTTGGTATCCCATCGGCGGCGATCGCGGCTATACTCAGATCAGTCTGGCGAGCGGACTGGATTTCGACGATGTGGGCTTTTTGATCGGAAGCGGCATCATCCCTGCGCGGGGGCCGGCCTATTTCGAACTGTTGAATGACGGAGTCAGGATTCTCGCCAGCTCGATTATCCATCAATCGGCTTTTCACTACCTT
The DNA here is from genome assembly GCA_041694935.1 of Pseudomonadota bacterium. Classification (GTDB taxonomy): domain Bacteria; phylum Pseudomonadota; class Gammaproteobacteria; order Burkholderiales; family Rhodocyclaceae; genus Sulfuricystis. The sequence goes on along the minus strand of JBGFRW010000003.1, from coordinate 73,778 downwards.
GGGTTTGAGGGCGGAGGCTTCGACACCATTCGCCTCTGGGATGGCGCGAATGGCACCAGCGTACCGATCAATACCCTTTTCCTTGATGCGATCGAGACCCGGACACGGACGTCCGCCGTGCCGGAACCCGGGGTCCTCAGTATGTTGGGCCTGGGCTTGTTGGGATTGGGGGCAACCCGTTATGGCCGAGCATCGAGAAGAATCGCGTCGACTGGGTGAGCACAGACGAACGTCCGCAGGATGCGGCCTGTGGCCCATCCTAGGCGTAATTCGAACTGTTTGCTAGGCTTCGCGCGGACAGAAGGCCTATAAACAGCCATGCACTTATTGCTCATAGAAGATGATCTGGACCTGGGCTCGGCCCTGCAGCGGGCCTTGATGGGCCATGGGTACGTCTGCACGTGGGTGAGAAGCGTCAAGGATGCGCGCTTGCAGGTCCAGGCTTCCGAACAGTTTGCCTGTCTGGTGCTGGATTTGGGCCTGCCCGATGGCGAAGGCCTGGAACTGCTTCGAGCCTGGCGCCGGGACGGCGTGGTGGTGCCGGTGATTGTCCTGACCGCCCTGGATGCTGTGGCATCCAGAGTGTCTGGCCTGGATGCAGGGGCGGATGATTACGTCATCAAGCCGGTGGCCCCCGTGGAACTGGCCTCCCGCATCCGGGCCGTAACCCGGCGTGCGGCGGGGCAGTCTTCTTCGGCCTGGGCATTCGGCACGATGCAAATCCATACCGGTCGACGGGAAGTCAGCCTGGATAGTGTACCCATCCCGCTCTCCCCGAAGGAATTCCAGATCATCGAAGAGTTGGCCCGGCATGCAGGGCAAGTGGTGACGAAGCACCGCATGGCCCAGTTGCTTCAACCCTATGGGGATCCCCTCGAATTCAGCACACTGGATTGGCACATCCACAATCTGCGTCGCAAGCTCGGCGCGAGCATGATCCAGACCGTGCGCGGCGTCGGTTACTTCCTGAGCGAATGAAGGCACCTCCATCACTCTCGAATGTACTGGTGGTGACGGTCCTGTTGGGCAGCGCCCTGGTCTGGGTGGCCATTTATGGGGTGGGCTTCGCGCTGATGTATTGGCCGGATTCCGGCGGATTTGACAGACAGTTGCGCATCTTCGCGGATGGACTGACCAGAGTCGCGGAGCAGGATCTGGAACAGGACACGCTGCAACAATCCATGCTGGGCGTGAATCTCGTCATATCCGAATTTGCTGGCGACACCCCGCATCATGATGCGGCGGGCTTCAACCTTTGGCGTGCGGACGGTCAATGGGTGGCGGGCAGCCCCAATGTTCCACGCCTACAGGCCAGTTCACGGGGAACTGAAGGGTTCTTCAACGCAATGCTGGATGGCGAAGACTACCGAGCCTATGTGCGCTGGACCACGAATCGGACCTACCAGGTTGAGGTATTGCACTCCGCGCGTGGGCGACGGACGGACTTCAATGCGGTGATGCTGAGCCCCGTCAGCATCATTGCCCCCCTCCTGGTGGGACTGCCCCTGCTCTTGCTGCCGGTGCTGTTTGTGGTGCGCTGCGGCTTGAAACCCCTGCGCAAGTTTTCGGCGGAGTTGTCGGCCCGAAAACCGGACGATCTCACGCCCATCCAGATGGGCGACCTGGTTTCAGAACTGAGGCCCGTGGTGGACGAGGTGAACGGTACCCTGGGTCGGTTGGATGCCCTCTTGAAGCGGGAACGTGATTTCCTTGCCGATGCGGCCCACGAACTGCGTACCCCCTTGGCAGTCGTCAGTGCCCAGGCAGATGAAGTGCTGCGGGCCACCTCGTCCGAGACAAGGGCCGAGGCAGCGGGGAGGCTCAAGGTCGGTCTGGGCCGCGCCAACCGGCTGGTGAACCAACTGCTGACCCTGGCCCGTCTGGAAGCTCAGGCCGATGTGCACATGACCCATGATGATGCGGCCGATATCGTACGAGAGTGTCTCGCCGCCTATGCCCAAGAAGCCGGCGCCCGATCGATTGAACTCGCCTATCAGGGACCGGACCACTTGGCCGTCGGCCGTACAGGCCATCTCTTCGAAGGGATCATCGGAAATCTGGTGGCCAATGCCATCCGGTATGGCCACGAAGGCGGCCAGGTACTGGTTCGCATTGAACCTGCTAGCGGAGGAGAAACCTGGACGCTGTCTGTGTGCGATGACGGCCCGGGTATTCCGCTGAGTGATCGGGAACGCATTTTTGAACGGTTCCGACGGGGTAGCCAGATGGGGGCGGCGGGTTCCGGCCTCGGCTTGGCGATCGTCGCTTCGGCCGCACGCCAGATGGGTGCCCAACTCAAAACAGGGGATGGCTTGGAAGGCCGCGGGTTATGCGTACAGGTGTCCTGGCCAGCGCAGCCTTGTCCGTCCCCCTGAGAAACAACAAGATCTTCGACGGCCCTGCCATAGCTACCCGTCGCTGCCCCGGTCAGGAATGGCGATTGAGGTGCCACAGCCGCGGGTGGAGCAAGGTATTGCGGAACGGCGCCAGCCAGCGGTTCTCATTCACTGCGGTATGGTCGGGTGTGTATCGGCGTAGCCAGTTGTGTATTGAGGGATTGTAGACATGCCGTGGCGGGTGCTGGGGTTCGCGCTTGGTATTTTCCTGCTGCAGCAGTGCGCCGTGCTGCCGGCGCCGACTTTTCTCGCCGCGGCCGCTGCAGCCGGGATCGTGTTGCTGGCGGCAGGCCGCAAGCGCTGGCTGCCGCTCGCAGTCGTCGGCGCAGGGCTGCTCGGCATCGCCTGGGCGGGCGGGCTGGCTCATTGGCGGTTGAACGATGCATTGTCGGCGGCATGGGAAGGGCGGGACATCGAGGTCGTCGGCGTCGTCGCCGATCTGCCGCAAAGCTTCGAACGCGGCGTACGCTTCACTTTCGTCGTCGAAACAGCTCCGGCGCCCGTGCCTTCGCGCATCGCCCTCTCCTGGTACCGGCAGGTGGTGCCAATCGCCGACGAGGAGGGCGATATGGAGGCCGCGCCGCCGGGCGTGTTGCCGCTGCCGCGCGCGGGCGAGCGCTGGCGCTTCGTGGTGCGCCTCAAGCGGCCGCACGGTGGCCTCAATCCGCACGGCTTCGACTATGAAGGTTGGATGTTCGAACGTGGCATCCGTGCCACCGGCTATGTCAGGAAAGGGCTGCAGACCGCGCGGCTCGAGACGCAACCCGCAAGCTTCTCAGCAAGCGTCGGACAGTTGCGCGAGGCGGTGCGAACACGCATCAAGCGCACTCTGGCCCAGCAGCCCTACGCTGGCGTGGTTACGGCGCTCGCGGTCGGAGACCAGCAAGCGATTTCTCCCGAACAGTGGCGCCTGTTCGCCGCGACCGGCATCACGCATCTGATGTCGATTTCTGGCCTGCATGTGACGATGGTCGGCGGACTTGCCGCCTGGCTCGTCTTCGCGCCGTGGCGGCGCTCGCCGCGTTTGCCGCTCATTTGGCCGGCGCAGAAGGCCGCTGCCTTGGCCGGCTTCCTAGGCGCCTTCGGCTATGCACTGCTGGCGGGCTTCGGCGTGCCGGCGCAGCGTACCTTGTACATGCTCGGCGTCGTGGTGACCGCGCTTCTTTCCGGGCGGGCGCTCGCCGCGCCTCAGGTACTCGGCGCTGCGCTACTGCTCGTTCTGCTGCTCGATCCATGGGCAATCCTGTCGGCCGGCTTCTGGCTATCCTTCGGCGCAGTCGCGCTGCTGTTTCATATCGCCGACGGACGGCTCGGCTCACGCCACTGGCTCGTCGAATGGGGGCGGGCGCAATGGGCAATCACGCTCGGCCTGATTCCGCTGCTGCTCGCGCTCTTCCAGCAATTCTCTCTGGTCTCGCCCATCGCCAACGCCATCGCCATCCCCCTGGTGAGCTTCATCGTCACACCGCTGGCGCTCCTCGGCAGCCTGCCCGGCTTCGGCTGGGCGCTCCAACTTGCCCATGCGCTGCTTGCGCCGCTCCTCGACGGGCTGGCCTGGCTCGCGATGCTCCCCGGCGCGCTCTGGCAGCAGCATGCCCCGCCGGCCTGGGCTGTGCCGCTCGCGGTGCTCGGTGCGATCTGGCTGCTGCTGCCGCGCGGTTTCCCTGCCCGCGCGCTGGGTCTCGCGGCTTTCCTGCCGCTGTTCTTCGTTCCACCCCAACGACCGGCGCCGGGGGAGTTCTCGCTGACTTTGCTCGATGTCGGCCAGGGGCAGGCCGTGCATGTGCAGACGGCGACGCACGATCTGATCTACGACACCGGTCCCGATTTCGGCGGGGCGATGGATGCCGGCAGCCGTATCCTCGTGCCCTACCTGCGTGCGGCGGGTGTCGCGCGGCTCGACCAGATCGTCGTCAGCCACGCCGACCGCGACCACGCCGGGGGCATGGAATCACTGCTCGCGACGCTGCCGGTTGGTGACTTCGTGACCTCGATCCAAAAGTCGGCGCTGGCGGGACGGCGCGAAACGCGGCCATGCGTTGCCGGAGATACGTGGGAGTGGGACGGCGTGCGCTTCCGTTTCCTGCATCCGACGGCGGCGGACTACGATCGCAAACTGCCGACCAATGCGATGAGTTGCGTGCTGAAGATCGAAAGCAAACAAGGAGCCGCGGGCGCTGTTGGCAGCGTGCTAATCCCCGGCGATATCGAAGGCAAGGCGGAGGCCGAATTGCTGGCGCGAGACGGCGATGCGCTACGCGCCGATGTTCTCGTCGCCCCACACCACGGTGGGAAGAAAACCTCTTCTGCAGAATTTGTCGCCGCTGTCGGGGCGCGTGAGGTGCTGTTCCCGGTCGGCTACCGCAACCGCTTTGGCCATCCCCATCCGGCCGTGCTTGAGCGCTACGCGGCGAGCGGCGCACACATCCACCGTACTGACACCGGTGGTGCCATCGTCCTGCGACTAGGTGCTGACGGTATGAAGGTTTTGCATACCCGCGAGCAGCGGCGCCGCTACTGGCACAATACGGTCGATTTCATTCCGGACCTGCCCGATGAACCCCGTTGAACCCCGTTACGTCAATTGCCTTTCCCCCGCCGGCTTCCACCGCATGGCCTACGTCGAGTGGGGCGATCCGCGCAATCCGCGCGTGCTGGTCTGCGTCCATGGCCTGACGCGCTGCGGCCGCGACTTCGACTTCCTCGCACAGTCGCTCGCCGGCGAATATCGCGTGGTGTGCCCCGACGTGGTGGGGCGCGGCAGGAGCGACTGGCTGCGCGATCCGGCGCACTACCAGATTCCGCAATACACCCAGGACATGGTCGCGCTCCTCGCACGCCTCGATGTCGAGCGGGTCGATTGGCTCGGGACCTCGATGGGCGGCATGATCGGCATGGCGCTTGCCGCTCAGCCGGGCAGCCCGATCCGCCGCCTGATCCTCAACGACGTCGGCCCGGTGATCGCCGCTGGTGCGCTCGAACGCATCAGTATCTATCTCGGCAACGCCCCGCAATTCGCCACGCTCGATGAGGCCGAGCGCTTCGTCCGCACGGTTTCCGCCCCGTTTGGCAATCTGACCGACGCCCAGTGGCGCCATCTAACCGTGCATACGACGAAAGCCTTGCCGGACGGGCGCTTCTCTCTGCGATACGATCCCGGCATCGCCGCGCCGTTCCGTGCCGCGATGGCAGCGCAAGACGGCGGCAAGGATATCGTGCTATGGCCTCTCTACGATGCGGTCCGTTGCCCGACGCTGGTGGTTCGTGGCGAACATTCTGACCTGCTATCGCGCACGACGGTGCAAGAGATGCAGGCGCGTGGGCCGCGCGCCCAGGCAACCGAGATGCCATCGGTGGGGCATGCCCCGATGTTCCTTGACGACGATCAGGTCTCCGTCGTGCATGATTTCCTGCGAGGAGACTCATGATGGCGGCCGCAGTCGATCCGGTCGTATTATCGGGATAGCGACCATAAGGAGCGCAGATGCAGATCGATCAGGTTGTGTTGAAGTCTCCCGACGCCGATGCCGTCGGCAATGCGCTGGCGCCGCTCGTCACGTTGCAGCCGAACCTGGTCACAGTATTTGCCGCTGCCAGCTTCTTCGATCACCCCGATTTCATTGGAATGCTGCAGAAAAAATTCCTGACGGCATCGCTGATCGGTTGCTCGACCGCAGGCGAAATCGGCAATGGTGGCGTGTCGGACGGGACCTGCATCGTCACTGCCGTGAGTTTCGAGCATGCAGTGCCGGCGCTTGCCAGCACGCGCCTCCAGGGAATGGAGGATTCCTTCGCTGCCGGGGAGCGTATAGGTACGGCGCTATGCGGTCCCGACCTCAAGGCCTTGCTGGTGTTCGCCCCAGGGGTGCAGATCAACGGCAGTGCGCTTGTCGAAGGAATCACCAGCTGTGTCGGCAAAATGCTGCCCATTACGGGAGGCTTGGCCGGGGATGGGGGAGCCTTCCGCCGTACCTTCACGCTCGGTCCGGACGGCGCTTGCGATGACGCGGTGGTTGCTGTCGGACTGGCGGGTGAACGCCTCCGGTTTGCACACGGTTCCTTCGGCGGTTGGACTCCCTTTGGCCCCGCACGCAAGGTGACGCGTGCCGCAGGCAACGTGCTCTACGAACTCGATGGCGAACCGGCGCTTGAGATCTACAAGCGCTATCTCGGACCTCATGCGGAGGATCTGCCGGCTTCGGGGCTGCTGTTTCCCTTCGCCATGCTTTCCGAGGGTCGAGGAGAGGTCGAACTGATTCGCACCATTCTGGCTGTGGACGAGGCGGCAGGAAGTTTGACTCTCGCCGGATCCATCGATCCGGATGGCTATCTGAAGTTGATGCACGCCAGCACAGATAGCCTGATCGACGGAGCGGAAGCGGCGGCAGAGGCAGCACGTGCGATGCAGGCTTTCAGCGGCAACAGCCTGGCGATCCTTGTCAGCTGCGTCGGTCGCAAGCTGGTGATGGGCGAGCACGTCGATGAGGAAGTCGAGGCTGTCGGTGGCGTCTTCGGAGACCGGGCAACGCTGACCGGCTTCTATTCTTACGGAGAAATCAGTCCCTTCGCTCCGGGCACAGCCTGCCACCTGCACAACCAGACCGTGACGATTACCTGGATCGGAGAAGCCTAGCTATCCATGCACAAGAGCCTGTTGCGCCAGTTGAAGCAGATTCTCGGGCAGCCTGGTCCCGAGGATATCGATGCGCTTGTCGGAAAGGCAGTGCAGGCGGCGGCAACACCTGGCCTCGATCCGGCAGTTGCCGGGCTGCTGGAGAATTTCGGCGACTTGCTGAGGCGCGTCGAGTCGAACTATGTGCAGTTCGATCGTGATCTAGAGCTGCGCACCCGCAGCCTGGAACTCAGCTCAGAGGAGTTGACTCGGGCGAACGACCAGCTGCGCGAAGATATTGCCGCGCGTAGTCGTGCGGTGAAATCCCTACGCAGCACCATCAGCGAAATCCTCGGCGAGCAGGGCATCGGCGGCGTTGGCGCCGACGACGAGCTCGAGTCGCTTTCGCGCATCGTCGCCAATTTGGTGGCAGAGCGCGAGAAGCAGCGCATCCATCTCGACAACCTCAAGTTCGCGCTCGACCAGCATGCCATCGTCAGCATCACCGATCCTGACGGAATGATCATCTACGCCAACGAAAAATTCTGCGAGATCAGCGGTTACTTTCGCGACGAGCTGATCGGCAAGAACCACCGCATCGTCAAGTCGGGACGCCATCCGAATGCTTTCTTCGAACAGCTCTGGAAGACGATCACGGCGGGCAAAGTCTGGCATGGCGAGATATCCAACCGCTCCAAAAGCGGAGAGGAGTACTGGGTGGCGGCAACCATCGTGCCCTTCTTAGACGAAGCAGGACGACCTTACGAATACACCGCGATACGCACCGACATTACGGCGCGCAAGCAGGCGGAGGATGCTCTGATTCAGGCACGCGACGCGGCGGAAGCGGCGAACCGGGCAAAAAGTGCATTTCTGGCCAATATGAGCCACGAGATTCGCACACCGATGAACGGCATCATCGGCATGACCAACCTGGCGCTCGATACCGAACTCGACACGGAGCAGCGCGAATATCTGCAGATCGTCCGATCGTCGGCCGAATCGCTGCTGACTGTCATCAATGACATTCTCGACTTCTCGAAGATCGAGGCGGGCAAGCTGCATGTGGAAAAGGTCGGTTTCGACCTGCGCCAGACAATCGACGAGACGCTGAAGGTTCTGGAATTGCGGGCAGCCGAGAAGGGCTTGCCCTTGCGTTGCCAAGTCGCTGAGGCGGTCCCGACGCGGGTGGTCGGCGATCCTTTGCGCCTGAAGCAGGTGCTGCTCAACCTCGTCGGCAACGCGATCAAGTTTACCGAGATGGGCTCGGTCAGCGTCAGCGCCGATGTCCAATCGCATAGTACGGATGCGATCACCGTGACCATCGTCGTGCGCGATACCGGCATCGGTATTCCCGCCGAAAAGCTCGGCGATATCTTCGAGGCCTTCGCGCAGGCCGACAGTTCGACCACGCGCCACTATGGCGGCACCGGGCTTGGCCTCACCATCTCCAACCGTCTGGTGAATCTGATGGGCGGCACGATGACGGTGGAAAGCACGGTCGGTGTCGGCAGCGAGTTTTCCTTCAGCTTGCCGATGGGGATAGGCAGCGCATCGGCCTCTAGCCAGCAAGCGCAGACCACGCAAGAGGTTGCTCCGGGGAGCACGTTGAATGTCCTGCTCGTCGAGGATAATCCGGTCAATCAGCAGGTGGCCCTACGCTTTCTTGAAAAGTGGGGCCATCGCGTGACGCTCGCCTCCAACGGCCTGGAGGCCGTGGATAGGGTCGCGGCCGGACACTTCGACGTTGTTCTGATGGATATGCAGATGCCGGTGATGGGCGGCATCGAGGCGACACAGCGCATCCGGGCGCGCGAGGCAGCGAACGATCTGCCGCACTTGCGCATCGTCGCGATGACGGCCAATGCGATGCAGGGCGACCGCGAGGCATGCCTGGCAGCGGGAATGGACGATTACCTTGCCAAGCCGATCAGCGCGAACGATCTGGCTGCGAAGCTAGGTTACGTCAATGCGGAAGAAGGTCAGAGGTCGTCCTATGCGCATGCAGCTGCCGTTTTCGACTACAGCCTAGCGCTGGAGGAGATGGACGAAGAGATTCTGGTGCTGATCATTCCGCTGTTTCTCGAGAGTTACGGACAGGAGCTCGATGCTATCGCCAAGGCCTGTGCTGCGAATGATGCGCCGACCATCGCGCGGCTCGCGCATACCTTGAAGGGCACCCTGTCCGCATTCTCCGCCGAGCCGGCGCAGCGACGCGCGGCCGAGATGGAGTTGCTGGCCAAAGGCGGGCAGGTCGCTGATGCAGTCCAAATGCAGGATGCACTGTGCCGGGAAGTCGAGGCGCTGGCATCCGCCTTGCGCGACAGACTGAGTTGAACCGCGGAGCGATCGATACGGCCGCAGGCAGTCATGCTGTCTTGAGGTCCGGGGTGCGGCAGCGCGAGGTGTGGGCCTGGGCGATGTTCGACTTCGCCAATTCGGGTTACACGACGGTGGTCATCACTGCGATCTTCAACGCCTATTTCGTTTCCGTCGTTGCTGGCGGCGCGCCATGGGCGACCTTTGCCTGGACGGCGGCGCTCTCGCTCTCGTATGCCTTGATCATTCTCGCCGCACCGCTGCTCGGCGCCTTCGCCGATGCCGGCGCGGGAAAGAAGCGCCTGCTGTTCATCACTACCGTCGGCTGCGTGCTCGGCACCGCGGGTCTCGGCCTGGCCGACCCCGGCAGCATGGCGCTCGCGCTGTTCTTCCTGACGCTCTCTAACTTCTGCTTCGGCAGCGGAGAGAACCTGATCGCCGCCTTCCTGCCGGAAATTGCACGCGAGGAAAGTCTCGGCCGTGTCTCGGGCTGGGGCTGGGGGCTTGGCTACCTCGGCGGACTCGCGACCCTGGCTGCCTGTCTCGCCTACATCGGCTGGGCACAGGAGCAGGGACATACCTCTGTGGACTTCGTGCCGGTCTGCCTGTTGATCACCGCCGTCTTCTTCGCCGTGTCGTCGGCGCCGACTTTTCTGTTCCTGCGCGACCGAGCCCCCGTCGTGGCGGTTGTCCGCGTCGATCCTGCTGAGGCATTCCGCCGCGTCGTCGCCACGCTGCGCCACGCGCGCCACTACCGCGACATGCGCCGCTTCATGCTCTGCATCCTGTTCTACCAGGCCGGCATCCAGGCGGTGATCGCTCTGGCGGCGATCTATGCGCAGCAGGCGATGGGTTTCACCATGTCTCAGACGATCCAGCTGATCTTCGTCGTCAATATCACCGCCGCGCTCGGCGCCCTGCTGTTCGGCCATGTGCAGGACCGCATCGGTCACGTGCGCGCGCTGGCGCTGACTCTGTTCGGCTGGATCGCAATGATCCTGGTCGCATGGTCGGCGCAGGGGGCCACGATGTTCTGGGTAGCGGCGAACATCGCAGGGCTGTGTCTCGGTGCGAGCCAGTCGGCCGGGCGTGCGCTGGTCGGGCTGCTCGCGCCGGCGCGCCGCCACGGCGAGTTCTTCGGCCTGTGGGGGCTGGCAGTCAAGCTGTCGTCGATCCTGGGGCCGCTCACTTACGGTGTGGTGACCTGGATCACGGCGGGAGATCATCGTCTGGCGATTCTGGTTACCGGCGCCTATTTCGTCGTCGGCCTGGCGATCCTCGTCGGGGTGGATGTGGACCGCGGACGCCGTGCCGCAGCAACCGAGTTTTGAGCCGCGTCTTCTGTTAGACTTCACATCGGCGGGTCTCCCCGCATTGCGGGGTGGTGAACCTGGTCAGGGCCGGAAGGCAGCAGCCACAGCCATTTACTGCAAGTGCCGGGGGTCAGGCTCGCCACCTTTCCCCTTTCCCGATGTGTTTCAGCGCCTCAAATTCCGTTACAAAGCGGGGTGGGGCGGACATAGCCCGCTTACATCCGCGGCGCCAAATCTCTCCTGCCGATAGTTCATTCACAAGGAGAGCCATATGAAACGCAATCACAAGATCATCGCAGGACTGCTCGTTGCCGCCGGTATCAGCGGCCTTGCCTTCGCCCAGCCTGGTATGGGCGGTTACGGTTGCGACGGCATGGGGCCGATGGCCGGCCAGGGCGGTCCGATGGGCCGGCAAGCCGGCATGAAGTTCGATCCCGGACAACGCGCCGAACGCCACCTGGGTTTCCTCAAGTCCGAACTCAAGATCACTGCCGATCAGGAGCCGCTGTGGCTGGCCTTTGCCGACAAGATGAAAGTGGAAGCCGGCAAGGGTTTCGCCGCGATGCGCACCCAGGCTGCGGACGAGAAATTGACTGCACCCGAGCGTATGGAAAAGAGGCAGGCCTTGATGCAGGAGCGCCTGGAGGCCATGAAGGGCGTGCATGAAAGCTTCAACCGCCTCTACACGGCCCTGACGCCTGAGCAGAAGGCGATTGCCGACCAGCACGCCGTGCGCATGGGGAACTGGGGGGGTAAGGCCGGCCGGATGGGACCAGGCCGGATGGCACCGCCGACACAGCCTGCTCCGCAAAGCTGAACGATCAGAGCCGCCTAAATCGGCGGTGGGCGCCCGGGGGACGGGCGCCCATTTGTTAGCTTGGAACGCCTTACATGCCGGCTATCTTCTTCGTCGGGCAATTGAGCGTGGGTGGCCCGAAGCCGGCGATGCGGCGTTAAAATCCGGGCCATGTCCTACCTTGTCCTGGCCCGCAAGTGGCGCCCCAAATCCTTCGACACGCTGGTCGGGCAGGAACACGTAGTGCGTGCCCTGACGCATGCGCTCGAACAACAGCGCCTGCACCACGCCTACCTGTTCACCGGCACGCGCGGTGTCGGCAAGACGACGATCTCGCGCATCCTTGCCAAGGCCCTCAACTGTGAGAAGGGCATCACCCCGAATCCCTGTGGCGAATGCACGCCCTGCCGCGAGATCGACGCTGGCCGCTTCATCGACTATGTCGAGATGGACGCCGCCTCGAACCGAGGCGTCGAGGACATGGCGGCGCTGCTGGAAAAGGCGGCCTATGCGCCCAACAGCGGCCGCTACAAGGTGTACATGATCGACGAGGTGCACCAGCTTTCCGGCCACGCCTTCAACGCGATGCTCAAGACGCTCGAGGAACCGCCCGAGCACGTCAAGTTCATCCTCGCCACCACCGACTCCCAGAAGATCCCGGTGACGGTGCTGTCGCGCTGCCTGCAGTTCAACCTCAAGCAGATGCCGCCAGGCCACATCGTCGAGCATCTGTCGCGCGTCCTCGAGGCCGAGGGGGTGGTTTTCGAGTCTGCCGCGCTGCGTCACCTCGCCAAGGCTGCCGCCGGCTCGATGCGCGATGCGCTCTCGCTGCTCGACCAGGCCATCGCCCACGGTGCCGGCCGCATCGAGGAAGAGGGCGTGCGCGCCATGCTCGGGACGGTCGGCGACGACCACCTGTTCGAGTTGCTCGACGGACTGGCGTCTGGCGACATCCAGGCGATGCTGGCCGTCGCCTCCACCATGGAGGCGAGGAGTCTCAGCTTCGATTCAGCGCTGCAGGAGTTGGCGACGCTGTTCCATCGCATCGCGCTGGTGCAGTTCGCGCCCAACGCGATTCTCGACGAGACGGAGCGCGCGCGGTTGATGCCCTATGCCGAGCGCTTCGACGCGGAGTTTTTGCAGCTGTGCTACCAGATCGCGATTCACGGCCGCGACGAACTGGCTCTCGCCCCCGACGAGGCTGCCGGCTTCGGCATGGCGCTGCTGCGCCTGCATGCCTTCCGCCCTGCAAGCGGCAATGAGTCTGCCAATCAGAGAGCCGGGACAACGGTGTCGGAAAAAGTCGGCTCTGGTAACACGGCGCCTTTGCGTGCCGCGGCGGTGCCGGCACGACCTCACGTCGCAGCGTCGCCGTCTGCTGTGATGCCTGCCGCTGCTCCAGCAGCTGCTGACGACGACTGGCATGGGCTGGTGGCCAGCCTGCCACTCGCCGGCATGGTGCGGCAGCTTGCCCAGCATTGCGAGCTGGTCGAGCGAGGTGAATCGCAGATCATCCTGCGCCTCGCGCCCGTCCATAAGTTCCTGCAGCCGCATCAGGACAAGCTGCGTGCCGATCTGGCCAAGCATTTCGGCCGCCCCATCACATTGGAAATCCAGCTCGGCGAGCCCGCGGGTGAAACGCCCAAATCGCGCGCCGACAACGAGAAGCGCGAGCGCCAGGAGCGCGCCATCGCCGCCATCGAGGACGATCCTTTCGTGCGCGAGGCCTGCGATCTCTTCGACGCGAGCATCGACGAATCCACCATCAAACCCATTTAAGGAAACACCATGCTGAACAAAGGCGGCATCGCCAACCTGATGAAGCAGGCGCAGAAGATGCAGGAGAACATGGCCAAGGCCCAGGAGGAGTTGGCCAATATCGAGGTCGAGGGCCAATCCGGCGCCGGCGCCGTGAAGATCGTCATGACCTGCAAGCATGACGTCAAGCGCGTGAGCATCGATCCCTCCGTCATGGACGACAAGGAAATGCTCGAGGACCTGATCGCCGCCGCGCTCAACGATGCCAACCGCCGCGCCGAGCAGACCTCACAGGAGCGCATGGGTGCGCTGACCGCCGGACTGCCGCTGCCGCCGGGCATGAAGCTGCCGTTCTGAGGAATCCGCATGCGACAGCGCATCCTTTTCGTCTGCATGGGCAACATCTGCCGCTCTCCGACCGCGGAAGGCGTGACGCGCGAACTGGCCAATCGGTTGGGCATGGCTGATTTGTTCGAGTTCGACTCCGCAGGCACGCACGGCTATCACATTGGCAATCCGCCGGACAAGCGTGCGCGCCAAGCGGCGCAGGGGCGCGGTTACGACCTGTCCGCGCTCAAGGCGCGCCAGGTCAGCAGTGCGGATTTTGTGCGTTTCGACCGTATCCTGGCGATGGACCGCGACAATCTCGCATTGCTGCAGCAGGCCTGCCCGAGCGAGCACCAGGGCAAGCTTGGCTTGTTCCTCGAATACGCTGCCGAAGCGGAGGTGGAAGAGGTCCCCGATCCTTACTACGGCGGTCCCGAAGGCTTCGAACATGTGCTCAACCTGATCGAGGATGCCGCCAACGGCCTCCTGAAGCGCATGTCGGGACGCTAATGACAAAACGGGGCGCCATCTGGCGCCCCGTTGTTCTTTCCTGCAGTACTTTATTTCCGGTTATTCCCTGTTCTGGGTTTCGACCATCTGCAGCGGTTCGTTGCTGATGGCGACCGGGGGCTTGGGCTTGCGGCCGAGCGGCTGAGTCGGCGCCTCGATGGCTGGCGCCGCCGCCGGCGTGCTGCTGGTTTCGATCAGTTGCAGACCGGCCTTTTGCAGTTCGCTCGACAGATTGATCGGATTCGCTGGCGCGGTGACTGTGGCTACGACCGGTGCGGGGGCGGGTATGGGTTCCATGGAAGGCGAAGCTTCAGCTGCCGCAACCAGTTCGACCGCTGGCGCCGCTTCCTGAGTCACGGGCACTTCGGCAGCCACAACGGTTTCCACGGCCGGCACTGCAGGCTCGGCAGCCGGAGCCGGGGCTGCGGTCTCGACAGATGCCATCGGCACGGGCGTCGGCCATGGCATCGGCTTCGCTGCCGGTGCCTGGGCTTCAGCAGCAGGAGCGGCTTGCGCCTCTACCGGGACTGCAGCTTCCGCAACGGTAGCAGTGGGGCCGTTACCCTCTTCGCCGCGACGCTCGCCGCGACCACGGCCACCGCGTCGACCGCGTCGTCGGCTGCCTTCACCGCCGGTTTCCGGTGTCTGGCTTTCGGGTGCCCCCGTCACAATGGCAGCGGTCTCCGCGGCTGCGACCTGGGCTTCCTCGGCACGAACCTCACCAGCGGCGCGCTGCTCGCGGCGACCCTCGGCGGGGCGCTCGCCGCGCTCCTTGCGGTTCTGGCGACCCTCACGTTGCTCGCGGCCTTCACGACCCTCGCGCTGCTCGCTACGGCCTTCGCGCTGTTCCTTGCGCTCGCCGCCTTCCTTGCGTTCCGGCCTGCCGCCGGCTTCCGCCTTGCGTTCCCCGCGCTCACGGCCCTCGCCACGACCTTCGCGACCTTCACGGCCCTCACGGCGGCCGCGGCCGCCGCGTTCACCGCGTTCTCCACGCTCACCGCGCTCACCGCGCTCGCGACGTCCAGGTTTCTCGGCCTTTTTGGCAGGCTGTTCAACTGGGGCTTCTTCCTTTGCACCACCCGAGAACCAGGAGAGGATCTTGGCGAACAGGCCAGGTTCCTTGGCCGGTGCGGCTGGTGCAGCTTCGGCGGCCACGGGAGCGGGCTGATCGGGCGTGATGCCCTTAACGGCTGCTTCGGCGCGCGGCGCCTTGCTTTCGCCCTGGGCGGCCTGGTCGGCTGCTTCCTCGCTCGGCTTGACGGCCATCTCATAGCTGGCAAGTGCGGCACCTTCCTGGTTGAGCTGGTCGTGGCGCAGGCGGATGATCTCGTGCTGCGGCGTTTCGAGGTGACGGTTCGGGATGATCAGCAGGTTGACGCGGTGGCGCATCTCGATGCGGGCGATGTCGACGCGCTTCTCGTTAAGCAGGAAGGTGCCGACATCGACGGGAACCTGCACGTGGATTGCGCCGGTGTTCTCCTTCATCGCCTCTTCTTCGAGGATGCGCAGGATGTGCAACGCGGCCGATTCTGTCGAGCGGATATGGCCAGTGCCGGTGCACCGTGGACAAGTGATATAGCTGGTCTCGGCGAGCGCGGGGCGCAGGCGCTGGCGCGAGAGCTCAAGCAGGCCGAAGCGCGAGATCTTGCCGGTCTGTACGCGCGCGCGGTCGTAGTGGAGAGCATCACGTAGGCGGTTCTCGACTTCGCGCTGGCTCTTCGACGATTCCATATCGATGAAGTCGATGACGATCAGGCCGCCCAGGTCGCGCAGGCGCAACTGGCGGGCAATTTCGTCAGCCGCCTCGAGGTTGGTACGCAGCGCGGTCTCCTCGATGTCGGCGCCCTTGGTCGCGCGGCCGGAGTTTACGTCGATGGCGACCAACGCCTCGGTGTGGTCGATAACCACGGCGCCGCCGGAGGGCAGGCTGACCTGACGCGAATAGGCTGATTCGATCTGGTGCTCGATCTGGAAGCGAGAGAACAGCGGCACGTCGTCGTGGTAGCGCTTGACGCGGCCAACATTGCCCGGCATCACGTGCGCCATGAACTGCTGGGCTTGCTCGAAGATATCGTCGGTGTCGATCAGGATCTCGCCGATCTCGGGCTGGAAGTAGTCGCGGATTGCGCGGATGACCAGACTCGACTCCTGATAGATCAGGAAGGCACCCGACTGCTCCTTGGCGGCGCCGTCGATGGCACCCCATAGCTGCAGCAGGTAGTTAAGGTCCCACTGCAGTTCTTCGACGCTGCGGCCGATGCCGGCGGTACGTGCGATCAGGCTCATGCCGCTAGGAACCTCGAGTTGGTCCATCACCTCGCGCAGTTCCTGGCGATCCTCACCCTCGATGCGGCGCGAAACGCCGCCGCCGCGCGGATTGTTGGGCATCAGCACCAGATAGCGGCCGGCCAGCGAGACATAGGTCGTCAGCGCCGCGCCCTTGTTGCCGCGCTCGTCCTTCTCGACCTGGACGATCAGTTCCTGGCCGACCTTGAGTGCATCCTGAATACGGGCCCGGCCGGCCTCGATGCCCGGTTGGAAGTAGCTGCGTGAAACTTCCTTGAACGGCAGGAAACCATGACGCTCGGCGCCGTAATCGACGAAGGCGGCTTCGAGGCTGGGCTCGATGCGGGTGATGACCGCCTTGTAGATGTTGCTCTTGCGTTGTTCCTTGGCGGCCGATTCGATGTCGAGGTCAATCAGTTTCTGACCATCGACTATCGCGACGCGGAGTTCCTCGGCCTGCGTCGCATTGAACAGCATGCGTTTCATGTGTGCTCCCACGCGCGGGCGGGCAGGCACGACAAATCACGCCGCTAGCTTGCTTGGCGGCGTATTAACTGATTTGCGGATTCAGCTTCATCGGGTAGCGTTGATGGACTGGGCAAATAGGTTGAAAATTTGTCGGATTAGCGCTGCCGGGCCTTGTCGGCGGCAGCGCGGATATCGAAGCCTGTCTGTTGCGCGTAAAAAAATGTCTTGAGACGAAGTAGTATCGCCGTTTCGGGTAAGCGATATGCCCTGGCTTTGCAGAGCGGATGAACAGGCGGGAAACGTCGATGTCACATCGGCCGACCGTCTTGCTCGCCCCAAGCAGAAGCAGTCGTCGCGGTCTTTATGGTTCGAATCGGGACGTGCTGCATCGACTACATCGTTGAAGGACGCCCCGGAACCACTTCGGAATTCCAGGCACGCCGTCCGTAGATGGCAAAGCTGCGGCATTATATTGCGAATGAAAGAGTTGAGCAAAGATTCCGTCACATTCCTTGAAGTCGGCGAAGACGGCGCCGGCCAGCGCATCGACAACTACCTGCTGAAGCGCCTGAAGGGGGTTCCGAAAAGCCACATCTACCGAATCTTGCGCAGCGGCGAGGTGCGGGTGAACAAGGGGCGGGTGGCGGCCGACCGCAGGCTGGCCTTGGGCGATCAGGTACGTGTGCCCCCGATACGTGTCTCAGAGAAGTCGGAAGGGCAAGTCGTGCCGGCTCGAGAGTTCGAGGTGGTTTTCGAGGACGAGACGATGATCGTCATCGACAAACCGGCTGGAGTGGCGGTGCATGGCGGTAGCGGTGTCGACTTTGGCGTGATCGAGCAGCTGCGCCGCGCGCGTCCGCAGGCAAGGTTTCTCGAACTCGCCCATCGGCTGGATCGGGAGACCTCCGGCTTGCTGCTTATCGGCAAGAAGCGCTCGGCCCTGACACGTCTTCACGATATGTTCCGTGAAGGGAGCATCGACAAGCGCTACTTTGCCCTGGTTAAGGGGCACTGGCGAGATAAATTGCGCAATGTGAAATTTCCTTTGCTCAAGTACCTGACCCCCGAAGGGGAGCGTCGCGTGCGCGTCTCTGCCGAGGGGAAAGAAGCCCATTCGATCATGCGCTTGCAGGGCCGTTATCAGACCCCTCTTGGAAAGTTCAGCCTGCTCGAGGTCGAGTTGCGCACCGGTCGCACCCACCAAATTCGGGTGCACCTGGCGCATCTCGGCTTTCCGATTCTTGGCGACGAGAAATACGGCGATTTCTCCCTGAACAAGGACTTGCAAAAGATGGGATTGAAACGCATGTTTTTGCATGCGGCCTCGATGCGTCTGCCCCACCCGCTGAGCGGCGAAGGACTGATGTTGAAGGCATCCTTGCCTGATGAATTGGAGGCGTTTTTGAGGAAAAGCGAGAAGCTCGATGGCGAAGCGTTATGAATTGATCGTGTTCGACTGGGACGGTACGCTGATGGATTCGGCGGCGATGATCGTCGACAGCGTCCAGGCTGCCGCCCGCGATCTCGGCCTGGAACCACCGAGCGAGGAACGGGCACGTCATATCATCGGTCTCGGCTTGGTCGATGCCTTGCGCCATGCACTCCCCGATCTTCCCGAGGATCACTATGGCGACCTGGTCGAGCGCTACCGACACCATTACCTGTCACGCGACCACGAACTCGTCCTGTTCGAAGGGGCAGCCGAACTGGTCCGTCAGTTGGCTGAGACTGGGCGTTGGCTCGGCGTGGCAACCGGAAAATCGCGCCGCGGACTGGATCGGGCACTGGCGCACAGCGGGTTGGGCGAGTTCTTCCATGGCACACGCTGCGCTGACGAGTGTCATTCCAAGCCACATCCACAAATGCTCGAGGAATTAATGGCCGAGTTTGCCGTCGCCCCGGAACAGACTCTGATGATCGGCGATACGACCCATGACCTGCTGATGGCGCGCAATGCCGGGGTCGATGCAGTCGCCGTCAGTTATGGCGCTCATACGCGTGCGGCATTGGATTCAGCCTCGCCTGTATACTGTGCGGCATCGATCGGGGAACTTGACGCTTGGTTGGCGCAAAACGTCTGATCGGCACATAAGGTGGATAGAAATGGCGGATGAGTCGAACTGGGAACGCAAGGTTCTGGAAAAGGTGGCCCTCGAGGCAGTCAGCGAGCAGCGCCGGGCTCGGCGCTGGGGGATTTTCTTCAAGCTGCTCGGCTTTGCCTACCTGACCTTGCTGTTGGCAGCATTGGTCGATTGGGAGGTGCTCAAGTCCGAAGGAGAGGGTGGAAAGCACACGGCACTGGTTGAACTGCAGGGCGTGATTCAGGCGAAAGGCGATTCCAATGCCGACGATATCGTCGGTGCCTTGCAGTCGGCTTTCGACGACAGGCACACCGCCGGCGTCGTGCTGCGCATCAACAGTCCAGGCGGCAGTCCGGTGCAGGCAGGCATCATCACCGACGAGATACGCCGCCTGCGCGCCAAGCATCCCGACAAGCCGCTCTATGCAGTGGTAGAGGACGTCTGCGCTTCCGGTGGCTACTATGTCGCTTCGGCCGCTGACAAGATCTACGTCGACAAAGCGAGCATCGTCGGATCGATTGGCGTGCTGATGGATGGCTTCGGCTTTACTGGCAGCATGGACAAGCTTGGCATTGAGCGGCGCCTGCTGACCGCAGGCGAGAACAAGGGGTTCCTCGATCCGTTCTCGCCGCAGAACGAACGTCACAAGGCGCATGCGCAGGACATGCTCGACGACATCCACAAGCAGTTCATCGAGGTCGTGCGCAAGGGGCGTGGTGCGCGTCTCAAGGAGACGCCGGACATGTTCTCTGGTCTGATGTGGACCGGTACGAAAAGTCTCGAACTCGGCTTGGCCGATGGCTATGGGACGCTTGATTCGGTGGCGCGTGACGTGATCAAGGCCGAAGAGATTCGCGATTACACGGTCAAACCGAATTTCGCCGAGAAATTTGCCCGTCGCTTCGGCGCCGAAACTGCCGATAGCCTCGCTGCTGCACTGACGCGTTTCAGTTTGCGCTGAGGAGGAGAAAGACCGTCGGCCGACGGTCGATATATGGTTTCTCGGCCCGGCGCCACGTTGCGATGCTGTGCGTAGAGACGCTTTCGCTGCGTAGCGTGAGGTCGCTCGCGATGCAGAGCAGGGTGGTCGGCCGGCAGGAGGCCAGCAGGGCTTCGAACAGCGCGGTGTTGCGATAAGGCGTCTCAATGAAGAGCTGCGTCTGCCGCTTCTGATGAGATTCTTTTTCCAGTTCCGCGATGCGGCGGCTCCGTTCCGGTTCGCGCTGCGGAAGGTAGCCGTGGAAGGCGAAGCGCTGACCATCCAGGCCAGAGGCCATCAAGGCGAGCAGCAGCGATGATGGTCCGACCAGTGGCCTGACTTCGATCCCGGTTTCGTGGGCACGGCGCACGATCAGGGCGCCGGGGTCGGCGACGCCCGGGCA
The DNA here is from genome assembly GCA_041694935.1 of Pseudomonadota bacterium. Lineage (GTDB taxonomy): Bacteria > Pseudomonadota > Gammaproteobacteria > Burkholderiales > Rhodocyclaceae > Sulfuricystis. Next base: position 53,530 of record JBGFRW010000003.1, on the reverse strand, counting down.
GCCGGCTTCAGACATCAGGCCGGTATCGTGGCCGTCATGCAAGGGCGCCAACAGGCGCTCGACTTCCGTGGGAGTCAGCGATTCCGGCAGTTGCTCGACCGCGAGTTCGCGCAGGGGGAGGGGGTGCTCCAGCCATTTGAGCGTCGCACGGGCTGACTTGGCGTTTTCGGCAATGAAGTGCCTGAGGCCGCAAGCAATCTCTCTGGTGACGGCTGGGAGCACGGCCTGCCATGCGCTATCACCGAGTTGCGCTGGCAGCAGGTAAAGCGTGCCGGACATCGGGCCGATCAGGGCAGGGCGAGCCCTTCGGCGCGCAGCATGTCGGCCAGGGCGATCAGCGGCAGGCCGACGAGCGCCGTGGGATCGTCGCTGCGCATCCATTCGAGCAGGCTGATGCCGAGCGCCTCCGAGCGAGCACTGCCGGCGCAATTGAGAGCATCTTCCTTGTCGAGGTAGCGCTCGATTTCGCTGTCGGAAAGTTCCCGGAACCTGACTTCCGTGGCGACGCCGCGCACATGGCGGCGTCCGCTGCGGCTGTTGAGCAGGCACAGTCCGGTATGGAATACCACAACCTTGCCGGACAAGTGACGCAGTTGCTGCAGGGCGTTTTTCCGGTTGCCGGGCTTACCGAAACGCTCCGTGCCGCAGTAGGCGATCTGATCGGAGCCGATGATCAGGGCATCGGGGAAGCGCGCCACGACGGCTTGGGCCTTTTCGGCGGAAAGTCTTTCGGCCGTATCCGACGGAGCCTCTCCTACCAAAGGAGTTTCATCCGTCTGCGGGGCGCAAACCTCGAAGGGAAGCTGCAAACGGGAGAGCAGTTCCCGGCGGTAGGGCGAGGTAGAAGCCAGGATGAGAGACTGCGGCATGGCGATAGGAAGGTTATCGGATGTTTTTTCAGGCTTTTTGTCGTTTCGGCCTTTGACTGAAGGCTGAAGCCCATGATAACATTCACCGTTTATGTCGTGCCGGGAAGTTCAGGATTTTGCCGAAGTGGTCATCGACAGCCTCAGGTTTGCGGCCGATGGGGATTGTATCGCCGGGAAACTGGCACTGTCGCGGATGCCGCGGCTTGCAGAGTTGCTGACGAATCAAGACGGTTGGCTCGATTGTCGGCTGACCGGCTACCGTCAAACGGTAGGCGGAACAGCCAAGTGCGGGCTGCACTTGCAGGTGAACGGGCGTCTGGGTATGGCATGTCAGCGCTGCTTGGCGGAGGTCGATTTCGATTGTGCCGTCGACAGCCGTTTGCTGCTGGTATCGGAAGGGGAGCAGTGGCCCGAGGACGAACTGGAAGCGGACGACTACGATGCCATCGAGGCCAACCGCGAATTGTCGGTGCTGGCATTGGTGGAGGAAGAAGTTTTACTGGCGTTGCCGATTGTGCCGCGCCATGCGGATTGCCGAGCCCCGGCGCAAGCGGGGACGGCGGAAAAGGAAAGCAGGCCATCGCCGTTCTCGGCGCTGGCCGTGTTGAAGAAGCACTAAACGATTTTTGAAGTAAGGAGTCATCATGGCTGTCCAGCAGAATAAGAAGTCCCCCTCCAAGCGTGGCATGCACCGCTCTCACGATTTTCTCAGCGCGCCCCCGCTCGCCATCGAGTCGAGCACCGGCGAGGTGCATCTGCGCCACCATATCTCTCCCTCCGGCGTCTACCGGGGCAAGAAGGTCATCAAGACCAAGGGCGAGTGAGTTCTAGATCGCCGGAATGCGGCCGGACGCGCGAGCGTCCGGCCGTTTTTGTGGGCGCTTCTGAATGACCATCACACTTGCCGTCGATTGCATGGGCGGCGATCATGGGCCGTCCGTGATCGTCCCGGCGGTATTTGATTTCCTGCGCCGCGATAGGGATACCTCGGTTATTCTCGTCGGCCGCGAGGATGCTATGCAGCCCTATCTCGCCCAGTCGGATGCTGCGCTTGTCGGCCGCTGGCAGGTCAGGCATGCGAGCGAGGTCGTCGATATGCACGATCCGGTCGCTACCGCGCTGCGCATCAAGAAGGATTCATCGATGCGCGTTGCCGCCGACCTGGTCAAGGAGGGGCGTGCCGATGCCGCCGTTTCGGCGGGTAATACCGGCGCACTGATGGCTATATCGCGCTTCGTCCTGAAAACCCTGCCGGGTATCGACCGGCCGGCGATTGCGACCACGCTGCCGACGATGCGCGGACATACCTACGTCCTCGATTTGGGCGCGAATGTCGATTGCACCCCAGAGCATTTGCTGCAGTTCGGCATCATGGGGGCGATGCTCGCTTCAGCCTTCGAACACGATGCCAGACCGACTGTCGGTCTGCTCAATATCGGCGAAGAGGAAATCAAGGGTAATGAGGTCGTCAAGCGCGCCGGCGAACTCCTGAAGAACAGCGGCCTGAATTTCATCGGCAACGTAGAGGGCGACGACATCTACAAGGGCACCGCCGAGGTGGTCGTCTGCGACGGTTTTGTTGGCAATGTTGCATTGAAGACTTCCGAAGGCCTAGCACAGATGATCTCCCGCGGCCTCAAGGAAGAGTTCTCGCGCAACATCCTGACCAAGCTGGCGGCACTCGCGGCTTTGCCTGTGTTGAAGTCCTTCAAGTCGCGTTTCGATCACCGTCGCTACAATGGCGCCAGTCTGCTCGGACTGAAAGGCGTCGTGGTGAAGAGCCACGGTTCTGCAGATTCCTTCGCTTTCCGCCATGCGCTGGAGCGTGCGGCAGAGGCGGCACGCGAGCAACTGCCAGAAAAGATCGCAGCCCGCATGGCCGCTGCCATGGAAAACCTGGGGGCTGCCGACCTGCCCGTCGAGTCAATGAAGGTTCAGCAATGATCTATTCCCGCATCACCGGCACCGGCAGCTGTCTTCCCGGCGCGCCGATCAGCAATGCCGAACTGATCGCCCGGCACAAGATCGACTCTTCCGACGAGTGGATCGTCGAGCGTACAGGAATACGCTCGCGCCACTTCACTACGCCTGATGCAGCTGCCAGCGATCTTGCGCTCGTCGCTTGTCAGCGGGCGATGGAGGCTGCGAATTGCGCGCCGAACGACATCGACCTGATCGTCGTGGCGACGTCGACGCCCGATTACATCTTCCCGAGCACCGCCGCGATTCTGCAGGGAAAACTCGGCATCATTAACGGCGCGGCGGCCTTCGATCTCCAGGCGGTCTGCGGCGGCTTCATTTATGCGCTCGGCGTGGCCGACAAGTTCATCCGCTCGGGTTCCCACCGGCGTGCGCTGGTGGTCGGTGCCGAAACGTTTTCGCGCATCCTCGACTGGACAGACCGCGGCACCTGCGTCCTATTTGGCGATGGCGCCGGAGCGGTGGTCCTCGAGGCGGCAGACGCGCCGGGCGTGCATGCCACGGCATTGCATGCCGACGGTCGCTATCGCAACATCCTCGCCGTGGCGGGGCAGGTCAGCGGCGGACAGCCGATCGGCGACCCCTTCCTGCGCATGGACGGGCAAGCGGTGTTCAAGTTCGCCGTGAAGGTCCTCTCGGAAGTGGCAGAGGAAGTGATCGCCGCCGCCGGAAAGACTGCGGCCGACGTCGATTGGCTGGTGCCGCATCAGGCCAACATTCGCATCATGCATGCCACGGCCAAGAAGCTGCATCTTCCCGCCGAGAAGTGCATCGTGACTGTGGATCATCACGGCAATACCTCGGCCGCCTCCATCCCGCTCGCCCTCGATGAGGCGGTGCGCTCGGGAAAAGTCGGCGCTGGCGACACGGCGCTGCTCGAAGGTGTCGGTGGCGGCTTCACCTGGGGCGCTGCTCTGATCACCTTGTGAGGTTCAAATGAAATTTGCATTTGTTTTTCCTGGTCAAGGCTCCCAATCCATCGGCATGATGGCCGCCTACGGAGACAGCCCGGTGCTGCGCGCGACCTTCGACGAGGCTTCCGCTGCGCTCGGGCGCGACCTTTGGCAACTCGTTGCTGCGGGACCGGCCGATGCTTTGGCTCAGACCGTGAATACCCAGCCCCTGATGCTGACTGCCGGCATTGCCGTCTGGCGCCTCTGGATCGAGAAAGGCGGTGCCCAGCCTGCGATGCTGGCCGGTCACAGCCTCGGCGAATATGCCGCGCTGGTCGCCGCCGGTGTGCTGGAACTGAAGGACGCCGTGCCGCTGGTGGAGCTGCGCGCCAAAGCGATGCAGGAGGCTGTGCCGGCCGGGGAGGGCGCGATGGCGGCCATTCTCGGCATGGATGCCGACAAGATCAAGGCGATCTGTACCGAGCAGGCGCAGGGCCAAGCCGTGCAGGCGGTTAATTTCAACTCTCCCGAGCAGACGGTGATCGCTGGCAACAAGGCAGCGGTCGAACGCGCGGCCGAGGCCTGCAAGGCCGGCGGCGCGAAGCGTGCCGTGATGCTGCCGGTCTCCGCGCCGTTCCATTCCTCGCTGATGCAGCCTGCGGCGGAGCGTCTCCAAGGCGCGCTCGCCAGCGTGGAGTTCAAGGCGCCACGGATTCCCGTGATCAACAACGTCGATGTCGCGATGGAGAGCGATCCTGCCGGAATCAAGGCGGCGCTGGTGCGCCAGGCAGCCGCTCCGGTTCGCTGGGTCGAGACGATGCGCGCCATGCAGGCGGCCGGTATCACCCATGTTTTTGAGTGCGGCCCGGGCAAGGTGCTGGCCGGACTGACCAAGCGTTGCGCCGATGGCCTGGGCGGCGGCGCGATGAACGATCTGGCTGGCGTGGATGCTACGCTGGCGGCGGTGAAGGGGTAAGTGCATGAAGGGACAAGTGGTTCTGGTGACTGGCGCATCGCGTGGTATCGGACGCGCGATCGCCATGGAACTCGGCGCGCAGGGCGCGACGGTGATCGGCACGGCGACGTCGGAAGCCGGCGCCACTGACATTCAGAAGGCCTTCGATTCTGCAGGGCTGTCAGGCATGGGCTCCGTACTGAATGTGACGGACGCTGCCGCCTGCGAGGCGCTGCTGGGAGAGATCGAAAAGAAATACGGTGCGGTGTCCGTGCTGGTGAACAATGCCGGCATCACCAAGGACAATCTCGCGATGCGCATGAAGGACGACGAGTGGGACGCTGTCATCGATACCAACCTCAAGGCGGTGTTCCGTCTTTCGCGACTGGTGATGCGCCCGATGATGAAGGCGCGCTTCGGCCGCATCATCAACATCACCTCGGTAGTCGGCAACTCGGGCAATCCCGGTCAGGCCAACTACTGCGCGGCCAAGGCCGGCGTGGCCGGCATGACGCGTTCGTTGGCCCAGGAACTCGGCAGCCGCAACATCACGGTGAATTGCGTGGCACCCGGCCTGATCGATACCGACATGACCAAAGGGTTGCCTGAGGAGCAGAAGCAGGCGATGCTGAAGGCGATTCCGGCGAACCGCCTCGGTCAGCCCGAAGACGTCGCCCATGCTGTGGCATTCCTCGCCAGCGACAAGGCTGGCTTCATCACTGGCGTGACATTGCACGTCAATGGCGGCATGTACATGAATTGATCGCTGACGCACTGAAAGTTATTGGGCGACAGCTTTTGGTAAACTACGCGGGTTCAAAACACCCGCCTTCAATTAAGGGAAGGAGCAATCTAATGGATAACATCGAACAACGCGTCAAGAAAATCGTGGCCGAACAGCTCGGCGTAAACGAGGCCGACATCAAGACCGATTCGTCCTTCGTCGATGATCTGGGCGCGGATTCGCTTGACACTGTCGAACTGGTGATGGCCCTCGAAGAAGAGTTCGAGTGCGAGATTCCGGACGAGGAAGCCGAGAAGATCACCACGGTCCAGCAGGCGATCGACTACGTCAATAACAACCTCAAGAAATAATTTCGAGGGGCGACCAATGCCCCTTTTTCTTTCCCCATCCCCACACCCGTAGGAGACTGCCTTGTCGCGCCGCAGAGTCGTCGTGACCGGTTTGGGACTCGTCTCGCCGGTCGGAAATACCGTCGCCGATAGCTGGAATGCCATTCTTGCCGGCAAGAGCGGCATCGGCCCGATCACCCGTTTCGACGCTTCCGCCTTCAAGGCTCGCATCGCCGGCGAAGTGAAGGGCTTCGACGTCGCCGAGTACCTGTCGCCCAAGGAAGCCCGCCGGATGGATGTTTTCATCCATTACGGCATGGCGGCTGGGATCCAGGCTTTCAAAGAGTCGGGACTTGTTGTCACGGAGGAGAATGCCCACCGTATCGGCGTCAATATCGGTTCGGGTATCGGCGGCCTGCCGATGATCGAGGATACGCATAACGATTATCTCGCTGGTGGCCCGCGCAAAATCTCGCCTTTCTTCATTCCGGGCACGATCATCAACATGATCTCGGGAAACCTCTCGATCATGCTCGGCCTCAAGGGGCCGAACCTCGCCGTGGTGACGGCCTGCACGACGGGTCTGCACGCCATCGGCACCAGCTTCCGCATGATCCAGTACGGCGATGCGGACGCGATGGTCTGCGGCGGCGCGGAATCCACTGTGACGCCGCTGGCGGTCGGCGGATTCGCCTCGGCGCAGGCGCTGTCGACGCGCAACGACGACCCGGCGACGGCGAGCAGGCCTTGGGACAAGGATCGCGACGGCTTCGTGCTCGGTGAGGGGGCCGGTGTCATGGTGCTCGAAGAATACGAGCACGCCAAGAAACGCGGTGCGCATATCTACTGCGAGTTGGTCGGTTTCGGCATGAGCGGTGACGCCTTCCACATGACGGCACCGGACACCGACGGCCCGCGCCGCAGCATGGTGGGTGCCCTCAAGGATGCAGGCATCAACCCGGATGAGGTGAACTACATTAATGCCCACGGCACCTCGACGCCATTGGGTGATAAAAACGAGACCGAAGCGATCAAACTTGCTCTGGGCGACGCGGCGAAAAAGCTAGTGGTGAATTCCACCAAGTCGATGACCGGCCACCTGCTCGGCGGCGCCGGCGGCCTGGAGTCGGTGCTGACGGCACTGGCGGTGCATCACCAGATTTCCCCGCCGACGATCAACATTTTCGATCAGGATCCGGAATGCGACCTCGATTACTGCGCCAATGCCGCACGCGACCTGGCAATCGAGGTAGCCATCAAGAATAACTTCGGTTTCGGCGGTACCAACGGAACGCTCGCCTTCCGGCGCGTTTAAGGTGCAGGGCAGTGCAACTGCCCTGTGCCGTTCCGTTCAAGCCTTCTCGGCTACTGACCGTGATTGTTGCCGCTGCTCATATGGTCGCGGCCGGCTCCGTTCTCTCGATCTATCTGCCTTGGCCGATGCGTGCGCTCCTATTGGCATCTCTCGTCGCATCGCTGACTTGGACTCTGCTGCGGCTTCGCGAGGCGTGGATAGTTCGCCTTTTTCTTGGTGCCAAGGGAAGTCTCGAGGTCGAGACGAAAGTCGGTACTCGTGAGACGGTGCAGGTCTTGCCTGGCACGCTCGCATTGCCCGGTCTGATCGTGCTGGCCATGAGTTTGGGCGGCAAGCGCCATGCCCTGGCGATCCTTCCGGATGCCGTCGGAGTTGAGGCACACCGTCAGTTGCGCGTCTGGTTGAAATGGCGTGCTTCCTTGGGGTAGATTCGCTGTTGCCATGCAACCATCGAAGGAAACCCTGCAGGAAAGCATTGCCCACCAGCGCAAGGCACTGATGGGCTTGCTGCGAGAGCCGCTGCGCCGCCTGGCCGAGCAGTGCAAGCAGATATGGGGTGATCGCGAGCGTCTCAATGCGGCGCTCGCCGGGACGCTTAAGGAACTGCCCTACTGCAAGCATCTCTATGTGGTGGATAGCCGCTTCATTCAGATCAGCGACAACATGGGGCACGACGGTCCGCTAGAGGGGTTTGGCCGTGACCGCTCCGAGCGTCCCTACATGCAGGGTCTGGTGAGCGGTGCGGCGCTGCTGCTTTCAGAGTCATACATCAGCCTGAAGGAGCGGCGTCCGTCGTTGACCGCTCTACGCTCGATACGAGGTGACGATGGCGAGGTGCTGGGCTACATCGGCGCCTATTTCGGTTTGCGCGACTTGCCGCTGACCCGCGAACTCTACGAGGAGCCGCGGCATTGGCGCCAGATCAAGGGCGATCCCTCGATCCGCGGCACGGTCTTCCATCAGAACCGCACCGAAAGCGAGATGGACCGCCATCTTGACACGGTATTGGGCGTGCTTGCCGAGCTGATGCGTTTCCACGGCGTTTATCATGTGATGCTGCACTTCTCGAGTTCGCGTGCCGTGATCTGGCAGGTGGCGGATCCCTATCGCTATCGCCTGCTCGATATCGACGAACTGATCGATCCGGACACCTGCCTTGCCTATCCGCGTCAGCCATATCCCGCCGGCGCTCTGATACCGGAAAACAAGGTACGCGAGGTGCTCGACGCTTTTCGTCCCCTGCGCCTGATGGACGAGATGTTCTACCTGCGTTCTGGAACGCTCAACCTGTTCAATGGCATCGTCGGCTTGACCTTCTCCTGCGACGGCTCGCACTATGTGCCCTACGAGGAGTTCCTCGGCATGGGCAAGGAATTCTGGCTCGGTAGCCAGATAAGCGGCTGAGACCGCCTTCCTGCGGTCAGCGCCGCGGCGGGTGCAGGACGGTATTTTTAGCCTTCGGCAACATGTCCGGATAATCCCGGCTGAAGTGCAGGCCTCGGCTTTCCTTGCGCCGGCGGGCGCAGGCGACGATCAGGTGGGCCGTCTGCAGCAGGTTGCGCATCTCGATCAGGTCGTTGCTGATGCGGAAGTTGGCGTAGTAATCGTCGATTTCGCGTTCGAGCAGCTTGATGCGGTTGAGGGCCCGCTCCAGGCGTTTGTTGGTGCGGACGATGCCTACGTAGTCCCACATGAAGCGGCGCAGTTCGTCCCAGTTGTGCGAGAGCACGATTTCCTCGTCTGCATCGGTGACGCGGCTTTCGTCCCATTGCGGCAGGCGTGGCAGTTTCGGCGGCTTGCTGGTGGCGATGTCGCGCGCGGCGGTCTCGGCAAAGACCACGCATTCGAGCAGCGAGTTGCTGGCGAGACGATTGGCGCCGTGCAGGCCGGTGCAGGCGGACTCGCCGAGTGCATAGAGGCCGGGCACATCCGTGCGTGCGGCGAGGTCGACGACGATGCCGCCGCAGGTATAGTGCGCCGCGGGCACGACCGGAATCGGATGGCGAGCGATGTCGATGCCGAGTTCGCGGCAGCGGGCAAAGATGTTCGGGAAATGGGTGCGCAAAAATCCTTCGCCCTTGTGCGTCATGTCCAGATAGACGCAATCGAGGCCGTATTTCTTCATCTCGCAGTCGATGGCGCGGGCCACGACGTCGCGCGGCGCCAGTTCGGCGCGCGGGTCGTGGTCGGGCATGAAGCGGTGGCCATCCGGCAGTCGCAGGATGCCGCCTTCGCCGCGCATCGCCTCGGTGATCAGGAATGATTTGGCGTGCGGATGGTAAAGGCAAGTAGGGTGGAACTGGATGAACTCCATGTTTGCGACGCGGCAGCCCGCGCGCCAGGCCATCGCGATGCCGTCTCCGGTGGCGGTATCGGGGTTGGTCGTGTAGAGGTAGGCCTTGCCCGCACCTCCCGCAGCGATGACGGTATGCGGGGCGCCCAGCGTAACGACTTCGTCTCGCTCGATGTCGAGGACGTAGGCACCCCAGCAGCGATCCGTCTTGAGGCCGAGCTTGGCACCGGTGATCAGGTCTACGACGATGTGGTTTTCCAGTACGGTGATGCCGGGGTGGCATTTCACCTTGTCGCTCAAGGTCTGCTGGACCGCGGCACCAGTGGCATCGGCGACATGGATGACGCGCCGGTGGCTGTGCCCCCCTTCGCGCGTCAGGTGATAACCGGCCTGGTCGCGGGTGAAGGGTACTCCTTGTCCGATCAGCCATTCGATGGCGGCACGCCCGTGTTCCACGACGAAGCGGGTGGCCTCCGAGTCACATAGGCCGCCGCCGGCCGTAAAAGTGTCCTGGATGTGGGATTCGATCGAATCGGTGTCGTCCAGTACGGCAGCAATGCCACCCTGGGCCCAGTTGGTCGCCGAGTCGTCCCGGTGCCGCTTTGTCACGAGTGCGACGCGGTGAGTATCGGCAAGCCGTAAGGCCAGCGACTGTCCCGCGAGCCCGCTGCCGATGACGATGACGTCGAAGGTCCGCAAATAATCCGTTCCGGCCATGGTGCAGGAGACTATATCACGGGCGATATGGAACTATTCCCGCTTTAGGCAGTCAGTTTCGCAACTGCGAGGAGTTTGCGCATGCGACTGGACTGGATAGCAGAACGAGGCGATAGGGATACGGCGGAGGCCGTCCCGGCGTCGGCTATACTTCTTCGCCACCTCATTGCCATAAAAACTGTCCGGAATCATGGGAGAGCGAGAAGCCGATTTGCTGCTGGTCGAACGGGTTCAGTCCGGCGATCAGGAAGCGTTCGGCCTGCTGGTCACCAAATACCAACGCAAACTGTTGAGACTTGTGATGCGCTTGGTGCGCGATCCCGGCGAGGCGGAGGATGTCACCCAGGAGGCCTTCATCAAGGCCTACCGCGCCTTGCCGAACTTTCGTGGCGAGAGTGCTTTCTACACATGGCTTTACCGCATCGGCGTGAATACCGCGAAGAACTGGCTGATCGCCCAGGGACGCCGTGCGCCGCTCCTCAATGACATTATTTCTGAAGAGAGCGAGGGCGGGGATGCCGAAGCCTTGCTGCACGACGAGGAAACTCCGGAGCGCATGCTGCTGTCGAAGCAAATCGGAGAGACCGTGAACGCCGCGATGGAAGCCTTGCCCGAAGATCTGCGCACCGCGATCACGTTGCGCGAAATCGAAGGATTGTCGTACGAGGAAATCGCCCAGGTCATGGATTGCCCGATCGGGACGGTGCGTTCGCGCATTTTTCGCGCACGTGATGCGATTGCCGCACGCTTGCGCCCCTTGCTGGACGCGGCGCCTGATCGGCGCTGGTAAGTTCGGAGATAACGATATGAAACCAGAACTGTCTGCACTCTTCGATGGGGAACTCGAGTCCCATGAGGTTCGTCCCCTGTTGAGAGGTGCCGTCAACGATCCGGCGATGCAGGATGCCTGGCAGGCGTATGCACTGATTGGCGACCAACTGCGGCGCGAATATCGCGGGGAACCCGATCTGACGGCCGGCGTGATGGCCCGAATTCGCGAGGAACCTGTCGTGCTTGCGCCACGCAACCTGACTCGCCAAACCCGGCACCATCCGCTGTTTGCCTTGGCTGCTTCGGTGGCAGGTGTGGCGGTAGTCGCGTGGCTCTCGCTTGTCGAGGACCCGCTGAACGCCGTCTCGCCAGCGCCGACTATTGCCCGGCTGGCAGATACCCCGCAGAAACCGCAGGTTGCAGCGGCGAAATCCTTCGAGCAGGCGCCGCTGCGGGGGGAGATCAACGAGTATCTGCTGGCCCATCATACCCAAGCGGCTTCGTTCCGCTTGGGGGACAGCGCCGACAACATCCGTACCGTCACCATGACAAGCAGGATGAATCGTCCATGAGGGGCTGGGTTGGCGCTTGGACTGGGCTGGCTCTGGGGCTGGCAGCCCAGTCTGCGTGGGCTCAGGTTGTGCCGGGTCAGCAGCAGGAAGCACTGCAATGGCTGCAGCGGGTGGCCGGGGCGGCTAGAAAGCTCAGTTACAGCGGAACCTTCGTCTATCGCAACGGCAGCCAGAGCGAAACCTCGCGCATCGTGCATGTGGCGGCCGGCGACGGCCAGATGGAGAAGCTCGAAGTGCTCGACGGCAGTCCGAGGGAGGTGATCCGCCACAACGAAGAAGTACGATGTTATCTGCCCGAGAGCCAGTTGGTGATCGTCGAACAGCGCAGCACCCGCCGGGCCTTTCCCGCTCTCCTGCCGGCCAGTTTGGCGGGACTAGGAGAAAATTACTTCATTCGCAAGGTCGGCAATGCGCGTATTGCCGGTTTCGAAAGCCAGATCGTTCGTCTCGAACCCCGTGATGCCTGGCGCCACGGTCACCAGTTCTGGTTTGCCCAGGAGACGGGGCTGCTGCTCAAGGCAGATATCTTCGACAGCCGGGGCGAGTCGCTCGAGTCGCTGGCGTTTACCGAATTGCGCATCGGCGCTCCGGCCAATGCGACCGATGCCCTCAAGTCGAGTTATGCCGACCGGAAGGGAGGTTGGCAGGTGCGCCAAGCCAAGTTGCGGGATATGCGTGACGATGCCCAATGGGTGTTCCGCGGCGATCTGCCGGGATTCCGCCGCCATGCGGCGATGGTGCGGAGCATTCCGCGAAAATCCGGACAGGAGACCGACGAGGTGATGCACTGGGTGTTTTCCGACGGCATTGCGGCTCTGTCCGTATTCATATCCCCATTGCGTGAACCGAGCGAACCGGGCGAGGGCACCATCCAGTCGCTTGGCGCCATGAGCATCATGAAACGCATTGTCGACAGCCATAAGGTCGTCGTGATGGGCGACGTTCCGCCGGCCGCCGTCAAACACTTTGCCGAAGGCATCGGGGTGCGCGGAAAGTGAATGAGACGGACGGCGTGGTCGTGCGCGTCGAAGGCGAGTATGCTTGGGTACGCGCGGGCGGTGCCGGCCATGCCTGCGGCGCGTGTGCGCGCAAGGAAGGATGTTCTTCGGCGGGAGCCGGCTCTTTGTTCGAAAACAGTGTGCTGGGGCAGGCAGAGACGACCCGGATGCTGCGTCTTCCGAATACGATTCATGCGCATCCTGGCGATGCCGTTGTGATCCGTGCGGACGACGGTATGGTGCTGCGGGCGGCCTGGCTGGCCTATGGTGTGCCGCTCCTCCTGGCCTTGGGGGGGGCGACATTGCTCCTCGAATTGACTGGTAGCGACCTCGCCGCGGCGGCGGCGGCGCTACTCGGCTTGGTGGCGGGTTTCTTCGCTCTGCATCGCAAGGGTAAGGTGTCCGCGGCAACGGAACCAATTCTCTCGATCGAATTCAAACGTGCATTCCGATAGCTATGGAAAGGTTTGGAACATGTTGAAAAAATGGGTTCTGACAGTTTGGCTGGTGCTCGTTGCGGGCTTTGCCCAGGCTCAGGCGCGCGAGTTGCCGGATTTTGCTGATCTGGCGGAAAAGCAGGGTGCGGCGGTGGTGAATATCAGCACTACGCAAGTCGTGCGCGGACAGCGCTTCGGCCATGGATTGCCTTTCGATGAAGACGATCCTGCGCTCGAGTTCTTCAAGCGCTACCTTCCCCGGCAATTTCCCCACGTGCCTGGCATGCCACGCGATTTCGAGAACAAGTCGCTCGGATCCGGTTTCATCATCAGTTCCGATGGCTACCTCCTGACCAATGCTCACGTGGTGGATGGTGCCGACGAGGTTGTCGTGCGGCTGACCGATAAGCGCGAAATGAAGGCGAAGGTAATCGGCTCCGACAAGCGCACGGACATCGCCCTGCTCAAGATAGAGGCGGCCGGACTGCCGGTGGTACGACTTGGCGATCCTGCGAAACTGCGCGTCGGCGAATGGGTCGTGGCCATCGGCTCGCCATTCGGCTTCGACAATACCGTGACGGCAGGCATCGTCAGCGCCAAGGGACGCTCATTGCCGCAGGAGAACTACGTGCCGTTCATCCAGACCGACGTCGCCATCAATCCAGGCAATTCCGGCGGCCCGCTGTTCAACATGAAGGGCGAAGTGGTCGGCATCAACTCGCAGATCTACAGTCGCTCTGGCGGCTACCAGGGCATCGCCTTCGCGATCCCCATCGATGTCGCCATGGAAGTCCAGTCGCAACTGAAGTCCACTGGCAAGGTAAGCCGTGGCCGTCTCGGCGTGATGATCCAGGAGGTCACCAAGGAACTAGCGGATTCCTTCGGGCTGGGCAAACCGCACGGGGCACTGGTTGCCTCGGTCGAGAAGGACAGTCCGGCCGACAAGGCCGGGATCGAGGCTGGCGACGTGATCCTCAGTTTCAATGGCAAGCCAGTTGCCAACTCCAGCGATTTGCCGCGCATGGTCGGCAGCACCAAGCCGGGCAGCAAGGCATCGGTGCAGGTTTGGCGCGGAGGTGCTGCGAAGGAACTGGCGTTAACGGTTGGCGAGATGCCTGAAGAGACATCCTCCAGTCGCACAACTCGACGTGGCAAACTGGCGGATCCTTCGCCTGCCAACCGGCTGGGACTGGTGCTGGCCGAGCCTACTGCCGAACAGAAGCGTCAGCTTGGTATCCGGCAAGGCTTGGTCGTCGAGGAGGTGCGCGAAGGCGGGCGCGGGGAGTTGCGCCAGGGCGACGTGATCCTTGCAGTTGTCCAGCGGGGCGTGCAGACCGACATCCGTTCGCTGGATCAGTTCAATAGCCTGCTCTCCAAACAGGACAAGGGCAGTAGCGTGACGCTGCTGGTGAGGCGGGGTGACGCACAGACTTTCGTCACGATCAAGGGCGTGCAAGATAAATAAGCCCGTCCTGACCCTCTATAGCCGATTGTATTGTCATCTTTGCGAGGATATGCTCGCCGCGCTGCAAGGTATGCGCGGCGAGTATGCTTTCGAGGTCGAGGTCGTCGATGTCGACATGGCGACCGAACTGCAGGAGCGCTATGGCAGTCTGGTACCGGTACTGGTTCTAGGGAATGAGGAAATCTGTCATTATTTTTTTTGATTCGGCGAAAGTTCGTGAGGTTTTGGGCCGGTTTCGCTAAAATTCAAACTTCTGTATTTCCCCAAGGCGCCCTGTCGGCGCCTTTATTTCGTGCAGCACATCCGTAACTTCTCCATCATCGCCCATATCGACCACGGCAAGTCCACGCTGGCTGATCGTATCATCCAGCGCTGCGGCGGCCTCTCGGATCGCGAAATGGCCGCGCAGGTGCTCGACTCGATGGATATCGAGCGCGAACGCGGCATCACCATCAAGGCTCAGACCGCGGCGCTGCAATACAAGGCACGCGACGGCCAGGTGTACAACCTCAATCTGATCGATACACCGGGACACGTCGACTTCTCCTACGAGGTGTCGCGCAGCCTGTCGGCATGCGAAGGCGCCCTGCTGGTTGTCGATGCCTCGCAGGGCGTCGAGGCACAGACGGTGGCAAATTGCTATACGGCAATCGAACTCGGGGTCGAAGTCGTACCGGTATTGAACAAGATGGACCTGCCGCAGGCTGACCCCGATGCCGCCAAGCAGGAAATCGAGGACGTCATCGGTATCGATGCTACCGACGCTATTCCCTGCTCGGCCAAGACGGGCATGGGTGTGGATGACATCCTCGAAGCCGTGATTGCTCGCGTACCCCCCCCTAAGGGCGACTCGACGGCACCGCTGAAGGCACTGATCGTCGATTCGTGGTTCGACAACTACGTTGGCGTGGTGATGCTGGTGCGAGTCGTCGATGGCGCGCTCAAGGCCAAAGAAAAGATCCGCCTGATGTCCACCGGCGCGGTTCATCTTTGCGAGCAGGTCGGCGTGTTCACGCCGAAGTCGCAAGGGCGTCCCGAACTGCGCGCCGGCGAGGTCGGCTTCATCATTTCCGGCATCAAGGAACTCAAGGCTGCGAAAGTGGGTGATACGGTGACCTTGGCGGACAGACCGGCTGCCGCGCCATTGCCCGGTTTCAAGGAAATCAAGTCGCAGGTATTTGCGGGCCTCTATCCGGTCGAGGCCAACCAGTACGACAGTTTGCGCGATGCGCTTGAAAAGCTGCACCTCAACGACGCCTCGCTGCAATTCGAACCGGAAGTGTCGCAAGCGCTCGGCTTCGGCTTCCGCTGCGGCTTCCTCGGCCTGCTGCACATGGAAATCGTTCAGGAGCGGCTGGAGCGTGAGTTCGATCAGGATCTGATCACCACCGCGCCGACCGTAGTCTACGAGGTACTGCAGCGCGACGGTAGCGTGATCCAGGTGGAGAATCCGGCCAAACTGCCCGAGGTGCAGAAGATCGAGGAGGTCCGCGAACCGATCATCACCACCAAGATCTTCGTGCCGCAGGAATATCTCGGCGCGGTGATCACGCTGTGCGAAAGCAAGCGCGGTGCACAGGTCAATATGGCCTATCATGGCCGTCAGGTCCAACTGACCTACGACATGCCGATGGCCGAGGTCGTGATGGACTTCTTCGACAAGCTCAAATCGGTGTCGCGAGGCTACGCCTCGCTCGATTATGAGTTCAAGGAATATCGCGCCGCGGACGTCGTCAAGCTCGACGTGCTGATCAACGGCGACAAGGTTGATGCGCTGTCGCTGATCGTTCATCGTGCCAATGCGCCCTATCGTGGCCGCGAGTTGGCATCCAAGATGCGTGAGCTGATTCCGCGCCAGATGTACGATGTGGCGATCCAGGCTGCGATCGGTTCGACTATCGTCGCGCGCGAAAACGTCAAAGCGATGCGCAAGGACGTGCTGGCGAAATGCTACGGCGGCGACATCACGCGCAAGAAGAAGCTGCTCGAGAAGCAGAAGGCCGGCAAGAAGCGCATGAAGCAGGTCGGCAGCGTTGAAATTCCGCAGGAGGCCTTCCTGGCCGTGCTGCGTGTGGGGGATAAATAAAGGGAAATGCGATGAACTTCGCCCTGATCCTGTTCATTTTGCTGGTATTGAGCGGCGCGCTCTGGGTAGCCGACCACTTCGTGTTCCGCAAGCGGCGCGCGCCGGATGCCAAGGAGCCACTGTGGGTTGAGTATGGCGCGAGTTTTTTCCCCGTCATCCTGATCGTCTTCGTCTTGCGCTCGTTCATCGTCGAACCGTTCAAGATTCCGTCGGGGTCGATGATTCCGACACTGCTGGTCGGCGACTTCATCGCCGTCAACAAATTCACCTATGGCATCCGCCTGCCGGTGATCAACAAGAAGGTCATCGAGATGGACTCTCCGCAGCGCGGCGATGTCGTGGTCTTCCGCTATCCGCCCGATCCCTCGCTCGATTACATCAAGCGCGTCGTCGGCCTGCCGGGAGACAAGGTTGCTTATCAGAACAAGCGACTGACGATCAATGGCCAACCCGTACCGCTTGAGCCAAACGGAGATTATTTCGATACTGAGCGCATGTTCTACACGCCGCGCTTTAACGAAAAGCTCGGCGAGGTGGAGCACGCGGTGCTGATCGAAAACGAAGCACCGGCCTTTCTTCCGCATGTCCTGCAGTTTCCCCAGCGCGAGAATTGCCTCTACAATAACGCGGGGGTGATTTGCGAGGTGCCGCCTGGGCATTATTTCGTGATGGGGGACAATCGCGACAATTCCCAGGACAGCCGGGTCTGGGGCTTCGTCCCCGACGAAAATCTGGTCGGCAAGGCATTTTTCGTGTGGTTCAACTTCGGCGACTTGAAGCGCATCGGTAGCTTCCGCTGATTGCCTTAGCGAAACGGGGGAGACATGAAAAGAAAACAGTCTGGCGTGAGCCTATCCGGCTTGTTGATTTCGGCGGTCCTCGTCGCGATGCTTGCCCTGCTGGGCATGAAGGTCGTGCCTGAAGTGATCGAGTATTTCCAGATCGTCAGCGCAGTCAAGGCGATCTCGAAGGACGACAGCGCCAGGGGCAGCGTGACCGAAGTGCGTAAGGCGTTCGATCGCCGTGCCAACATCGACAATATTTCCTCGATCAAGGGCCAGGATCTCGAGGTGACCAAGGACGGCGGCCAAGTCGTCGTTTCATTCGCCTACGAAAAACGCATTCCCCTGTTTAGCAATGTCAGCCTGCTGATCGACTTTCAGGGATCCTCATCCGGAGGGTAGGTTTGTCGGGACGGCTGGAAAATAAGCTCGGGTATCACTTCAGCCGTCCGGAACTGCTGCGTCAGGCGCTGACGCATCGCAGCCATTCATCCCCGCACAACGAACGTCTCGAGTTTCTCGGGGATAGCGTGCTCAATTGCAGCGTGGCGACGCTGTTGTTTCAGCGCTTCCCTGCCCTAAAAGAGGGAGAGCTTTCCCGCCTGCGTGCCAGCCTGGTTAGGCAGGAGTCGCTGGCTGAGATCGCGGCCGCTCTCGGCATCGGGGATGCGCTGCGTCTCGGCGAGGGCGAATTGAAAAGCGGTGGTTTCCGACGCCCGTCGATATTGGCCGATGCGCTCGAGGCGATCTTCGGCGCAATCTATCTGGATGCCGGCTTCGAGGCTGCGCAGAAAACGATCGCTGCGCTCTACCAGCAGCGCATCGAGCAGATCGATCCGCACGATGAGGGCAAGGATCCCAAAACCGCTCTCCAGGAGTGGCTGCAGGCACGCCGTCTGCCGGTGCCGCACTATGTGCTGCTGACGACTCGCGGCGATGCCCATGCTCAGGAGTTCGAGGTGAGCTGCAGCGTGCCGTCTATCGATCTCGATGTGCGGGGCAGTGGAACCAGCCGGCGCGGCGCGGAGCAGCAGGCGGCCGCGGCGGCACTGAAGAAATTGAAGGCAGCATGAGCGAACTCCCAAACTTCCGTGCCGGCTATGTCGCTATCGTCGGCTGTCCGAACGTCGGCAAATCGACCTTGATGAACCGCCTAGTCGGCGCCAAGGTGAGCATTACATCGAAAAAGGCGCAGACCACGCGTCATCGGATCCATGGCATTCTCACTACAGACGACTGCCAGTATGTGTTCGTCGATACGCCGGGTTTCCAAACGCAGCATCGCACGGCGCTGAATCGCGCGATGAATCGAACCGTCACCGGCACGCTTGCCGATGTCGATCTCGTGCTGTTCGTCATCGAAGCCAACCGTTGGCGCGAGGAAGATCGGACGGTCCTTGCCAAGCTGCCGTCCGATACGCCCGTTATCCTAGTCATTAATAAGGCCGACCGCCTGGCGGACAAGAACGTCCTGCTGCCGTTCATCGCCAAGCTGTCCGGAGAACGAGCATTCGACGAGATCGTGCCGATCAGCGCAGAGAAGGGAAGCAACCTCGACGCCTTGTTGAAGGCTGCGGCGCGTTACCTGCCGGAATCGCCGCCCATCTTCGATCCCGAGGACCTGACCGACCGATCGGAACGCTTTCTTGCCGCCGAGCTGCTGCGCGAAAAGCTGTTCCGCAACCTCGGGGAGGAACTGCCCTATGGCATCGCCGTTGAGATCGAGAAGTACGAGGAAGCCGATGGTGTGCGCCGGATCCATGCCGCGGTGATCGTTGACAAGGAGGCGCACAAGTCCATCGTCATCGGCAAGGGAGGCGAGCGCCTCAAGCGCGTGGCCAGCGATGCACGCAAGGATATGGAGCGTCTGTTTGGTGGCAAGGTCTGGCTGGAAACCTGGGTGAAGGTCAAGAGCGGCTGGGCCGACGACGAGCGCGCGCTGAAAAGCTTGGGTTACGAATGAGCGCCGGTAAGCAGCGCGTCGATGATGCGCCGGCGTATCTGCTGCACGCCTATCCGTACAGCGAAACCAGCCTGATCCTTGAGGTGTTTTCCCGTGATCATGGCCGCCTGGCATTGCTGGCGCGCGGTGCGCGGCGTCCACGTTCTGCCTTGCGCAGCGTGCTATTTTCTTTCCAGCCGCTCGAACTCGGCTGGTTCGGTGGCGGCGAGGTGAAGACGCTCGCCAAGGCCGAATGGGTAGGTGGCATGCCTTTTCTCGGCGGCGAGGCGCTGCTGCTCGGCTATTATCTGAACGAACTGCTGTTGAAGCTTCTGCCGCGCGAGGATGCGCATGCGGTTCTGTTCGATGCCTATGCCTTGGCCCTGGCAGCCTTGGCAAGAGGCGCGATCGAAACGGCGGAACTGCGGCGTTTCGAGAAGACCCTGCTCAGGGAACTCGGCTATGGCCTTGTGCTCGAGCATGACGTGCGGGGCAGGGCCGTCGAGGCGAGGCAGCGCTATCGCTATCAGGTAGAGCATGGCCCCGTGTCTGCCGAAGAGTCAGAGAGCGGTCTCGCGGTGAGCGGCAAGACGCTGCTCGACCTTGCGACGGACGATTATTCCGATCCGCGCAGCCTAGCGGAAAGCAAGCAGTTGATGCGGCATCTCCTGTCCCATCAATTGTCGGGGCAGACGCTGCAGACCCGGCGGGTATTTATCGAATTGCAGGATGTTTGAGTGGAGAAAGAAGAATGATCGACCTTGGCGTGAATATCGACCATGTGGCCACCTTGCGGCAGGCGCGCCGCACCTACGAGCCTGACCCTGTCTGGGCGGCGGCCGAGGCGCATCTCGGCGGGGCGGACTGCATCACCGTGCACCTGCGCGAGGATCGCCGCCACATCATCGACCGCGATGTCGAGCTGCTGCGGCAGAGCGTGCAGGCTAAGCTCAATCTCGAGATGGCCGCCACCGACGAGATGGTCGGCATCGCTTGCCTCCTCAAGCCTGAGATGGCGACGCTGGTTCCGGAAGGACGTCACGAGGTCACCACCGAGGGGGGGCTCGACGTGGCCGGCCAGGAAGCACGCATGAAGGATGTCGTGACGCGCCTGCAGGACGCTGGCGTCTATGTCAGCCTGTTCATCGATGCCGATCTGAAGCAGGTCGAGGCGGCTGCCCGCGTTGGCGCGCAGGCCTGCGAGATTCACACCGGCCCGTATGCAAACATCTTTTACGAGAGCGGCCGGGACATCGCCAGTGCTCCAGCACAGGCGGAGTTGAAAAAAATCGGTGCTGCCGGGACGGCGATCGTCGATCTTGGCATGCGCTTCAATGCCGGCCATGCGCTGAACTACTTCAACGTGCAGCCCATCGCCGCTCTGCCCAAGGTGCAGGAACTGCACATCGGTCACGCTATCGTCAGTCGCGCGGTGTTCGTCGGGCTGCGGGAGGCGGTGAGAGAAATGAAACGCCTGATCCGCGAGGCCGCGGCCTGATGATCTTCGGGGTCGGTACCGATCTCGTCGCCGTCGCGCGCATCGAAGCGATGTGGCAGCGCCATGGCGAGCGGGCGCTGGAAAAGCTGCTGGCGCCGGATGAGCGCGAGGCCTGCCGCAGCAATTCCCATCCCGGCCGCTTCCTTGCCAAGCGCTTTGCCGCCAAGGAGGCGCTCGGCAAGGCGCTCGGTACCGGCATCCGTGCCCCAGTGCTGCTGACGGCGATCGCCGTGACGCACGACACGCTCGGCAAGCCGGTATTTTCCTTTTCTGACGAACTGGCCGGATGGATCGCTGAACGCAGGCTCGCCCCACATCTGTCGCTCAGCGACGAGACTGATTATGCGCTGGCCTTTGTTGTCGTGGAGAGGCAAACATGACGCATCTGCCCCATGGCCCCTTGATGATCGACATCGCCGGCAAGACGCTGAGCGATCTCGACCGCGAGCGACTCGTCCATCCGCTCGTCGGCGGCGTGATCCTGTTTTCGCGCAACTACGAATCGCCGCAGCAACTCACTGAGTTGTGCGCTGCGATTCATGCGTTGCGCGATCCGCCGCTGCCGATCGCCGTCGATCATGAGGGCGGGCGCGTACAGCGCTTCCGCGAAGGCTTTTCGCTGCTGCCGGCGATGCGCCGCCTTGGCGAGTGGTGGGACGGCAGCCCGCGCGCCACCGTCGAGTCGGCTCGCATGCTTGGTTTCGTGCTGGCGGCTGAACTGCGCGCCTGCGGCGTCGATCTGTCGTTCGCGCCGGTGCTCGATCTGGATTGGGGCCGAAGCGGGGTGATCGGCGACCGTGCCTTCCACGGCGATCCGCAGGCGGTAATCGACCTGGCGGGCGGCTTGATCGCTGGCATGCGCGATGCCGGCATGGCCTGTTGCGGCAAGCATTTCCCCGGCCACGGCTGGGTCGCCGCTGATTCGCACGTCGCCATACCGGTCGACGAGCGCAGCCTCGACCAGATGGCACCCGACCTCATGCCGTTCCGTACCCTGAAGCTCGACGCGGTGATGCCGGCGCACGTGATCTATCCGCAGGTCGACAACCGGCCGGCGGGTTTTTCCCCGGTCTGGATCGGCAAGCTGCGCAACGAACTCGGCTTCGAGGGGGTGATTTTCAGCGACGACCTCTCTATGGAGGGGGCCAGCGTCGCCGGCGACATCGTCTCCCGTGTCCAAGCCGCCTGGGATGCCGGTTGCGACATGCTGTTGATCTGTAATGCGCCCGATGCGGTGGGCGAAGTTCTGGCGCGTTGGCGCCCGGATCACAATCCGGCGCGGGCTGCACGGATCGCCCGGCTGTTGCCGAGCAAGCCGGCCATCGGCCGCGAACGTCTCGAAACCGAGGTTGCCTGCCAGGCCGGACGCTCGGTGATCCGCCGCCTGGCCGGCATCATGCCTTCCTCTAATAATGCCTGAGACTTCACGTTGAGGTGGATCAATACCGCCTTCCGTCTGTTGGGACAGAATATAAGCGTTCGGTAATATATGGAGAAGCCGATGACCCCGGAAGAGAAGAAGGCTCTGATCGATGCCGTCTACGTGAAGGCCGAAAAATACGAGTACGACTACGGTGCCTGTCCGCAGTGTGTTTTGGCAACGATTCAGGAGACTGTCGGCGGCATCGAGGATTCAACGATCAAGGCGGTGCACGGCCTCGCCGGCGGCGGAGCGCTGATGTCGGAAGGCATGTGCGGTGCTTTGACTGGTGGGCTGGTGGCGCTGTCGGCGAAATATGGCCGGGATCGCGACAAGCTCGACAAGGGGCGCTATCTCAACAACTACAAGAAATGCAAGGAACTCGTCGAGCGTTTCCGCGCCGAGTTCGGCGGAGTCACATGCCACCAGCTTCAGCAGCAATTCACCGGCCAGACCTTCGACATGTGGAACGCCGAGGAATACAAGGCCTTCGACGCGGCGCGCGGCCACAAGTGCGCGCATGCCACTGGCAAGGTCACCCAGTGGGTGATCGAGATGACCACTTAGCGAGCGGCCGACTGTTGCTGACGAGAGCAAAATTTTGAAAGAGGTGGTCGTCCTGGCGCTGTTCGCCGCCATGGCGGGCAGTTGGCTGTTCCGCTTCCTCCTAATACGGGTGCTGCGCCTCAGGCATCCGGAGGAGTTCGCCTTGATCGGCGAACCGACGAGCCGGCAATTGGAATCGCTGCTGCCGCGCCATCAGGAGATGCACCTGCAGTTCTGGAAATATCTGTGGAGCGGCAGGCCGTTCCTGCTCGGCGATTGGCTCGTCTCGGCCTTGACTACGGCAACCTTGCTATCCGATCTCGTTCTCGCTGGCAGCGTGGTTTCGCTCTTCTGGCTGGCGGAATAAAAAAGGACAGCCCAGGCTGTCCTTTTTCAATACTACTAACCGCGGCTTATTTGACGCGGTTCTTGTACTCGCCGGTGCGGGTGTCGATCTCGATCTTGTCGCCGGTGGCGACGAAGATCGGCACCATCACTTCCATGCCGGAGGGCTTGATCTTGGCCGGCTTGAGCACCTTGCCGGAAGTGTCGCCCTTGACGGCGGGCTCGGTGTACTCGACTTCGCGCACCACTGAGTTCGGCATCTCGACCGAGATCGCCTTGCCTTCGTAGAACACCACCTCGACCTGCATGCCGTCCTCGATGTAGGGGATGGCGTCTTCCATGTTCTCGGCTTCGACTTCGTACTGGTTGTAGTCGGCGTCCATGAACACGTACATCGGATCGGCGAAGTACGAATAGGTGCATTCCTTGCGGTCGGGGATGACCTGCTCGAACTTGTCATCGGCCTTGAAGACGGCTTCCGACGGGGTGCCGGTGAGCAGGTTCTTGAACTTGAACTTGACGACGGCGGCGTTGCGGCCGGACTTGTTGTATTCGTTCTTGGTGACGACGAGCGGCGCGCCATCGACCATGATGACGTTGCCGGAGCGGAGTTCCTGGGCGGTTTTCATAGCTAAATGCCTGGCGGGAAAAATAAAGCCGCGGATTATAGCCGGTTTCCGCAGAACTTGACCAGATTCGTCGCCAAATCGCCGTGGGCGGCGATGCGCTCCGCCCAGCCGGGCGCATGTGCCGCCAGCGCGGGCAGTGCAGCACTGAAAACCGGCCAGTCGAGCGCTCCGTCACCATTCCAAGCGCGGAAGAAGGCGCGTGCCTCTGGCACCGGCGCATACAGGTCGAGAAAGGCGTCCAGTTTGGCCAGGTGGGCATCCTCGGCCTGTGGATAGGCCTGCCAGACGAAGGGCCGTTCGGCCCATTGGGCGCGCACGAATGAATCCTCGCCGCGCACGAAATTCAGGTGGCAGCGGGCGAGCAGGGCGTCGTAATCGGGTTGGGTCAGGAAGGGCAGGGCGGCGAGCGTCAGTTGCCCTCGCGTGGCACGGTTGCCAATGGGAAGCGGCTCGCCCAGCCAGGTTTCCACCTGCCGGCGCGGCAACCCCTCGCAGACATGGCACAGGATGGATCGTTCGCCGTCACGCCAGGCATTGAGCAGAGCCGGCAGTCGCGGGTTGTCGTAGCAAAACAGTGAAATTTCGAACTGCCTGGAAAAAGTCGGCGCCGGCGATACGGCGTAATCCTTTTCCCTGAGCAGCCCACCTGTGCCTTCTGTGAAGCCGGGAAAGAAGAAGAGCTTGGCGAGGCCCGCCTGAGGCGAAGGCAGGCCATGGCAGCCGGCCACCCAATCCTCGGCCGAGAGATATTCAAGGTTGAGCCACACCGGCGGACGGGCGCGTGCGCGCATCGCCTCGACATAGCGCTGCGGCAGGGTGCAGGCGAAGGCCTCGATCACCACATCGGCCGGCGCGATGCCGGCGAAATCGCCTTCCCACTTGATGACGTCGACGACGGCCTGTCCCGGCGCGAAGCCGTCGATCGGCGACGGATCGTCGATGAACAGCCGTATCCGCCAGCCATGCTCGACCGCCAATTGCCGCGCCAGCCGCCAGCAGACGCCGGCATCGCCGAGGTTGTCGATGACGGCACAGAAGATGTCGCAGGTGATGGAGCGGGGATGCACGATTCTCAGAAAGTCTGTGCTGGCGAGGCAGCAATTATCCATTACCTAGGTTGAATTGACGGGGGAAACGGTTCCGGTTACTGTCTCGCGCGTATTCCAAATGAATCGTGCGGACATCGGCAACCCTTGAGCGGAATCCTGTCCTGCCGAAAATGCCAGTTCTGAGACCATCATCATGACCGAGCCACTTGCAGACGACTCGCCGAAATCTAAATGGACATGGCAAGAGTTCTGGTTGCGCTTCAAGTCGAAAGACCTCGGCGAAATAGACAATGATCCTCTCTTCTGGCGCGTTTTCATTCCGGCTGCTTTTCTCGGCGCCATTGGCTGGCTATTTATCGATGCGGAGGGCGCCGCCGGAGATTGGATGACGGATGTCACACTCACATATTTATGGCCACCTTTTACTGCATTAGGCTGGGTTCTGGTTTATCGAACCAAAGGATGGAGACAACATTGGGGATTGAGGCTCTGGTTAATACTGGCTCCGATTCCGATGGGGGGTATAGCGGCTTTCTGTATGGGAGGTTTCCCCATTCTGGCCAATGCGCTCACAGGGGGAACGGAGCGGGTGTATGTGGCGGGACCGGTGATCGAGAAAAAAGGGGGATCGGGAGCGCGTTTCACCGGATACAACTACTACCTCACGATCAGGTATGAGGGGCGCCCCGTGTGTCTGACTGTGAGCAAGGCGGACTACGACTCGCATCCGGTCGGATGGACCTTCGGACGTGAAATGCGGCGGGGCGGCTATGGCTACTTCTATGAGTGGTACTTCGGTAGTTCTTGGCGGTAAGGGAGAGGGTATAGCCGTTCGAAAAAGTCGGCGCTGGTAAGGCGGCGCCGGAAAGAGAGGGCAAGGGCGCATTGACGGCCTTCTCCGCTTCGGGTATCGTTTATACATTGTATAAACGTTTGGGGCGGCCATGGCCGAGGCGATTCTGGATATCAAGCATTGGGGCAACAATCTGGGCGTGCGCTTGCCCGCGGCGGTGGCTCGGGCGGCCAATCTGCATGCCGATCAGCGGGTGCGCGTGCAGGTAGATCAGGGGCGGGTGATCATTACCCCGGTGGACGACGGCGCGCTGACGCTGGAGCAGCGCCTGGCCCGCTTCGACCCGGCACGCCATGGCGGCGAGGCGATGGCGACGGCTGCCGTCGGGGCCGAACGGTGGTAGCCGCAGCGAAGAAGGGGTGGGTTCCCGAACGGCAGGAAGTCATCTGGATCGACTGCAACCCTCAGGCAGGACGGGAGATGCGCGACCGGCATCCTTTCCTTGTTCTCTCGCCGAAAAACTTCAACGAGTGCACTTCTCTGGTGATCGGCCTGCCGATGACCACGGCCGAATATAACGCCGACAATCCCTTTGCCGTCGTTGCCGGGCGAGCGGGCGGTGCCAAGACCGGAAAGATCAGCTACGTGCTCTGCCATCAGCCGAAATCCTTCGACTGGCGAGTGCGCGACGCAGCGCCGCATCCGATGAAGCGGCTGGACGATGCGCGCTTCGCCGAGGTATGCGGCGTGCTCAACCAGATCATGCAACTGAGCTGACCTGCTTCGCGCCGTCCCGCCAGCGCCGACTTTTCCGATGCCAGAACCAGCTTTCGATTCGAAGACCTTCCTCGCCACGCTCACCGATGCGCCGGGCGTCTATCGCATGCTGGCGGCGGACGGCGCGGTGCTTTACGTCGGCAAGGCGAAGAACCTCAAGAAGCGCGTCTCGTCCTATTTCCAGAAGTCCGGCCACAGCCCACGCATCGCGCTGATGCTGCAGCAGGTGGCGGGCATGGAGACGACGGCGACGCGCTCCGAGGCCGAGGCGCTGATCCTCGAGAACACGCTGATCAAGAAGCTCAAGCCGAAGTACAACATCCTGTTCCGCGACGACAAGTCCTATGCCTACATCGGTATCGGTGGCGGCGATTTTCCGCGCCTCTTCTATCACCGCGGTGCGTTCGAGAAGAGGTCGCGCTACTTCGGTCCCTTCCCGAGCGGGCTGGCGGTACGCGAGAGTATCCAGTTGATCCAAAAGACCTTCCTGCTGCGCACCTGCGAGGAGGCGGTGTTCGCCCACCGCTCGCGGCCCTGCCTGCTGCACCAGATCCATCGCTGCAAGGCGCCTTGCGTCGGGCTGGTGTCGGCTGAGGAATACGGCGCCGATGTCCGGCTGGCCGAACTGTTCCTCAAGGGCAAGCACGGCGAGGTAATCGAGAAGTTGTTGCGGCAGATGGAGCAGGCTGCCGAAGCGCTGCGCTTCGAGCAGGCGGCGGCCTTGCGCGACCAGATCAAGGCGCTGCAGGCGGTGCTGCACCGACAATATGTGAGTTCGACGCGCGACGCGGACGTCGATATCGTCGTCGCCGTGGCCGAGCGCGGCGAGTTGTGCGTCAATCTTGCGATGGTGCGCGGCGGACTGCACTTGGGCGACCGCGCGTACTTTCCGCAGGCCGCCAGTGGAGTGTGGGAGGCGAGCGCCGAGGAGGGCTTGGCGGCCTTCCTCGAGCAGCACTACGCCGACCACGAGGCGCCGCCGCGCTTGATCCTCGAGCCGTGGCCGCTGGACGAGATTCCCGCCAGCTTGCACGCCAGCGGGCCGAAGAATGAAATGGAGCGGGCGTGGCTAGAGATGGCGCGCAACAATGCGCAACTGGCGCTGACGGCGCGGCGCCAGACGCACGCACGGGCCGGCGGCAGGCTCGAGGCGCTGCGTGCGGCGCTTGATCTGCCGGAGGCTCCCCGGCGCATCGAGTGCTTCGACATCAGCCACACGATGGGCGAGGGAACGGTCGCCTCCTGCGTGGTCTGCGTCGATGGTGCGATGAAGAAGAGCGACTACCGGCGCTTCAATATCGAGGGAATCACCCCGGGCGACGACTATGCGGCGATGCGCCAGGCGCTGACGCGGCGCTACGAAAAAGTCGGCGCCGGCGAGACGGCGCGGCCCGATCTGGTTCTAATCGACGGCGGCAAGGGCCAGCATGGCGTGGCGCGCGAAGTATTCGCCGAGCTTGGACTCGACGATCTGCCGAGCATCGGCGTCGCCAAGGGGGAGGAGCGCAAGCCGGGACATGAAACACTGCTCGTCCATGGGCGCGTCATGCCGCTAGAATTGGCCATGGACAATGCCGGCTTCCACCTGATCCAGGAAATCCGCGACGAGGCGCACCGCTTCGCGATCGTCGGCCATCGCGCACGGCGCGCGAAGGCGCGCGGGCGTTCAGCGCTCGAGGACGTGACTGGCATCGGCGCGGCACGGCGCAGGAACCTGCTGGCCCATTTCGGCGGGCTGGACGGTGTCAAGGCCGCCACGGTCGAGGATTTGTGCCGAGTCAATGGCATCAGCCGCAAGCTGGCCGAGGAAATCCACAAGCAATTGCACTGATCGATGCCGCTGAACATCCCCAACCTGCTGACCTGGATGCGTATCGTGCTGATCCCTTTGGTGATCGGCATCTTTTATCTGCCACTGCCGGTGCATGAGCAGAACGAGATCGCGACCTACGCCTTCATCGTCGCGGCGCTGACCGACTGGTTCGACGGCTGGCTGGCCAGAAAGCTTGGCCAGACCTCAGCCTTCGGCGCATTTCTCGATCCGGTGGCCGACAAGCTGATGGTCGCCGCTGCGCTGGTGGTGCTGGTGCAGCTGGATCGCACCAACGCAGTCGTGGCCTTCATTATCGTCGGTCGCGAAATCGCCATCTCGGCGCTGCGTGAGTGGATGGCGAAGATCGGCGCGGCCAAGAGCGTGGCCGTCTCTTTCGTCGGCAAGCTTAAGACCGCTGCGCAGATGGTCGCGATTCCCATGCTGCTCTACCACGATTCCCTCTTCGGCCTGCCGATCGCGGAGCTAGGAGAGTGGCTGATCTGGCTCGCGGCGGCGCTGACGCTCTGGTCGATGGGTTACTACCTCAGCAAGGCCTGGCCGGAAATTCGCAGGCGAACTGAATGAGCCGTCTCGTCGCGCGGCTTGCCGCACTGCTGCTTATCTGCGCAGCCGTTCTCCCATCGGCCTTGGCGGCCGAAACGATCCGCTTCGGCGTGCTGGCCTTCCGCGGCAAGGAACGGGCGCTGAAAGACTGGCAGCCCCATGCCGACTACCTGAGCGAGAAGCTCGCTCCGAGGCGGTTCGAGGTCGTGCCCTTGACGCTGGACGAGTTTCCGCTGGCGATCGAAGCGCGCAGCATCGACGTGTTCACGACCAATACCGGCCACTATGTTTCGCTGGAAGCGGATGGCAAGGTTGCACGGATCGCTACGATGCGCGTGGCCGGTCCGAAGGGAGCGGTGGACCGCTTCGGCGGCACGGTCATCGCGCGTGCCGAGCGCCGGGAGCTTAATGGCTACGGCGACCTCAAGGGGCAGCGGATCATGGTGCCCGATCTGATCGCCTTCGGGGGTTGGCAGGTGCATCTGCCCGAGGCCAAGGCAGCGGGTATTGATTTGCGGAAAGACACCCGCGAAATCATCGAACTCCAGAACCACGACAAGGTCGTCGAAGGTGTCCTGGCCGGCGAAGCGGATGCAGGCTTCGTGCGCTCGGAACTGATCGAGTCGCTGGCGGCGGCAGGCAAGCTCGATATGGACAAGATCCGCGTGGTCGGCGCCCGCCGCACGGCGAACTTTCCCTATGCGCACAGCACCGCGCTCTACCCTCATTGGCCGTTCGCACGCCTGGAGCATGTTTCCGAGGAGCTGACGCGCGACATCCTGATCGCGCTGCTCGGGCTTGCACCGGAACATCCGGCGGCGCGCGCCGCGGGACTCTACGGCTGGACGCTGCCGCACAACTACCAGTCGGTGCATGATCTGTTCCTCGAATTCCGCTTGGGGCCTTATGCCGACCTGCCGGTGCGCTTCAGCGACGTGATGGAACGCTACGGTACTCAGATCGTTTCGGCCGTAAGCGTCGCCATCGCCTTGCTGCTGGCCTCCCTTGTCGGCTTATGGCGCGCCAACCTCGCCTTGCGCGGCAACCAGGCGAAGCTCCAGCTGGCTGCCGGGGTGTTCGGTCATGCGCAGGAAGGTATCGTCATTACCGACGCTGACGCCAACATCGTCGATGTCAACGAGACCTTCCTCGCCTTGACGGGCTATACGCGCGAGGAGGTGATGGGGCGCAATCCGCGTTTCCTGTCCTCCGGCAAGCAGGACAAGGAGTTCTACCGGCATATGTGGAAGGTTCTGCTCTCGGAGGGGGTCTGGCGTGGCGAGATGTGGAATTGCCGCAAGGATGGCAGCCAGTACATCCAGCAGACGAGCATTTCTGCGGTGAAAACGCCGCGCGGCGAGATCAGCTACTACATCGGCCTTTCCAGCGACGTCACCCAACACAAGGAAAACCAGGAGCAGCTGGAACGGCTGGCCTATTTCGATACGCTGACCGGTCTGCCGAACCGGCGCCTGCTGACCGATCGCCTGCACCAGGAGATCGCCCAGACGCAGCGCGGCGAGCGCCTGCTTGCCATCTGTTATCTCGATCTCGACGGCTTCAAGCCGGTCAACGACAACTGGGGGCACGACGTCGGCGACAAGTTACTGATCGAAACCGCCCAGCGCCTGACTGCCTGCGTGCGTGCCGGCGATACCGTCAGCCGGCTGGGTGGCGATGAATTCGTCGTGCTGCTGGCGAATCTGGTTCATTACGAAGAGTGCGAAGCGGTGGTCAAACGCTTGCTGGCCGCGCTGGCGGCGCCGTTCGCGATGCCCGAGGGCGAGGCTAGCCTTTCCGCAAGCATTGGCGTTACGCTCTACCCGCTGGATGGCGTCGATCCGGACATGCTGCTGCGCCATGCCGACCATGCGATGTACGCAGCAAAACAGGCCGGCCGCAACCGCTTCCACCTCTTCGACATCGAAAAGGACTGGTAAGCTCGTCCCGCTCCCGCTTCTTCGGGGAGCCTCTTTTGGCGAACGCGGCTTTCCGGTATCATTCGGCTTTCCCGCTACGGCTTCAGCCATGACCAAATACGTCTTCGTAACGGGTGGTGTCGTGTCCAGTCTGGGCAAGGGCATCGCCGCCGCGTCCTTGGGCGCAATCCTCGAATCCCGCGGCATCAAAGTCACCCACCTCAAGCTCGATCCCTACATCAACGTCGACCCCGGCACGATGTCGCCGTTCCAGCACGGCGAAGTGTTCGTCACCGAGGACGGCGCCGAGACCGACCTCGACCTCGGCCACTACGAGCGCTTCACCAGCGCCAAGATGGGCAAGCGCAACAACTTCACCACCGGCCAGATCTACGAGTCGGTGATCAAGAAGGAGCGGCGCGGCGAGTATCTCGGCAAGACCGTGCAGGTGATTCCGCACATCACCGACGAGATCAAGCTGTTCGTCAAGCGCGGCGCCGAAGGCGCCGAAGTGGCGATCGTCGAGATTGGCGGCACGGTCGGCGACATCGAGTCGCTGCCGTTCCTGGAAGCCATTCGCCAGATGGGAATCGAGGAAGGCAAGAACAACGCCTGCTACATCCATCTCACCCTGCTTCCCTACATTCCGACCGCCGGCGAACTAAAGACAAAGCCGACGCAGCACTCGGTCAAGGAGCTGCGCGAGATCGGTATCCAGCCCGACATCCTGCTGTGCCGTGCCGACCGGCCGATTCCCGACGACGAGCGCCGCAAGATCGCACTGTTCACCAACGTGCAGACCGAGGCGGTGATCGCGGCGCTCGACGCCGATTCGATCTACAAGATTCCCGGCATGTTGCACGACCAGATGCTCGACGAGATCGTCTGCCACAAGCTCGGTATCCTCGCCAAGGCTGCCAACCTGTCGGTTTGGAAGCGCCTCGTCGAATCGCTCGAGCACCCCGAGCGCGAGGTCGATATCGCCTTCGTTGGCAAATATGTCGACTTGACCGAGTCCTACAAGTCGCTGACCGAATCGCTCGTGCATGCCGGCATGCACACCAAGAGCAAGGTCAATATCCATTACCTCGACTCCGAGGAGATCGAGAAGCACGGTCCGGCTTCGCTGAAAGGCATGGACGCCGTGCTCGTTCCCGGCGGTTTCGGCAAGCGCGGCACCGAAGGCAAGATCGTCGCCATCCGCTACGCGCGCGAGCACAAGGTGCCCTACCTGGGGATTTGCCTCGGCATGCAGCTCGCCACCATCGAGTTCGCGCGCCACGTCGCTGCTCTGGACGGGGCGAACAGCACCGAGTTCGATCCCGATTCGCCGCATCCGGTCGTGGCCCTCATCACCGAATGGGCCGACCGCGAGGGCCGCGTCGAAAAACGCAATGCCAGTTCCGATCTCGGCGGCACGATGCGCCTGGGCGCGCAACGCTGCCCGGTCAAGGACGGCACGCTGGCGGCGGCCATCTACGGCAAGGAAGTCAACGAGCGCCATCGCCACCGCTACGAGGTCAACAACGCCTACGTGCCCCGCCTCGAGGCCGCCGGCCTCGTCATCAGCGCGCGTACGCCGACCGAGAACCTGCCGGAGATCATGGAGCTGCCGCAAAGCGAACATCCCTGGTTCGTCGGCGTTCAGTTCCACCCGGAATTCACCTCGAATCCGCGCACCGGCCATCCGCTGTTCATCGCCTTCGTGCGCGCGGCGCTGATGGTGCGTCAGGGCAAGGGGAAGCAATGAAGCTGTGCGGTTTTGAAGTGGGCATCGACCGCCCCATTTTCCTGATAGCGGGTCCCTGCGTCGCGGAGTCGGAACAGCTGTGCCTCGATGTTGCCGGGCGCATGAAGGAAATCGCCGGCCGGCTGGGCATTCCCTACATCTTCAAGGCCTCCTACGACAAGGCCAACCGCAGCTCGTCGAAATCCTTCCGCGGGCTGGGCATGGAGGAGGGACTGCGCATCCTCGCTGAGGTGAAGCGGCAGATCGGCGTGCCGGTGCTCACCGACGTGCATAGCGAGGAAGAGGTGCCGGCGGTTGCGGCCGTGGTTGATGTGCTGCAGACCCCGGCCTTCCTGTGCCGCCAGACGGACTTCATCCAGGCGGTCGCGACGAGCGGCAAGCCGGTGAATATCAAGAAGGGCCAGTTCCTCGCCCCGGGCGACATGAAGCAGGTCGTCGCCAAGGCCAAGGAAGCCAACGGTGGGGCCGATACGATCATGGTCTGCGAGCGCGGCGCCTCGTTCGGCTACAACAACCTCGTCTCCGACATGCGCAGCTTGGCGATCATGCGCGAGACCGGCTGCCCGGTGGTGTTCGATGCCACGCATTCGGTGCAGTTGCCGGGCGGGCAGGGCACCAGTTCCGGCGGCCAGCGCGAATTCGTGCCGGTACTGGCGCGCGCGGCGGTGGCGGCGGGCGTCGCGGGGGTCTTCATGGAGACGCACCCGCATCCGGAAACCGCTCTGTCGGACGGCCCGAATGCATGGCCCCTGCCGCAGATGGAAAGACTGCTCGAAACCCTCGTCGAAATCGACGCCGTCATCAAACGGCAAGGTTTCGGAGGTGGAATGTGAGCAAGCCCGCGTATCTCGTCGTCGATGCGAAATCGTCCGATCCCCAGGCGATGGCGCGCTACCGCGAACTGGCACAAGTCGCCGTGGCCAACTATGGCGGCCGCTATCTGGTGCGCGGCGGCGAGTATGCAGTGCTGGAAGGCGAGTGGCGGCCGCAGCGCCTTGTCGTCGTCGAATTTCCGTCCATGGAGCAAGCCCGCGGCTTCTACGATTCACCCGAATACCGCGCCGCGCGCGAGGCGCGCGCAGGCGTGTCGTCCTTCGACATGGTGCTGGTCGAAGGCTATTGATTACTACTGAAAGGAAAAGAGAGAGATGAGTGCAATTGTCGATGTCGTCGCCCGCGAGATACTGGATTCTCGTGGCAATCCCACTGTCGAAGCCGATGTCCTGCTCGAGTCGGGCGTAATGGGGCGTGCTTCCGTTCCCTCCGGTGCTTCGACTGGATCGCGCGAGGCGATCGAACTGCGCGATGACGACAAGGACCGTTACCTGGGCAAGGGCGTGCTCAAGGCCGTCGAGAACGTGAATACCGAAATCTCCGAGGCGATCATCGGCCTCGACGCCGAGGAGCAGGCCTTCATCGACAACGCGCTGATCGAGCTCGACGGCACCGACAACAAGTCGCGCCTTGGCGCCAACGCCATGCTCGCCGTGTCGATGGCGGTGGCGAAGGCCGCTGCGGAGGAAGCCGGCCTGCCGCTCTATCGCTACTTCGGCGGCTCGGGCCCGATGACCATGCCGGTGCCGATGATGAACGTCATCAACGGCGGCGCGCACGCCAACAACAACCTCGACATCCAGGAGTTCATGATGCTGCCGGTCGGCGCGCAGAGCTTCCGCGAGGCCCTGCGTTGCGGCGCCGAGGTGTTCCACAACCTCAAGAAGCTCGTCGACAAGAAGGGTTACCCGACCACGGTTGGCGACGAGGGCGGCTTCGCCCCGAACGTTTCCGGCAACGACGAAGCCATCGAGCTGATCCTCAAGGCGATCGAGGCAGCCGGCTATACCCCGGGCCAGGACGTCGTGCTCGGCCTCGACTGCGCGAGCTCCGAGTTCTTCAAGAACGGCAAGTACGTGCTGGCCTCCGAGAAGCTGGAACTCGACTCCGCTGGCATGGCCGACTACCTGGCGACACTCGCCGACAAGTACCCGATCATCAGCATCGAGGATGGCATGGCCGAAGGCGATTGGGCCGGCTGGAAGCTGCTCACCGACAAGCTCGGCAAGTCGGTGCAGATCGTCGGCGACGACCTCTTCGTCACCAATCCGAAGATCCTCCGGGAGGGCATCCAGAAGGGCGTCGCCAACGCAATTCTCATCAAGGTAAACCAGATCGGCACGCTGAGCGAGACCTTCGCCGCTGTCGAGATGGCCAAGCGCGCCGGCTGGACCAACATCATCTCCCATCGCTCGGGCGAGACCGAGGATTCGACCATCGCCGATATCGCCGTCGGCCTCAATGCCGGCCAGATCAAGACCGGTTCGCTGTCGCGCTCCGACCGCGTCGCCAAGTACAACCAGTTGCTGCGCATCGAAGAGGATCTTGGCGATACCGTCGTCTATCCTGGCATCGACACCTTCTACAACCTGCGCAAGTAAGCGGCTCCCGACCAGGCTATGAAATGGCCGACCTGGGTGCTGGTCGCCCTATTGGCCGCGCTGCAATATCCATTGTGGTTCGGCAAGGGCGGCCTGATCCGGGTGCGGGAACTGGAGCATCAACTCAGCGCCCAGCGCGAGCTCAATCAGACGCTCGAAGCGCGCAATGCCTCGCTAGAGGCTGAGGTGCGCGACCTCAAGGCCGGCTACGAGGCCATCGAGGAGCGCGCGCGCTACGAACTTGGCCTCGTCAAGGAAGGCGAGGTCTTCGTGCAGACGCCGCAGAAGAAGCAGTGACCGACCGGCGCCGTCCCGCCGGTACCGACTCTGGCGCCGTCCCGCCGGCGCCGACTTTTTCCCGATCAATCGAGCAGTTCGATCTGCCCGCTGACGTTGACCGAGACATTCGATTCCCCGGCTTCGACAGGCATCGGTGCGGCTTCGGCTGCCATCATCATCGCACCGCGGGCCATCGCGTAGGGTTGCGGAAAGTGGCTGCTGCCATTCACGCTCATCTGGCGGATGCGATAGGGCTTCTTCATCGAACTGGCGATACGCTCGGCCTTCGACTTGAAATCCTCAATGGCTTCGAGGGTCGCTTCGTCCTCGGCCTTGCGGCGCGTATCCGGCGCGGGTGAGAAATTGATGCTGCTGATGGCGAGCGTGCCTTGCAGCTTGCCGATCGCAGCGGAGAGCGCCGCCGGATCGCGGCTTTCGAGCAGCAGTTCAGAACGCATGCGCCAGCCTTCGATACTCCTGCCGCCTTTTGAGTAGATCGGCCAGGTGTGTGTGGTGCCGCTTTTGACGGTGATGCCTGAATGCGCTTTGGCGATTGAGAGCCCGTCGGCAATGGCGGATTTGATTTTGCGCGCGACATCGGCAGGATCGGTGCCTGTCATCTCGGCATAGGCGCCGGCGCGGCCAAGATCGTTTGCGACGGGTTTCTGCACCTCGACGCGAAAGTCGATCAGCGTACCTGTTGTTTTCTCTGGCTCGGCGGCCATTGCGTGCATGAAAGGCAGGGCAACAAAGGCCAGCATCAGCAGCGGGCGTTTCATCCGGCAATCTCCTCAAGGAATTGCTGATAACGTTGTGCATTTTGCACATAGTGTTGCGCAGAATAGGCGATGCGCGCGACCTGCTCGTCGGTGAGTTCGCGCACTACCTTGCCGGGCGAGCCCATCACCAGCGAGCGGTCGGGAATCACCTTGCCTTCAGGGATCAGCGAATTGGCGCCGATCAGGCAGTGCTTGCCGATCACTGCGCCGTTGAGAATTACGCTCTTGATGCCGATCAGCGAACCGTCGCCGACGGTGCAGCCGTGCAGCATCACCATGTGGCCGACGGTGACGTCGCGGCCGATGGCCATCGGCACGCCTTCGTCGGTGTGCAGCACCGAGCCGTCCTGGATGTTGCTGTTGGCGCCGATGGAAATCGGGTCGTTGTCGCCGCGCAGCACGGCGTTCCACCAGATGCTTACGTTCTCGTCGAGACGCACGTCGCCGATTACCGTCGCGTTCGGCGCTATCCACACGCCGGTCGCGAGTTGCGGAACCTTATCGCCAAGCCGGTAGATCGGCATGCGTACTCTCCTAGAGCGTTTCTCCCAGGCTGATGTCGACCATCAGGTCGTCGGACAGCTTTTCCAGCGCGGCCTTGAGTTCGCGCGCATTGAAGTCCGGGGCGGCGGTCAGTTCTGCCTCGCAGTGGAACAGGATCTCTGCCGACATCGGCGCGCTGCTGGTGCGCGTCGACAGGTCTTCGACATTGACGGCATGGCGTGCCAGCACCTGCGAAACCTCCTTGACGATGCCGATGCGGTCGTGGCCAACGAGATTGAGCGTGAGCCGCCGTCCCCCGGGAGCCGACTTTGCCGAAGCAGCAACCTCGGCGCTGACTTTGAGGCCCTGCAGTGTTGTCAGTGCCGTTCGCAGCGAGGGGATCTTGTCGGCAGGCACGGCGACTTCGACGATGCCGGCGAACTTGCCGGAAAGATGTGCCATCGAGGATTCGAGCCAATTGCCACCGTGTGATGAGATCGCCGTGGCGAGTTCCTCGACGAGGCCGGGACGGTCGTCGCCGATGACGGTCAGGATCAGATGGGAATCAGACATTCTGATAAGCCTCCATGGGAACACAGGCACAGAACAGGTTGCGGTCGCCATACACGTCGTCGATGCGATTCACCGACGGCCAGAACTTGTTGGCGGCAACCCAAGGCAGCGGGAACACCGCCGTCTCGGGTGAGTAGGGGCGATCCCATGCCGTGCCGATCACGTCGGCTTGGGTATGCGGCGCGTGCTTGAGTGGGTTGTTGTCTGCTGGCCATTCGCCGGCCTCGATCTTGCGTATCTCATCGCGGATGGAAATCATCGCTTCGCAGAAGCGGTCCAATTCTGCCTGGTTCTCAGACTCGGTCGGTTCGACCATCAGCGTGCCGGCGACCGGGAAGCTCACCGTCGGCGCGTGGAAGCCGTAGTCCATCAGCCGCTTGGCGATGTCGATCTCCGCAATCCCCGTCGCCGCCTTTATCGCACGGATATCGAGGATGCACTCGTGGGCGACGCGGCCATGAGCGCCGGTGTAGAGCACCGGGTAATGGTCCTTGAGTCGCGCCGCGACGTAGTTGGCGTTGAGGATGGCTACCTCGGTGGCCTGCTTGAGACCGGTGCCGCCCATCATTGCGATGTACATCCATGAGATCGGCAGGATCGAAGCCGAGCCGAAAGGCGCGGCCGACACTGCGCCTTGCGATCCAACGCGATCAGCAGCGAATAGATGGCCCGGCGCGTGCGGTGCGAGGTGCGCCTTGATGCCGATCGGGCCCATGCCGGGGCCGCCGCCGCCGTGCGGGATGGCGAAGGTCTTGTGCAGGTTGATGTGCGAGACGTCGGCGCCGATGTGGCCGGGAGAGGTGAGACCGACCTGCGCGTTGAGGTTCGCGCCGTCCATGTACACCTGCCCGCCGTTGGCGTGGATGATCTTGCACATCTCCATCACCGCCTCCTCGAACACGCCGTGCGTCGAGGGGTAGGTGAGCATCAGGCAGGAGAGCTTGTCGGCGTGCTGCTCTGCTTTGGCCTTGAGGTCGGCGACATCCACGTTGCCGCTGTCGTCGCAATCGACGACGACGACCTGCAAGCCGCACATCTGCGCAGTGGCCGGGTTGGTGCCGTGCGCCGACTTCGGGATCAGGCAGACGTCGCGATGGCCTTGGCCCTGTGCCGCCTGGTAGCGGCGGATCGAGACGAGGCCGGCGTATTCGCCCTGGGCGCCGGAGTTGGGCTGCACGCATAAGGCGTCGAAGCCGGTGATCGTGACGAGCCATTTCGACAGCTCGTCGATCATCTGCTGGTAGCCGGCCGCCTGCTCGGCGGGGGCGAAGGGATGCAGTGCGCCGAAAGCAGGCCAGGAAACCGGCATCATCTCGGCGGCGGCATTGAGCTTCATCGTGCAACTGCCGAGCGGGATCATCGCGTGGTCGAGGGCGAGATCCTTGTTCTGCAGCGACTTCAGGTAGCGCAGCATCGCGTGCTCTGTGTGGTGGGTGTTGAACACCGGATGCGCGAGGATGGTGCTGGTGCGTTGCAGGCTGGAGGGAATCGCCTCAGGCACGTTCGTACCGAAGTCGATGGTCTTGCCGAGCAGTTGGGCGAGAGCGGCGACGTCCTCGCGCGTCGTGGTTTCGTCGAGGCTGATGCCGACGGTTTCGGCGTCGATGTGGCGGACATTGAACGACGAATTCTTCAGTGCCGCCGTCCCGCCAGCGCCGACTTTTGCAACGAAGGTGTCGAAGAAACTACCTTTTACGCCGAGCGCTTGCGCCAGCAGACAGGTCAGTCGATGGATGCGTCCAGCGATGCGCTTGAGACCCTGCGGGCCGTGCCAGACGGCATACATGCCGGCCATGTTGGCGAGCAGCACCTGCGAGGTGCAGATGTTCGAATTGGCCTTCTCGCGGCGGATGTGCTGCTCGCGTGTCTGCAGCGCCATGCGTAGCGCCGTCTTGCCGCGCGCATCCTTCGAGACGCCGATGATGCGTCCGGGCACCGAACGCTTGTGTTCGTCCTTGCAGGCGAAGAAGGCGGCGTGCGGGCCGCCGTAGCCCATCGGCACGCCAAAGCGCTGCGAGGAGCCGAGCGCAATGTCCGCGCCCATCTCGCCGGGCGACTTGGTCAGCACCAGCGCCATCAAGTCGCAGGCGACGGCGGCGACGGCGTTCTTCGCCTTCAGCGCGGCGATGACGCCCGTGAAATCCTTGAGTTCGCCCTTAGCATTGGGCGTCTGCAGCAGTGCGCCGAAGACGTCATGGTTCGCGGCCTGTTCCGCCGGGCCGAAGACCAGTTCGAAGCCGAAGTAGGCGGCGCGGGTCTTGACCACGTCGAGTGTTTGCGGGAAGGCGTCTTCATCGACGAAGAACTTGTTGCTTCCCGCCTTGCTCGATCGGCGTGCCATGGTCATCGCTTCGGCGGCGGCGGTCGCTTCGTCGAGCAGAGACGCATTCGCGAGTTCCATGCCGGTGAGGTCGATCACCATCTGCTGGTAGTTGAGCAGGGCTTCCAGGCGGCCCTGCGCGATCTCGGCCTGGTAGGGCGTGTAGGCGGTGTACCAGCCGGGGTTCTCGAACAGGTTGCGCTGGATTACCGGCGGCGTGTAGGTGCCGTAGTATCCGAGTCCAATCAGCGATTTCCTAATCTGGTTCTTGTCCGCATAGCTTTTGAGTTGCGCGAGCGCCGCGTGCTCGGTCTTCGAATCGCCGAGCGGCAACGGTGCTCCCAGACGGATGCCGGCCGGAACGGTCTGGGCGATGAGTTCGGCGCGGTCCTTGACGCCGATGGCGGTACACATTGCCGCCTGTTCGGCGGCATTCGGTCCAATGTGACGCGCGACGAACTCGTCGCGGCCTTCGAGTTCGTCGAGGGTGATCATGTTCAGGACTCCGCGGCGACTTTCTCGTAAGCGGAGGCGTCGAGCAGACCGTTCAAGTCGGCGGCGTTGGCCGGCTTGAGCTTGAACAACCACGCGGCATAGGCGTCCTGGTTCACACTCTCGGGCGCATCAACGATGGCATCGTTGCGGGCTACGATCTCGCCAGCGACAGGGGCATAGATATCGGAGGCGGCCTTGACCGACTCGACGACGGCACACTCCTTGCCGGCCTCGACCTGGCGGCCCGCTTCGGGCAACTCGAGGAAGACGATGTCGCCGAGCGCTTCCTGCGCATGGTCGGTAATGCCTACGGTCACGGTGCCATCGGCTTCCTGTTTTACCCATTCATGGGATTTGGTGTATTTGAGATCGGCGGGGACGTTCATGGCGGACTCCGAAAATTAGAGTTGGATTAGAGTTGGGATTGGCCGTTGCGTGCGAAGACCGGCTTGACGACCTTCGCCTTGAGGCGCTTGTCGCGAACTTCGACTTCGACGCTGTCGCCTGGCTTGACGCCCGCGGGCAGGCGGGCGAGGGCGATGGACTGGTTGAGCGTCGGGGAGAACGAACCGCTGGTGGTCTCTCCTTCGCCTTGAGCGCAGACGACTTTCTGGTGGGCGCGCAGCACGCCCTTGTCGAGCAGCACCAGGCCGAGAAATGTTCTCAGAGCCGACCGCTCGCGTAGTTCCGCGAGCGCTTTCTTTCCGATGAAATCGCGGGCAGCGTCCTTGAAGTCGACAGTCCAGGCGAGGCCGGACTCCAGCGGGTTCTGCGACTCGTCCATGTCCTGGCCGTAGAGGTTCATGCCGGCTTCGAGACGCAGCGTGTCGCGTGCGCCCAGGCCGGCGGGCTTGACGCCGGCTGTGGCGAGCTTCTCCCAGATGCCGGCAGCCTGAGCAGAGGGTACGGCGATCTCGAAGCCATCTTCGCCGGTGTAGCCGGTGCGCGCAATCAGCCAGCTCACGCCATCGACTTCCCACTCGGCGGCCTCGAAGGCGCCGAGCATGACGGTCGCGGCGCGGGCAACCGGGAAAGCCGTCCAGAAGCGCTCGCGCGCCTGCGGTCCCTGGATCGCGATCATGGCCAGGTCGCGGCGCGGCGTGAGGCTCACGGCGAAATTGGCGGCGACGAGGCGCATCCAGGCGAGGTCCTTCTCGGCGGTGCCGGCATTCACGACGATACGGTATTTGCTCGGCGTGAAGAAATAGACGATCAGGTCGTCGATGACGTTGCCGTCGTCCTTGAGCATGCAGGAATAGAGCGCCTTACCAGGCTTGGTCAGCTTGGCTACATCGTTGGCGAGCAGGCGGCGCAGGAAGGGCAGCGATTCGCCACCGGTCAGGTCGATGGCGAGCATGTGCGAGACGTCGAACATGCCGGCATCGCGG
Organism: Pseudomonadota bacterium; assembly: GCA_041694935.1. Lineage (GTDB taxonomy): Bacteria > Pseudomonadota > Gammaproteobacteria > Burkholderiales > Rhodocyclaceae > Sulfuricystis. Next base: position 12,526 of record JBGFRW010000003.1, on the reverse strand, counting down.
CGCACTGCGTGGTGCTCCTCGATCTGAGAGCCGTAGTTGATGGGCATCTGCCAGCCGGCGAAATCGACGATCTTCGCGCCGGCAGCGACATGGGTGTCGTAGAGCGGTGTCTTCTGGATCATGGGTTCAAGTCGCTGCGGCGGCAGTCCGCCCAACAGTTGGGAGTTTCGTAGAGACGCACCATTTCGAGGTGCAGGTGGTTGCCGTAGGTATCTTTGTAGAGCGGATCGAGAATCTCGAACGCCAGCCGCGCCAGGTTTTCGGCGGTCGGTACGCGATCGAGCACCACCGTCTTGTGGCCAGTCATGCCGGCGAGGAACTCGGCGACTTGCGTGTCGCCCTTGAAGACGAGGAAGGCATGGTCCCAGACCTCGACGACATGTCGCATGGCGATGCGCTTGACCTCGGAGAAATCCATCACCATGCCGGTGTCGGGACGGCCGGCGGTCTCGATCACCTCGCCGCCGAGGGTGATTTCGATGGCGTAGCGGTGCCCGTGCAAGTGCCGGCACTGGCTCTGATGGTCGGGGATGCGGTGCCCGGCGTCGAACTCGAGGCGGCGCGTGATCTGCATGGGAACGATGGTAATCTTGAAGCGCCAAAGTATACCCCAGCGCCTTCCCTCATTTCCTTACGATGACAGCTCTTTCAGGTCGCCTTACCATTCATGATCATAGCCGCGACATTGCCGGCATGACCTACGTCTATCCGGTGATTTCCCGCCGTGCCGGCGGCGTGTCGGTTGGCATCAACCTGAATCCGAATAATGCTTGCAATTGGCGCTGCGTCTATTGCCAGGTGCCGAATCTCACGCGAGGGGGGCCGCCGCCGATTGATTTGATGCAACTCGAAACCGAACTGCGTCAAATCCTGGAGCGGCTTTACTCCGGCGATTATCTTGAACGCCATGCCCCGCCGGAGGCGCGTCGGGTAGTGGATATCGCGTTTTCCGGCAACGGCGAGCCAACCAGTGCGGTGGAGTTCCCTGCTGCGGTGGAGATCGCTGGGCGCGTGCTGGACGGTTTTCCAGTTTCCGAGCCGCCGCTGTTGCGGTTGATTACCAACGGCAGCCTGCTTGACCGCATAGCCGTACAGCGTGGTATTGCGACACTGGGGGGGCGGGGAGGTGAAACCTGGTTCAAGGTGGATGCCGTCGGACTCGCGGCGATGCGACGCATCAACGGCGTCGGTTACCAGCCGGAAACGGTCCTGCGCCGCTTGGAGCGCTGTAGCGGGCTTTGCGCTACCTGGGTGCAGACTTGCCTTTTTTCTTTCGATGGCAAGCCGCCGCAAGAGAAGTTATTGTCCGACTATCTGGAATTGCTGGCGCAGGTGAGGGATCGGCTTGCAGGCGTCCATCTCTACGGACTGGCACGCCCATCGCTGCAACCCGAGGCGTCACAACTGACGTCCTTGCCAACAGCGTGGCTGGAGGCATTCGCCAAGCGCATCGAAGAAAAAACCGGGCTGACGGTGCGTGTCAGCCCTTGAGGCATGTGATCGGGGCAGCGATCAGCCCTTCTTCGCGGCCTTGGCTTCCTTCTTCAGTTCCTTGAACAGATCGGACTTTTTCGAGCGCAGATACTCGACAACCTCGTAGTCTTCCTTCCTGATCTTGGCGATGTCGATCTGCTCGACATGGACAAGGCGCAGCAGATGCTGGACGGGACGGGGCATATTGCGGCCGCTCTCATAGCGCGAACCGCCGCTCTGCGTGACGCCGAGCTTTGACCAGAACTGCTGTTGGTTCATGCCGAGCTTGCGGCGGATTTCGCGGGCGTCGATCTTTTCCATGCCTTTCATGAGAATATCCTTTTAGAGAAATACGTACGAATATGACAGTCGATCTTCAGATACATCTGAAGTCATAGTACCAAAAGCATATCGAATATTTCTCCGCCATACAAGTGGGTCAGCTAAGTATTTTCCACAGTATGCACTTTCGGATAAAATGCCCGGCTTTCCTAGCATGGACCGAACATGGCGCTGATCGTTCAAAAATACGGCGGAACCTCGATGGGCAGCCCGGAGCGCATCCGGGAGGTGGCCAAGCGGGTGAAACGCTGGAAAGACAAAGGAAACCAGCTTGTTATCGTCGTCTCGGCGATGAGCGGCGAGACCAATCGCCTGATCGCTCTGGCGAAGGACATTTCTCCCCAACCGCACCCGCGCGAACTCGACGTGATGATTTCGACCGGCGAGCAGGTCACCATTGCCCTGTTGTCCATGGCCTTGCAGGACATCGGGGTCAAGGCGAGGAGCTATACCGGCGCCCAGGTAAAGGTCTTAACCGACAGCACGTTCACCAAGGCTCGCATCCTCTCGATCGACGAGCAGAACATCCGCCGCGACCTCGACGACGACACCGTGGTGATCGTCGCCGGCTTTCAGGGCGTGGATGAAAGCGGCAACATCACGACGCTGGGCCGTGGCGGCTCCGACACCTCGGGCGTCGCGCTCGCCGCCGCGCTCAAGGCCGACGAATGCCAGATCTACACGGACGTCGATGGCGTATACACCACCGACCCGCGCATCGTGCCGGAGGCACGCAAGCTCGATCGCATCACCTTCGAGGAGATGCTCGAGATGGCGAGCCTCGGCTCGAAGGTCCTGCAGATTCGCTCCGTCGAATTCGCCGGCAAGTACAAAGTCAAGTTGCGCGTGCTGTCCAGCTTCGAGGAAGAGGGGAAGGAAACCCCGGGCACGCTGATTACCGTTGAGGAAGACACCACCATGGAACAACCGATCATTTCCGGCATCGCCTTCAACCGCGACGAGGCCAAGCTCACCGTGTTGGGCGTGCCCGACCGTCCCGGCATCGCTTCGCAGATTCTCGGCCCGATCGCCGAAGCCAATATCGACGTCGACATGATCATCCAGAACGTCGGCCATGACGGTACGACCGACTTCTCCTTCACCGTGAACCGCGGTGAATACGCGCGTGCCCTCAAGGTGCTCGAAGAGCAGATCAAGCCGCACATCGGCGCCCGCGCCATCGAAGGCGACAACAAGATCTGCAAGGTCTCCGCCGTCGGCGTCGGCATGCGCTCCCATCCTGGCGTCGCCAGCCAGATGTTCCGTGCGCTGGCCGAGGAAGGCATCAACATCCAGATGATCTCCACTTCCGAAATCAAGATTTCGGTCGTAGTGGATGAAAAGTACCTCGAACTGGCAGTTCGCGTGCTGCACCAAGCCTTCGGCCTCGATAAAGCGGCCGCCTGAGTTTGACCCCGGAGGGCGATGACGAGTATCATCGCCCCGCTTCGGAGACGTGGCCGAGAGGTCGAAGGCACTCCCCTGCTAAGGGAGCATGCGGGCAAAACCTGCATCGAGGGTTCGAATCCCTCCGTCTCCGCCAAGTATCAAGTAATGACGCGCCTTTCGGCGCGTTTTTACTTTGTGCCTGCCTATTTACCCACGTCGGCCTGTAGTCTCTTGGAGAGATTGAAGTCTATGGCCGATATCATGAAGACGGATCGGAAGCGTTGCGCTTGGCGCGCTGGGCATGTTGGGTGCTGTGCGAGCGGCAGTGCAAGAAACCGTGAGGGGTATAGAATCGCCCATTATCCACCTTGGATAATAGTGGCGGGGTGCTATGCGTAATGCCAGTTTTGCTTTGGGTTGCCTAGTTGCTTCTTCCATGGCGCAAGCGCTGGACTTCCACAAGGACGGTGTAGCCATTACCGTTCATGCAGCAGCCGTCTACGGAACTGGCTGGCGCATCAGCGACCGGGATCCCCAATTGATTTATTCGGGGAATGGTGCAGTGATTGGAGCGACTGCCACTGGTGCGGGGGGCAGAAACCAGGATGATGGAAACCTCAACTTTTCGAAGGGGGATATCTACTCTTCGGTTCTCAAGTTCGTAGGAAGCGTCGAGCTCAAGAAAGACAATCTTGGATTCATGTTGCGCGCAAAGGCGTGGACGGACTTTGCGCTCGAGGATGAGAACCGGCCTTGGGGAAATTCGGTTCAGGGATTCGGTGCAGGTCGTCCTTTGAGCGACAGCGGCTTCTCTTCCCGTGCGCAGTTCTCTGGTACCTCCCTCCAAGAAGCCTATTTGTTTGGTCTCTTTGATGCCGGTAGGGACAGCAAGGTTACGCTTCGGGTCGGCAGACAGTTCGTGCCGTGGGGCATGGGTTGGTCGGTGTCTGGCGGGCTTTCCATGATCAACGCGGTCGATCTGCCGGCAATTCATCGGCCTGGAGCCCTGCCGGAGGAGATGGGTGTTCCAGCTCCGATGCTTTTCGCCAAATACGACATGGGTACAAAATTGTCGCTGAACGGGTTCGTCCAGTTTGGTTTTGAACCTATGGCCCAAGACGGATGTGGAACTTTCTTCTCCCGTTATGACTATGTGGCCGAGGGATGCCAGAAGGTGTTTTTGGGCGGCACGAACGACGCTACTGCCACGAGTACTGGTTTGTACCTCACGCGGAATGCAACTCCCAAGCTGCCTGATGGCGGGCAATATGGATTGGGTCTTACCTATAAGGCTCAGGAGTTAAGAACGGAATTTGGCGGCTATCTGGCCCGCTACCATAGTCGGGTTCCATATGTGGTAGGGATCAAGACAAGCCGGCCCGGCGCGGTTCCTTTTCTGCCAGGTGACGCAGATGGGCTGAATCCTCACTATTTCATTGAGTACCCGGAAGGAGTCCGGATGCTCGGCCTTACCATTAAGAGTGATTGGGATAGCCTTTCGCTGGCAGGAGAGCTTGTTTACCGGCCTAATCAACCTGTGACGCTGAACGCGACGGACATGTTGAATGCCATCGGTTCCAATACTGCACCGACGTTGTTGCGTGCTGACGCTACGGCAACGCCTTATGGCGGAGCGTACCGTGGTTACGACCTGCGCAAGATCACCAATTTGCAGCTGGCAGCAACAAGGAAGTGGAGGAATCTGCTGGCAGCCGATTTGTTCAGTTTCGGTGGTGAACTGGTAGTGAAGTATGTGAATGATCTGCCTGATGTGAATTCGCGTCGTTATGGCCGGCTGGATACCTTTGGTATTGGCCCCGTCGCCGGAAGTTGCACGGGAAGCTCCCTCCAATGCACGAACGATGGCTATGTCTCCAAATCTGCCTGGGGGTATCGCCTGAAGGTTTATGCCTTCTACCCGGAGATAGCCTCGACTACAGATCTTCATGTCAATGCGACATTCGGACATGACGTCAAGGGATGGAGTTACGACAATATGCTGATCGCAGGTAGTCGCTTTGCCGATGTTTCAATGAAGGCGGTCTACCAGAAAATCTATTTTGCCGAATTGACTGCCAGGAAGTACTGGGGGGGCGACTACAGCCAGAATCGCGACCGTAGCTATTTGACGGCCGCGGTAGGTATTCGTTTCTAGATCAAAGCATCGAGGGCTGCAGCTCCAGCACAACTATCCACCGGGTTGGCACAACAAACTCAGGGAGGACTGGGGCATTCTTTTCTCAGTAACTTGCCAAGACGTTAGTTCAAGTGGAGCCTGAGCTACGTGCCAGGGCATCCCGTAATTGTCTTATTTCTTCGCGCAGAATGCGAAGCTCGGTATGCAAGTCGGTTTCCATGTGATCGTGAGGCGACTCAACTGGGGACGGTTCGGCATTGCGCTCCTCCTCATGCACGCTTTGCATGGCATTGACGATGATGGCGATGAACAGGTTGAGCATGGTGAAAGTGGCCACCAGGATGAAGACGATGAAGAACAGCCAAGCATGGGGAAATTGTTCCATCAACGGCCGAACAATGCCCATCGACCAACTTTCCAAAGTCATGACCTGGAATAGGGTATAGAGCGAACGTCCGAGATTGCCGAACCAGTCTGGGTAGGCGGCGGCGAACAGGTTGGTGGCGATTACGGCAAAAACGTAATAGATGATCAGCAGTACGAGGGCGATCGATCCGAGTCCGGGAATCGCCGCGAGGAGCGCGCCGACCACGCGGCGCATTGATGGCACCATGGTCAGGAGGCGCAGCACGCGCAGTACGCGCAAGGCACGCAATACGGCCAGCGGGCCGCTCGCCGGGATCAGGGCGATAGCCACCACCGCGAAATCGAATACGCTCCAGGGATCGCGCCAGAACGCCGCGCGATGTACATACAGGCGCAGCAAGATTTCGACCACGAATACGGCCAGGATCGCTTGGTCGAGTGCGCGAATCACCGCACCGGCCGCCGCCATCGTGCCGGGCGAAGTTTCCAGGCCCAGGAGCACGGCATTGACGATGATAAGTGCGATGATGGTGTTCTGGATCGCCGGCGTTTCGATCCAGCTTCGTATCCATTCGCGGCGATCGATGTCGGAATTCATCATGGATTTTCTTCTTGCGAGGTTTGTTGTTTCATGGCCGAGGCACGGCGTTTCAAGATGACTCTCCAGCGCCAGACGGCACCGATCAGAAAGTAGGTGGCGGCTCCCGCGATCAAGGCGACGGTGATCAGTCCTATCAGCAGAGGTTTGCCGAGTGCGGCCATGTGCTCCAGGAACGATGGTTCTTCCGAAGCGGCGACGGTCTTTCTGGAGATTTCGGGGGGCGGCGATTCTTCACCCGTCATCCAGACGCCCAGACGATAAGCTCCGTAGTAGATAGGACCGAAGGTGACGGGATTGGTGATCAGCGTGCTGGCAGCGGCAACGGGCAGGTTTGCCCGCAGCACGATGGCCGCGGCTGCGGCGGCCGGGATTTGCGCCAGGGGTATCAGCAAGCCGAAGAACACCCCGATCCCGACGCCCAGTGCGACGCCGCGTCGCGACCAGTGCCAGAGTTTGGGATGACCCAACCAGGGACCCATCCATGCCAGCCAGCGGTTGGATTCGAGTTTGTTCCGCGTCGGGAGAAATGTATGCAAACGATTGCGCCAAGTCATGATTCAGCGTCAGATCGAGTCAGTGGGCTTGGAATGATCGGCACTTCCCTGGATGTAGAGCATGGTGTTCATCTATCTTTCTTTCAGATGGACGACGAGCTTGCGCGCTTCGTCGAGCAGCAGCACGCTGGAGGCCACGGCTGCGGCCACGAGCCATTCGAACGGTGTCAAGTCGACGGTGCTGAAGATGGCCTGCGCGGGGGCCCAGTGCACGGCGATGGCCTGCAGGCTGATGACGCCGAGCAGGGCAAGCCAGAGTTTGCCGTTGACGAAGAATTGGCGGTTGAAGGCACTGCGGTGCTCGGCGCGGGCATTGAAGATGTTGAAGAACTGGAACAGCACGAAGACGGTGAAGGCCAGTGTCATCGCCTTGGCCTCGCCAGACTGCACTAGGCCCCAGGCGTAGAGCGCCAGCGTGCCGACGGCCATCGTCAGGCCGTAGAGACCGATGCGCCACATGCGCCTCCAGGACAGAATGGCCGCGTCGGCGGCGCGCGGCGCATCGCGCATGATGCCAGGCCGTGCCGGCTCGACGCCGAGCGTCATGGCCGGTGGGCCGTCCATGATGATGTTTACCCACAGGATCTGGATCGCCGTGAACGGCGTGGCGAAGCCGAAGAGGGGTGCGCCGAGCACGGTCAGGATGGCGCCGATGTTGGTGGACAGCTGGAAGCGCACGAATTTGACGATGTTGTCGTAGATCGTGCGCCCTTCCTCGACGGCGCGCACAATGGTGGCGAAGTTGTCGTCGGTCAGCACCAGCGTCGCCGCCTCCTTGGTCACCTCGGTGCCAGTGATGCCCATGGCGATGCCGATGTCGGCTGTTTTCAGCGCTGGCGCGTCGTTGACGCCGTCGCCGGTCATGGCTACGACATGACCTTGAGCCTGCAGCGCCTCGACGATGCGCATCTTGTGCTCGGGAGCTACGCGGGCGAACACGGCGCTCTTTTCAACCAGCGCTGCGATCTCGTCGCGGCTCAGGCCGTCGAGGTCGCGACCTTCGTGTGCCTCGCCCGCGAGGCCGAGTTCTCGCGCGATGGCGGCGGCGGTGACGCGGTGGTCGCCGGTGATCATCTTCACCTGTATGCCGGCATTGCGGCAGGTGGCGATAGCGTCCTTCGCCTCGGCGCGCGGTGGGTCGATGATGCCGACCAGCGCGTGCAGAGTCAGCTCTTGCACCCAGGGATTCAGGTCGTCGGCCGGATCGAAGTCCTCGGCTGGGATCGTACGCCCAGCGAGTGCCAGCACGCGCAGCGCCGCACCAGCGAGCGCCTCATTCTCGGCGGCATAGGCGGCGTGGTCCGCATCCGTCAGTTCGACCGCGGCCTCGCCTAGCAGATGGCGGGTCGAGCGCGCCAGCAGCACGTCGGGCGCGCCTTTGATGCAGAGTCGTACCTTGTCGCCTTCATGATGGAATGTGGCCATGAACTTGGTGGCCGAATCGAAGGGAATCTCGGCGATGCGCGGCAAGTGCCCGGCGGCAGTTTCCGCGTCGAGGCCGGCCTTCGCTGCCAGCGCCAGTAGAGCGCCCTCGGTCGGATCGCCTATCAGCTTGTCGTCACTGATGCGTGCATCAACGCACAGCGCCGCCGGTAGCAGCACATGGCGTAGATCCTCATCGCTCTCGATTTTCCCTTGCTTGGCGTAACCTTCGCCGCTGACGGCATGGCGTTTGCCGTTGCAATAGAGTGCTCTCGCCGTCATCTGGTTGAGGGTCAGCGTGCCGGTCTTGTCGGAGCAGATTACCGTGGTGCAACCGAGGGTCTCCACGGCGGCCAACTTTTTGACGATGGCATGGCGCTTGGCCATGCGGTGCATACCGAGCGCGAGGGTCACAGTCACCACGGCGGGCAGGCCCTCGGGAATCGCCGCTACGGCGAGCGCAATGGCTGTCATCGCGGTCTTCACCAACTCGTCGCCGCGCAGCAGGCCCATGACGAACATCAGCCCGACCACCACGCCGGCGATGGCCGCCAGGCGCCTGCCGAGGCCATCCAGCTGCACCTGCAGCGGCGTTTGTCCTTCCGCGGTCTCGGCCAGCAGGCCGGCCAACCGCCCCATCTCTGTGCCCATGCCGGTGGCCGTGACCACGGCTTCGAGCCGGCCGCGTGTCACCACGGTGTTCATGTAGAGCATGCAGTGCCGTTCCGCCAGCGCCGACTTTTCCGGTACGGGATCGGCGTGCTTGACGACGGCATGGGATTCGCCCGTCAGCGCTGCTTCTGCGACCTCGGCGCCGTGCGCTGCCAGAACACGCGCATCCGCCGGGATGCGGTCGCCGGCCTCGAGCAACAGAATGTCGCCGGGTACCAGGCTGTCCGCCGCAACAACTTGCACGGTGCCGTCGCGCCGTACCCGGGCGTTGGGCGCCAGCATATTCTTGAGCGCGGCGAGCGCGGCTTCTGCGCGATGCTCCTGGAAGAAGCCCAGCGTCGCGTTCAGCAATACGACTACGCCGATGACAATCGCGTCCTTCAGGTCGCCGATGGTGCCGGCCAGGACGGCGGCACCGATCAGAATCAGCACCAGCAGGCTACGGAACTGGTCGAGGAATTTGAGCCAAGCGGGGCGAGGGGCGCGCTCGGCCAGTCTGTTGGGGCCGTATTCCGCCAGGCGCTGTGCGACAAGCCCGTCATTCAGACCGGCGGTGGAGGTATCAAGCGTCCGGAGGGTTTCTTCGACAGGCAGCTGGTGCCAGGGACGATCGGGATGCGGGCGCACGATGAGTTTCCTTGTCTTTTACCTGAGCGATGCCGGCATGAGCATGCTATCGGTAAACCAAGAAGCCGACCGTGAGCAAGGCAACCGTTGCCCAGCCGAGGCGATCCACATAACGATGCAGGGCCGCCTCCATCCTGGCGCCGCCCCAGGCCATCAATGCAGCCACGAGAAAAAAACGAGCGCCGCGGCCCACCAATGAGGCCATCGCGAAGGGCAGAAATGCCATGGAAAGTGCACCTGCGGCAATGGTGAAGGCCTTGTACGGTATTGGCGAAAATCCTGCAATGAACACGGCCCAGAATCCCCATTGCCCAAACCACGCCACTGCCGCCTGATAAGCCGGCCAGTATCGGCTTTCCTGCAACCAGGGCTGCAGCATATCGATGGCAAAGTAGCCGATGGCATAGCCCAGCAAACCACCAGCTACGGAAGCCAGCGTCGTGAGCATGGCCAGATACCAAGCCCGGCGCGGCTGGGCCAAGCACATGGGCGCCAGCATCACGTCAGGAGGTACCGGGAAGAAGGAGGATTCCGCGAAGCTCAGTCCTCCCAGATACCAAGGTGCATGCGGGTGCCGGGCCCAGAGCATGGCCCGGCGATAGAGCGGGGAGAACAGCTTCATCAGTCGCCTTTGTTGCCGAACCCGAGCAACTGCAGCAGACTCGTGAAGAGATTGAAAATCGAGACGAACAGCGTCACGGTAGCCATCACGTAGTTGGTCTCGCCACCGTGGATGATGTTGCTCGTTTCATAGAGGATGAGTCCGGACATCAGCAGCACGAAGGCGGCCGAGACGGTCAGCGACAGCGGAGAACAGCAAGGTCATCGACAGCAGCATGTAGGTGTTGCGGATGACACGGTTGCTGGCGAGTATCGATTCGCCACCGCTGCGCGGCAGGGCGATGGCGTGGGATTTCATGGCATTCATTGCGATCTCCTTCTTTGCGGGCAATGTGCAATCTCGATGCGCAGGGTGCGATCGTCAGGCGTTTTTCAGGATACGCCCGCAGGCCGGCCGTTAATTCGAGGCCATGGGCACGAACCTCTACTTTCATTCCGGTCTCCTTTCATGTCTGACGACAATTGAAAGATAGGGCCTGGAAACGTCTTAGAAAAGTCGAATTATTCTTATGAATAGTTCGAGAAAATGCTAGGTGATATGAGTCGCCGGCGTCTGCGCGATTTTGGACCGTAGCTCGCAGGGGATACCCTTGCCGGGATTGTTGTCAGGTTTTACCTGAGCTCTCTCAGGCGTATTGGTCGACTGACTTATTCAGAAACTTCTTTTGAGTCAGGACGTCCTCAGCCGCCTGAGCACAGCGCTAACCCAAGAGTGCCACCCCGATGGTGATGACCCCTAGGATAAGATTTGTCATTATCAGGCCGCGAATGCTGTCCATGGCTTTGCCGCCACTTGGCCAGTCCTGAGCGGCGACGGCATCCTTCAGTCGCGGATGGAAGCGCAGCACGATGAATCCGAAGATGATCGTCATCGCCGTCGCTATTCCGGCCATGGCATGCCAGTGCCATGGCATTCCTGCCCCAACCTGTAAGAACCGGGCGATCCCGCTGCCCCACAGCAGAATCAGGGCTACGCTCACAAATCGGAAGAAACGCCCTAGCACGGCGGCCATCAAAGGCAGACGCTGTGGCGGAGAAAGTTGCGCCGCCACAACCGGGCGCAAGCAGTAATGGGCGAAAAACATGCCGCCGATCCAGACGATGACGGCGATTAGATGGATCAAGACGAGAAAGTTTCGCATGGATTCAATGTGCCAATACGGAGCAGGGGGTGGAGAATTTAGCCCTTTTTGCCCAGCATGGTCTTGAGATCGGCAAATGGATTATGAGTGGCGACGCTACCCAGCGGGGTTGGCATGGACTTGCCGCTGGCCGCTTCGAGCTGCTTCTGGTGCTCGTTGTCGTGGCAGTAAAGACAGAGCAACTCCCAGTTGCTGCCATTTGAAGGGTTGTTGTCATGGTTGTGGTCGCGGTGATGCACCGTCAGTTCCCGCAGATTGGCATGGGTGAAGGTGCGGGCACAACGCCCGCACACCCATGGGTAGATTTTCAAGGCCTGCTCCCGGTAGTCCTGCTCGCGTTTCTCGGCAGCCTTGCGGGCCTCTGCGACGATGCGGTCGAGTTTGCCGGAGTCAGGGGTTTTGTTCAGGGGCACGATGTCAGTTCAACTGATAGCGATTGGCGGGGATCAGCCTTACCCCCTTTTCGGAAGCCAATTCCAACGATCCCCAATGTTTCCGGATGAAATCACAGGCCTCCGAAAACTTTCCCAAGAAGCAGCAGAAACCTTTGATAGTGACAACGAACTTCATGGTCATCTCCTTGATCTTCTTCATCTTCAGATGATAGACAACGGCAAGATCGGAGGATTTCTGTAGTTCCCTGGTAAAGCTGGGGGTGCTTGCCGTGATTGTGCAAAACAATTGGGGCTGGGATGAAAATAAAAAAGCCGCTTCGAAGCGGCCTGTGTCTCTGTTGCTGGTCGGTTTTTAGCTGCTGCTAGAGGTCGTCATCGTCGTATTCTGGTTGTTGCTGTTGTGGCTCCAGAAAATCTTCACATTCCATTGTTTACTTTTCTCCTGTTCTCGTCACATATTGGCATTCCCATGATGCCGGGTAGATGTGACAGGGATATGACACCCGATCGTTTTGAGGCAACGTGTCGTTGGGGCTGCACTCGAACCGTTGGTAGCGGTCTCTCAAAGAAGAGAAACGCCTCCCAGGAGCAAGGGGGAGCCCCGGGAGGCGCGAGAGGTGACTGACAGCAGTAAGGAGGGAGGAAACCTTCTGCCAATCATGCAGTCTGAGCTTCCCCCGAAATTTCGTCTGCCAAGGGTGACCTAAAATTAGCGTCACTTTTGGAAGGCATGAAATGAAGATACCGAAACAGGCATATACGACCGAGTTCAAGGAACTGGCGGT
>JBGFRW010000021.1:0-96550 GCA_041694935.1 Pseudomonadota bacterium | reverse complement strand
CACCTGCACCCTTCGCTCATGCCGCGCATCATGCGAGAGCGATCTCATGTCTGTCGTTTTCATCAGCATAATATGCGGACGACATTCAGAACTTCAAGTACGCACAGACCGGAACAATAAGCTGAGAAAGTACCTGATGGCACAAGGGATGTTTATGACAAGGGATGTTGCACAGCGCAAATGAAACGGTTTTACCGTAGCATCGCGAGATGTTCGGCCTGCCAGATTTCCCCGCCTTCCGCTCACGCAACTATCGTTTGTTCTTCGCCGGCCAGATGGTTTCGCTGATCGGCACATGGATGCAGCAAATCGCCATGACCTGGCTCGCCTACCGTCTTACCGACTCCGCCGCGATGCTTGGTCTGGTCGGCTTCGCGGGCCAGATTCCGATTCTGCTGTTCAGCACGATGGCCGGTGTCTGGAACGATCGCGTCGATCGTCGCCGCCTGCTGCTGCTGACACAGGCCTTGTCGATGATCCAGGCGCTGCTGCTGTTCGCCCTCACCCTCAGCCATGCCATCGCCCCTGCCGTGCTGGTCGGCCTGGCATTCCTGCTCGGCTGCATCAATGCAGTGGATCTGCCAGCACGCCAGGCCTTCGTCGCACAGTTAGTCACCGACAAGGCCGATCTGCCCAACGCCATCGGCCTCAACTCATTCCTGATGAATGCCTCGCGCTTCGTTGGCCCTGCCTTGGCGGGGCTGATCGTCGCCACAGTTGGCGAAGCGGCTTGCTTTCTGATCAACGCACTATCGTATCTGGGCGTCATCGCAGCGCTCACAGCGATTCGCACCGCCCCGCGTCCTCCGGCCCGTGTCCAGCCGGCGCTGGCAGCGCTACGTGCTGGGTTGGGCTACGCTTTCAACCATCCGCAGATCAGATTGCCGCTAATCATGGTCGCCGGCTTCAGTTTTTTTGTCACGCCCTACGCAGTGATGATGCCGGTGTTCGCACGCGACCTATTCCATGCCGGCGCGGAAACCTACGGCTTTCTCATCGCCAGCGCCGGCTTCGGCTCGCTCACGGCCGCACTCTTTCTCGCGCTAAGGGGTGGCAGACACAGCGCCGCAGGTCTTGATCGGCTAGTCGCCTATGCGACGCTGGCCGGCGGGGGACTGCTCGCCTGCTTCGCCCTCGCACCCACCACCGCCATCGCCTACCCGCTGCTCGTTGCCCTCGGGGGCAGCGTAATTCTCACCGTCGCTGGCAGCAACACGCTGATACAGACAGTAGTGGAAGAGGAGTTCCGAGGTCGCGTCATGGCGCTTTTCTCGACTGCGTTTCTCGGCATTGCACCGCTCGGCAACCTGATGGTCGGCACAATCGGCGAAGCCATCGGGGTGCGACACACGCTCGTAACTTGCGGACTGCTCGCACTCGCGCTGGGGTTCGCTTATCTGAGAAAACTTGCAAGGCACGACTAAAAGAAAACAGGGGCGCGAACTGGCGTCCGCGCCCCTGCTCTCGAAATCCCGTAGGGACTAATTACTTCTTGGCTTTCTTCTTGCCAGCCACAGCAGCCTTGAAACCGGCGCCAGCAGTGAAACGCGGCACGGTGGTCGCAGCGATCTTCAGCTTCTCGCCGGTCTTCGGGTTCACACCGGTGCGCGCTGCGCGCTTGGCAGCCTTGAAGGTGCCGAAGCCGACGAGCGTTACGGCGTTGCCCTTGGCAACCGACTTGACGACGGCGTCGATCATCGCATCCAGCGCCTTGCCGGCAGCGGCCTTGCTGATGGCAGCTTCTTTGGCTGCGACTTCGATCAGATCCCCTTTGTTCATAATCTGTCTGCTCCTCAGGTTAAAAAGGCTACATAGCCTGAATTCGATTCTAACTGGATATCTGACCCCGGCGTCAAGAGGTCAATGAAGATTTTTCGCGCGCCGTTGCCCAGCAGGACAGCATTTCTGGCTTTATGCCTATAATTGCGGCGCAGGAAAAAGCACCCCATAAAACGGAGACCGCACCATGCTGTTCATTCTGTACTACATCGTCGCCATTACGATTCTGGTGCTGCACTTCACGGGCGTACTCGCCCGTCACAATCTCGAATGGCTGGTATTGGTGCTGGCAGTGACGGTCTTCCCGGCCGTGATCTACCTGTAGGAACCCTCAGCAACGGCTGACGATCAGGGCCTTGACGGCCGCGGCATCCGCATCCATCACCTCGACGCGCTGCGGCAGACTTTCGATTCCTTCCAGTTCCTTTGGCCGTCCCGGCTCGCGGCCGAGCGCCTCCTGGATCGTCTCGGCAAACTTCACCGGCTGTGCGGTTTCGAGCACCACCATCGGCACGCCCGGCATGACATGCTCGCGCGCCACCTTCACCGCATCGGCCGTGTGCGTGTCGATCATCACCTGATGCTTCTCCCACACCGCGCGGATCGTCGCGAGGCGGTCGGCATGGACGCTCTTGCCCGAGACGAAACGGAACTCGGGAAGGCGCGCCATGGATGGGGTGCCAGAAAGGTCGAAGCTACCGCCGGCGTCGACCTTGCGCCATAGTTCGCGCACCACGCCAGGATCGCGGCCGACCAGATCGAAGACAAAGCGCTCGAAGTTCGAAGCCTTGGAGATGTCCATCGACGGGCTCGAAGTCACGTAGGTGTCCGCCGTGCCGCGCGGGCGGTAAACGCCGGTGCGGAAGAACTCGTCGAGGACGTCGTTCTCGTTGGTGGCCAACACGAGGCGAACGATCGGCAGCCCCATCATGCGTGCGACATGGCCGGCGCAGATGTTGCCGAAATTGCCCGATGGCACGCTGAATGCCACCTGCTCGTTGTTGGATTTCGTCGCGGCGAAATAGCCCTTGAAGTAATAAACCACCTGGGCGAGCACGCGCGCCCAGTTGATCGAGTTCACCGCGCCGATCTTGTATTTCGCCTTGAACTCGGCGTCATTGGACACCGCCTTGACGATGTCCTGGCAGTCGTCGAACATGCCCTTGATTGCGATGTTCACGATGTTTTCGTCCTGCAGCGAATACATCTGCGCACGCTGGAACGGCGACATCAAGCCGTGCGGCGAGAGCATGAAGACGCGCACGCCCTGCTTGCCGCGCATCGCGTATTCGGCCGCCGAACCGGTATCGCCCGAGGTCGCGCCGAGGATGTTGATGGTCTCGCCGCGTTTCGCCAAGACGTATTCGAACAGGTTGCCGAGCAGTTGCATCGCCATGTCCTTGAAGGCGAGTGTCGGGCCGTTCGAGAGTTCGAGCAGGTGGAAACCCGGTTCCAGGGTCGTCAGCGGCGTGATGTCCGCGGCGTCGCGGCCGGGGCGGCAGTAGCGATAAGTCTGCGCGGTATAGGTGCGGTCGACCAGCGTCTTCAGATCGCAGGCGGGAATGTCGTCAATGTACTTCTGCAGGATACGCAGCGCCAAGGCATGGTAAGGAAGCTCGCGCCATTCCGCCAATTCGGCCGCGGAGACCTGCGGGTAGCTCTCGGGAAGGTAGAGGCCGCCGTCGGGAGCGAGGCCGCCGAGCAGGATGTCGGAAAAGGACTGCGGAGTCTCTTGTGCGTTTGCGCCACGCGTGGAAATGTATTTCATGGAATAGCTACCGCCGTGGGGAATCTATCGGGTAAGGGCCGGAATTATCGTCGCTGGGCTTTTCCCTGTCCAGCCAGAGCGCGATGGCCAGCGAGAGTGCGAAGGAAGCCAAGCCAACGGCTGCGAACAGCGTGCCCCAGGCCAGCCCTAAGCCCAACGGGATGCCACCGAGATAGAAGAGCAGCAGCCGTACCCTCCCGCCCGACGCGAGACGATCACGCAGCCTGCGTCGCGCAGGCGAATCGCTGCCTGGACGCTTCCAGACCGGCAGCAACTGGGACAGCGCGCCGCTGACGAGCGGCAGCAGGAAAATCGCTGCATAGCCCGCGAGGGATGGCCTTGCTTCCATCCAGCCGACCCCATGGACGAAGCCGAACAGAAGCAACAGTAGGAAACCAGCTGTTGCGCCCGCCAGCGGCGCAGCGGCGCCGTCGCGCAGCAACAACTGCCATCCGTACGTGCGCCCCCACGCCGATAGATTGCGGCCAGCGACCCAAGCGAGGCAAAACGCTCCGGCAGAAGCCAGCCAGAGCCCCAATGCTTGGTGGGGAGCCACCGCCGATCCGGCAGCGACCATCACCGCACCGCCCGCCGCAAGCGGCAGATCGCGGCGCAGCCGCTCCCCCGCGCCGCCGTCCGGCCGCCCCAACGCGGTTGGCAGGAGCACCGGCAGCGTGCCGAGCGCAGCCAGGCCGATGAAGCCGAGGGTGTTGAGATGCAGATGGAACAGGCGCAGGGCCGGCCGGAGCTGCGGCAACGCCAGCCATACCGGGACGAGGCTGACGGCGAGGAACAGGCACAGCAGCGCGGCGCCGTACCAGCGCGCCCCAGGGTGAGGCGCTCCCAGCGTCGCGCGCAAGCGTCGACCGATCCAGACCAGCAGGATCAGGGCCATCGCCGATACGGCCGATGCCGCTGCATGCAGGCTCCACTGGGGCAGTACTCCCGCTAGGCCGAGTGGTGTGATGATTCCTGCCGCCTGCACAAGGAGGGGCAGGAAACGGATAGCCGGCGCAGGCGTACCGCTGCGGGTCAGCACCGGCACGAAGTGGATGATCGCCCCGAAGATCAGCGGCATCGCCCCCGCGGAGAAGGCTAGATGCAAAGTCGGCGCTGGCGGGACGGCGCTATGAAAGGCGACGAACGTCGCGAGAAAGGCGACGACGGCGCAGATGCCCAGATAAACCAGCATCCGCGCCCTGGATCAGCTCAGATTCTCGAGGCGCAGGCGGATGATCTTGCCCTTGACGACCGGCAATGCCTCGATCTTCGCGATCGCCGCATCGACCTGTTTCTCGCGCACGACGTGGGTGAGCATGATGATGTCGGTCTGCTGCTCGCCCTCGGCCGGCTCGCGCTGGATCATCGCGTCGATCGAAATCTGCTGGTCTGCGAGGATGCGCGTGATGTCGGCCAACACGCCCGGCTTATCCTCGACGCGCAGGCGCAGGTAGTAGCCGCTCTCGACGTCAGCCATCGGCAGGATCGGCGTATCGGCGACCGCATCGGGCTGAAAGGCCAGGTGCGGCACGCGGTTCTCCGGGTCGGCAGTCGCCATGCGCGTGACGTCGACGAGGTCGGCGATCACCGCCGAGGCGGTCGGCTCGGCGCCGGCGCCCTTGCCGTAATAGAGCGTCGAGCCGACGGCGTCGCCCTGCACCAGCACGGCGTTCATCGCGCCCTCGACGTTGGCGATCAGCCGCTTGGCGGGAATCAGCGTCGGATGCACACGCAGTTCTACGCCAGCTTTGCCGTCCAACTTGCGTCGCTTGGTGATGCCCAGCAGTTTGATGCGATAGCCGAGCTGCTCGGCGTACTTGATGTCCTCCGCCTCGAGCTTGCTGATGCCCTCGATATGCGCCTTGTCGAACTGCATCGGGATACCGAAGGCAATCGCCGACATGATGGTGAGCTTGTGCGCGGCGTCGACGCCCTCGATGTCGAAGGTTGGGTCGGCTTCCGCGTAGCCGAGCCGCTGCGCTTCCTTGAGGACCTCGGCGAAGGGCAGGCCCTTGTCGCGCATCTCGGACAGGATGAAGTTGGTGGTGCCGTTGATGATGCCGGCGATCCACTGGATGCGGTTGGCGGTGAGGCCCTCGCGCAGCGCCTTGATGATGGGAATGCCGCCAGCGACGGCCGCCTCGAAGGCAACCATTACGCCCTTCTTCTGCGCGGCTGCGAAGATCTCGTTGCCATGCACGGCGAGCAGCGCCTTGTTGGCGGTGACAACGTGCTTGCCGTTCTCAATCGCCTTCAGCACGAGTTCCTTGGCTACGCCATAGCCGCCGATCAGTTCAACGACGATGTCGATCTCGGGATTGGCAACAACGGCGAAGGCGTCATCGGTCACGGCGACCTTGCCGCCAGTGACCTGCTTCGCAAGTTCGATATTCTTGTCGGCGACCTGGACGATTCGAATCGGCCGGCCGGCGCGACGGGTGATTTCCGCTTCATTGCGGGACAGGACGGTATAGGTGCCGCCACCGACGGTACCGATGCCGAGGAGGCCTACGTTGATGGGTTTCATGCTGTTCTCGGTTGCTGTTTGAATTTAGTTAGGTGTTGTGGCGCTTTCGATACTGATCGAGGAAGCGTTCGATGCGGGCGATCGCATCGCGCAGATCATCTTCGTGCGGCAGGAAGACGAGGCGGAAGTGGT
This sequence comes from Pseudomonadota bacterium, assembly GCA_041694935.1. GTDB lineage: Bacteria > Pseudomonadota > Gammaproteobacteria > Burkholderiales > Rhodocyclaceae > Sulfuricystis. The sequence goes on along the minus strand of JBGFRW010000021.1, from coordinate 90,344 downwards.
CGGGATGGGGCCAGTTGAATCCGGTACCCTGCACCAGCAGCACTTTCTCGGCGACCAGCAGTTCGGCGATGAATTCCTGGTCGTTCACGATCGGATAGACCTTGGGGTCAAGGCGCGGGAACATGTAGAGCGTCGCCTTGGGCTTGACGCAGGTGACGCCCGGAATGGACGTGATGAGCTCGTAGGCGATGTCGCGCTGGCGGCACATGCGGCCGCCCGGCGCGACGAGATCGTCGATGCTCTGGTAGCCGCCAAGGGCGGTCTGGATGCCCCATTGCCCCGGCACATTGGCGCACAGACGCATCGAGGCGAGGATGTCGAGCCCCTCGATGTAGTCGCGCGCGTGCTTCTTGTCGCCGGAAACCACCAGCCAGCCGGCGCGGTAGCCGCAAGAACGGTAGTTCTTCGAGAGGCCGTTGAAGCTGAGGGTCAACACGTCCTCGGAAAGCGAGGCGATCGCCGTGTGCGTCGCGCCATCGTAGAGTACCTTGTCGTACACCTCGTCGGCACAGATGATCAGGTCGTTCTCGCGGGCGATCTCGACGATCTCCTTGAGCAGGTCATCCGGATACAGCGCGCCGGTCGGGTTGTTCGGGTTGATGATGACGATGGCGCGCGTCTGCGGCGTGATCTTGGCACGGATGTCGGCAAGGTCGGGCAGCCAGCCGGAACCCTCGTCGCAAAGATAGTGGCGCGGCGTGCCGCCGGAGAGGCTGACCGCCGCCGTCCACAGCGGGTAGTCGGGTGCGGGCACCAGCACCTCGTCGCCGTTGTTGAGCAGCGCGTTCATCGCCATCACGATCAGCTCGGAAACGCCGTTGCCGATGTAGATGTCCTCGATGCCCACTCCCTTGATGTGCTTCTGTTGGGTGTAGTGCATCACCGCCTTGCGCGCCGAGAAGATGCCCTTGGAATCGGAGTAGCCTGCTGCATTGGGCAGGTTGCGGATCATGTCCTGCTGGATCTCTTCCGGCGAGTCGAAACCGAACGCAGCGAGGTTGCCGATGTTGAGCTTGATGATCTTGTGGCCTTCGTCCTCCATCTGCCGCGCTCGCGCCAGGACAGGCCCACGGATGTCGTAGCAGACGTTGGCGAGTTTGGCAGACTTGGTGACGGGTTGCATGGCGGTTAGGCGCGCAATGACGCGTAAAAGTGAAAGGATATAATCCTACCGAATGCCTTGTCGCGCCGCAATAAAAACCAAGCTGCAGCAAGGGATTGCCCCCCACTTCGCGCCGCACGCCACCTTGAAACTCCACGCCGACACGCGCAACGCCCAACATACCGTCACCGCCTATGGGCAGGACTACGTCGCCGTGAATGGCCGCATCCTGCGGCGCAGCCTGCTGTTGCTCCCCGACAGCATCGATGAAACTTGGGGACCGGACAGTTTCGCCGCCCTCGCCCAGGAACACCTCGCACCGCTCGTGCCGTTGTCCAGCGACGTGCTGCTGCTCGGCACCGGCATGCGGCAGCGCTTTCCGCCACCCGCCCTGCTGCGCCCTCTGATAGAGGCCGGCCGCAGCATCGAAATCATGGACACTCCTGCCGCCTGCCGCACTTACAACATCCTCGTAGCCGAAGGCCGCAGGGTCGCGGCGGCGCTGATCGTGGAGCAGCCATGAGTGCAGTCAGTCTCGCCCTCGTACTCGTCGCCACCCTGCTCGGGGCGGCCGCGCAACTGTTGTTGAAGGCCGGCACCAACGCTGTCGGCCACTTCGAGTTTCACTGGCAGAACGCCCTGCCGGTCGCAACGAAACTCGTCATGCAACCTGCCCTCGTCGCCGGCATCGGCTGCTACGGCTTCAGTCTGGTCGTATGGATCATGGCACTGTCGCGCGTACCGGTCAGCGTCGCCTACCCGATGGTCTCGCTCGGCTACCTGGTCAACGCCTTCTTCGCCCACCTGTGGCTCGGCGAACCGCTCGGCGCCCAGAAACTGCTCGGTATCGGCTTCATCGTGCTCGGCGTTTGGCTGATCGCCCGTTCCTGATTACACTGCGCCATCAAGATTCGAGGAGATAACGCACAAAATGAGCACGCCCCTGACGCCCTCAGCCGTCGGCCTGGAGGTCCCGGATTTTTCGCTACCCGCCACGAGCGGCAGTGACTTCCGGCTCTCCTCCCTGCGCGGCAGCCCTTTGATCATCTATTTCTACCCCAAGGACAGCACGCCCGGCTGCACTACCGAAGCGCAGCAGTTTCGTGACCTGCACGCAGAATTTCTCAAGGCTGGCGGCAGCATCTGGGGCGTCTCACGAGACAGCATCAAGTCCCACGACAACTTCAAGGCCAAGCTCGGCCTGCCCTTCGAACTGCTCAGCGATGCTGACGAGGCGGCCTGCCTCCTGTTCGATGTCATCAAGATGAAGAACATGTACGGTAAAAAGGTGCGCGGCATCGAGCGCAGCACCTTCCTGATCGACCGGCACGGTCGCCTCGCCCGCGAATGGCGCGGCGTCAAGGCCGACGGCCACGCCGCAGAAGTGCTCGCCGCGCTGCAATCGCTGTAAATCCGCATCGTTCCGAACGGAGATCCATGAACGCCAAACGCACCCCCAAGCCGGCCAAGGCAGGCAAGCAGACAAAGCTGTTCGTTCTCGACACCAACGTGCTGATGCACGATCCAACCAGCGTGTTCCGCTTCGAGGAGCACGACATCTTCGTGCCAATGATGACGCTCGAGGAACTCGACGGGAACAAGAAGGGCATGTCGGAAGTCGCGCGCAACGCCCGCCAGGCCAGCCGCCTGCTCGACGAGATCGTCAGCGGCAGCGAGGAGAACATCAAGCACGGCATCAATCTTTCCGTACCCTCGCGCGATCTGGCGAGCGGTCGCCTTTTCCTGCAGACCGAGGCGATCAGTGGCGGGTTGCCCGCTTCGCTGCCGACCGCACGCGGCGACAACCAGATCATCGCCGTCACGCTGCACCTGCACGAACTGCACCCGAAGCGCGCGGTGATCCTCGTCACCAAGGATATCAACATGCGCATCAAGGCCCGCGCGCTGGGCCTCGAAGCGCAGGACTACTTCAACGACAAGGTACTTGAGGACACCGACCTCCTCTACACCGGCAGCATCGAGTTGCCGCCGGACTTCTGGGAGTCGCATGCCAAGGGCCTGGAGTCGTGGAAGAAGGAAGGCCGCACCTATTACCGCGTCACCGGCCCGCTGTGCCCCGACCTTCTCGTCAATGAGTTCGTCTGGCAGGATGGGCCGCAGCCGCTGCAGGCTTGGGTAAAAGTCGGCGCCGGCAAGACGGCGGAACTCGAGACGCTGACCGACTACTCGCACACCAAGAACGCCGTCTGGGGCATCACCGCCAGGAACCGCGAGCAGAACTTCGCACTCAACCTATTGATGAACCCCGAGATCGACTTCATCACCCTGCTCGGCCAGGCCGGCACGGGCAAGACTTTGCTGACGCTCGCCGCCGGACTCACGCAGACGCTGGAGAGCAAGCGCTACTCGGAAATCATCATTACGCGCGTCACGGTGCCGGTGGGCGAGGATATCGGCTTCCTTCCCGGCACCGAGGAAGAGAAGATGACCCCCTGGATGGGCGCGCTCGAGGACAACCTGGACGTGCTCAACAAACCCGCCGAGGAAGGCGAAAAATCCGGCGGTGCCTTTTCGGGCAGCTACAGTGGCGACTGGGGGCGCGCGGCGACCATGGACCTGATCCGCAGCCGCATCAAGGTGAAGTCGCTCAACTTCATGCGTGGCCGCACCTTCCTCAACAAGTTTCTTATCATCGACGAGGCGCAGAACCTGACGCCGAAGCAGATGAAGACGCTGATCACGCGCGCCGGCCCCGGCACCAAGGTGGTCTGCCTCGGCAACATTGCGCAGATCGACACGCCCTATCTGACGGAGGGCTCCTCTGGCCTGACCTACGTCGTCGACCGCTTCAAGGGCTGGCCGCATTCCGGCCATATCACTCTGCAGCGCGGCGAGCGCTCGCGGTTGGCCGACCACGCAGCGGAAGTGCTCTAGCGCCGCCCTACCAGCGCCGACTTTTCAATGATCGCGCCTAGCGCGCTCAAAGTCTCCCCGCCCGCGAGGGCGGGGCTGGGGGTGGGCGGGCTTAGTAGGAGCCGGGAGCAGCAAAGTTTTCAAACTTGGTGTATTCGCCGAGGAACGTGAGTTTCACGGTGCCGGTCGGGCCGTTACGGTGCTTGCCGATAATGACCTCAGCGATTCCCTTCTCAGTAGTATCGGGCTTGTAGTACTCGTCCCGGTACATCATGAGGATGATGTCGGCGTCCTGTTCGATGGCGCCCGACTCGCGTAAGTCCGACATCAGCGGACGCTTGTCGTTGCGTTCCTCGACCTTGCGCGACAACTGCGAGAGCGCGATCACCGGCACCTGCAGTTCCTTGGCGAGCGCCTTGATCGAGCGCGAAATCTCGGAAATCTCGGTTGCTCGGTTCTCGTTGTCCTTCACCGAGGTCATCAGCTGCAGGTAGTCGATGACGATCAGACCGAGGTGGCCGCACTGGCGGTGCAGGCGCCGCGCCCGCGCACGCAGGTCGGAGGCGTTGATCGCGCCGGTCTCGTCGATGTGGATGGGTGCCTCGTGCAGTTTGCCGAGCGCCACCGACATCTTCTCCCAGTCCTCGTCCGAGAGCCTGCCGGTGCGAATCTTGGTCTGGTCGAGCCGGCCGGCCGACGACAGGAAACGCATCGCCAGTTGCGGCCCGGACATTTCCAGACTGAAGATCGCCACCGGTTTCTTGAGCTCCATGCCGACATACTCGGCGATGTTGAGCGCGAACGCCGTCTTGCCCATCGAGGGGCGGCCGGCCACGACGATCATGTCGCCCGGCTGCAAGCCGGAGGTGATGTGGTCGAGGTCGTGGAAACCGGTCGCCGTGCCGGTGATATCGGAGGGGTTCTCGCGGTTGTAGAGCACTTCGATGCGATCGACTACTTCCCCGAGCAGATGATCGATCTTGTCGAAGCCTTGCACGGAGCGACTGCCTGCCTCGGCGATCTCGAACACCTTCTGCTCAGCCATGTCGAGCAGCGTCTTGACGTCTCGGCCGGCCGGGTTCAGTGCCGAACCGGCGATCTCGTCGCCGACGCTGACCAGCTTGCGCAGCACCGCCCGCTCATGGACGATCTCGGCATAGCGGCGGATATTTGCAGCCGAAGGCGTGGCATTGGCAATCTCGCCGAGATAGGCCAGCCCGCCGGTCTGGTCGGTCTCGTTCGCGTTCTCGATCGATTCGAAGACCGTCACTACGTCGGCAGGCCGGCCGGTTTCCACCAGACGGCGAATATGGCCGAAGATGCGGCGGTGGTCGTCGCGATAGAAGTCCGACTCGCTGACGATATCAGCAATGCGGTCCCAGGCGTTGTTGTCGAGCAGCAGCCCGCCGATCAGCGACTGCTCCGCCTCGATCGAATGGGGCGGCAGCTTGAGTGCTGCGACTTGGGCGTCACCGTTGCCGGCAAATGGGGAATAAGACGGGACTGATTGAAGCTGCGCCATACAGGTCTCCTCGCTCCGTGTTCGCTATCCTACAAATCCGTACAAGTGTACCCTCGGCTAAACGCGCTGGCGAGTGAACAAACTGTGGAAATGCGGTGGAATGTTTGTGAGTATCTTGTGGAATTCCTGTTGGAATTTCACCCGTCCAAAATATTCCCTGCCAAGAAAGCAAAAGGGCTACCCATGATCCATGGGCAGCCCCTTCGAGAACGTGTCGGGTGGGCTTATTGCTCGCCGACGATGCAAACGGTAACGCTCGAGACAACGTCTGCGTGCGGTGCAACTTCGAGGGTGAACTCGCCGATCATCTTCAGCAGGCCTTCGGGCATGCGCACGGCGCTCTTCTCTATCTCGATGCCTTGCGCGGTCAGCGCCTCGGCGACGTCAGCCGGGCTCACGGAACCGAACAGGCGGCCATCGACGCCTGCCTTGCGGACGATATCGAGCCGCAGGCCCTCGAGCTTGGCGGCTTTGGCCTGCGCAGCGGCAAGCTTCTCGGCGGAAATGCGCTCGAGTTCAGCACGACGCTCTTCGAACACTTTCATGTTCTCGGCGGTGGCGCGCTTGGCGAAGCCTTTCGGAATCAGGTAGTTGCGGGCATAGCCTTCCTTGACCTTGACGACGTCGCCGAGATTGCCGAGGTTGACCACCTTGTCCATCAGAATCACTTGCATGGTTTGACTCCTCGATTACTGGTGCAGGTCGGTGTAGGGCAGGAGCGCCAGGTAGCGCGCACGCTTGATCGCGGTCGACAGCTGGCGCTGGAAGCGGCTCTTGGTGCCGGTGATGCGCGCCGGCATGATCTTGCCGTTCTCGGTGATGAAGTCGCGCAGCAGGTCGACATCCTTGTAATCCACCTGCTCGATCTTCTCGGCGGAGAAGCGGCAGAACTTGCGCCGCTTGAACAGGTTGCGGCTCTTGTTGCGATCATCCTTCTTTTTGTTGCCGGACTTGAATGCCATCTCAATATCCCTTTCCTAATCTGTACAAATGTTTTCCGTAAATTCGACCGAAGTGACGTGCAGTACGGGCGTTTTCTGCTTCAGGCTGCGTGCGGAGATAAATCCGCTTGCCGTCAGGGCTATACCGGGCTGCACATCTTTGAGCAGCAGGGCCATGTTTCCCAAGGACACGCAAGCCAGTTCGCATTCGACGCGGCGCGGCAGTTCGGCTTCGATCTGCTCCGAGCTGTGGGTAATCCGGAATTCGATCACCGGAACACCAGCTGGCGTGTAACGCAGGCTGCCCCGCTCCGCCAGCACCCCTGAAAGCTCGGTGCGGTTCGCCGCACTCACCTAGCCCGGACCTCAGGCGGCAGCGGCTGCTTCCTCGGCTGGCTTGCCTTCGCCTTGAGCCGTGAGAGAACGCGCCTTCTCTTCCTTCATCATCGGGGACGCCACAGTCTCGGCCTTGTCCATCTTGACGGTCAGATGGCGCAGCACTGCGTCGTTGAACTTGAAGGAGTTCTCGAGCTCGGCCAGCGTTTCGCCATCGCACTCGATGTTCATCAGCACGTAATGTGCCTTGTGCACCTTCTGGATCGGGTAGGCCAGCTGACGGCGGCCCCAATCCTCGAGACGATGAATAGCACCGCTGCGGCCGGTGACGAGCGACTTGTAGCGCTCGACCATGGCAGGAACCTGATCGGACTGGTCCGGGTGAACGATAAAAACGATTTCGTAGTGTCGCATGCACGCTCCTTTTGGGTCTGAGTTAGAGCCCCCCCGCATGCGGTCCGGGTAGGGCAAGGATGAAAAGCCGGTAATTGTATCTTTTGATGCACCAAATATCAAGGGAATCTGCCGAGGCAAAACCGGGCTGATCGCTTAATCCGCTCTCCCCTTTCTTCACAGATAATGTGCAGATGATTGCCGCCCCAATGATCTCCTCACCGCTCCCGGACCAAGACTCCTGGATCGCTTATTTCGTCCAGGCGGATATCCCTGTGCTGCGCCATACAGTCCAGCAACTGGCCGAATTGCGGGAGAACGCGGACAAGTCGAACGCACGCGTGATCTCCTCGGTCATCCTGCATGACCCGATGATGACGCTGCGGATGTTGGCCTACATCGAATCGAAGCGCAGCAAGAGCCGGCTGACCGACATCACCACGATCGAACGCGCGTTGATGATGATCGGTATGGAGCCTTTCTTCAAGGATTTCCAGAATCTGCCCCTCATCGAAGACCACCTGAAGTCGCAGCCGCGCGCCTTGCTCGGCCTCCTCAAGGTCATCAACCGGGCGCGCAAAGCTACGCATTGGGCGCGCGACTGGGCCATCTACCGCCACGATCTCGATGTCGATGAAATCAGCGTTGCCACCTTGCTGTACGATTTCGTTGAGATCCTCATGTGGAGTTTCGCGCCTGAGCTTGCCCTGCGGGTCGTCGAGAGGCAGAAGGCAGACCGGACACTGCGCTCAGTCGCAGTTCAGACCGAGATCTACAACGTACCGCTTTATGCCCTCAAGGCGGCACTCGCGGAAGCATGGCACCTGCCGCGCCTCCTGACCACGCTGATGGATCCAGAACATGCTGAGCACCCGCGGGTCCGAAATGTGAAGTTAGCCGTCGACTTGGCGCGCCACTCCGCCAATGGATGGGACGACGCAGCAATCCCCGACGACTTCAAGGCCATCGAGGAGTTGCTGCACATGAATCACGAGACCCTGATCCATCGACTCGACTTGGAGGCAATCTTTCCTCCCAATCTCGAACAAGCGCCGGCAGGAGATCAGCCACAGTAGCGCAGATTCATCTGTTCGAGCAGCAACTCGGGTTGGCCATACGCGAAGAACAAGGCTACCAGCAGAAGACCCAACAGAATCCCCAGCACTACCCAGCCTACGAGATGCCCGACTCGGTTAGATGCGCCCTTCCCCACCGACTCATCCGGCGTATCCGTTGCATTGTTGTGGGCCATACAAGTCGTTCCCGTTAGAATACGAAGCATCCCGCCCTTGTAGCTCAGTGGATAGAGCGACCGCCTCCTAAGCGGTAGGTCACAGGTTCGATTCCTGTCTTGGGCGCCACCCTACTTTGCCATAGTAGAGCCGTCCAGCCCGTTCGGGCAAGTCCGGCCTATTTGATGCGCGTCAGATGACCGCCGCGGCGGCCGCCCCCCCCCTCGTCGGGGCTTGCGGGCTCGCCAGGCGCCGTATCGCCGGCGCCGACTTTTTCCTCGCTCATTCCTGCCGGACTGGCGACCGGCTCGAAGGCCATGCCTTGCCCGTTTTCGCGTGCGTAGATAGCTGCAACGGCATCGACCGGAACCACGACCGGGAAAGTCGTGCCGCTGAAACGGGTCTGAAAGGTGATCTCATCGTTGCCCATCACCAGTTGATGGGTCGCTTCGAGGCTGATGTTCAACACGATCTGACCGTCGCGCACGAATTCGCGCGGGACGCGCGTGCGCTCATCCACCTGCACAGCCAGATAGGGCGTGAAGCCCTGATCCGAGCACCATTCATGAATGGCGCGGATCAAGTACGGCTTGGTTGAAACCATAGAAAAAGGGTAATGCGCCGCGGATCAGCGGCGCATCACCTTTTCAGACGGCGTGAGTGCGTCGATGAAGCCTTGGCGCGAGAAGATGCGCTCGGCAAATTTCATGACCGGGGCCGCCGACTTGGGCAGCTCGATACCGTAGTGGTCGAGGCGCCACAACAGGGGGGCAATGGCGACATCGAGCATGGAGAAATCGTCGCCGAGCAGGAACTTCTGCTTCGCGAAGAGAGGTACCAGTTCGACCAGCCGGTCGCGAATGTGCGCGCGGGATTTGTCAGCCGACTTGAGGTTGCGCTCGAGCGCATCGATGTGACTGAACAGCTCAATTTCCATCGTGTGCAGCAACTGGCGCGCCTTGGCCCGGGTCTGGGGGTCGGGTGGCATCAGCTGCGGATGAGGAAAGCGCTCATCGATGTATTCGTTGATGATGTTCGACTCGTAAAGCACGAGATCACGATCCACCAGCACCGGCACACGGTTGTAAGGGTTGATGACGGCGATGTCTTCAGGCTTGTTGAAGAGATCAACGTCAATGACCTGGAAGTCCATCTGCTTCTCGTACAAGACGATGCGGCAACGATGGCTAAAAGGACAGGTAGTGCCTGAGTACAAGTTCATCATGGCACTCGTTCCCCAGGAATAATCGGAATCACGCACCACGCGTCGGACGGGTGGATTCATATCTCGATGCCCCATGGCTGTTTTGTCATTCTTTCTACTTTAATGAACGTCTTTCCAGTATTCGCGCTTCAGTGCATAGGAGAAGACGAACAGGATTGCAAGGAAAATCAGGACGATGACGCCAAGCTGCTTGCGGAAGTTGGCCATTGGCTCGCCTATATGGGCGAGGAAGCCGACCAGGTCGGCAACCATGGCGTCGTATTCCGCCGGCTTCATCAAGCCGGGTTTCGCCAGCGAAAGCTTATGATCTGCGCCCATGGCCTGCTCGCCCTGCAACTCCCAGAGCACATGCGGCATGCCGACGTTCGCGAACACTGTGTTGTTCCAGCCGGTGGGACGGGCATCGTCGCGATAGAAGCCGCGCAGGTAGGTATACAGCCAGTCGGAACCGGAACCAAACTCAGAGGAGCGCGCACGAGCGATCACCGTCAGGTCAGGCGGAGCCGCTCCGAACCAAAGCTTGGCATCGGCACGACGCATCGCAATGGTCATCGGCTCTCCAACCTTGTCGGCGGTAAACAGCAGGTTGTCCTTGATCTGCTGTTCGCTCAGGCCGATATCCATCAGACGGTTGTAGCGGAAGTAGGACGCCGAATGGCAGTTCAGGCAGTAATTGACGAACACCTTGGCGCCATTCTGCAAGGCGGCGAAATCGCGCGAGCGATCGGGTGCCTTGTCCAAATGCAGTTCGGCACCGCCTGCAAATGCGAGTAGAGGCGCGCTGAGGAGCGCAAGAAGCAGCTTTTTCATTTATCCCGTCACCCTTTCCGGTTCAGCCTTGCACTTGTCGAGCGATGTGTAGATCGGCATCAGCAGGAAGAAGGCAAAGTAGATGATGGTACAAATCTGCGAAACCAGGGTACGCCCATCGGTCGGCGGCAGCATGCCGAGGTAGCCGAGAATGAAGAAGGAGACAATGAAGATCGCCAGCGCACCCTTGTAGAGCGGCCCGCGGTAACGAATCGACTTGACCGGGCTGCGGTCGAGCCAGGGCAGGAAGAAGAAGATCACTACGCCGAGCCCCATGAAGATCACGCCCCACAGCTTCGCATCGATCCAGAAGAAGTTGATCGTATTCGCGCGCAGGATCGAGTAGAAGGGGGTGAAATACCAGACCGGCGCGATGTGCGGCGGCGTCACCATCGGATCGGCCGGGAAGAAGTTGTTGAATTCCAGGAAGTAACCACCTCCCTCGGGCATGAAGAACACGACGACGGAGAACGCCATCAGGAAGACGACCACGCCGACGATATCCTTGACCGTGTAGTACGGGTGGAAGGGGATGCCGTCGAGCGGAATGCCATTCGCGTCCTTCTTCTTCTTGATCTCGACACCGTCCGGGTTGTTCGAGCCTACCTCGTGCAGCGCCATGATGTGTGCAGCCACCAGGCCTACCAGGATCAGCGGGACGGCGATGACGTGGAAGGAGAAGAAGCGATTGAGGGTCGCGTCGCCGATCACGTAGTCGCCGCGAATCCAAACGCCCAGATCGGGACCGATCAGGGGGATCGCCGTGAAGAGGTTGACGATTACCTGAGCGCCCCAGTAGGACATCTGTCCCCAGGGCAGCAGGTAGCCCATGAAGGCCTCGGCCATCAGGCACAGGAAAATCAGCACGCCGAAGATCCATACCAGTTCGCGCGGCTTCCGGTAAGAACCGTAGAGCATGCCGCGGAACATATGCAGGTAGACGACGATGAAGAAGGCGGATGCACCCGTCGAATGGAAATAGCGAATCAGCCAACCCCAGGGCACGTCGCGCATGATGTACTCGACGCTGGCGAAGGCAACCGGTACACCAGATGCGTTCAGGGACGCGTCAGGCTTGTAATGCATCACCAGGAAAATGCCGGTAACAATCTGGATCACCAGCACCAGTAGCGCGAGCGAGCCGAAGAAGTACCAGAAGTTGAAGTTCTTCGGCGCATAGTATTTAGCCAGATGGTCGTTCCACAGAGCCATCAGCGGGAAGCGGGCATCAACCCACTCCAGCAGGTTTCCGGCGGTCGTGCCGTCGGATTTATACTTTTCGGTGGCGGCACCCATGCCTTAAGCTCCCTTCTTGTCTTCGCCAATCAGGATCTTGGCATCGGACAGGTAAAAGTGCGGCGGAACCTCAAGGTTGTCCGGCGCAGGCTTATTTTTGTACACACGGCCTGCCAGATCGAAGGTCGAGCCATGGCAGGGGCATAGGAAACCGCCTTGCCAATCTGCGTCGATGCCAGATTCAGCACCGGTCTTGAATTTTTCGCTCGGGGAACAGCCCAGATGGGTACAAATGCCGATGGCCACCATGTACTCCGGCTTGATCGAGCGGTGCTCGTTCTTTGCGTACGCTGGCTGCATCTGGCGGTCGGATTTCGGATCGGCCATCTTATCGTTCAGTTTTGCCAGTCCGTCGAGCATCTCTTTGGTACGGTGGATGATCCACACCGGTTTGCCTCGCCACTCGACCGTCATCATTTCACCGGGAGCAAGCTTGCTAACATCAACTTCGACAGGGGCGCCGGCAGACTTGGCTCGTTCCGAGGGGGCAAAGGTGCTGACAAAAGGGATAGCGGCAGCAACGCCAGCCACTCCCCCGGCTACCGACGTTGCAACCAGCAAACGACGTCTGCCGCAATCCACTTGATGGTCACAACTCATGGTGGGGCTTCCTGGAAAGAGAAAATGCAAATGCGAAAACCTGTCAATTGTACCCGAGTCAGGTTCAGTATTAAAGCCCTGCAGCCGCCTGCTTATCGGCCCCAAACCTCAAATTGCACCATCATGGTGCAACCTTTGGATTTCTTCGCGGGAATAGCCGAGTTCGCTCAACACGGCATCCGTGTGTTCGCCAAGGGCCGGCCCCAACCACTCGGTGGAGCCGGGAGTGGCGCCTAGCTTGGGAACAATGCCGGGAATCCGGAAGCGCTTGCCGTCGGGCAGCGCTGCCCACTCAAGCATGGTGCGGGCTGCATACTGGGGGTCGGAGAACATATCGGCAACCGAGAAAATGCGGCTCGCCGGAACTCCTGCTTCGGCAGCCAGCTTCAAGACGTCATCGGCATCTTGCGTTGCCACCCAGGCGTCGATGACGCCATAAAGCTCGGCAGAACGCGCATCGCGTCCAGCATTATCGGCAAGTCCAGGATCCTCTGCCAGATCCTGCCGGCCGATCGCCAGCATGAGGCGGCGAAAGATCGCATCGCCGTTGGCACCGATGATGACGTGCTTGTCATCCTTGGTTGTATGCGTATTCGAAGGGGTGATCCCCGGCATGACATTGCCGGTACGCTCGCGCACGAAGCCGAAGACATCGAATTCGGGCACCATGCTTTCCATCATCGCAAATACGGCCTCGTAGAGGGCGACATCGACGATCTGCCCCTTGCCGCCATTCACTTCCTTGTGTCGCAAGGCCATCAGGGCGCCGATCGCTCCCCACAGAGAAGCGATGCCGTCGCCAATCGAAACGCCGGTTTTGACCGGAGGGCGATCCGGAAACCCGGTTACGTAGCGCAACCCGCCCATCGACTCGCCAATGGCGCCGAAGCCTGGCTGCTGAGCCATCGGCCCCGTCTGACCGAAACCCGACAAGCGCACCATCACCAAGCCAGGATTCACGGCGGACAGTATCTCCCATCCCAGGCCAAGTTTCTCGAGGACTCCCGGCCGGAAATTCTCGACGACGATGTCGGCCCGCTCGATCAGGCGCTTAACCATCGCCAGTCCCTCGGGATGCTTCAGGTTGGCCGTCACGGACTTCTTGTTGCGGGCCTGCACCAGCCACCACAAAGATGTCCCGTTTGCCGCATCGGGATACATCTTGCGCCACTTGCGCAGCGGGTCGCCCTCCCCCGGTGCCTCGATCTTGATGACCTCGGCGCCGAACTCGGCCAGGATGCGGCTGCAGAACGGCCCGGCGATCAGGGTACCGAGTTCGACGACACGCACCCCCTCCAGCGGCTTCATCAGTAGTCCCTCCGCTCCAGCAGCGCTTGCGCCACGCTGGCGGCATCCGAGTATTCGAGCTCGCTGCCGATAGGCAGGCCGCGTGCGATGCGGCTGACCTTGATGCCTCGGGCATGCAGCATTTCGGACAAGTAATGCGCCGTAGCCTCGCCCTCATGGGTCAGATTGGTGGCGAGAATGACCTCCTTCACCACACCGTCTCCGGCACGCGCCAGCAGGCGGTCGAAAGCCAGTTCTCTGGGCCCGACACCATCGAGAGGGCTCAACCGCCCCATCAGCACGTAATAAAGGCCATTGTAGGCGTGCGTCTGCTCCATGATGTTCATGTCGGCAGGCATTTCGACCACGCACAACTGCGCAGGGTCACGCTTCGGCGAAAGGCAGCGCTCGCAGGTCTCGGCTTCGGTGAAGCTGTTGCAGCGACTGCAGCGACGCAGGTTTTTCAGCGCACCATCGAGGGCGGCCGCCAGCCGCGCTGCACCGCGAGGATCATTCTGCAGTAGATGGTAGGCCATACGCTGCGCGGACTTCGGTCCGACGCCCGGCAGGCAGCGCAGCGCGCCAATCAGTTCGTCGAGGCTCGATGGAACGGCCACGGCAGGGCTCAGTGCAGGTGCCGCGGCATCGATTCCTCTTCCTGCTCCGGCAACTCGGCATGCACCGGCTCACCCTCGGGATTCGGATACAGGGGAGCGCCGCAGTCGTCGCAATACTCGAGCGGGAAGCGGTGATCGAGGACCAGCACCTCGCGCACACCGACCTCGCGCAGCACATTCTCTATCTGGCCTGGAATTTCCGCCGCCTCGTCCTCGTTCTCGAGCAACGGCCAGACGACGCCATGGATCACCTCGATGGCATCACCGAGCGTGAAGCCGATGCGAAACTCCTCCAATTGGCGGTCGTAGTACGGCGCTACTACGGCCCGCAGATTACCGGCCGAAATGTTCAGGGTAGTCTGCAGGAAGGCGACCGCCGCGCGCAAGGAATAAGGGCGCGATGCGCGATCCGCCTCGCGCACCGCCGCATGGAACGCCTGAGGCAGCAAGGGCTCGATGGCGCAGGCCGGCAACAACGGCCTCAAGGCCTCGCCGCCTTGGGCACGCCACTGTTTGGTGGCCTCGGTGCGGCTGCCGTCTTCCTCCTGCCAGCGGAACAGGGGGCCGCCCGCCGGCACACAGATGGCGCCAATCAGATAGCGGGTATCGGAAAGAAAATTCATGGTCTCCGGCATCTGTCCGGGGTCGAGCTTGAGGTCGCGACCGTGGAGGGCAGCCTTTGCCAGCTTTTCGGCAAGTGCCGCCGTCTCGCAGTAACTCTGCGGCAATTGATCGGGACTGTAGAGAAAATCGGCCAAGCCGAAACGAACATCGGCCGCCAGCACATGAGCCTGCAACTGCACCCTCAGGGTCGCTATCACTTCGGGAGCGATCGGGCCGGCAGGGATCGCATAGCGCGACCAGGTCAACACCGGTGCAGCGAACAGCAGTACATCCAGCCCGGTCGCCTGGCCCGCCATTGGATGATGGCGAACTTCGGCGCGAAACTCGACCATGTCGGCCAGTTCGTCGTATGCGCGCCCCCCTGCACCATACAGGTGATCCAGCGCGGCATTTAGCGCGGCTTCGTCGTTGCCGTCCAGCAGCCGGTCGGCGACCGCCGCCAGACGTCTTTCCCAATACGAGTCCTCGATGCGGCTGCCCGAGAGGCTCAACTGCGTGGCCAGGCGGATAAGCTCCTCGGTGTCCGGGGTCTGTTTCGTGCGGCGGGAAAAGCGTGAACGTTTGATAGCCATCGGTTAATGCTGCCTGTCGGATATATGCTAAGTCTTGGGATTTTAGCAGTTCGAGAAAACTGCCCTCTTGCGACCCACGGCGATCCTGCCGACAATCCTGCTAACATCGCCGCTAGGGTGACGCGTTCGAAAACAGGATGACACGCTCGGCAAGTCCTTCCGGTATTGCTCTCTTTCCCCGCAGCCTCACTGCACGGATCACACTGGGCATCGTGCTGCTGGTACTGGTTCTCATCGGCCTGACCGCCCACCTAGCCCAGCGGGAGTTCGGCCAACAATTGGAAAGAACCGAGCGCCACGCCCTCGTCAATGCAGTGCATGGTTTGGCGGAGCATCTGCGCATCAACATCCTCGAGCACCTGCGCCACGACGCGGTCACGATGGCTTCTTTTCCTTCACTGCTTGCGCTCGCAGACACGCGTAGTAGAGATACCTCACGCGAGCGGGCACACAACGATCTCGTTACCTTTCTGCTCAGCAACACGAACTATGCTGAGGCCTTCTTGGTCAGCACCGTCCAACCCGGCCGGGTGCTGGTTCGCGCCAAGCAAGGCCAGCCACCATCCGCTGATGACTCCGATCTCCAAGAAAGTTTCGCCGACAGCTCCCTGTATCGTATCGGCCGTGGCTTGTCATCCGGACAGACCTACCTGAGTGCAACCCAACTGAAACGAAAGAACGGCAACATCCTCGAGCCATTTCAGCCCGTTATCCATGCGCTTGCCCCGCTGCACGATGCCAAGGGGGAATCTCTGGGCATCTTGGTGCTGCAACTCGACCTTGCAAAAGTGCTCGGCATCATGCGTGGTAGCTTGCGCGAGGGGCAGTCGCTCTATCTATTCAACTCCGACGGCTATTGCCTGACGGCTCCGCCTTCCATCACCTGCAGCTACGGATTCGAGTTCCCCGGCAATGCGGCAGATCCCGAGTTACCCACCCTCTTGCCGGCAGTGCACCGCGAGATTGATTTCCTCAATCAGGATGCATTCAGTGTCCATGACAAGGAAAGCAGCGGACGCGAAGTCATCGCCGGCGTGGTTCGCCTGCCTTTCGATAGCCGCCAAACACAACGCTACATCACGGTTGCCGTCACCGAGACCTACGCCAGCGCCCAGGCCAGCGCGAAGGCAGCGAGCGCAGCCCTATTGCCGATGCTCTATGTCGTTGCCCTCGCCGCTATTCCTCTCGCTTTCCTTGCCGCCGCGACACTGACCAGTCCTCTGCGCCGCATGACTGCCTCAGTGCGGGCATTTGCCGAGTCGGGCCGTGACCTTCCCTTGCCGACCGGGGAAGCGAACGAAATCGGCACACTTGCCCGCGCCTTTGAACACATGCGCAACGACGTGCGCGCCCGCACTAACCTGGAAGCGGATAGCCGTGCAAGCCAAGTGCTGATCGAAGCCAAGGCAGTCGCCGAGCTCGACGCCAAGCAGGCGCGCACCCTTGCCGCGCTGCTGCGTCTATCGCTGCAACCGATGCCGATGCCTGAATACCTGCAACTGAGCATCGATACCCTGCTCGATAGCGTTCCTTGGTTGACGCTTTTGCCCAAGGGAGCAATCTTTCTCGAAAAGGTAGGCACTAGCGGGACGGCACCGGAGTTGATACTGGCCGCCGAACGCAATCTTTCTGCACCGCTGCTGACTCTCTGCGCCCGTGTGCCGCACGGGAAGTGCCTCTGCGGCCGTGCCGCGGCGACCCGTAAGATCCAGTTCGCCCGCTGCCTCGACGAGCGTCACGATATTTCCTTTGATGACATGGCGCCGCACGGCCACTACAACCTGCCGATCCTTCACGGCGAAGCCTTGCTTGGCGTACTGGTGCTTTATCTGCCGCACGACTACGAAGAAAAAGGCGGCGAACGCGAATTCCTGTCTCAGGTAGCGGACATTCTCGCCCTAGGCATCGCGGCTCGCCAGTCCCGCGCAGCTCTCGAAGAGGCACGCCTGAGCGCCGAGGCCGGAGAGCGCGCCAAGAGCGATTTCCTTGCCACCATGAGTCATGAAATTCGCACGCCATTGAATGGCATTCTCGGCATGGCGCAGATCCTTTCCCAATCCGGACTCTCTCAGGAACAGGAAGAGTATGCCCAGACCCTCATGAAATCCGGCAGCGCTCTCCTGACCATCCTCAACGACATCCTCGACTTCTCGAATCTCGACGCCGGCCATATGGAGATTCTTTCTGCCACGTTCGACCTTGAGGGAAGCGTGTCAGAAATCATCGGTCTGATGGCGGCACGTGCTGCGGAAAAGGGACTGGAATTGCGCATGCACTATGCCTCCGATTGCCCGCGTTTGGTCATCGGTGACGCAGGACGCATCCGACAGGTTCTGCTCAACCTCCTTGGCAACGCCGTCAAATTCACCGACGCGGGGCATATCGAAGTCGATGTCAAGAACGTCGGAAATAAAGTGGACGGAACGCCGCAGCTTCGCATTGCAGTGCGTGACACCGGAGTCGGCATCGAGCGGGAGAAACTGGACCTACTGTTCCAACCTTTCTCGCAGGGCGATACGAGCAATACTCGCAAGGTCGGCGGGACAGGGATCGGGCTAACCATCTCCAAGCGTCTTGTCGAGCTGATGGGCGGGACCATGGATGCCGAAAGTGCCGTCGGCAGAGGCTCGACTTTCTGGTTCACCCTGCCACTACCCACAGTTCCAGCTGCCAGCACTGGCGGCGCATCAAGCAAGGAGGCTCACTCAAGCTCCGCCGAAACGCACCTCGACCGCAAGCCGCTGGACAATTTCCGTACTCAGTTCGGCAGCGACTTCGCCTCGCTGATCGATGTCTTCCTTGAATCGACTCCGCCGCTATTCGACGAGATGACCAGCGCTCTGACTGCAAACGATGCGCCCACGCTTCGCCGCCATGCGCACAGCCTCAAGTCTTCTGCAGCGACCTACGGGGCGATGCACCTGTCGGCCATGGCTCGCATGCTCGAGCAGGACGCCGCAGAAGGCAAGCTCGCTGGTGCAGAGACCGCCATTGCCGCGCTGCGCACCGAATATGAAGCGGTCGCGACCGAATTGCGCAGCTACCTGGAAAGCTAGGCGTCGGAAAGTCCGTGCCGCAGATCGGCTTCGATATCCTCGATCGCCTCGAGACCGACGGCAATGCGCAGCAATCCTTCCGTGATTCCCGCCTCGGCACGCGCCTCCGGTGTGATACGACCGTGCGTGGTGCTGGCCGGATGGGTGATGGTGGTCTTGGTGTCGCCCAGGTTCGCGGTGATCGATAGGAGCCTGCAGTTGTCCACCACACGCCAGGCTGACTCCCGCCCCCCCTTCACTTCGAAGGCGACGATCGCGCCCCCTGTCTCCTGCTGACGCATCGCGAGTGCATGCTGAGGATGCGATGGTAGGCCGGGATAGAAGACGCGTGCCACCTTAGGATGAGCCTCGAGGCGGCGAGCCAGTTCGAGAGCGTTAGCCGACTGCGCCTGCATGCGGATCTTCAGCGTTTCGAGTCCCTTGAGGATGATCCAAGCGTTGAAGGGCGACAGCGTCGGCCCTGCCGTGCGCAGGAACAGGAAAACTTTCTCGACGAGCGCCTTACCACCGCAGACCGCACCGCCAAGCACGCGCCCCTGACCATCGAGGTATTTGGTCGCCGAATGCACGACGAGATCGGCGCCGAATCGCAAGGGCAGTTGTAGCGCCGGCGAGCAGAAACAGTTGTCGACAACCAACAGTGCCCCCGCCTCATGGGCGACGGCAGCCAGCGCAGCGATGTCGTAGACCTCGGTCAGCGGATTCGAGGGCGTTTCAATGAACAAAAGCTTGGTATTCGGTCGCATGGCCTCCCGATAGGCAGCTGGATCACTGCCGATGACGAAGCTCGTCTCGATGCCGAAGCGCGGCAGGATGTTGCCGAACAGCTGCTGCGTCGCCCCGAAGATGCCGCGTGCGGCAACAATATGATCACCGGCGCTGAGCAAGCCCATGGCCGTCGACATAATCGCCGCCATGCCGCTAGCCGTGGCGATACAGGCCTCCGCGCCCTCAAGCGCGGCGAGCCGTTCTTGGAACATCGTGACGGTGGGATTGGTAAAGCGCGAATAGACGTTGCCCGCCTCCACACCTGAGAAGCGCGCCGCTGCCTGGGCCGCGCTCTCGAAGACGTAGCTAGAGGTCAGGTAAAGCGCCTCGCTGTGTTCGCCGAACTGGCTACGCTCCTGCCCGGCACGAACCGCCAGGGTATCCAACTGAAACTTGTCGTCCATCGCAATCTCCAAAAAGCAAAAAGCCCAGTCAGCTTGCGCGAACCGGGCTTCCTGCCTCGTTCGCTTTAGCTGGATTTGTTAAGCGCCCGCAAGCTGAACTCAAATCGGCGCAACAGATAAGCTACACGGACCGTTGGTCCGCGTCAATCCATCCGTCCTATCGGTCAATCGGAAGCGACGAGGTTGAGATCCATCTGGCCGCCCTCGCCGTCGTCCTTGCTCGGTTTGCTGCGCTCGCTCTCGACGCTGGCGAGATAGGCGTCACTGACGTCGCCGGTGATGTAGCGGCCATCGAAGCAGGAAGTATCGAACTGGGTCAATGCAGGATTGACGGCGTGCATCGCCTGTTTCAGCGCGTCGAGATCTTGGTAGATCAACGCATCGGCACCAATCTCGCGGCGAATCTCCTCGTCGTTGCGATGCGCGGCGATCAACTCGGCGCGCGTCGGCATGTCGATGCCATAGACGTTGGCGAAGCGCACCGGTGGACTGGCCGAGGCGAAATACACTTTCTTCGCACCCGCCTCACGCGCCATCTGGATGATTTCCTTGCTCGTCGTGCCGCGCACGATCGAATCGTCGACCAGCAGCACGTTCTTGCCCTTGAATTCCTGAGAGATGGCGTTAAGTTTCTGGCGCACCGACTTCTTGCGCGAAGCCTGTCCGGGCATGATGAAGGTGCGGCCGATGTAGCGGTTCTTGACGAAACCCTCGCGGTAGGGAACGTTCAATTGCGAGGCGAGCTCCAGAGCCGCCGGCCGGCTTGAGTCCGGGATCGGAATCACCGCGTCGATCGCGAGGTGCGGCATCGTATGGCGGATCTTGTTGGCGAGGAACTCGCCCATCTTGACGCGTGCCTCATACACCGAAATGCCGTCGATCAGCGAATCGGGACGCGCCAGATAGACGTACTCGAACATGCAGGGCGCATGCATGGTCTGCTCGGCGCACTGGCGGCTGACGAAGTTGCCCTGCGTGTCGATCAGCACCGCCTCGCCCGGCTCGACGTCGCGCAGGAACTTAAAGCCGAGCGTGTCGATGGTGACGCTTTCGGAAGCCACCAGGTACTCCATGCCCTGCGGCGTCTCGTTGCGACCAACCACCAGCGGACGGATGCCGTAGGGATCGCGGAAGGCCAGCAAGCCGTAGCCGGCGATCATCGCCACCACGGCATAGGCACCCCTGACGCGGCGGTGCACTCCGGCGACCGCCTTGAAGATGGTTTCGGCATCAACCTGGTATTTCGTGGACGCCGCCTGCAGTTCGTGGGCCAGCACGTTGAGCAGCACCTCGGAATCCGAGTTGGTGTTCATATGCCGCAGATCCTGCAGGAACATGTCGCGCTTGAGCTGCTCGGAATTGGTGAGGTTGCCGTTGTGTGCGAGCATCAGGCCGAACGGCGAATTCACATAGAACGGCTGGGCCTCGGCGGCGTTGTAGGCGGAGCCTGCGGTCGGGTAGCGGCAGTGCCCGATGCCCCAGTTGCCGATCAGATTGCGCATGTTGCGCGTCCGGAAGACGTCGCGCACCAGGCCGGGGCCCTTATGCATGTGGAAACGGCCGCCCGCGGCGGTAGCGATGCCGGCGGCATCCTGACCACGGTGCTGGAGCACCTGTAGTCCGTCGTAAAGCAACTGATTTACCGGCGCGGTACCTACCACGCCCAAGATCCCGCACATCTGATCACCCTATCGGTAGCGAATCCGTTTTGCCAAGTCGGGCGGCAGCCAGGGTTTGGCCGCCACCACCGACGTCTCGAGCGGCGGCGCCAGCATGGCCTGCCGCCACCACGCCTGCTGCGGCAAGGCGGTCAGCCCTGCCAGCAGGACAAGCACCCATACCACCAGCACGCCGCGCACGATGCCGAAGGCTGCTCCCAGCATGCGATCCAGCGGCCTCAGTCCCACTGCCTTCAGCAGCAACGAAGCGAGCCAGCGCCCCAGTGCGAACAGGATGAGCACTGCGATAAAGACCGTCGCGAAGCCCGCCACTAACCTCCACAGCGGGTCGGCAAGTCCAGTCGCCACAATGCCCCCCGCCTCCACGCCCCAGGCGCGAGATGCAAAGAATGCCGCCACCCAGGCGGCCAGGGCCAATATCTCGCTCACCACACCGCGCCAGCCCCCGATCAAGAGGGAAAGTGCGATCACTGCCAGCACCGCATAGTCGAACATCGTCACGGTCGTCGTGTAGCTCCGTCATGGTTTCTTCGCCACCGGACCATCGACGCCCACGATCTTCACGCGCTGACGCGCCTTCTCCGCGGCTTCCTGGCTCGGGAACGGACCGGCACGCACGCGCGTGCGCGGACCGCTCGGGGTTTCGATCTTCTCGGTATAAGTAGGAATGCCAAGCTGCTTGAGCTTCCCAACGAGGTTGGTCACGCTGACCGGGTTTTGGTAGGCACCCAGTTGCACTTCCCAGGCTTCGCCGGCCGCCGACTTGCCTTCGAGAGCTTCCTGGGCACGTACCGTCTCTTGGACAGTACGTTTTTCGGCGACGGGCTTCTCTACCGCCGGCTTGGATTCTGGCTTCGATTCCGGCTTGGATTCCGTTTTAGGTTCGGGTTTTACCTCGACCTTCGGCTCGGCTTTCTTTTCCGCTTTTGCCGCGTGGCTGGAAACATCGGCCGACGGGGCCGGCTCGGCAGCCTTTTCTTCCTTGCGAGTTGCGGCAGGCTGTGCAGGCGCTGGAACTGCTGCAAGACGCTGTTTGGCGCCTTCTTCCGGGCTGGGGATGCGCACCTGAATGTCCCGGATCGGCGGCGCCGGCTGATGATCCATGACCATCGGCAGCACGATTGCGGCAAGCAGGGCCAACGCCGCCGCGCCGATCAGCCGGCGTCGGGCGCGCTTCTTCAGCAGCGTATTCTCGTCAGCCAGTTCGTCAGCCGGATTTTCACCGCGCTTGTCTTGTTGTGCCATCTGCAGCCTATCAGCCAGCCTTGCGACCCAGGGAACGCATCACGTCCGCCACCGTCAGGAACGATCCGAAGGCGAGGATTCTATCATCGGCCTCTGCGTTCTCCTGAGCATAGGCAAGCGCTGCGGCGGGGCTAGCGAAGCACACCGGCGCCGTCTTGCCAGCGCCGACTTTTTCGATGACCGCCGCAAGCTGTTCGGCACTGGCTGCACGGGTTCCGGGCAGGTCGCAGGCCAGCCAGCGATCGATGCGGGATTGCAGCGCGTCGACGACGCCCGTGATGTCCTTGTCCGCCATCATGCCGAACACCGCCCAGGTCGCGCGCGAGAAACCCATGTCGCCCAGGCTCGCCGCAAGCGCCGCTGCCGCCTGCGGGTTGTGGGCGACGTCGAGGACAATCTGTGGCCGTCCCGGCAGCACCTGGCAGCGTCCCGCCACCTCGACCTCGGCGAGGCCGCGCCGAACATCCTGCGCGGCGACCGGCAGGCGTTCGCGCAAGGCGTCGAGCACCGCCAGCGCACAACTCGCGTTGTTCAGCTGATACCCCCCCCGCAACGCAGGAAAGGCCAGTCCGCCGAGCTTGCGGCCACCCTTTGTCCAGAACTGCCACTGACCTTCTTGGCGCACGAAGCCAAAATCACGGCCGATGCGCCAAAAGTCGGCGCCGGCGACACGGCATGCTTCTGCGAGCGACTGCGGCGGATCGTCGTCGCCGCAGATCAGTGGCCGGCCTGCCCGGCAGATGCCGGCCTTTTCGCGGCCGATCGTTTCTCGCGTCGGGCCAAGGTAGTCCATATGGTCGAGACCGATCGTCGTGACGACTGCACAATCGGCATCATAGGCATTCGTCGCGTCAAGGCGTCCGCCGAGCCCGACTTCGAGGATGATGGCGTCGAGCCCCGCCGCGGCAAACACCTCCCACGCCGCGAGGGTCCCGAATTCGAAATAGGTCAGCGACACATCGTTGCGCGCTCCCTCGACCCTTTCAAAAGCCGAGCACAATTCCTCATCGCTCACGACGGCGCCGTTGACACGCACTCGCTCGTTGTAGCTCAACAGATGGGGGGAAGTGTAGAGGCCGACACGGTAGCCTGCGCACAGCAGGATGCGCTCTAGCATCGCACAAGCCGAACCTTTGCCGTTGGTGCCGCCGACGGTGATGACCGGACAGGTCTGGCGCTGTCCCAGCGCTGTCTTGACCCGTATGATGCGTTCGAGCCCGAGTTCGATGCCGGCCTGCCCGCGCGGGTGCAGGCTTTCCAGATGGCCGAGCCAGTCCTGCAGGCTGCGGCCAGACATATCCGCCATCAAACGGCCGGCACGCGCAGCAGCAAGGTCAGGGTGGCAGCAAGCCGGTCGCGCATCTCGCGGCGATCGACGATCATGTCGATCGCGCCCTTCTCGAGCAGGAACTCGGCGCGCTGGAAGCCTTCCGGCAGCTTCTCGCGCACCGTCTGCTCGATCACGCGCGGACCGGCGAAACCGATCAGCGCACCCGGCTCGGCCATGACGACGTCGCCGACGAAAGCGAACGAGGCCGACACGCCGCCCATGGTCGGATCGGTCAGCACGGTGATGAAGGGCAGCTTGTGATGCGCCAGGCGCTTGGCCGCCGCAGTGGTCTTGCTCATCTGCATCAGCGACAACAGGCCTTCCTGCATGCGCGCACCGCCCGAGGCAGTGATGCAGATGAAAGGTACCTGGTTTTCGATGGCAGCATTCACGCCGCGCACAAAGCGCTCGCCGACCACCGATCCCATCGAGCCGCCCATGAAATCAAACTCGAAACAGGCGACCACCACCGGCAGCGTCTTGATCGCTCCCTGCATGACCACGAGCGCGTCGGATTCGCCGGTCTCCTCATTGGCGGCAGCGAGGCGATCGGGGTAGCGCTTGCTGTCCTTGAACTTGAGGGCGTCGAGCGGCAACACCTCCGCACCGATCTCGAAACGCCCTTCGGCGTCGAGCAGCAAGTCGAGGCGCTCGCGCGCCTTCAGGCGATGATGGTGCCCACATTTCGGGCAGACATTGAGGTTCTGCTGGAGATCCGAGGCATACAGCACCGCCTCGCAGGCCGGGCACTTGCTCCACAGCCCCTCTGGAATAGATTTCTTGACGCCCTCGGCGCGCTTGATCTTAGGCGGCAGCAGTTTCTGGAGCCAGCTCATGTTTGCACCTCCCCATTCGTTGCATCCATGGCACTGCGCACTTCGCGCAGGAAGGCGGTCACCCTCGCCGGCGCTTCGCCGGCCGGGCTCTGTTCGATGGTCTCGATGATCTTGCTGCCGATCACCACGGCGTCGGCAACGCGTGCAATCTTCGCCGCACTGGCCGCGTCACGGATGCCGAAGCCCACGCCGACCGGCATGCCGACTTTCTCGCGGATCAGCGGAATGCGCCGGGCGACCTCGTCGAGGTCGATCGTAGCCGACCCCGTCACGCCCTTGAGCGAAACATAGTAGATATAGCCGCTGCCGAGTTCGGCGACGTCGGTGAAACGCGACTCGAGCGACGTCGGCGCCAGCAGAAAGATCGGATCGAGCCCTGCCGCCTGCAGCGTCTCGGCGAAGACCGCGCACTCCTCCGGCGGGTAATCGACGGTCAGCACGCCATCGACGCCGGCCGCCGCCGCATCTCGGGCGAAGGCCTCATGGCCGTAGGCCTCGACCGGGTTCGCGTAACCCATCAGCACCACTGGCGTCGTCGCATCGGACTTGCGGAACTCATGCACCATGCCTAGCACCAGCCGCAGGGACACGCCGTAGGCCAGCGCACGTTCCGAGGCACGCTGGATTGTCGGGCCGTCGGCCATCGGGTCGGAAAACGGCACGCCGAGTTCGATGATGTCTGCGCCCCCCGCCACCAGCGCATGCATCAGGGGCACAGTCTGTGCCGGCTCTGGATCACCAGCAGTAATGAAAGGGATCAGCGCCTTGCGCTTGCTCGACTGAAGCTCGGCGAATTTTGCGGATATTCTCGACATGGCTGGCGGCCGAATCAAAACTGGATGCCCGAGCGCTCGGCGACAGTGTGCATATCCTTGTCGCCGCGGCCGGAAAGATTGACGAGCAGGATCTTGTCCTGTGGCAGGGTCGGCGCGATCCGTGTCGCATAGGCCAGCGCGTGGCTCGACTCGAGCGCCGGAATGATTCCCTCGTAATGGCAAAGATCGTGAAAGGCGGCGAGCGCTTCCTCGTCGGTCACGGTCACGTACTCCGCGCGGCCGGAGTCCTTGAGCCAGGCATGCTCGGGTCCGACACCGGGATAGTCGAGGCCTGCGGAAACCGAATGGGTCTCGATGATCTGGCCGTTGTCATCCTGCAAGAGATAGGTACGGTTGCCGTGCAGCACGCCGGGACGTCCCATCGTCAACGACGCGGCATGCTGGCCGGTGGACAGTCCGTGTCCTGCAGCTTCGACGCCGACCAACTTGACCTCGTAATGGGGGATGTAGTCGTAGAAGATGCCCATGGCGTTCGAACCACCGCCGACGCAGGCGATCACCTGGTCTGGCTGCCGTCCCGCCAGTGTCGACATCTGGCCGAGGCACTCGCGGCCAATCACCGACTGGAAATCGCGCACCATCATCGGATAGGGGTGCGGGCCGGCGACTGTACCGATGATGTAGAAGGTGTTGCCGACGTTTGTCACCCAGTCTCGCATCGCCTCGTTGAGCGCATCCTTGAGCGTCTTCGAGCCGGACTCGACGGGAACGACCTTCGCGCCGAGCAACTTCATGCGATAGACGTTCGCCGCCTGGCGTTTGACATCCTCGCTGCCCATATAGACGACACATTCCATGCCGTAGCGCGCCGCGACGGTGGCCGTGGCCACCCCATGCTGACCCGCGCCGGTTTCCGCGATCACGCGCGGCTTGCCCATGCGGCGAGCAAGCAACGCCTGGCCGATGCAGTTGTTCACCTTGTGCGCGCCGGTATGGTTCAAATCCTCGCGCTTCAGATAAATCTGCGCGCCGCCCAGTTGATTGGACCAGCGTTTGGCATGGTAAATCGGGCTGGGGCGGCCGACGTAGTGGGCCAGCTCGTATTCGAACTCGGCACGGAATTGCGGATCGGCCTTCGCGGCCTCGTAGGCCTCATTCAGCTCCGCCAGCGCTGGCATCAGGGTTTCGGCAACGAATATCCCACCAAATTTACCGAAATGCCCATGTTCGTCTGGCAACTTGTACTTATCGACTGGCATCTGCTGTTCTCACTGCCGCTACGAAAGCGGCGATCTTGTCGGCATCCTTGATGCCCTTGGCAACCTCGACTCCACTGCTGACATCCACTGCCCAAGGCTGCAATTTAGCGACAGCTTCTATAACGTTACCTGCATGAAGCCCACCAGATAACACCACAGGCTTGGGCAGACGTTCCGGAATCAACGACCAGTCGAATGTCTGTCCTGCCCCCCCATAGGCTTCGACCCAGGCATCGAGTAACAGGCCTTGCGCCGTCGGATACGAGCGCGCGAATTCTAACAGATCGATTCCAGGCCTCACTCTGGCCGCCTTGAGGTAAGGAAGACCGAATTGCTCGCAGTAGGCAACCTCCTCCTCACCGTGGAATTGCAGCAGATCGAGCGGCACGGCCGCCAGCGTTTCCCTTACCTGCCCGGGTTCGGCATTGACGAACAGTCCCACCCGCGTGACGAAGGGAGGAACCTGCAGGGAGAGGGTCGCCGCAAGCTCGAGAGACAAGGCGCGCGGGCTCGGCGGATAGAACACGAAGCCGATCGCATCCGCACCGGCAGTCACGGCAGCGGCTAGATCGGCAGGACGGGTGATACCGCAAATCTTGATGCGAGTGCGGGTCATCTCAGAAGAACGGAAAGCGGGGTTGCGCCATGATACGCCCCTCGTCCGGCAACCCCCACTCACGATCGTAATCGACGCCGGTCAGATATAGGCCAGAAGGGGAAAACGTCGGCGCACTGCGACTGCGATCGCGCGCCGCCAGCAATTCACCGATCCAGCTTGGCGGCTGGCGCCCCATGCCGACATACACAAGGGCGCCGACGATGTTGCGCACCATGTGGTGCAGGAATGCGTTGGCATGAAGATCGAAGAGAATCAGATCGTTTTCTACGGAGATTTGTAGTCGATGCAGGATTTTGACTGGAGATTTGGCTTGGCATTCGGCTGCCCGGAATGTAGAGAAGTCCTGCTCACCCAACAGGGATCGACTCGCCTGTTGCATGGCCTCGATATCCAGGGGACGATGGCACCATCCGACCTTGCCTGCCAGAAGCCCAGGGCGCTCGGGACGATTCTGCAGCACGTATCGATAATGGCGTCCGCGGGCTGAGAAGCGGGCATGGAAATCCTCGGTCACGGATGTCGCCCAGCGCACCGCTACCGTCGGTGGCAAGTGCGCATTGACGCCCCTCACCCAGGCTGTCGGTTGCCGTTGCACCTCCGTATCGAAATGCACGACCTGGGCGAGCGCATGGACGCCGGCATCGGTACGTCCCGCGCACACAACGCGGACAGGCATGGCGGCAATGCTCGTTAGGGCAGCCTCCAATGCATCCTGCACGGTATTGCCACCCGGCTGTGACTGCCAGCCGAAAAAGGTCGTCCCGTCGTACTCCAAGCCCAACGCAACTCTCATGCAAGCACCACGAATCCCATTCCCGCGGCCAGCATACCGCCGATAAGCCATTTGTCCTTCGCCTGCAACTCGGGCATTGCGAGGGAAATGCACGTGCGCCCGTCCTGGTCTGTAGCGACGCCATCGCCACTCGCCAGCCATTCACGCCAGCCAATCCTGCCGCGTTGCTCGACGTACTCCAACACGAGTATCAGACGTACCACCGTGGTCTCGCGCCAGCGGAAAGGCCTCAAGAGCCAATAGAGACCTGTGAGAATGCCGTCCGTGCCGATTCGTTCATGCAGAATGGCCAATCCGGCCAACAAGGCCAGCAAGCGCCCGAGATGCTCTCCTGCCTGCGCCAGGCCGTCGTATGACACTCCCATGTATCCCGCCACGCCCGGAAGAAACTCACCAGGCGTGAAAAAAAGAAAAAAGACAGCCAATGAAAACAGCAGCCAACGAGAGCGCCAAAGCAGGTTGCGGCTGCGCAGCGGTGCGAATGCCGATGCAAGAATCAACGCGAGCGCTGCAAGGGCAAGCAGATAGGGTAGCGGGACCCACTGCAGGAATAACGCGTAGGCCATCCAAGACAGCAACAATGACGCCGGATGGAACATCGGAGCTGACTAGAGGGATCGGCGCTACGGCATACAAACCGTAGCGCCCCGGATCAAACGTTCAAACGATCGAGGCGAGCGCGGGCCATTTCCTGCTGTGCGGTGCTGCCCTCATTGAGGACCTCGTTGAGCAATTCGCGTGCGCCCTCGTGGTCCCCCATCTCTTCATATGCCTGAGCCAGTTCGAGCTTAGTCGCCACTTCAGGGTCATCGACCTCTTCCGCGGCTACTGACGCCTCGGTGCCGGCAACTGCTTCGCTAACAGGCATTTCGAGGGAAGGCTGAGATTCGGCAGTTGTTTCCAACTCGCCGATATCCAAGCCGACATCCAAGTCGATGTCCGGCAATGCCGCCTCATGTTTCTGCTCGCCCTCGGGTTCCCCCAGGTCCAGGCTGATATCGGCCAGATCAAAGGCGGGCGAGGGAGCACTGACAGCCTCAGTGCTTGGAGCAGACTCCACAGCCGGCTCTACCGAACCGAGATCGAGATCAAAGTCGAGCACGTTGGTATCTTCTGCAGCCAGATTGCTCTGCTCCGGTTCAGCAACCGGGGGCACAGCAAGCTCACCGATATCGAGCGAGAAGTCGATGACGTTGCCGTCGCCCGCCTCGGCCCCAGTCTGCGGCACTTCGTCAGCGGGGGCTGCAGGAGCTTGCTCGGCTTGACGAGACGGCTCGGGCGTGCCCAGGTCGAAGTCAAAATCGAGCGCCGCTTCGCTGGCCGCTTGCGCGGCAGCCTTCTCAGCGGCCGCTATTGCAGCCGGCATGCTGGTGGTGGTACCCAGATCGAGATCGAAGTCGAGTGAATCCGCTTCAGCTTCTGCAGGAGACGCTGCCGGACGCGCCATCTCTTCTGCAGCGACTGGTTCAGGCTGAACTTCCGCTGGAGGAGCAGCCTCGACTTTCGCTGCTTTATCGAGCACCTGGCCAGTTTCAGCGGCTCCCGCTGCAGCGAATACGCCACCGGTAATGCCTAGTCCTGCGGCAAGCTTGACCGCATTGTCCCAGGCTTCGCCCTGTCCCTTGCTGATGCCGTGCAGCCCCCTGGCAGTCGACTCGAACTTCGCTTTATCCTGGCGATTTGCATACAGTTCGAGCAGCTTCGCATGGATGCCTGCATGCTGTGGATCGTCCTTCAAGCCTTCGAGCAGGATTTCCTCGGCCTGCGCATCACGGCCGTAGGCCATCAGCACATCTGCCTCAGCAACGGGATCCACACCGCCCTCTGCGGACAGCGCGCCTTCGGTGCTGCTGAAATCGCCGAGAATCGAGACGTCGCTCTCTTCGAGGGCCGTGCTGGCTGCCACGCTCTGGGCCACACTGGGCTCGGAGGGTTTGGCGGTCTCGAAGCGCATGCTGCTGGGCGGCTCTTGCAGTTCCGTCTCAGCCTCCTTCGCCTGCTTTTTCTTGCGCCAAGCCGAATATCCGAGGTAACCGAGCAGCAGTGCGATCAGACCGCCGCCACCAAACACCAACTCCGGGTTGTCTTCGACAAAACTTGGCTCAGGCTGTGGCGGTGGGGGAGGGACAGCCTTCTTCAAGGCAGGTTTGGGCGGTGGCGGCACTTTGGCTGCCTCCGGCACCGGTTCTGCCGGCTTCTGGTCGGGCGGCGGAGGTTCCGTGACAGGTGGCGCCGCTTGAGCGGCAGGCGGCACGGGCTCTGCCGGCTTGGCCGCGGGAGGTTCAGCTTGCTTCTCCGCCGCAGGGGCAGCCGGCGCTGCGGCTGACTGAGCCTGTTGCTGGATTTTTGCGCCGCTTTCGCTCTTCAGTTCGGCGAGTTGCTTGAGGTTCTCAAGATTCTTCTCGAGATGCGCGATGCGGTCCGATGCCTCACGCAATGCCTTGTCGCGCGCAATCAACTCTTCTTCGAGGACTACCTTGCCTGCATCGGCTTTCGCCGTCTTGGCGGTTTCCGTGCGCGACACCTCGAGCTTGTCCTTCGCAGGGGCTGGAGGTGCCTTTTCCTCGACCTGCGGCTTGATCTTGCCGGCGACCTGCTGCTGCGGTGCGCTTTCGGGTGCGGGTGCCGCAGCAGCGGCCGAGGCCAGCCGGCGCTTGTAGGCGTTGAAATCGACCGCCTGGCTGACGATCAGCTTGCGTGCCTCGCCCGGATCGACTTTTGCGGCTTCGGCCGGATCGGGCAAGCGCAGGATCTTGCCTGCACGCAGGCGGTTCATGTTGCCGCCGTCGAAAACTTCGCGGTTGGTGTTGAACAGGGCCACCAGCATCTGATCCAGGGTCACCGACTCGGGCATGTGCTCGCGCGCGACCTTGCTCAGCGTGTCGCCCGCCTTGACCTGCACCTCCTCGCCCGGCTCGGCTGCAAACTTCTTGGCTGGCGTCCTGGCTTCCGGCGCCTTGGGAGCAGGCTCAGCCGCTCCAGCAGTAGCCTTTGCTGGCTTTGCCGCCTTGGTAGGTTGAGGAGGCAAAGGGGTGGTTTCGATCGCGGGTGCAACCGGCTTGACAATCGAAGCCGGCTTGGCAGCCTTCAGCATCTCAGGAGGATCGAGCAGGAAGGTGTATTCCCGCACCATCCGGCCGGAGGTCCAGTTCAGTTCTACAAGAAAATGCAGGAAAGGCTCGTTGAGCGGAGCGTCTGTTGTCAGCCGCAGGATCGACTGGCCGCTCGGTGACTTGGCGATGCTGAAGCGCAAGCCGGTAAGCGCGGGCGTGAACTCGATGCCCGCCTCCTTGAACGCTTCATGCGAAGCCAGTCGCGCCGTCAGGGAGTTCAATTCTTCCGGCGTAGCCGTCAACGCCACTTCGGCATTCAACGGCTGTCCGATGGCCGAATACACCGAAAGCTTGCCAACGCCTGCTGCCTGAGCGCCAAGCGCTGCACACAGCGAGGCCACCAACAGCGACGTCTTGAATATCGATGATTTACCCGGTTTATTCACTTTGCCTCCCGGCCAGGGATTTGCTTTACGGTATTCAAAATAACATCATAGAGTTAATGGCGCAAGCTCAACCTTTGCTTTACCTCCCGGATTGGCTTATCCGAGCAAAATACGCAACATCCGGCGCAATGGCTCCGCCGCCCCCCACAACAGCTGGTCGCCGCAGGTGAAGGCACCGAGATACTCCGGCCCCATCGCCAGCTTGTGCAGACGGCCGACCGGCACCGTCAGCGTGCCGGTGACCGCGGCAGGCGTCAGGTCGCGCTCGGAAATCTCGCGCTCGTTCGGTACCACTTTGACCCAGTCATTCGCCTTGGCGATGATGTCGCTGACCTCATCCAACGGCACATCCTTCTTCAGCTTGATGGTCAGGCCTTGCGAATGGCAGCGCATCGCGCCGACGCGCACGCACAGGCCGTCGATCGGAATGCTGCCGGGGGAACGGAACGCCGGCTTGCCAAGAATCTTGTTGCACTCGGCGCCACCCTTCCATTCTTCCTTCGACTGGCCCCCTTCGACCGGCACATCGATCCAGGGAATCAGGCTGCCGGCGAGCGGCACGCCACGGAAGTTCTTGGTCGGGAAGGATGAAGCACGCATCGTCTCGGCTACCTTGCGGTCGATGTCGAGGATGGCCGAGGCGGGATCGGCCAGCTCGGCCTTGACTGCGTCGTGCAGCACGCCCATCTGGGAAAGCAGCTCGCGCATGTTCTGCGCACCGGCGCCGGAGGCAGCCTGGTAGGTCATCGCCGAGATCCATTCGACCAGGTCGGCGCGGAACAGTCCGCCGAGGCCCATCAGCATCAGCGAGACGGTGCAATTGCCGCCGATGTAGTTCTTGATGCCCTTGGCCAGACCGGCCTTGATGACGTCGAGGTTAACCGGATCGAGGATGATGATGGCGTCGTCGGCCATGCGCAGGCTCGATGCCGCGTCGATCCAGTAGCCGTTCCAGCCGGCCGCGCGTAGCGGGCCGAAGACCTCCTTGGTGTAGTCGCCGCCCTGGCAGGTGATGATGACGTCCATCTGCTTGAGGGCCTCGATGTCCTTGGCGTCCTTGAGGGGCGTACCGCCGGCTTCTGCCGGCCCCTTGCCACCCACATTCGACGTCGTGAAGAACACCGGCTCGATCAGGGCGAAATCGCCCTCTTCGCGCATGCGCTGCATCAGCACCGAACCCACCATGCCGCGCCAACCGACCAGACCTACCTTTTTCATTTCCGATTACCTCAAGTATTGAATCTCACAGCGCCGCGAGCACCGCGTCGCCCATTTCCTTCGTGCCGACCTTTTTCATGCCCGGCTCGTAAATATCGCCCGTACGGTAGCCTTGCGCCAGCACTTTTTTCACCGCGCCCTCGATACGTTGTGCTGCCGCCTCCTCGTTGAAGGTATAGCGCAACATCATCGCTGCCGACAGGATGGTCGCCAGCGGGTTGGCCACGCCCTTGCCGGCTATGTCCGGGGCTGAGCCATGGCTCGGCTCATAGAGGCCCTTGTTGTTCTCGTCGAGCGAAGCGGAGGGCAGCATGCCGATCGAGCCTGTCAGCATCGAGGCTTCGTCGGAGAGGATGTCGCCGAACATGTTGCCAGTGACCATCACGTCAAACTGCTTCGGATTCTTGACGAGTTGCATCGCCGCGTTATCGACCAGCATGTGGGTCAGTTCGACGTCCGGGTACTCCTTGCCCACCTCGATGGCGACGTCGCGCCACAACTGGGTGCATTCGAGCACATTCATCTTGTCCACCGAGCAGACCTTCTTGTTGCGCTTCCTGGCCGCGTCGAAGGCGACGCGCAGGATGCGGCGAATCTCGCTCTCGGTGTAGTGCATGGTGTTGAAGCCGAAGCGCTCCCCATTCCTGACTTCGATGCCGCGCGGCTGGCCGAAGTAGATGTCGCCGGTCAGCTCGCGCACGATCAGGATGTCGAGACCTGCAACCACCTCGGGCTTGAGCGTCGAGGCGTTGGCCAACTCGGGATAGAGGATCGCCGGGCGCAGATTGGCGAACAAGCCTAGATCCTTGCGGATGCGCAAAAGTCCGCGCTCGGGGCGCAGTTCGCGCGGATTGTTGTCCCATTGCGGACCGCCGACAGCGCCGAGCAGCACGGCGTCGGCCGCCTTGGCGAGCTTCTGCGTCGCCTCGGGGAAGGGATCCTTCGCAGCATCGATGGCGCAGCCACCCAGCAGCGCTTCTTCCATCTCCATCTTCAGGTCGAGCGCTTCGAGCACACGCACCGCTTCCGCTGTGATTTCAGGTCCGATGCCGTCGCCCGGCAATACGCAAATCTTCATTTTGTTTTTCCTATGCAAACAACCAGGGCTGCTCGATGCGGCGTTTTGCCTCGAACTCGCGGATCTCGTCGGCATGGCGCAGCGTCAGGCCGATGTCGTCCCAACCGTTGAGAAGGCATTCCTTGCGGAACTGATCGATGTCGAAACTCAGCACCTTGCCGTCGGACCGCGTCACGGTCTGAGACGCCAAGTCGATCTTCAGCCGGTAACCCGGTGTCGCTGCGACCTGGGCGAACATTTCGTCGATTTCGGCGGCTGGCAGCTTGATCGGCAGCAGGCCGTTCTTGAAGCTGTTGTTGTAGAAGATGTCGGCGAAGGTGGTGCCGACCAGTGCGCGGAAGCCGTAATCCTCGAGCGCCCAGGGGGCGTGCTCGCGAGAGGAGCCACAGCCGAAGTTGTCGCGCGTCAGCAGGATGGAGGCGCCATGGAAGCGCGGCTGGTTGAGCACGAAATCAGGGTTGAGCGGGCGCTTGCTGTTGTCCATGCCCGGCTCGCCGTGGTCGAGGTAACGCCACTCGTCGAAGGCGTTCGGGCCGAAACCGGAACGCTTGATCGACTTGAGGAACTGCTTGGGGATGATCGCGTCGGTATCGACGTTGGCACGGTCGAGCGGCGCAACCAATCCGTCGAGTTGCGTGAAAGCGCGCATTTACTTGGTGGCCTTCTGGATCGCTTCGCCGCCCTTCTCGATATCCTTGCCGATACCCTGGACGGTGTTGCAGCCAGTCAAGGCAACCATCGCAGCGGCAATGAGGAACAGCAGTTTTTTCATGATCGTCTCCGTTAAAGAATGTCTCTGACATCCGCGAAATGTCCAGCGACGGCTGCGGCTGCAGCCATGGCCGGACTGACAAGGTGAGTACGACCGCCATTACCCTGGCGGCCTTCGAAATTACGGTTCGAGGTCGAGGCGCAACGCTCACCGGGCTCGAGCCGGTCAGCATTCATCGCCAAGCACATCGAGCAACCAGGCTCGCGCCACTCGAAACCTGCGGCGGTAAAAATCTTGTCGAGCCCCTCAGCTTCGGCCTGCTTCTTGACGAGACCGGAACCCGGCACGACAAGCACCCGTTTCACATTCGCCGCCTTATGCCTGCCACGGGCGACGAAAGCCGCCTCTCGCAGGTCCTCGATGCGCGAGTTGGTACAACTGCCAATGAAGACCTGGTCGACCTTGATCTCCTTGATCGGCGTGCGCGGGGCCAGCCCCATGTATTGCAATGCGCGAGCGACGCCTTCACGCTTGACCGGATCAACGAAGTCCTCCGGCGCCGGCACGCGGCCGTCGACGGGCACCACCATCTCGGGAGAGGTGCCCCAGGTGACCTGCGGCTGAATCGCCGACGCATCGAGATCGACGACGGCATCGAACTGCGCGCCCGGATCGGACGTCAGCGTATGCCAGTAGGCGACGGCGCGATCCCACTGCTCGCCCTTTGGGGCGAAGGAACGGTCTTTGAGATAGGAGATGGTGGTGTCGTCGACAGCGACAAAGCCGACACGCGCGCCTGCCTCGATCGCCATGTTGCAGACCGTCATACGCCCTTCCATCGACAGCGCGCGGATAGCGCTGCCGCCGAACTCGATGGCGTAACCTGTGCCGCCGGCCGTGCCGATCTTGCCGATGATGGCCAGCACGATGTCCTTCGCCGTCACGCCAGCGCCGACTTTTCCTTCGACGCGAATCAGCATCGACTTCATCTTCTTCTGCAGCAGACACTGCGTCGCCATCACGTGTTCGACCTCAGAGGTGCCGATGCCGTGCGCCAGGCAGGCGAAGGCGCCGTGGGTCGAGGTGTGCGAGTCGCCGCAGACGACAGTCATGCCCGGCAGCGTTGCACCGTTCTCCGGACCGACCACATGGACAATACCCTGACGGGCGTCCTTGAACGGGAAATAGGCCAAGGCGCCAACCTCGCGGATGTTGACGTCAAGCGTCTCGACCTGCTGGCGCGATACCGGGTCTTCGATGCCGCGTTCCCAGTGGTCGGTCGGCGTGTTATGGTCGGCAGTGGCGACGATCGAGGACACGCGCCATGGCTTGCGGCCGGCGAGCTTGAGCCCCTCAAAGGCCTGCGGGCTGGTCACCTCATGTACCAGATGGCGGTCGATGTAGAGCAGCGCGGTGCCGTCCGGCTCGGTGCGGACGACGTGGCTCTCCCACAATTTGTCGTAAAGCGTTTTCGGCATTGGAGAATTTCCGTCGGAAGAGCGGAATTATGGCACAGGCCGCATGGGCTGATAATGGCTCAGCGCCTCGGGCAACCAGCGCTCGATCTCCTTGATGCGCGTCTCGTCAGCCGGATGGGTCGAGAGAAATTCTGGCATCTTCGCCTTGTCCTTGCCAACCTTTGCCATGCGTTGCCAAAGTCCGACGGCGGCACGCGGATCGTAGCCTGCCTTGGCCATGTAGATCAGCCCCATGCGGTCGGCTTCGGATTCATGCAGGCGGGAATAAGGCAACAGGAAGCCGACCGCAGCACCCGCGCCCAGCAGGCCTGCATACAGGTTGCGATTATTTGAGTCGCTAGTGGCGACTACCGTCGCAACGGTCAGGCCAGCGACGAGGATTTCCTGGCTGAGCCGCTCGCCGCCATGGCGTGCGATCGCATGCGCCACCTCGTGGCCGATCACGGCTGCGAGTCCGGCATCGTCCTGGGCGATCGGTAGCACCCCCGTATATACCGCCACCTTGCCGCCGGGCAGACAGAAGGCATTGACCGCCTCGTCGTCGATCACCTTGAATTCCCACTGGTAGTCGGTGCGACCGGTCGCCGCGGCGATGCGCGATCCGATACGCTGCACGCGCGCATTGAGCACGGGGTCGTGACTCAGCTTTTCCTTGGCGATGATTTCGCGGTAGCTCGCGAGCCCCATGCGCGTTTCCTGGCTCTCCGAAATCATCAACAACTGGGAACGCCCCGTTAGGGGAACATTTTGGCAGCCCGCCAGCAGGGTTGCGAACAGAACCGCGGTCAAAACTTTCTTCATGGTCTGAATCAACGGCACTCCAATGATTTGGATGACAGCCAGCGCCACACAAGCAACCAGCCACAAGCCGCGAACAGCGCTGCGAGGGTATATGTCATTCCGGCACCGAGACTATCCCAGGCTTGGCCGCTGATCAGACCGCCTACCATGCCGCCCGCTCCGAAAGACAAACTGCCATAGAGCCCTTGCATGCGTGCCTGCTGTTGCGGGGGAAACCACTGCGTCAGCACCGCTACAGAAGCTGCATGGTAGGCCCCGAAGGTCGCGCCATGCAAGATCTGGGCGAACAGCAGCATGGTCGCCGAAGCAGTCCCCCAGCCGATCAAAAGGAAGCGCACGACGGCAAGCGCAAAACTGGCCAATAGGATAGCTCGCAACGACGCGTGCTTCATCAGACGCGGCATGTAAAGAAACACCACAATCTCGGCCAATACGCCGAGCGACCAGTAGAGACCAACTGCCGTCTTGTCGTAGCCGTGGTCGACCAGATGGATTGAGAAAAAGATATAGAGCGGCCCATGGGCCATGGACATGAAGAAACTGGCAGCCAGCAGCGCAAGTACCGCCGGGCGCATGATCAGACTGCCGAGTGGAGGCGCCGCAACGCCGGCAGCGACTTTCGTCTCCGGCAGGGTCAGCGCGCTGGCCAGCACGCTGGCAAGAATGAACAGACAGGCCCAGAGAATCGCATCCGCCGGAACATAGTCGAGGATTGCGCCGATAACCAGCACGCTGACGATGAATCCGACCGACCCCCAGAGACGAATGCTGCCATAGCGCTCGGTCCGGCCGGCGAGCCGGTCGAGCGTCATCGCCTCGACGAGCGGAAGCGCAGCGCTCCAGAAGAACCAGACGAGCGCCATCGCTGCGAGCATCAGCGCGAAGTCTTGCGTGAAGAAGAAGCCGATGAAGCCGAGCGCGGAACAGGCTGCGGCCAGCCGCACGATCGCCGTGCGGTGTCCGAAATGGTCGGCCAGCCAGCCCCAGAGGTTCGGCGCCAACAGGCGCATCACCTGGGGCACGGACATCAGCACGCCGATTTCCCAGGCGCTTTGGCCGATGTCCTGCAAATAAAGAGTGAAATACGGCGCGAATGCGCCGACGAAAGCGAAATAGAAGAAATACCAGGCGGCCAGCCGCCCCAAAGGGCTCACTTTACCGCCTGAAAACTACTCAGGCCGGGTGTTTCTGGCCGACGCGGTAAGCCTGGAGGTAATGGTAGATGTCGTCCTTCAGCTTGACGCGCGCCTTCTTCATGTCTTCTATCGTGAAGTCGCCGACGGGCATGTCGTGCTCCTCGAGATCTTCGACCTTGCCGGTCAGGCGATCGTAGCGGGCGCACATGGCGGCAAAGTAACCATAACCCGACTTGAGCGCGTCGATGGCGTCGCGCATGTCGGGGAATTCGGAATAAAGATCGTGGTGATCGACGTGCATGATTTTTCCCTGTGTATCTCGTGTTTTTTGAAAGTCGGAGCAAATTCTATCAGGCAATACCAGGCGCCTTGCCAGGAATCACCGGCGTGGGACAGCGCACGTCGGCGCACTGCGCACGGTGCAGTAGCGCCGCGTCCATCAGCACCAGCGCCAACATCGCCTCGGCGATCGGCGTCGCACGGATACCGACGCAGGGATCGTGGCGTCCCTCGGTGGACACGACGACCGGCTGGCCGGCCAGGTCGATGGAGCGGCGCGGCAGGCGGATGCTCGAGGTCGGCTTGATCGCGATAGAGACGGTGATGTCCTGCCCCGAGGAGATGCCGCCGAGGATGCCTCCGGCGTGGTTGCTCAAAAACCCTTCCGGAGTCAGCTCGTCGCCGTGTTCGCTGCCGCGCTGGGCGACCGAGCGGAATCCTGCACCGATCTCGATACCCTTGACCGCGTTGATGCCCATCATTGCATGGGCAATCTTCGCATCTAGCCGCTCGTAGACCGGATCACCCCAGCCCGGCGGGAGGCCAGTCGCTGTGACCTCGATGCGCGCACCGACCGAATCGCCATCCCTACGCAGGCTGTCCATATAGGCCTCGAGTTCGGGCACGATCTCCGCGTTCGGCACGAAGAACGGATTGGCGTCGATCGCCGCCGCATCGACGAAGGGCACTTCGATCGGTCCGAGCTGGCTCATCCAGCCACGCACCGTCACGTTGTATCGTTCTTTCAGCCACTTGCGGGCGATCGCCCCGGCGGCGACGCGCACCGCCGTCTCGCGCGCGGAAGAGCGACCGCCGCCGCGATAGTCGCGGATGCCGTATTTCTGCCAGTAGGTGTAGTCGGCATGGCCCGGACGAAAGGTCTGGGAAATGCTGCCGTAGTCCTTGCTGCGCTGGTCGGTATTGCGAATCAATAGCGCGATCGGCGTACCGGTCGTCTTGCCTTCGAACACGCCAGAGAGGATTTCGACCTTGTCTTCCTCGCGCCGCTGGGTCACGTGGCGCGAGGTGCCCGGCTTGCGTCGATCGAGTTCTGCCTGGATATCCGTTTCGCTGATTTCCAGGCCCGGAGGACAGCCGTCGACCACGCAACCGATCGCAGGACCGTGGGATTCACCAAAGGAGGACACGCGAAACAACGTGCCAAAGCTGCTGCCGGACATGCCGTGATGCCTTTGAATTTTGTTGCAACGAGTTTACCATGGGGAGAAAAGCCCCTGTCGGCCAAGCCATACAGGCAATACAACGTAGGAGAGGGAAACATGCAGCGCACTCGCCGCAAGTTTTTGTTGTATTCGGCCCTTGCTCCGCTGCTCTCCGCACTCGAAGCGCTGGCGGAGCCTCCCGGCGCTGGCGGCGTTACGAAGCTGATCCGGCTCAATCTTCCCGGCCCGGGTTCGCTGCCCTTCCTCCCTCTCGAATTGATTCCCGCACTCGGCTTCGACCGTGAAATGGGCGCTCACCTGTTGCTGCGTTACCATCCGAGCGGGATCCGCGCGCTGGAAGATACCCTGCTCGGCAATGCCGATTTCGCCGCACTCGGCTTTCCTACGCTGCCGGTCATGCACGCCAGCGGCAAGGACGCCGTTGCCATCGCCCCGCTCGCCGGCATCAGCCATTCCTTCCAATTGATGGTACGCAAGGATCTGGTGAAGCAGATCCGCCGCATCGGCGACTTGAAGGGCCGCACGATCGCCATCTCCACTGGCAGTCCCAGCAGCAAGACCTACATGCAGATGCTCTGCGAGATCATCCTGGGCACGCATGGCGTCGGCGGCCATCAGGTGCGTTGGCTGCCCGCCGGCCAGAACTGGGAAAGCATCAGTGGTGCATTCATCAGCCAAGCAGCGGATGCGGTGCTGTGCGAACAGCCCTTTCCGCTCAAATTGATGCGTGCGGGGCTCGGCATCTCGCTGGCCGACCTCAATGATCCGAAAATCCAAGCGCAGGTCCCCGGTATCAGCGCCTTGCGCAGTGCCGTAATCACGCCACGCAATACGCTCGATCTGCCTGAAACTCAGGAAAAAGCGGAGCTGATGGTGCGCATGCTGCGCCGTACACTCGTCTGGCTTCAGGCCACCTCTCCCGAGACAGTCGCCCGTCAGGCCAAGGTTCGCTCGGAGATGGAACGCGAAGACATCGCCATGCTGCTGAAGACCATTCCCGGAATCTATAGTACCGATGCGCGTTTTGTCAGGCGTCAGATCGAGGAAACCGATCGATTTCTCCAAGCCGCGCACCCCGGCCAGCAATTCGCTTCTGCAATGGGAATGGTGTCGATGCGCTGGGCCGGGGAGAAGTCTTGACTAACAAGCTCCCCCCCCCTGCCGATCGCATTTCCATACGACGCCAGGCAGTCAGCCGGTTCACCGGCGTCATCCTTCTCCTGATCATCGGCATCTCACTGATAGGCCTGAACACCTTTCAGACCCGTCAGCAGAAGGAAATCGCCCAGAAGATCGAGGTGACACGCAGCTTCTATGCCGATCTACTGCCGAGAGTAGAAGATCGATGGCGCATCCATGCCGAGCAGCTCCGCGAACGCATCGAGTTCACACGCATCCTCGAAGAGCGCGACGACAGGCGCACCGCCAAGCTGAACACTTTCCTGACCGCCCAGTGGGATTTCCTGGATTTTTCGAATCTGTTGATCATCAGCAGCAACGGCACCATCCTATTCCATTACGGAATTGCATCCGAACGTCTCATGCTCACAGGTAAGAAGGGCATTCCGGGTTGGCATTTCGACAGCACCACACAGGAGCTTTTCCGGGTCTTCAAAGTTCCCCTTTGGCTCGGCGACGATGGCGAAGGACAACTCCTGCTGTACAAAGAAATCAATACCGGCACTCTCAAGGAATTGCTCACTCCGGAGACTCACCTCCACCTTCATGGCTTCGGCAAGCTGATCGCAGACTCCGATCCACTGCTCACCGACGAGTTTCGTCCCGGCCAGGAAGGCCTGCACCAAAACACCGACCCAGCTTTCATCCAGATCGAACTGCGCTGGCCACACGACAGCCCGAACGCACCGACGCTCGTGATCCACCGCGAGTTCCACGACAGCATGCCCGTCAAAGAGTTCATACTGCGTCCACTGGGCGCGATCGCGCTGATCACCCTCATGCTATGGCTGGGTCTCGGCCGCTGGCTGACGCATACTGTCCGCCGCATCGAGTCACTCGGCTCGGCGGCTCATGCCTATGCCGACAGCTCTTCGGTTGAAGCATCGACTGCGCTGCTCGTTGCTGCGCACGCCAAACAGGACGAGATCGGCGACGTCGCTGGGGCGATGGAAACGATGATGCAGCGGTTCAACGCGCGTGAAAGCGAACAGCGCAGCTATCTGGACACGCTGGCCATGCTGGAAGAAGCGGTGCTGGAACTCGATCCCGAAGGACGCATCGTTCTCGCCAGCCCTGGCTGGCACCGCCTCACCCACTGCCAGGACAAGATCGAAGGTATCTCGCTGACGGAATTCATCCATCGCGACGATGCAAGTGCCGTCCGGGCACTGGGTGAAGCCTTCAAGCTGGGCGACAAAAGCCAGGCGCAGTTGCGGCTGCGCTTGCGCAACGACAAGGGCAACGATCAATGGGCGGAATGCCGTCTGATCGCCCAACACGACGCGGACGGCACTCTGAGCGGCATCCGCGGCGTTTTGCGCGACATCACCCAAACCTACCTGCACGAGCAGCAGATCACCCATATGGCGCTACACGACGCGCTGACCGACCTGCCCAACCGTGTACTGCTCGAGGATCGTATCAAGATTGCCCTACGCATGGCCAGCCGCAGCAGCCGCAGCGTGGCGATCTGTTTCATCGATCTCGACCACTTCAAGAAGATCAACGACACCCTCGGCCACAAGGCTGGCGACCGTCTGCTGGTGGCATTTTCCATCGCCCTGCGCAACCAGTTGCGCGCAGGCGACACTTTGGCCCGCTGGGGCGGCGACGAATTCGTCCTGTTGCTGCCCGAACTGGCCGATACCCACGACGCGCGCGACGTAGCGCGCAAGATCGAAGTCGCCCTGAAGAATCCTGTGCCTCTGGACGACGCAGAATACGTCGTGACTTTCAGCATGGGTATCGCACTGTACCCGCACGATGCCACGAATCCAGAAACGCTGCTGGCGCACGCCGATCGCGCAATGTTCTACGCGAAGACGCAAGGGCGCAACCAAACCTGCTTCTTTGGTGAGATCAGCGACAAGGGCAGCAGCAGCCAGGAACTCTACATTCAGAACAAACTGGCGGAAGCGGTGGTCTCAAAACGTATCCAGGCCTGGTTCCAGCCTATTCTCACTGCCGATGGCGGGGATTGCCACCTAGTGGAGGTTCTGGCGCGCTGGCACGATGCAGAGTTCGGCTGGGTCAGCCCTGCGACCTTCATCCCGATCGCAGAGAGCACCGGCCTGATCCGCGAGGTC
This sequence comes from Pseudomonadota bacterium, assembly GCA_041694935.1. GTDB lineage: Bacteria > Pseudomonadota > Gammaproteobacteria > Burkholderiales > Rhodocyclaceae > Sulfuricystis. The sequence continues at coordinate 47,497 of JBGFRW010000021.1, read as the reverse complement.
GGCCAACAGATCTGGGAACAGACGCTGGCCGCGATGATTCACTGGCGCGAGCGAGGGCTAAATATTCGGCCAGCACTTAACATCTCCAAGCGCCAACTATTCTCGGAACATTTCGCCGAACAAATGGTCGGCCAACTCGCGAAGAACGGCTTTGCCATGGATACCGTGACGATCGAGGTCACCGAGAGCATCGCGTTGCTGGAGGCCGCCAATGCGCCGCAGCGGCTCCACGATCTGCATAGCATTGGATTCCATATCGCCATCGACGACTTCGGCACCGGCTACTCGGCGCTATCGCAACTTCATGAAATGCCCGTCAACGAACTGAAGATCGACATTTCCTTCGTGCGTCGCATCCACGAGAACTCGGGCCAGTCGATCGTGCGCGCGATCATTCAATTCGCCAAGGCGCTGGAACTGGCGACGATAGCCGAGGGCGTCGAGGACCAGAGGACGGCGGAACTGCTCACGTCGATGGGCGTCGACTACCTGCAGGGCTACCACTTCGGGCGCCCGATGCCGCTCGCCGAGTTCGACGCCTGGCTGCTCGGCCGGCGCTGAAGGCGCCGTCCCGCCGGCGCCGACTTTCAGGAACCGTGCGCTGCTTCCTGTTCCGCCTGCTCGGCAGGCCAGTCGCGGATATAGGCCTTGAGCATGCGGTTCTCGAAGGTCTGTTCCTCGAGCACCGCCTTGGCGACGTCGTGGAAGGAAATCACCCCGAGCAGCGTATAGCCGTCCATCACTGGCAAGTAACGCATATGCTCGCTGATCATCAACCGGCGCAACTGGTCGACGTCCATGAACGGATCTGCCGTGCGCGGGTTCTTCACCATCACATCGCGGATTGGGATGCCGCCCCATGCCGCACCTTCGGCATGCAGCGTGCGCACCACTTCGCGGAAGGTCAGCATGCCGACCATGCGGCCGCCCTCGAAGCAGACCAGCGATCCGACGTCCTGCTCGCTCATCACCGCCACCGCTTCGGCGAGCTTCTTGTCGGGAGAAATCGTATAGAGCACCGTACCCTTGATATCGAGAATCTGCCTGACTTGCATCGTTCTCTCCTTCTCCGTCGGGTTTATCGTTCCAGCAAGGCGCGCTTGCCGGGCTTGCCTCGCCACTCGTCCGCATCGGCGGGCGGCGTCTTGCGCTCGGTGATCCCCGGCCACTGTTTGGCCAGTTCGGCGTTCAAGGCAATCATGTCGCGCTGATCCACCGGCACGTCGTCCTCGGCGAAAATCGCCTCTGCCGGGCATTCCGGTACGCACAGCGTGCAATCGATGCATTCTTCGGGATCGATGACGAGAAAGTTCGGCCCCTCGCGGAAGCAATCCACCGGACAGACGTCAACGCAATCGGTGTATTTGCACTTGATGCAGTTTTCGGTCACGACGTAGGTCATCGCACTAGCTCCCTTTCCCGAGTTTTCGACTCAAGTATAGCCGCCTGGCCCGCGGATTCAACCGTACCGTGTCGCCAGCGCCGACTATTTTTCCTTGTCGACGTAGGGATTCTTGCTGCTCTTGAACTGGATTCGCAGCGGCGTGCCCTGCAGCTTGAAGGCCTCGAGGTAGGTGTGCTCGAGATAGCGGACGTAGGCCGGCGGCACGTGTTCGAGCGCATTGCCGTGGATCACGATGATCGGCGGGTTGCTGCCGCCCTGGTGCGCATAACGCAGCTTGGGGCGAACATTGCCGTGTCTGGGCGGCGCCTGTTTCTGAACGGCGTCGAGCAACACGCGCGTGAGCTTAGGCGTGGACAGCTTGACCATCGCCGCGGCATAGGCCTTGTCGACTGACTGGAGCACGCTGGCAACGCCCTGCCCCTTCAATGCCGAGATGTAATGGACGCGTGCGAAGCCGAGGAAGTTGAGCTTGCGCATGATGTCCTGCTTGATCTGGTCGCGGCGATATTGGTCGACGGCGTCCCATTTGTTCACCGCCAGCACCAGCGCACGCCCGGCCTCGATGCAAAATCCTGCAATGTGCGCGTCCTGATCGGAGATATCCTGACTCGCGTCGACCATCAGCACGACGACATTGGCCGCCTCGACCGCCTGCAGCGTCTTGATCACCGAAAACTTCTCGATCGCCTCGAAAACGCGGCCCTTGCGTCGCAGGCCGGCCGTATCGATCAGGGTGTAGCGCTTGCCATTCTTCTCGAACGGCGTGGAAATCGCATCACGCGTGGTACCCGGCATGTCGAAGGCGATCATGCGTTCCTCGCCAAGCAGGCTGTTGATCAGCGTGCTCTTGCCGACGTTCGGCCGCCCGACCACGGCGACGCGCGGCCCGCTTTCTGAGGCATCGTCCGGCTCGTCCTCGGGAAAGGCCTCCATCACCAGCTCGAGCATCTCGCGCACGCCATCGCCGTGCGCCGACGAGATGACAAGCGGATCGCCGCAACCGAGTTCGTGGAACTCTGCCGCAACGACATCGCGGTTCATGCCCTCTGCCTTGTTGACGGCGAGATGCAGCGGCCTGCCGGAGCGGCGCAGCCGCTCGGCGATCACTTTGTCCTGCGGCGTGAGCCCGGCGCGGCCGTCGACGAGAAAGATCAGCGCATCGGCCTCGGCGATCGCCGCTTCGGCCTGGCGCGCCATTTCATGCTCGATGCCGTCTTTCGCCTGCGGCTCGAAGCCGCCGGTATCGACGACGAGAAAGGGTCGCTTGCCGAGCCGGCCGTGGCCGTAATGGCGATCACGCGTCAGTCCCGGCTGATCGGCGACCAACGCATCGCGCGTTTTCGTCAGCCGGTTGAAGAGCGTCGACTTGCCGACGTTGGGTCGGCCGACCAGAGCAAGCGTGGGCAGCATTATTATTTCGTCGTCAGGGCGTGCAATCCGCCGTTCCTGGTCTGCACGAGGAAGGCATTCTCTCCGAGCCGCTGCGGCGGCACGAGCACCGCCGAGCCGTCGGTCGTCAGGCGTGCGGCGAAAGCGCCGTCTTCAGCGGAAAGGAGATGAACCACGCCCTGAAAGTCGGCGACGGCAACACGGCGCCCGACGACGAGCGGTCGCGACACGCCACGCATGAACAGCTTGTCCTGCTTCCAGAGGCTGGCGCCACCGCTGCGTTCGAAGGCATGCACCGCCCCCTTCTCGTCGGTCACGTAGAGCGAGCGGCTACCGATGGCCAGACCGGCGACCGAGGAAATCTCACGCGCCCACAACTGGCGGCCGTTGTCGGCATCGAAACAGGCAACGCGCCCCTGATAGGCGACGGCACACACCGAACCGCCATCCACGACAGGCTCACTCGCCACGTCGGCGATGCGCTCCAGTTCGGTGGCGCCACGCGGCTGCGCGACGGCGGATTCCCACAGGGCGGCACCGTTGTTAAGCGCAATCGCCACCAGCTTGCCGCCGGGGAACCCCGCGTAGAGCGCCTTGCCAGTGAGCGTCACACCGACCGGGGAACGCAATGCCAGTGCCGGTGTGCTGCGCTGATAGACCCAGCGTCGCTTGCCGTCAGCGGCATCGAAGCCGAAGATCCGCGCGTCGCCGCTCCGCACCGCGACGAGGCCGGCCGAAACTGCGGGAGCGGCGAGGACTTCCGAACTCGTCCGGGCCTGCCAGGCTGGCGTGCCATCAGTAGCTTTGAAAGCCAGCACGTCGCCCTTCGACGTCCCGACGACCACCAGCTTGCCATCGGAACCGACGCCGCCGGAGAGGGGCTGGCCGGCACTGATGCGCCAAACCTGACGGCCGCCCTCGAAGCGAGCGATGCTACCGTCCTTGGCAGCTGCATAGACGCTGTCTCCGACCACCGCCGGTGTAAAGGCATGCTCGCCGGCACTGCCGACATTCGCCTGCCATTGGACTCTGAGTTCATCCGTCGATTGGATCGGAGTCAGTTCGGCCGGCTTGACCTTGGGTGCGGATTTGCTGAACGGATTGATGGCGTCGACCGCATTACCGATCGACGAACAGCCGGTTGCCGCCAAGGCGGCAGCGCCGGCCAGCGCGATCAGTCTCAATCTCACGACTGCCCTCCGGCAGCGCTCCGCTTGGCATCGAGAATTTCGAGGTACGGCCCCGCCGGCATGTCGCCCTCGGCCTTGCGGGCCGCTTCCAGTGCCTTGATGGCCTCGTCATAGGCCTTGCCAGCCTCAGCCCCCTTGCCTTGCGCCGCCAGAATATCGCCACGCACCTCGAGGTAGCGTGCCATCAGGGTCGGCGCCGGCGGCACGGCAAGCAGCTTCAGCGCCTCTTCGTACCCCTGCTCGGTTTTCTCTTCGGCGAATGCGATCGCCTGACGCAAGCGGGCCAGATCGCGCAGGCCGTCATCCTTGGCATGCTCGGCGACCCAACCGAACTGGGCCTGCGCCGACTTGAGATCGCCGGTCTCCACGAGCACCTTGCCGGACAGCATTCCCGCCATGCCGGCGTAGGCGGTGCTGGAATACTTGTCGATCAGTTCCCCCGCAAGTTGGCGCACACGCTTGATGTCCTGCCCGGCCAGTGCCTGCTGCATGCCGGCGTACAACTGGGCGGCCTGGCTCGACTGGCCGCGCTGCCACCATTGCCAGCCCTGCCAGCCGACCACGCCGATAGCCAGCGCGACGATGACCGCCGTAACGAGCGTGCCGTGCATCTTCCACCAGGTCTTGAGTTCTTCTAACTGTTCCTGCTCTTCGAGATCGTAGGTCGCCATGTGTCATTCCTCAGAAAGTTCTTCGTCCGCGCCGTATAGCCAGTCGCCGACGGTGTCAGCCAGTTGATCGAGCGCCACGCGCCGCTGCGCCTCCTCCACGCGCAGGGGCTTGAGCGTCACTTCGTTGTTCGCCGCCTCCTCGTCGCCGACGATGATCGCCAGTTGCGCGCCGGAAGCGTCGGCGCGCTTGAACTGCGACTTGAAGCTGCCGCCGCCCATGTGCGTGAGCACCGCACAGCCCGTATCGCGCAGCAATTCGGCGGCGCGGAAGGCGACGCGCTGCGCAGCCTCGCCCTGATGTACGACATACACGTCGGGCGCGGCAGGCTCGATGAGATTGCCCTGCGTCTCGAGCAGCGCCATGAGGCGCTCGACGCCCATCGCAAAGCCACAGGCCGGCGCCGGTTTGCCGCCGAGCTGCGCGACCAGGCCGTCGTAGCGCCCGCCGGCGCAGACCGTGCCCTGCGCCCCGAGCTGGTCGGTGACCCACTCGAACACAGTCAGGTTGTAGTAGTCGAGGCCACGCACCAGCCGCGGGTTGATGCGATAGGGAATCGCGGCGTCCTTGAGCAGTTGCTGCACGCCTTCGAAGTGCTGAAGCGATTCCGCACCGAGAAAGTCGATGAGCTTCGGTGCAGCTTCGACGAGCGCCTGCATCGCCGGGTTCTTGGTATCGAGGATGCGCAGCGGATTGGTGTGCAGCCGCCGTTTCCCTTCCTCGTCGAGCTGGTCGTGATGCTGTTCAAGATAGGCGATCAGCTCGGCGCGGTGACGCGCGCGCTCCTCGGGCTGGCCGAGCGAGTTGATCTCAAGCTTGATGTTGCCGTCAGCGTTCAGGCCGAGATCGTCCCACAGGCGAGCGCACATGATGATCTGCTCGGCGTCGATGTCCGGGCCCGGCAGGCCGAGCGCCTCGATGCCGACCTGATGGAACTGCCGGTAGCGGCCTTTCTGCGGCCGCTCGTGGCGGAACATCGGGCCCATGTACCAGAGTCGCTTCGGACCGTCGTAGAGCAGGTTGTGCTGCAGCACAGCGCGCACGCACGAGGCAGTGCCCTCGGGGCGCAGCGTGAGCTGTTCGCCGTTCAGTCGGTCCTCGAAGGAATACATCTCCTTCTCGACGATGTCGGTGACGTCGCCGATGGCGCGCGAGAACAGCGGCGTCGGCTCGACGAGCGGCATGCGGATCGGACGGTAGCCATAGGCGGACAGCCAGTCGCGGATCAGCTCCTCGAAGGCTTCCCAGCGCTCGGCGTCGGCGGGCAGGATGTCGTTCATCCCGCGGATGGCTTGCAGGGTCTGGCTCATGAATCTCGGTGCAGCGGATACTTGCGATCGACGTAACCGTCGATGATGGCTCTGAATTCGGCGGCAATATTGTCGCCGCGCAGGGTGGTGATGCGTTCGCCGTCGGCATAGACCGGTGCGACCGGTTCCTCGCCGGTGCCTGGCAGGGAAATGCCGAGATTGGCGTGCTTGCTCTCGCCCGGGCCGTTGACGACACAGCCCATCACGGCGACGGTCATGTTCTCGACGCCTTTGTGCAGGAGCTGCCATTCGGGCATCTTCGCGCGCACGTAAGCCTGGATGTCTTGTGCAAGTTCCTGGAACACCGTGCTGCTGGTGCGCCCGCAGCCTGGGCAGGCTACCACCATCGGCACGAAGGCGCGCAGGCCCATGGTCTGCAGGATCTCCTGAGCGACGACGACTTCATTGGTACGCGGCTCGTGTGGTGCGGGCGTCAGGGAAACGCGGATCGTGTCGCCGATGCCTTCCTGAAGCAATACGGCCAACGCCGCCGTCGAGGCGACGATGCCCTTGCTGCCCATGCCGGCCTCGGTGAGCCCGAGGTGCAGCGGGTAGTCGCAATGCGCGGCGAGGTCGCGGTAGATCGCGATCAGATCCTGCACGCTACTCACCTTGCACGACAGGATGATCGCATCGCCGGGCAGGCCCAGTTCCTCGGCCTTGGCGGCGGATTCGAGTGCCGAGGCGACCATCGCCTCGCGCATCAGCCCCGTTGCGTCTTTCGGCGCTGCGCGTTTGCCATTTTCGTCCATCAGGCGCGCGAGCAACTGCTGGTCAAGGCTGCCCCAATTCACGCCGATGCGCACCGGCTTTTTGTATTTGCAGGCGATCTCGATCAGACTGGCGAACTGCTCGTCGCGCTTCGCTCCCTTGCCGACGTTGCCGGGATTGATACGCAACTTGTCGAGCGCCTGCGCACATTCGGGCACTTCGGCCAACAGCTTGTGGCCGTTGAAGTGGAAGTCGCCGACCAGCGGCACATTCAGATTCAAAAGCTCCAGCCGCTCCTTGATCTTCGGCACGGCCGCGGCGGCTTCGCGGGTGTTCACGGTAACGCGCACGATCTCCGATCCGGCGCGGTGCAGCTCGGCGACCTGCTGCGCTGTGGCGAACACGTCTGCGGTATCCGTGTTGGTCATCGACTGAACCACCACCGGAGCAGGCGCCCCCTCCGGCGCCGTCCCGTCGGCGCCGACTTTCGACACGCCGCCGCCAATGGCGACCTTCCCGACCATGACGCGCCGCGTTGGGCGGCGCACGGGTCCTGCGCTGGATGAAGAATTCATTATTCGAGTTTCAGGCGTGCCACATCAGCGCGCGTATAAGGCGCGAGGTCGATCTCACGCTCGCCGTAGGTCAGCTTGACCTTGCCGGCTTTGCCGATGACGATATCGAACGGTGGCTGACCGCTGAGCGTCAGCCGGCTGCCCGCCGGACTTTCCCCGGTATGCAGCACCTGCTTCTTGCTATCGACCACCTCTACCCAAGAACGGTCTTCAAGCGAGAAAACCAGCGTGGGTACGACAGATTGGGGCTGCGGTTGCGGTTGCGGCTGAGCTGTACCGGCATCAGTCACCGGCGAAGGTGCAACAGTCTGCGGTTGATCCGCCGACTCTGGTGGAGCGGCAGGCACTGGAACCGGAACGGCTGCTGACGGCATGACAGTTTGGTTGTTTTCCGCGACCGGTTCGACGCTCTGGTTGCTCATCTTCGGGCCGAGGAAATGCCAGAGGGCGAGCAGCAGGGCGGCCAGTATCAAGACGATCGCCACCGAGGCGAGCGGGCTGATCTGGCGCAAACCGCTTGGCTCGCTGGCAACGCCCATGTTGTCGGGCGGACGCACATCCGCAGGGGAATTCGGGGATAGGTCGTCGAGCATGCGCAGCAGCGCATCGGCATCGAGCTTCAGGAGTCTGGCGTAGCTGCGCGCGAAACCGCGCACAATGGTCGTACCCGGTAGGGACGTATAGTCGTCTGCTTCGAGTTGCTCGATCTGGCGTGGGCTGAACTTGAGCGATTGCGCGACATCGGTGACCGTCAGACTGGCGGCCTCCCTCGCGGCACGCAGAATCTGGCCGACCGTCTCTCTCCCGCCGGCTTCCGTTTCGGTGGCGTGCTGGATATCCTCGACCTCTTCGCTCACTCGAACTCCCCGCGCATCATCTTTTCGTATTCGGGCGTATCGCGATACTTGCGCCGCATGACCCCGGTGAAGCGCGCCTCGCCTTCCCGATCGCCCAGTTTGCGATCGATACGCAAAGCCAGCCAGGCGGACTGTGGAGAGGGATCGAACGCGGCATGAAAATCCTTCATCTTCTGCTGGGCTTCCCTGAGACGGTTGCCGCGATAGTCGATGTCTGCCAGCCAGAACAGTGCCGTGAGGTTGCCACGATCAAGCCGCAATGCTTGCATCAGATATCCCTCGGCCTGTCGATCGTCTTTGGCAATCAGCGCGCATAGCCCGGCATTGGTCAGGGCCTTGACCGGCGCATGGAACAAGGGGTTGGAAATAGCAACCTGAAAGTGCGGGATCGACTCCTTCGCCTTTCCGGTCTGACAGAGGAACCAGCCGTAGTCGTTGTTGATTTCCGGATCCTTTCCAGCCGCGCCAATCGCGCGACGAAAACTCTGCTCGGCAAGTTCGTTTTTCTGCAAGGCCATGTAAACCAGCGCCGTCAGGTTGTGGGCTGGCGCATAGTTTCGGTCTGACTCGATGGAAATCCTCGCTTCATCGAGTGCAACCTCGTAGCGCCCTTCCATCAGGTAAATTCGGCCCAATTCGGTATGAACTTTGGCGCGCTGACGATCATCATTCGTCGTCGCCTGACGCGATACCGCCTGCTCCACCTCGCCAGCATCGACAGGATTCGGACCGCTCGCGCAACCGGACAACAGCCCCAACAACAGAGCAAAGGCAAACAAGGAGAACTTCTGCGTCACGCACGCACCTCCATTGGCATGAATTCGACTTTACGAGATGCGGCAGGATCAGCAGCCTGCCGTTTCGAACGATCCTTGACCTGCCCGGCCAGTTGGCCGCAGGCTGCATCGATATCGTCTCCGCGGGTCTTCCTGACGGTCGTCACGATATCCGCCGCCATCAGGATTTCCTGAAAACGACGCACCCGCTCCGCGGAAGGGCGGCGGTAGCCGGAACCCGGGAACGGGTTGAAGGGAATCAAGTTCAACTTGCACGGCACGTCGCTCACCAAGGCAATCAAGGCGCGCGCATCGGCATCGCTGTCGTTGATGCCGGCGAGCAGCACATATTCGAAGGTGATGAAATCGCGCGGGGCGCTTTCCAGGTAGCGTCGGCAGGCGGCCATCAGTTCCTTGAGCGGATACTTGCGGTTGAGCGGCACCAACTCGTCGCGTAGCACATCGGTGGGGGCATGTAGCGAAACTGCAAGCGCAACCGGTACGTCCTGGCGCAACCGATCCATCGCCGGCACCATGCCAGCGGTCGACACCGTGACGCGCCGCCGCGACAGGCCATACGCGTTGTCGTCGAGCATCAGCTTGAGCGCTGCGACGACGTTATCGTAATTGGCAAGGGGCTCTCCCATGCCCATCAACACGACGTTGCTGATGACTCGCTCACCGGAATCCCCGACGCCGGGCTGCTTCACCGCCCCGAGCATCCGATTCGCATGCCAGAGCTGGCCGATAATCTCGGCCGTCGTCAGGTTGCGGTTGAAGCCCTGCTTGCCGGTCGAGCAGAACGAGCACTCGAGCGCGCAGCCAACTTGGCTGGAAACGCACAGTGTGCCGCGGCTCGCCTCGGGAATGAACACCGTCTCGACAGCGTTGCTGCCACCTGCCTCGCGATCCACACCAAACAACCACTTGCGTGTGCCGTCGTTGGCAGTCGAGTCGCGCAGCGGCACAGGGCCGCAGATTTCCGCTTCCGCCGTCAGCTTTGCGCGCAGGGACTTGGCGACGTCGGTCATCTGCCCGAAGTCATCGACACCGAAGCGGTGCATCCAGCGCAGCACCTGGCGCGCGCGGAAAGGCTTCTCACCCTTCTCCGCGAACCAAGTGGTCAGGCTGGCAGCATCGAAATCGAGCAGATTCGTGAGCGTACCAATGCGCGTCATGCAGGCTTCAGATCAACGACCGGAAAAAACGTTCAGTTCCGGAAAGAAGTAGGCGACCTCGACCTTAGCGGTGTCGGGACCATCGGAGCCATGCACTGCGTTGGCGTCGATGCTTTCGGCGAAGTCGGCGCGAATGGTGCCCTTGTCGGCCTTCTTCGGATCGGTGGCACCCATCAGCTCGCGATTCTTGGCGATGGCGTTCTCACCCTCGAGCACCTGAATCATCACCGGACCAGAGGTCATGAACTGGACCAGATCCTTGAAGAAGGGACGCTCCTTGTGCACGGCGTAAAAGCCGCCGGCTTCGCGCTCGGACAGCCAGGCCATGCGGGAGGCGACGATCTTGAGACCGGCATTCTCGAAACGGGAATAAATCTGGCCGATCACGTTCTTAGCCACGGCATCGGGTTTGATGATCGACAGGGTGCGCTCAATTGCCATTCTTTCAGCCTTTCTTTTCTGCAGCAGATTGATAAGTAAAACAAAGGACTGGCGATTTTATCGCAGAATGGCCGTCCCCCGCCCGCGGCTGGAAGAAAAAAGCCCGGCCGAAGCCGGGCTTTCGATGAGGAAATACCGAATGTCTAGGCGCTACATCATTCCCAGCGTTCTTGGCAGCCAAGTGGTGATCACGGGCACGTAGGTGATCAGCATCAGGAAGACCAGCATCGTGAGCAGCCACGGCCAAACCGCCTTGGAGCAATCCGTCAGGCCCATCTTGCCGATACCGCTGGCGACGTAGAGGTTCAGGCCCACCGGTGGCGTGATCATGCCGATTTCCATGTTCACAGTGATCATGATGCCAAAATGAATCGGGTCGATGCCCAGCTTCATGGCAATCGGGAATAGGATCGGCGCGGTGATCAGGATGATCGACGAGGGCTCCATGAAGCTGCCCATGATCAGCAGCAGAATGTTGACCGCAACCAAGAAGCCGATCATGCCCATGCCGGAATCGAGAATCCACTGGGCGATACTCTGCGGAATCTGCTCGTTGGTCAGGATGAACGAGAACAGTACCGCATTGGTGATGATGTAAAGCAGCATCGCGCTCATGTTCGCGGAGTTGAGCAGCACCTTCGGCACATCGGAGACTTTCAAGTCCTTGTACACGAATACCGCGATGACGAAGGCGTAGACCGCGCTCATCGCCGCCGCCTCGGTGGGCGTAAACAATCCGCTGTAGATACCGCCGATGACAACGATGATCAGCAGCAGCCCCCAGACCGACTTGCGGAAGGCCTGCCAACGCTCGCTCCATGAATGAGGACGCTCTCGCGGGTAGCCGCCCTTGTGCGCCTGCCACCAAGTCGTCATGCCGAGCATGAACGCTAGCAACAGGCCGGGGATGACCCCCGCCATGAACAATGCGCCGATCGAACTGTTGGTCGATACGGCATACATCACCATGACGATCGATGGCGGGATCAATATGCCCATGCCGCCCGAAGAGGCAACCACACCGATACCAAAGGGCTTCGGATAGCCGGCCTTCATCATCGCCGGGAGCATGATCGAGCCGATCGCCACCACGGTCGCTGGGCTGGAACCAGACACCGCCGCGAACAGCGCGCAGGCGAACACCGAACTCATACCCAGGCCGCCGCGGAAATGCCCGACCATCGAGGTGGCAAAATTGATCATTCGCCGCGCCACGCCACCGTGAGTCAGGAAGTTGCCGGCGAGGATGAAGAACGGGATCGCCATGATCTCGAACTTCTCGATGCCAGTAAACAGCTTAAGCGCCACCGATTCGAGAGGCACCTCGGTAAAGGCGAACAGGAAAGTCAGCACGGTAAGGCCGAGCGAGATGGACACCGGCATGCCGGTCAACATCAGCAGGGCGAGCAGGAGGAAAATGATCGCCGCGCTCATTTGCCATCTCCCGTCCGCTCGCGCTCCACGATGCGATGGTGCTTAATGTCGTGGGGATGCAGGTTGTCGTCCATACCATAGGGGTTGGTATCCACAGGCACTTTCTCTTCCTCGATGCCATCGACGTGGCCATGATCATGGTGCGGCAGTTCGCCGCTGCGGATGAATCCCACCGTGACCTGCAGGAAGCGGAAGCACATCAGGAACGAACCCAGCGGGATCGCCGAATAGACGATCCAGGTCGGCCATTCGAGATCGGGCGTGGTCGGCCCCTCGTACAGATCGCCGGTATCGATACCGAGGAACTTGAAGATGCTGTAATGGGCGCCGTTTTCCCAGACGAAATGAGCGCCCAGCGAGCCGACGATGCCGGTGAACAAGGCGCCGGCCAGCAGGCCGAAAACGATGAACTTGCCGCGCGTCCGGTCTTCCAGGCGGTTGATCAGCACATCGACGCCGACGTGGATACCGGTGCGCACGCCATAGGCGGCACCGAATTTCGCCATCCAGACGAACATGATGATGCACAACTCCTGCGCCCAGGAAACATTCAGGCTGATCAGCCAGTCCTGCAGGCCGGGAATCGCGTATCCGGAGGCATAGCGATGGAGTACGGAGACGAAGATGATCAGCGTCGCCGCGCCCATGAGGAAGGTAATCAGCCATTCCTCAAGATGATCGAGAATTTTCATGGGGCTCACCCCTGAAAGAAGTCGGGGAGCCGAAGCTCCCCGCGGGTTTTTCTTAGAGTTTGGCCGGGTCGAAGCCGGTCTCTTTGTAGATCGACTGGATCAAATCCTTGCCGATGCGGTCGCCCATCTGCTCATGCACCTTGACCAGCGCCTTCTTCCAGGCCTTCTTCTGCTCTGCATTCAGGGCGATGATCTCGCTCTTGCCGGACTTCTTCACCTCGGCCAGCGCGTTGTCGTTTTCGACCTTGGCGATCTGGTTGGCGTAGCGCGTCGCCTGCTCCAGCGCGCTCTCGAGCTGCTGGCGAATGTCGGCGGGTAAACCATCCCAGAACTTCTTGTTCACGATCACCGCATAGCCGAGGTAGCCGTGGTCGGACAAGGTGACGTACTTCTGCACCTCATGCATCTTCTGGGTATACAGGTTGGAAGGCGGGTTCTCGGTGCCATCGACCACACCGGTCTGCAGCGCCTGGTAGACCTCCGAGAAGGCCATCTTCTGCGGTAGCGAGCCGAGCGCGCGCATCTGCGCATCCAGTACGTTGGACGACTGGATGCGCATCTTCTGGCCCTTGAAATCTTCCGGCATACGCAGGGGCTTGTTGGCGCTCATCACCTTGAAGCCGTTGTCCCAGTAAGAGAGTCCCAGGATGCCTTTATTCTCAAGCATCTTCAGCAGCGACTTGCCGACCGGTCCCTGCGTCACACGGTGCAGCTCTTCGTAGTTGTCGAAGATGAAGGGGAGATCGAACAGCTCGAACTGCTTGACACCAAGCGGCCCAAACTTCGCCAGCGAGGGAGCGAGCATCTGCACGGCACCGAGTTGCAGCGCCTCCATCTCTTCCTTGTCCTTGTAGAGGGTGCTGTTGGCGTACACCTCGACCTTGACCTTGCCCTTGGTGAACTCTTCGGCCTTCTGCTTGAAAAACTCGGCGGCCTTGCCCTTGGGCGTGTCGCTGGCGACGACATGGCTGAACTTGATGACGATCGGCTGGTCGGCAAACGCTGACAGCGAGAAGGTGGCGGCGGCCAGACCGATCATGAGCGTACGAAATTTCATTGGATCCCCTCCTGTTGGAATAAAAACATGCACCCGCCGGGTGCGTCTACAAGCAAAGGCTATTCCTTTCGACTCACCAAACGCCATTGTGGATTTCCGCAAACTCCCGATCAAGACATGAATCCGATCCATGTTTGGCCGGGCAACGGCTGGCTTTCCCGGGCATGCTCCCGTAAACTTCACCGTTTCTGCCCCGTCGCACTCCCCATGAGCCTCCTTGCCCGTATTCGGCTGCTGTCCGCTTTCGCACTTCTCGGCGTCACGGCAGCCTGCTCGACCGTACCCGTGGATCGGTCGCCAACCGACTTTCCGGCCGCTGCTACACCTGCGGCTGCCTCGGTGAAGCAGGCAGCCGCAGGTGCGGATACGGCAGGGGTTTCCCTGCCTGCGCTCGCCGCACCCCTTCAGTCGATCCGGGAGAAGAACGCGCCGCCGCTCCTCGATCTCACTGTGCCGCCGGACAATCTTTGGCAGCGCATCCGCAACGGTTTCGGCATGTCCGACCTGCACGATCCATTGGTCGCCGACCGCCAGTCCTGGTACTTGAACCGGCCCGACATGCTGCGCCGCATTTTCGAGCGCAGCGGCCGCTACCTCTACCACATCGTCGGCGAACTCGAGAAGCGCGGCATGCCCACCGAACTCGCCCTGCTGCCGATGGTCGAGAGCGCCTTCAACCCGATGGCCTTGTCGAGCGCACGGGCAATGGGCATCTGGCAGTTCATTCCGTCCACCGGCAAGAACTACAAGCTGGACCAGAACTGGTGGGTGGACGAACGCCGCGACATCATCGCCTCGACCGATGCCGCACTCACCTATCTGCAAAACATCTACGAGATGCACGGCGACTGGCACCTCGCGCTGGCCTCGTACAACTGGGGCGAACACGCGGTTGCACGCGCGATCGCGAAGAACCAGTCCAAGGGACTGCCGACTGACTACGCCAGCCTGACGATGCCCGCCGAGACACGCTACTACGTTCCGAAGCTGCAGGCGCTGAAAAACATCATCGCCCATCCGGAATTCTTCGGTTTCCATCTTGCGGCAATTCCCAACCAGCCCTACTTCGAGACCGTAATGAAGCCGGAGCGCATCGACGTCGCTGTCGCGGCTCGACTGGCAAACATCAGCGTCGAGGAGTTCGTCTCGCTCAATCCCGCCTACCATCGACCGGTAATCAACGGCAACCAGGCCGGGCCGCTGGTGCTGCCGGCCGATAAGGTCGACACGTTCCTTGCCAATCTCGAACGCTACGAAGCGGAAGATCGGCCGCTCTCGAACTGGGAGACCTACCGCATGAAACGTGGCGACACCCTAGCCAAGGTTGCCGCGAAATATAAGATCAGCACTGTGCGTCTCCAGCAGATCAATGGCATTACCCGCAACGTCAAGGTCGGCCCCGGCTTCAACCTGCTCGTGCCGAAACCGGGCAGTGCGGCGAATCCCGACCTGATGGCGCGCGCCCTGCCCAAGGAACCGCCGGCCAAGCTGGCGACCAAGAAAGGGCAAACCTACAAAAAAGGGGTTACAACGAAAAAGACTGCGAAAACTTCGCCTAGAATCAACCGCACGGCGGCGAACAAGACCGCCAACAAGAAAGCCGCAAAACCCAAGGAGAGCTGAACGATGGCACATGCCGGGCAATGGCTGAGGATCGGGCTACTGTCTTTCCTGCTGGCCGTCGCCGGCGTGTCCCAAGGCGAGACGTTGCGCCTCAATAGCGGCGTAGGCGCCCCCTACTTCCAGCCGGACAAGAAAGGTTTCATCGATCTGCTCGTCCCCGAAGTCTTCCGGCGCATCGGCGTGACCGCCGAGGGAATCCAGTATGCGGCCTCCGAAAGGGCGATGCTCAATGCCAACGACGGTGTCGACGACGGAGTCGTGCTCCGCATCCGCGGCCTGGAAAAGATCTATCCGAACCTTGTTCGCATCGACGAGAAGATCATCGACAACGAATTCGTCGCCTATGCGACGAAAGTGCAGTTCGCCACCACCAGCTTCGATACCCTGAAGGACTATCAGGTGGGCTACATCAACGGCTGGAAGATTTTCGAGGCCGGCATGCCCCCCGGGACCCCGACCACCAAGGTCCAGGGGGCCGAGCAACTCTTCTCCCTGCTCGAGCACGACCGCGCCGACATCGTCTTGTTCGAGCGCTGGCAGGGCAACCATCTCTTGCGCACGCGCGGCATCAAGGCGCATATGCTGCAGCCTCCCCTCGCCACCACCGAAATGTTCATGTATCTCCACAAGAAGCACGCGCATCTGGCCGAACCGGCAGCGCGGGCGCTGCGGGCAATGAAGGCCGACGGTACCTACCAGCGCATCGTCGTCCAGAGTCTCATCGACTACGGGAAGAAATGACTCAGCAAGCCGCCATGGGAGGAGAACGACGCCTCGCCAGGCGGCTGGTAATGCTCACGCTGCTGGCGAGCGGCCTGATCGCCGCCTTCATCACCGCGGCGCAGCTCTATCTCGAATACGACCGCGAGATGGACGAGATCGAAAGACGCTTCGCCGAGATAGAGATCGCCTATCTGCCCAGCGTCAAGCAGGGGCTCTGGGTCATGGACCGTCAGGCGTTGCAGGTGCTTGTGGATGGTATCCATGCCCTTCCCGACTTCGAGTATGCCGCGATTCATGTGGAAGGCACACGCGTCGCCCTCAGCGGTACGCCTCCCGCTCGCGGGGCGATGACCCACAGCTACCCTGTCGAGTATGAGTACCGCGGCGTCAGCCAGCGGATCGGAACGCTCGAGGTGGCCGCCAGCAATGCTGGAGCCCTGAAGCGCACTTGGGAGCGCCTCGGTTTCATCCTCGCCCTCAACAGCATCAAGGTCGCCCTCATCGCCCTCCTGCTGCTGATGCTCGTGCGCCGCATGGTCACCGAGCCGTTGAGCCAGATTCATCGTCACACGCAACAGATGACTGGCGATGGCCTAGATCAACCGCTGAACCTGGCCGCACGCTATCCGTCGAGCCCTGACGACGAGATCCACACATTGGCGCAGGCTTTCGAAGCGATGCGCACCCGCCTGAAGCAGCGCAAGGATGCGTTGCGCCAGGCCAATGACCAGCTCAGCGAAGCCGTGGCTGCCAAGGAGATCGCGCTGCAGCAGATACGCGCCTACGCAGAGGAACTCGAGCTTGCCGCTGGCGTCTTCGCCCACACCTTCGAGGGCATCATGATCACCGATGCCGCCGGCACGATCCTCTCGGTGAACCCTGCATTCACGGAAATCACCGGCTATTCTTCTAAAGAGGCAGTCGGCCAGTCGCCACGTCTATTACGCTCGCATCATCAGGACGAGCAGTTCTATCGTGAGATGTGGTCGAAACTCGATGTCAGCGGGGAGTGGCGCGGTGAACTCTGGAACCGCCGCAAGAACGGAGAGGCCTACCTGCAATGGACCAGCATCACCACGATCAATGACCCTGAAGGGAAGCCGTACCGCCGCATTTCGGTGATGAGCGATGTCACCGAAATACGCCGGAAGGACGAGCATATCCGCCATCAGGCTTACCATGACACGCTGACCGGGCTGCCGAACCGCATGCTGTTGCAGAACCGCCTAGAGCATGCGCTCAAGGCCGCCAAGCGCGACATGATGCGGCTCGCACTATTGTTCATCGACCTCGACCGATTCAAGGTGATCAACGACAGCCTCGGGCATTTTATCGGCGACGAACTGCTGCGCCAGGCTGCGCAGCGGCTCACCCACTGCGTGCGGGCCGGAGACACCGTTTCGCGCCAGGGCGGCGACGAATTCGTGATCCTCGCCACGATCGCCAATAGCGCCGATGCCGCGCATATCGCCGAGAAAGTCATCGCCGACATCTCTGCACCCTTCGCAATCCAGGGACATGCGCTGCACGTCGGCGCGAGCGTCGGGATCAGCCTCTTCCCTGAGGACGGCGACGATGCCACCACGCTGCTGCGCTGCGCCGACGTCGCGATGTACGCCGCCAAGCAGGCCGGGCGCGGCACCTTGCGCCTTTACGATACAGGCATGAACGAACGGGCTCAGCACCGTCTGCGCCTTGAGGCTGCCCTGCGCCGCGCCATCGAACAGAAGGAGTTCGAGCTGTTCTACCAAGCAAAAGTATGCCTGGCAGACGAACGCTACTGCGGCATGGAAGCGCTGATCCGCTGGCACGATCCAGAATTCGGGCTGGTGTCGCCCGCCAGCTTTATTCCGCTCGCCGAAGAAACCGGCCTGATCGTGCCGATAGGCGACTGGGTACTCGATGCCGCCTGTGCCCAGATGCGTCGTTGGCTAGAAGCCGGCAAGATCGAGGGGCCGGTTGCCGTCAACGTCTCGGCACGCCAGCTCAACGACCCGGAGTTTTCTCGCCGCCTGGAAGAAATTCTCGGCCGCCACGGACTCGACGGCCAGCAACTGCAAATCGAAGTGACTGAATCCACTGTGATGGCCAACCCAGAACTGGCGATCGAAGCTTTGGGCAGGATCGCTGCCCTCGGCGTCACCATCGCAGTGGATGACTTCGGCACCGGCTATTCGAGCTTCAACTATCTGAAACGACTGCCGATCCACCTGCTGAAAGTCGACCGCTCCTTCGTCGCCGATATCGGCGCCTCCCGCGAAGATGAAGAGATCGTCACCGCGATCATTCAGGTGGCGCACGCCCTCAATCTGCAGGTGGTGGCGGAAGGCGTGGAAACCCGCGAGCAGGCGGGCTTCCTCAGGCAACTCGGCTGCCATTTCGCCCAGGGCTATCACTACGCCAAACCGCTACCCTTGGCAGAGTACGAAAAGCTCGTAGGCGCCTGAGGGCGCAGCTTCACTCCCTGCCGGCGAAAAAGCAGTTCACGGCATGCGTCGCCGTGATTGCCGCTACCTCGGGATATGCTTCGCGGCAGCGCGCTTGCGCACGCGGGCAGCGCGGATGGAAATGACACCCCGCCGGCGGCGCAGCCGGCGAAGGCGGATCGCCCGGCACCAGCAGGCGTTCCGTCCCGCTGCCGTCGATCTTCGGCACCGCCGCGAGCAGCGCCTGGGTGTAGGGATGGCATGGCGAGCGCAGCACTTCGTCGGCCGAGCCGCGCTCGACGATGCGGCCCAGATACATCACCGCCACCTCGTGCGCGAGGTAATCCACCACTGCGATGTTGTGCGTGATGAACAGGTAGGCAAGCCCCAGCCCCTCCTGCAAATCGGAAAGCAGGTTGAGTATCTGCGCCTGCACCGAGACGTCGAGCGCGCTGGTCGGTTCGTCGCAGATCAGAATTTGCGGGTGCGGTGCGAGTGAGCGCGCGATGGCGATGCGCTGGCGCTGGCCGCCCGAAAACTCGTGCGGATAGCGGCCGGCCATTTCGGCGGACAGTCCAACCTGCTCGAGCAACTCAATGACATCCGCCGTGCGATCGCCCTCGGCGACGATCTCGCCAACCCGCATGCGCGGATTCAGCGAGCCGAACGGATCCTGGAACACCATCTGCATGCGCGACGGCATCAGTCCCGCCAGCCGTTCGCCGCCAAGGCGCACAGTTCCGTCGGTCGGCAGTTGCAGGCCGAGGATTGCCTTGCCGACGGTCGTCTTGCCGCAGCCCGATTCACCCACCAGTGCAAGCGTACGGCCGGCCGTCAAACGCAGGTCGATACCATCGACGGCACGCACATGGCCGACCGTGCGCTGGAAAATCCCCTGCCGGATCGGAAAGTGCACCTTGAGACCTTCGGCCTCGAGCAGCGGCGCCGTCCCGCCAGCGCCGACTTTTTCGACGGGCGTAGCGAGCACAAAGTCTCCCCGCCCGAGAGGGCGGGACTGGAGGTGGAAGGGGCTTTCTTCCAGATGGCAGCGCACCGTCTGGCCTGCCGCATAGGTGCGCCAAGGTGGGGACTGGGTGCGGCAGATCGGCAGCGCCTCGGCGCAGCGCTCGACAAAGCGACAGCCGGCGAAGCGCGTACCAAGCGGCGGCACGCTGCCTGGAATCGTGGCGAGCCGCTGCCGACGCGAAGCGGCTTCGGGCAACGAGGCGAACAAGCGCCGCGCATAGGGATGCCCCGGCGCCGCGAAGAAGGCCTCACGCGGCGCAACCTCGACGAGCTGGCCGGCGTACATGATGCCGACGCGGTCGGCCATTTTGGCCACCACGCCGAGGTCGTGCGTGATAAGCAGCAACGCCATGCCTCGCTGCCGCTGCAGGTCGCGAAGCAGCGCGAGGACCTGCGCCTGGATCGTCACGTCGAGCGCGGTCGTCGGCTCATCGGCGATCAGCAGTTCCGGTTCTCCGGCGAGCGTCATCGCGATCATCGCGCGCTGCTTCATGCCACCGGACATCTGGAACGGGAATTCGTGCGCGCGCCGCGCCGGGTCGGGAATGCCCACCTGCGCCAGGAGTTCGACAATGCGCTCCTCTCGCGCCGCAGCACCGTGAAGGCGCAAGGCTTCGGCAATCTGCTCACCGACAGTCAGCACCGGATTGAGACTGGTCGCCGGCTCCTGGAAGATCATGCCGATCCTGCCGCCGCGGACGGGACGCATTTCTGCTTCGGTCAGGGCGCACAGGTCCTTTCCCTCGAACTCGATCCGCCCCCCCGCGATGCGCGCAGCAGACGGCAGGAGGCGCATCAGCGCCAATGCCGTCATCGACTTGCCGCAACCTGATTCGCCGAGCAGCGCAAAGGTCTCGCCCGGCGCGATCTCGAAGCTCACCCCATCGACGGGGTTCGCGGTACCGATCTGAACCGACAGGTCGCGGACGGACAATAGGCTCACTTGACCATCCTCGGATCGAAAGCGTCGCGAACGACGTCAGCGAACAGGTTTGCCGCCAGAACCAGCGCGAACATGAAGGCGAAGGCAGCTGCGAGCGACCACCACACCATCGGCTCACGCGCCAGTTCCATGCGCGCGGTGTTGATCATGGTGCCGAAGCTGATGGTGTTCGGATCGACGCCGATGCCGACGTAGGACAGCACCGCCTCGGCGAGCACCAATCCCGAGAAGTCCATCACGATCGCGATCATCACGATGTGCATCACGTTGGGCAGGATGTGGCGCCAGAGGATGCGCGCCCCCGAGACGCCGAGCCCCCGGGCAGCCTGCACGTATTCGAGCTCGCGCAACTTCAGGGTTTCGCCGCGCAACAGACGGCACAGACCTGTCCAGCTGGTGATGCCAAGAATCGCGCATAGCGCCAGGAGCCGCGCGTCGGCGCGCTCGGCGCTGGTAGCAAACCACTCGGGATGGGTATCGATCACCACTTGCATCATCAACACCGCCGCCGCGATCAGGAGCACGCCCGGAATCGAGTTGAGCGTGGTGTAGAGATACTGGATCACGTCGTCGATCCAACCGCCCGCGTAGCCTGCCAACAACCCCAGAAACACGGCCGCCGGCAGCATGATCAGCGTCGTGAGCGTGCCGATCAGCAGGCCGGTACGGATGCTCTTCAGCGTCAAATACAGCACGTCCTGGCCGACCTTGTCCGTACCGAGCACGTGATAGCCCTGCGCCAGCACGCCGACCGCACCGGCAGCCAGGCATAGCAGCAGCAGCGTGACGAGTGCGGCGTTCCAAGCGAGGCTGGGCGCGGTGCGGCGCAAGGGGGCACTCACCAGCCAGAACAGCAACCAAACAATCACACCCATGCCCAACCCCTGCACGGTACGGGCCGCAACATCCTCTCCCTGAGCTGAAATATCCGCGCCGAGATGCGCGCCGCCATGCTTGAGGCGCGGGAAATCCCTGCCTTCTCCATCCATCGATTCCTTGGCGAAGGAATGCGTCGCGATCGGCGCCGAGTAGGTCTTCTCTGTACGCGTGCGCAGGCCGGTGAGCAGCGCATCGAGGGCCGAGCGCACCTCGACCGCATAGCTCTCCTGTTCGCCCGGCAGCCGCTCCCGGTAGTGCACCGAATCGAGCACGGCAATGCTGACGAAGGCGGCAAGCAGCGTCGCGGCCGCCATGCCAACACGGTTTTCACCCACCTTGCGCCAGGAAGCACGCAAGTGCTCGACGCGGCTTGCCCAGATGCCGCCAATCACAGCCCCCGCCAGCAGCAGGAAGAACAATGCATCGGACCAAAGCAGGACGAATTTGAATGCCATCACTGCAACCTGATCCGGGGGTCGGCAAGGGTATAGGAGATGTCGGTCAGCAGCAGACCGACGATGTAGAGCGCACTGCCGATGAACACCATCGCGCGCACCACGGCGAAATCCTGGGCGTTGATCGCGTCGATGGTGTAGCTGCCGAGCCCAGGGATCCCGAAGAACGCCTCGATCAGCAGACTGCCCATGAACAGCGTCGGGATCACCACCACCGCGCCGGTGAGGATAGGGATCAGTGCGTTCCGCAGAACGTGCCGAAACAGCACCAGACTTTCTGAAAGGCCCTTGGCACGCGCGGTGCGCACGTAGTCGCGCGTGTACTCCTCGAGAAAGATGGTGCGATACCAGCGCGCCGAGGATCCGATGCCGGCGAGCACCGCGACGACCACCGGCAGGACGATGAACTTCGCGGCGGATAGCCCTTCCGCATAGCCCGAGATCGGCACCAGGTGCCATACCTTGGAAACCAGCCACTGGCCGCCGATGATGTAGAACAGGCTCGAGATCGACATCATCGCCACGCACAGCACTACACCGGCAAAATCGAGATAGGTGGCACGGAAGTAGACGAGCAGCAGCGCGAAGGAGATCGCGGCGAACAAGCCGAGGACGAACACCGGCACTGCTACCGCGAGGCTCGGCCCCATGCGCGTGGCGAGCTCGCGCGCGATGTCGCGCCCGTCGTCGGCGCGGCCGAAGTCGAGCGCAAACATCTTCACCGACTTGGAAAAGAAAATCGTCTGCGTCAGCTTGTCCGTGCCGCCCGCGTCGCCATTCCAGAACAACGGCTTGTCGTAGCCGCGTTCGGCCTTCCACTTCTCGATCGCCTCGGGGGTGACGCGCTTGACGCCGAGTTGCATGCGCGCCATGTCATCCGGGGTATTGACGACGAAGAACAGCGCGAAGGTAATGACGTTGACCCCGATCAGGATCGGCAAGGCATAGAGCAGGCGACGGATCAGGTAGGCAAGCATCGGCCGGACTATACCAAGCGGGACGTTAAAATACCGCTGATCCAAACCACGACAGAGGACAACCGATGTTCCGTTTCTCCCGCATTCTCGCCATCTCGATGGCGCTCTCCGCCCTGCCTGCGCACGCGCAGGAAATGAGCGCACCCGAAGCCTACGAGGCCGTGCGCTCCGGCAAGATCACCTTGATCGACATTCGCACGCCGCCGGAATGGAAGGAAACCGGCGTCGCCGAAGGTTCGACGCTCATCAACATGATCCATCCGCAGGGCGCGGCCGGCTTCCTCAACGAGGTGCTGGCCAAAGTCGGCGGCGACAGGACGGCGCCGATCGCCCTGATCTGCCGTACCGGCAACCGCACGACCCAGGTACACCGTTTCCTGAAGGCCCAGGGCTTCACGCAGGTATACGTGCGCGAAGGCATGGCCGGAAGCGGCGCCGGCCCCGGCTGGCTAGCCCGCCGGCTACCGGTGGAAGCCTGCAAGGCCTGCTGACTATCTAACCGACCGTCGCATCGCAATCGCAGCCGCTGCCCGATGAAATCCACCGCCGCGCCAGACGCGCGGCAAGCGGCGCGAACCGCCCCGGCAGCCAGCGCAGATGCTTGCCCGGTGCGGTCGCCAGTCCGCACACGTAACGTTCTCCCGCCCACTCCAGCGCGGGACAGGTTCCTTGCCGGTGGCCGAGCAGCGCACGCGAAAGCGGGCAAGGCGCGATGCTGCAGCATACGCCGCAGCCGTTGCACACTGCACCGACGGCCGGCTTCTCCGGCGCATCGGCATGCAAGCGAATCTCGACCGAAGTCATTCGAGTTGGCTCATTCCAGCCTGAACTCCACTGGCAGCAGCGCCTGACGCCCGCCGCTGGGCAAAACGCCGATGCGTCCGGCGGCCTTCACCGCCGCCGCATCGAGAATCGCATGGCCTGAACTCCCGGCCACTTCGACACCGACCACTCTCCCCGTCTCGCTCAGCGTCAGCAGCAGCACGACACGCCCCTCGATGCCACGTTCGATGGCCTCGCGCGGATAGAACTCCTCGCGCGACAACGCCGCCAGCGCCGCATTCAATTCTCGCCCCTTCAACTCGCGCGGCGGCTGCGGGCGAAAAGTCGGCGCCGGCGGGACGGCACCTTCCTCCTTCACCGGCAACTTTCGGGTTTCGGCTGGTGCCGCGGCGACCGGTGGCGGCTCGGCATCCGGTTGGGTGGCCAAGATGCTCGTCTGTTCGGGCATCGCCAGCGTGGCCTGGAGCGGCGGCGGCGGCTCCGGTTTGGACGGTGGAGTCTGCCATCCCGGGGGAAAGAGCAGCGCCAGATGCAGGGCAAGGCTGATCGCGAGCGCCGACCCGAGCCGGCCGCCCGGATAGCCGGAACGCAACGCGATCAATCCCATGATGAGGCAATGCTACCGCATGGCGTCTAGACTGTAAGTGTCTCTGGTCCTCCTCTCATCGCAACAACTATGAAACGCCTGATCGTTTGCTGTTGCATGATCCTCGGCTTCGCCTTGCTCGCAGGCTGTGCCCAAGTGCAGGTGCCGGACGCGGTGCGCTTTTCCGTAAAACTGGAGGTGGGCAATGTCGCACTGGCGCGTGCCTGGCTCGATGAGGGCCTCGATCCCAATTTCGAGGGTGCGCTGATCGGCACCGGATTGATGATCGGCGCCTGGGAAGATGACATTCCGCTTATGGAACTCTTCCTGGCACGCGGCGCCGACCTCCACCGCGCCAATCGCTTCGGCGAGACCGCCCTGATGCTCGCCGCCTGGCAGAACCACGAAGCCGCAGTGCGCTGGCTGCTCGACAAGGGAGCTCGACCAAACCGTGATAAGGATCGCGAATGGACCGCGCTGCACTACGCGACCTTCGTCGGCAACGCCGCTGTGGTCGATGTACTGCTGGCCGCAGGTGCCAACGTCAATGCCCGCTCAACGAACGGCTCGACGGTAGTGATGATGGCCGCCCGCGAAGGGCATGCTGAGGTGGCCAAGCGCCTGCTCGCAGCGGGTGCCAATCCTGTACTGAAGAACGACCTCGGTGACGATGCCGTTATCTGGGCGATGCGCCAGGGCAATCATGACATTGCCAAAACATTTACCAGCGCGGAAAACTTCGCCGAACTGGCGCGCCAGGCAGCCACCGTCTCATCACCGCCCATCCGTTCGCTGCCGTCCCCGGACAGCGCAATACCAGATGAATGGCAAAACTCGCCATAAACACCAGTCCGTTCCGGCCTCACGATAGGCGTAATGCAACGCGTCCTACCCTGTGACGGGGCAATGCTGCCGCAGGACGGGTAGACTGCGCGCCTGTTCTGTCGCCGCGCATCCCCCATGAAACACCTGATCGCCTCCTGCTGCCTGTTCCTTGCCCTCTCCCCCCTGGCCGCCCGCGCCGAGTTGCCCGATGCGATGCGCTTTTCAGTCATCCTGGAGGTAGGCAATCTCCCCCAGGCGCGTGCCTGGCTCGACGAAGGGCTCGACCCCAATTTCGAAGGCGCGCTGATCGGCACCGGCCTGATGATCGGCGCCTGGGAAGGCAACATTCCGCTCATGGAACTCTTCCTGGCACGCGGCGCCGACCTTCACCGTGTCAATCGCTTCGGCGAGACGGCCCTGATGCTGGCCGCCTGGAAGAACCGCGAGGCCGCAGTGCGCTGGCTGCTCGACCGGGGTGCGCGGCCGAACCGAGAGCAGGACCGAGAATGGACAGCCCTGCACTACGCGACCTTCGCCGGCAATCCCGCCCTGGTGGATACGTTGCTGGCTGCAGGTGCCGATATCAATGCCCGCTCGACGAACGGCTCGACGGTAGTGATGATGGCCGCGCGCGAGGGCCATGCGGCGCTCGCCAAGCGTCTGCTCGCGGCAGGCGCCAATCCTGCGTTGAAGAACGATTTCGGCGACGATGCCGTCGCCTGGGCAATGCGCCAGCGTAATTACGACATCGCCAAGACGTTCACCAGCGCGGAGAACTTCGCCGAACTGTCTCGCCAGGCAGCCGCAGCCCCTCCGCCACCGCCCACGCGCTCACTGCTGGCACCGGACGCCGTCGAGGAGCACCTGCGCATGGCGCGGCTCGCCGAGGCGAAGGGCAAGCGGGGCGAGGCCCTGACCGCCTACCGCAAGGCGCTGGCGGCGCTTAAAGCGCAGCAGTCACCGCAGAAATCCGATCCTAAGGTCTCCGCCGCTGCGGCGCCCAAAACGCTGGTGATCAAGGCAAAGCGCAGCCAACCCGACAAGCAGGTCATGTCCTTCACCTACGGCGGCAGTGACGAGGCCAGTCTCGACAAACTGCTCGAGCAGGCACGTGCCGCCGAGGCCTCTGGCAAGCGGCAGGAAGCGCTGCGTCTATATCGAGAGTTATCGTTACGCATAAAGTCGTCACAACAATAAGCGATTGACCCGTTATAGAATGGGTTGGAGAATCCGTCCTATACATATTTTCCCTTTAGGGTCTTTACCCTCCGTCATGACTGACGCCCCCCCGCTGTCCCCCTCCCTCGCTGCTTCGCGGGTAGGTATTCCAGTCATCGACGACCAGCACGATGCACTGTGTAGGATGGCGAGCCGCCTCTTGGAGCATCCAGAAGCACTGGCAAACAATGTCCTGGTCGTGGATGTGCTCACCGACCTCGGTAAGTTCCTCATCCTCCATTTCAAGACCGAAGAGGGATTCATGCGGCAATTGAAACTGCCCGCCGAGGAAATCGAAGCCCATGTCCGTGCCCACAGCGATATTCTTGACCAATACGCCGAGTTGAATATGGCCATCGCCGAGGGAAAGCGGCATACCGCCAACGAAGTTTTCGCGCTGACCAGCCAGTGGCTTGGGGAACACCTGAACAGCTTCGACATGCGTCTGGCCGACTACGCCAAGTCCCCCGGCTGAAGCGGCAATCCGCAGCTGGCGGCGCTACTTTTCCTCAGCAGTGGGCAAGCGTGGCGCCGACTCCACCGGTGCGAGATCGCGGATTTCCTTGTCACCCGCAACCGCCTGCAGGTCGCGGAAGCGGCGCGCGCTGACCATGACGCGCGTCTCCAGCGAGGCGGTCGCCTTGTTGTAGGCGTTCACCGCCTCGCCGAGGTTCTTGCCGACGCCGGTCCAGTGGTCGGCCAGCGTCGCGAGACGTTCGTAGAGTTCCTTGCCGAGCTGCGAGATTTTCTGCGCGTTCTCGGTCAGCGCCTCCTGCTGCCAGCCGTAGGCAGCCGCGCGCAGCAGGGCGATCAGCGTCGTCGGCGTGGCGAGGATGACGCGCTGCTCGACCCCGCTCTCGATCAGCGCGGGGTCGGCCTCGAGTGCGGCGCTGTAGAACATCTCGCCGGGCAGGAACAACACGACGAAATCGGGCGCCGGCTGGAACTGCTCCCAGTACGACTTGCGGGAAAGCTTGGCGATGTGCTCGCGCACGTGGCGCGCGTGGTCGGCCAGCTTGCGTTTACGGTGCTCGTCGTCCTCGGCCTCGAGCGCGTCGAGATAGGCGGCGAGGGGCGCCTTGGCGTCCACGACGAGCTGCTTGCCGCCCGGCAGACGCACGATCAGGTCGGGGCGCAGCCGGCCGGCGTCGCCGTCCGCCGTCTCCTGCTCGTAGAAGTCGCAATGGTCGAGCATGCCGGCCATCTCGACGACGCGCTTGAGCTGCAGTTCCCCCCAGCGGCCGCGCGCATGTGGCGCGCGCAAGGCGCGCACGAGATTGGCGGTCTCCTTGCGCAGTTGGCCCTGCGCGTCCGAAAGCGCACGCACCTGCTCGAACAAGGTCGCGTAGGCATCGATGCGCGCCTTTTCGACGCCCTGTACCTGCTGCTCGAACTTCTCGAGCGTGGCTCGGATCGGCGTGACCATCTCGCCGATCGCCTGCTGGCGCTTCTCTAGGTCGCCTTGCGCAGCTACCTGTTGACCTTCGAGTGCCGTCTTCGCCAGGTCGAGAAAGGCCTGGTTGTTGCGCTGCAGGGCCTCGGCCGACAAGGCGCGAAAGGTGTCGGCGAAGGCGCCGCGCAGCAGCCACATGATGACGACGCCGACGAAAAGGCCGGCGATGAAGGCGATCAGAAGTTCCATGAAAAGTCGGCGTTGGTGGGACGGCGCATCATAGGCGGTAATCGAGGCGAATGCGGTTTTGCAGCTTGTTCGCCTGCTTGAGCGCCTCCTTGAGGACTAAGCGGTCGAGTTCGTTGAGCTGGGTGGGATCGACGCGGTTCGCCAGTCCCATCGGCGTGCCGGTCTGCTGCTGCCTCAGGCGAAGTTGCTGGAGGAAGAAGAAGCCGTCGATGATCGCCTCGACGTCGTCGCGGCCGATCTTGCCCTTCTCGGCCGCCGCCCGCAGCCGTTGCGGCGTGCCGGTTTCGTCGATGCCGTTGGCCAGCGCCAGGATGCGCGCCACATCGACGAACATGCGCGTGCCGAACGCCTTCAGGTCGATGGTGCGCGGAAACTTCTCGTTCTTGTCGAAAGTGAAGTCGCGGATCATGCCGAGCGGCGGAGAGGTGCGTAGCGCATCTTCGGCCATGAAGCGCAAGAACAGCGTCGCCTCGGGCACATGGCGGCGCAGCCAGTCGCCCAGCTCCTCGACGAGCGACTCGTCGCCGTAGATCGCGCGGAAATCGAAATAGATGGTCGAGTTGAGCAGCGCCTGCGGCGTGGTTGAGCGCAGCCAACTGCCGAAACGGCCGTGCCACTCCTCGAGCGACAGGCACAGCTCCGGATTGCTCGCCATGACGTTGCCCTTGCACAGCGGAAAACCGCAGGCGTCGAGGCGCTTGTTCACCTCGGCGGCGAACGGCAGGAAGGCCTGGCGTACCGTCTCGGCCTCCTCCTTCGGCGCGGCGAACACCAGGCCGTTGTCCTGGTCGGTGGACAGCGTCTGCTCGAAGCGCCCCTCCGAACCGAAAGCCAGCCAGGCCCACTTGACCTTGGGCAGCTCGAATTCCTGCTTGGTCAGCTCGATGAGGCGCACCGTCAAGTGATCGTTGAGGGTCGAGATCTGCTGCGTCAGCGGTTCGGCCGCTCCGCCCTCGGCGAGCATGCGCTGCGTCAGGCGTCGGATGTCCTCGGCTGCAGCGATCAGCCCGTCGAGATCGCGTGCGCCGCGGATCGCGCCAGAAATCGCCTTGGAGCCGCCGCTTTGCAGCTCGTAGATATCTTCCTGAGAGACGATGCCGACGAGCTTGCCGGTGGCATCGACGATGATGACGTGGTGCACGCCGTGGCGCGCCATGACGAGCGCCGCCTGATAGACCGTGGAACGCCAGTTGAGCATCAGCAGGCCCGAGTCGCTCATCACCGACATCACCATCTGCTCGAGGTCGCAGGACTTGGCGGCGACGCGGTGCAGCAGGTCGCGCAGAGTGAAGATGCCGATCGGCTTGCCGCTTTCCGGCTCGACGACGATGATCGAGCCGATGCGGTTCTCCGACATCATCAGGACTGCCTCGCGCAGCGTGGTTTCCGGGGTTGCGGTGATCGGCTTGCGCTTGATGAGCGCCGCCAGTTGGCTGTGCAGGGTGGGACGTGGGGTCATTTTTTGATTATCAGTACTTGATGCGTGCGTAGTAGGTCTTCTCGGCGGCCGCACGAGCCTCGCCGAGCGTGCGGATACCCATCTCGGCCAGCAGCGGCAGCATGCGCAGGAAGACCTCGGCAGTGACGATTGCGTCACCAAGTGCGGTATGGCGGCCGATAATGGTGATGCCGAGCCGTTCGGCGATCGCCTCGAGCTTGTGCGACTCCTGGTTGGGGTGGATCACCGCCGACAACAGCAGGGTGTCGAGCACCGGATGGGTGAAGCGGATGTCGAGTTTCTCTTCCTTGAGCTGCAGGAAGCGCATATCGAAGGCGGCGTTGTGGGCGACCAGCACGGTGCCTTCGCAAAAGGCGTGGAACTGCGGCAGCACGGTGGCGATGGTCGGCTGGCCGCGCACCATCTCTTCGGTGATGCCATGGATCGGGATGCCCTCGGGGCGCAGCGGCCGCTGCGGATCGACGATCTGGTCGATATTCTCGTGGCGCAGCAGGCGGCCGTTGACGATGCGTACCGCGCCGAACTGGATGATCTCG
Source organism: Pseudomonadota bacterium (assembly GCA_041694935.1). GTDB lineage: Bacteria > Pseudomonadota > Gammaproteobacteria > Burkholderiales > Rhodocyclaceae > Sulfuricystis. Next base: position 17,712 of record JBGFRW010000021.1, on the reverse strand, counting down.
TCGCCTGCAGAGGGCTCGAGACCCGTAGTCTCGGTGTCGAACACCGTATAGATCAGGTCGGCCAGAGGCGTATCGTCCCGCGCATGGTCCTCTCCTGCCCGGTGGAACAGATCGAAGTCGTAGAACTCCGGGCGGCTTTCGACATGCACCAGCCCCGGACCTTCGGCTTCCTGGGCTACGGCCACCGGAATTTCGATGCGGAATAAGGATTGCTGGATGGCCGACTCGCGGCCGCAGGACAGCTTGCCGCCATGACGGTCGGTCACGTCACGCAGCGTGAGCGGCGTGTCCTCACCCGCCACCGTCATCGGCTCGAGTTGCCAGCCGAGCAGAATTTCGGTCGACACCGCCGTACCCGACCAGCGCAGATCGAGATGCACCATGTGGCCGGCACGGGTGAGGCGCAGGCGAACCAACCTGATCGAAAAACTCTCCCGCAGTTGTGCGGAGAGAAAAGTGAATGCCTGGGTGAGCGAGTAACTGTCGACCTTCACCCACAGGTCCTGCGCCACCTCGTCGATCTTCGCGGTAATGCCGAGCCGGCTCTCGATGCGACGGCTCACAGCGTTCACCAGGTCGGCGCCGAGCATCTCCTCTAGTGGCCAGCGGCTCACCAGCGTACGAGCATAGGTCTGCGCAGACTGGTTGAGGCGCACGGTGAGGATCTGCACTTCGTCCTGAATCGCGTCAGCGATCGCCTGCACCTGCGAGGCATCGCTCGCGGCGCGCAGGCTGTGCAAGCTGCCGCGGATGCCGGCGAGCGCCGAACGCGTCTCGTCGGCCAGCAACTGCACCGTGCGATCGCACTGCGCTCCGCTTTCGAGAGTCTTGGTAATGTTCTCCAGCACCAGCACGTAGCCGCCGATGCTGCGCCGCGACTCATTCTCTTCATCCTCCGCGGCGGCGATCACCGGTGCCATCTGCACGCGGATCAACTGACCTGCGCGCGTGGTGGTGATGAAGTGGGCAAGCGGCTGGCTGCCTTCGGTTTCTAGGCGGTGCTGCAAAGTCTCCAGTGCATGGGAGATCAGCGAGCGGTCGAACACGCCGTGGATCGAGCGGCCGAGGCCAATGATCGCGCCCGGCGCGCCGGCATCGGGCACCAGGGCGCGGACCTGCAAGCGCGCGCGATTGTTGTAGAGCAGGATGCGGCCGTCGAGGTTGCAGACCACGACCGGCAAAGGTAAATCGGCGACCAGCGCCGCAAGACGGTTGCGCTCGACCTCCAGCGAGGCGCGCGACTGACGAATTTGCGCCTCGACGTCGCGGCGCGCAGCATCTCGCTGGTCAGCGAGGTTGCAGATGGCCTCCGCCAGCCCACGCAACTCGGCGACGCCATCGACGCTCGGCCGATAGGCCGGATTCGGGCCCACCAGCACCCTGACCTTCTCGCTCAGCTTGAGAGCCTCGCCGGGATACGACTGCCAGAGCTGGCGCGCCAGCGCGGCAACGACGAAGCCGGCCACCATCAGCACGAAGAACACCAAGCCCAGGCGCGGTTCGACAATCGCAGCAAGCGCTTCGCGTCCCTCAGGTGGCAGGTCGGACCATACGAGCAGGCCAGCCAGTATCAAAGGGGCAACCATCAGCAGCAGGGCTGCGCCGATGAACATCACCAGCCTTGCCTTCATGGAAACTCTCCCGGTCTCCCTGCAATGCCTCCTGCCTTGCAGGCAGCGGCTTGTGTATTTTTGGACGTGCGATGGTGGTGCCGGCAACCGGATTCGAACTGGTGACCTACCGCTTACAAGGCGGTTGCTCTACCAACTGAGCTATGCCGGCACGCGACGAGGATTATAGCCGACCGCCCCGGCGGCGTTCCTCTTACAATGTCTGCATGCCCTCCGCTACGCCATCCCAGGATTCCCCGCTGCACCTGCTCGTGGTCTGCAGCTCGTCGGCCATGGTGGAGCAGCTCGCGGCCGGTTGGCAGGGCGAGGGCACAAGGCCGAAGTTCGCCACTGCTGCTGGGGCAGCGCCGTTGCGCAGCATGCTGCGCCAGCAGCATTGGGATGCGCTGCTGCACTGCCTCAACCATGCTGCCTGCTCGCCGGCGACCACGCTCAAGACGCTGCGTGACCGCAATCTCGATACGCCGCTGATCGTCATCGCCGAACCAGGCGACCAGCGAGCAGCCGTCAAGGCCTTTCTCGCCGGCGCTCACGACGTCGTGTTCCTCGACCGCCTCAGCCAGCTCGCCCCCGCCGTGCAGCGCGAGATTCGTGAGGCCGGCCACCGCGCCGACCACCGTGCCGCCCTCGAGATGCTGCACGACAGCGAGGCGCGCTTCCGCGCCCTGGCCTCGAACCTGCCCGGGTTGGTGTTCAACCTGCAGCGCGACACGTCGGGCGGCTACCGCTTTCTTTACGCCGGCGAAGGTTCCGTCCGCCTGCTCGGCCTCAAGCAGCACGAGCTGCGCGGCTCCATCCAGCGTTTCTTCGACCTGCTGCTGCCAGAAGACTGCAAGCGGCTGTTCGAAGCGCTCGAAACTTCCGCCCACAGCGGCAACCCGCTGATCTGGGAGGGCCGCCTCAAGCAAGGCGACCGCTGGATCGACATGCGTTCGTTGCCTCACCGCAACGACGAAGGCACCGTGCTCTGGACCGGCATCGCCACCGACGTCTCGCAGGGAAAACGCACGGAGGCCGCGCTGCGCGAATCGCGCGCCCAGCTTGCCGCACTGTCCTTCCATCTCGAGGCTGCCAAGGAAGAGGAGCGCGAAAGGATCGCGCGCGATATCCACGACGAACTCGGCAGCATTCTGGTGCGGCTAAAGATCGAGGCGGCGCTGCTGGCGAGCAAACTGCCGCCGGATCTCAGCCCGAAAGCCCGTTCGATCGAGAAGCTGCTCGACCAGGCGATGGGCACCGCCAGCCGCGTTGCCCGTCAACTCAGGCCCGGCATTCTGAAGGAGTTCGGCCTCGCCGCCGCCATCGAGTGCCAGGCGGACGACTTCGCACACAGTACCGGCATCACCTGCAAGGCGCAATGCGACGAAGGCATCGAATTGGACGGCGACACCTCGCTGGCGCTGTTCCGCATAGTCCAGGAGGCGCTGACCAATGTCGCCAAACATGCCCATGCTTCGCTCGTCGTCGTGCGCCTGCGGCGCGAAAACGGTAACATCACGCTCGAGATTCGCGACAACGGTCGCGGCGTCTCCGAGCAGGACATGGAAAAGCCGAGATCCTTCGGCCTGCGCGGCATCCGCGAGCGCGTCCAGAGCCTCAACGGAGCATTCCACGTCGCGCTGGCGGAACAGGGCGGCACCCTTCTGATGCTGAAGGTGCCGGGCCGCCGCGGCGAGGAGGCCGCACCCGAACGCGAAGAAGCCATCCAGCAGGATTTGTTCTGATATGTCCGAAAAAATTCGCGTCCTCATCGCCGACGACCATGCCATCGTCCGCCAGGGCTTCAAGCAGATCTTCTCCGAGACCGAGGATCTGGTCGTCGCCGGCGAAGCCGATGACGGCGTGGACGCGCTACAGCTTGCACGCCAGAACGAGTGGGACGTCTTCCTGCTGGATATCTCGATGCCCAACCGCAACGGCATCGACACCCTCAAGCAGCTGAAGCGGGAATTTCCGCGCCTGCCTGTGCTGATCCTCAGCATGCATCCCGAGGAACAGTACGCGCTGCGAGCGCTCAAAGCCGGGGCCTCCGGCTACCTCACCAAGCAGAGCGCCCCCGATCAACTCGTCACGGCGATCCGCCAGGTCGCGCGCGGCAAGAAATACGTCAGTCCCGGTGTCGCGCAGCAACTGGCCGAAGCCATCTCGGACGACACCGAAAAGCTACCGCACGAGCGGATCACCGACCGCGAATACCAAGTGCTCGTGCTGATCGCCAAGGGAAAGCCGCTGACGCAGATCGCCGACGAACTCAATCTCGGCGTGGCGACCGTCAGCACCTACCGTGCGCGCCTGCTTGAGAAGATGGGACTCAAGAGCACCGCCGAGCTGATCCACTACGGCCTGCGCCACGGCCTCGTCGACTAAGAGACCGACATGCCCGCCATGAACCCCTCCGAGATCGCCCGCGAGACACTCAAGCGACTCGCACTGAAGCGCACTCCGCCGACGCCCGACAACTACCGGATGCTCTATCACGAGATTGCCGGCACCGTCGCGACCGAAGCCTTTCCGGAAAAGTCGCTGAAGGCGCTCGCCTCCGCCCTGCCACGCGCCACGCCCGACCAGACGCGCTTCGCCCGGCAGCTCGACAGCGCTGTCGGCGACAAGAGCTGGGACAGCTTCCGAACCACGCTTACCGAGCTGATGAACAAGCTGGCAGCAGCCCCGCCCAACTGGTCGGCGCTGATTCGCGAGTTGCTCGTGCGGCTGGAGGCGCGCCAGGCCGACCTCACACCGGCAAGAAAGCGCGAAGCGCTCGACCATGTACTGGCCTCTTCGACCGCTCCCGACCTGCTCTACAACCGGCTGCAAGGCCTGCTGAAGAACTGGTCGCAGGCTGCTGCCCTCGAAAGTGCGACGGAACCCGTCCCCGATACGGAGGAGGGACAGGAAGGCGCCGTATCGCCGGCGCCGACTTCTCCTGCAGCCGGCCAAGCCGCTACCCGCTCCCCCAGCAGCATGGCAGGGGAACTGCTCGAACTCATCGCACAACTGCTCGAGAACGCCATCGGGGTCTTGCTGACCGACAACACCGAGCTGGCCGAGGAGGCAACCCGTCTTGCCGCCGCCGCACGCAAGGGAGGAGATCTGCCTGCCTTCGTCGCCGCGTTGAAACGCTTCAGTTACCGGCTGCATTTTGTGGCCGAGGACCAGGTCGAAATCAAGGCAGGCCTCTTGCACCTGCTGCGCCTCGTCATCGACAACATCAACGAACTGGTGCTCGACGACCAGTGGCTGCAGGGACAGATCGCCGCCGTGCTCGAACTGGTAAGCCAGCCGCTCAACCTGCGCCGCCTCGACGACGTCGAACGTCGCATGAAGGATGTCATCGTCAAGCAGAGCAGCCTGAAAAAGAGCCTGCTCGATGCCCAAGGCCAGATCAAGCAGATGCTCGCCACCTTCGTCGACCGGCTCGCCGATTTCTCCGAGTCGACGAGCGACTACCACGACAAGATCGAGCGCTGCGCCGACCGCATCAGTGCGGCGAAGGATATTGCCGAGCTGACCGAGGTACTCGACGAGGTGATGCGCGAAACGCGCGTGATCCAGCTCAACGCACAGCGCTCGCGAGACGAACTCATCCAGATGCGTGCCAAGGTCGCCGAGGCCGAGCGCGAGGTCGAGCGCTTGCAGGCCGAGCTGACCAATGCCAGCGAGATGGTGCGCCACGACCCACTCACCGGCGCACTCAACCGCAAGGGCATGGATGAGGCGCTGGACACCGAAGTGTCGCGCGCGCACCGCCACGGCGGCAAGCTGTGCCTTGCCCTGCTCGACATCGACAACTTCAAGAAACTCAACGACTCGCTCGGGCATGCCGCCGGCGATGCAGCGCTCGTCCATCTCACCCAAGTGGTACAGGAAACCATCCGCCCCGAGGACACGCTGGCGCGCTACGGCGGTGAAGAATTCGTCGTCCTGCTGCCGGGCACCGCGCTGGAAGACGCCGTCAACGCCATGGTGCGCGTGCAGCGCGCGCTGACCAAGCGGTTCTTCCTGCACGACAACAACAAGCTGCTCATCACCTTCAGCTGCGGCGTGGCTGAGCTCGGGGCCGAGGAAGAAGCCGTTGCCGCCCTTCAGCGCGCCGACGGCGCAATGTATTTGGCCAAGCGCGCCGGCAAGAACCGCGTCATGGCGGCTTAATACGGTTTTGCGAGAATGAAGCCATGAAAACCATCTTCGTTACCGGCGGAGCCGGATTCATTGGTTCGGCACTGATCCGCCTGCTCATCGACAAGACCGACTGGCACGTCGTCAACATCGACAAACTCACTTATGCCGGCAACCTCGAATCCCTGTCCGATGCAGGGGACAACCCCCGCCACGTCTTCAGCCGCACCGACATCTGCGACCGATCGGCGCTCGACCTGCTGTTTTCAGACCATCGACCGGCTGGCGTCATCCACCTCGCCGCCGAATCGCATGTCGACCGCTCGATCCACGGACCGGGCGACTTCATCCAGACCAACGTCGTCGGCACCTATACGCTGCTCGAGGCGGCACGCGCCTACTGGAGCTCGTTGGACGCCGCAGGACGCGCCGCTTTCCGCTTCCATCACGTATCGACTGACGAGGTATTCGGCAGCCTAGGTCCGACCGGCATGTTCGACGAGGGGACCGCTTACGATCCGCGCTCGCCCTACTCCTCGTCGAAGGCCGCCTCCGACCACTTGGTGCGCGCTTGGCAACATACCTATGGCCTGCCCGTCCTGATCACCAACTGCTCGAACAACTACGGCCCCTACCAGTTCCCTGAAAAACTGGTCCCGCTGATGATCCTCAACGCATTGGCCGGCAAACCGCTGCCCATCTACGGTAAGGGCGACAACGTGCGTGACTGGCTGTACGTGGACGACCACGCACGGGCGCTGCAACTGGTGTTCGAACGGGGCGCGCCGGGCGAGACCTACTGCATCGGCGGCCACAACGAAAAAACCAACCTCGAGGTCGTCGATACGCTCTGCGCACTGCTCGATCAGCTGCGCCCGCGTGCCGGTGGAGGAAGGTACTCCGAACTCAAGACCTACGTCGCCGATCGACCTGGCCATGACCGGCGATACGCCATCGATGCTGGCAAAATAGGCAGGGAACTCGGCTGGCGCCCGCAGGAATCGTTCGAGAGCGGCATCGAGAAAACGGTGCGCTGGTACCTCGACAATCCCGAGTGGGTCGCCCACGTCCAGAGCGGCGAATATCGAAACTGGATCGACCGGAACTACGCCCAACGATGAACACCCGCAAAGGCATCATCCTCGCCGGCGGCGCCGGCACCCGTCTCCACCCGGCTACGCTGGCGGTCTCGAAGCAGCTGCTGCCGGTGTACGACAAGCCGATGATCTACTACCCGCTCGCGACGCTGATGCTGGCGGGGATCCGCGACATCCTGCTGATCTCGACGCCTCAGGACACGCCGCGCTTTGCCCAACTGCTCGGCGACGGCGCGCAATGGGGACTGAACATCTCCTATGCCGTCCAGCCCGCGCCGGAAGGCTTGGCGCAAGCCTTCATCATAGGCAGGAATTTCATCGGCGGAACGCCATCGGCCCTCGTGCTCGGCGACAACGTGTTTTACGGCCACGAACTGGCCGGCCAACTGCAGCGTGCCGCCCAAGCCGAAACCCGCGCCACCGTGTTCGCTTATGCGGTGCAAGATCCCGAGCGCTACGGCGTCGTCGAGTTCGACCGCGAGCGCCGGGCAATCAGCATCGAGGAAAAACCTCAAAAGCCCAAGTCGCGCTATGCGGTGACAGGGCTCTATTTCTACGATACAAAGGTCTGCGACATCGCCGCGAATCTCAAACCCTCCGCTCGGGGCGAACTCGAGATCACCGACGTCAACCGCCATTACCTTGCGGAGGGACTGCTCGATGTCGAGATCATGGGGCGCGGCATGGCCTGGCTGGATACCGGTACCCACGATTCGCTGCTCGAGGCAAGCCAGTTCATCGCCACGCTAGAGAAGCGCCAAGGGCTCAAGGTCGCGTGTCCGGAGGAAATCGCCTGGCGCCAGGGCTGGATCGACGATGCGCAGCTCGAAACGCTGGCGCTGCCGCTCGCCAAGAACGGCTACGGTGCCTACCTGCAGGGCCTGCTGCGCGAAAAGGTGTATTGATGAAGGCCCTCCCGACTGCGATCGAGGGCGTGCTGCTCCTCGAACCCAAGGTGTTCGGCGACGCGCGTGGCTTCTTCTTGGAAAGCTGGAACCGTCGCACCTTCGCGCAGCTCGGCCTGGACCTCGATTTCGTACAGGACAACCACTCGCGCTCGCAGCAAGGCGTGCTGCGTGGCCTGCACTACCAGCTCAGGCAGCCGCAGGGCAAGCTCGTGCGCGTCGTCGCCGGCGAAGTCTTCGATGTCGCCGTCGATCTGCGCCGTTCCTCGCCGACTTTTGGCCGCTGGACGGGCGTGCATCTCTCCGCCGAGAACCAGCGCATGTTCTGGATTCCGCCCGGCTGCGCCCACGGCTTCCTCACGCTCTCCGAGAGCGCCGATTTCCTCTACAAGGCCACCGACTACTACGCGCCCGAGCATGAGCGCTCACTGCTGTGGAACGACCCCGATCTTGCCATCGACTGGCCGCTGGCGCAGCTTTCCGCACCGCCACTGCTCGCCGCCAAGGACGCCGCCGGCACGCCGTTCCGGCTCGCGGAAACCTATCCATGATGCGCATCCTGCTCAGCGGCATCAACGGGCAGGTCGGCTGGGAGTTGCAGCGCACCCTCCTGCCACTCGGCGAAGTGATCGCCCTCGATCGCAGCCAGTTCGACCTCGCCGATCCCGACCGCATGCGCAGCGTCGTGCGCGAACTCGAGCCCACGCACATCGTCAACCCGGCCGCCTACACAGCAGTGGACAAGGCCGAAAGCGAGTCGGAGCTGGCCATGGCAATCAACGGCACGGCGCCCGGCGTCCTCGCCGAGGAAGCGCGGCGGCTCGGCGCCCTGCTCGTCCACTTTTCGACCGACTACGTCTTCGCCGGGGATGCAACCAAGCCGTACTCGGAGGATGCCCCGACCGCCCCGATCAACAGCTATGGCCGCAGCAAGCTCGCAGGCGAGCAGGCAATTGCGGCAAGCAGCTGCCGCTACCTAGTCTTCCGCACCGCGTGGGTCTATGGTCTGCGCGGCCACAACTTCCTGCGCACCATGCTGCGGCTCGCGCGCGAACGCGACGAACTCCGTGTGGTCGCCGACCAGCAAGGCGCCCCCACGTGGTCGCGCATGATCGCCGAAGCGACTGCACTCGCGCTGGCGCGGCATGCAGGTCAACAGGGGGTTTATCACCTTGCCGCTGCCGGCGCAACGACCTGGCATGGCTTTACCGAGGCTCTGCTCGCACGTGCAGTGGAAGCCGGCGTGGCGGACCGCGCCCCGCCGGTACGCCGTATCGCCAGCGCCGACTTTCCCACTCCGGCCAAGCGCCCCGCCTACTCGCTCCTCTCTTGCCAGCGGCTGCGCGATGATTTCGGAATCGCCCTGCCTGACTGGGAAACGCAGCTACGACTGTGCCTCGCAGCAGAAAAAATCGCGCCACAAGGTTGACGCTTCGCTGCGCCTTGGGCATAATGCGCAGCTCTGACGCGGGGTGGAGCAGTCTGGCAGCTCGTCGGGCTCATAACCCGAAGGTCGCAAGTTCAAATCTTGCCCCCGCAACCACCGCATTCAGTGAATACCGGCACACAACAGAACAGTCAGACCCGCCGGTCTTCTGCGCGTAAATCAATCTTGCTCCATTAATCTGCTCTGATGAACGACGAACCATTGGAGAACGAGGGCAGTTCCCCCGCTCCTGCGGCGCCTGCCTTCGATCCACGCCGGCGCATCCGCGAACTCATGTCCATTCCGGAACGCGATCGCACCGATGCGGAATGGGATGAACTGAACGAACTGGAAATCCAGACGGCACCCGGCAATCGCACCGGCGGCCAGCAGCCTTACGGCTACACCGGCAAGCCCGGCGGGGGCGGAGGCAACCCTTCCAAGAACCGATTCAAGGGCAAGGGGCCGCGTAAACCCGGTGCTGGCGGGGGCGGAGGCAACAGACCTCCCCATCAGCCCAAGCCCAACAAACCCCGTCCCGCCTAAGCAATCTTTGCCCGGCCACATAAGCCGATGGCACAGCTGATTCTCGAGCAAACGCTCAACGGCCTTCAATTCGGCCTCATGCTGTTCCTGCTCGCCGCCGGGCTGACGCTCGTGTTCGGCATCATGGACATGATCAATCTGTCGCACGGCTCGCTTTACATGGGCGGCGCCTACCTCGGCGCCGCTGCGGCTCAGGCTTCAGGCTCCTTTCTGATCGGCATCGTCGGCGCAATCCTCGGCATGGCTGCTGTAGGCCTCGTTCTGGAGCTCACCCTGCTGCGGCAACTCTATAAGCGCGACCACCTGAGCCAAGTGCTCGCCACCTTCGCGCTCATCCTGATAGCCAACGATGCGGTACGCATGATCTGGGGCCCCCAGCCACTGATGCTCAATCCCCCCGCAGCGCTTTCCGGGCCGCTCGAACTGTTCGGCTTCAGCTATCCGGCCTATCGACTGCTGATCATCGGTGTCGGCCTTGGGGTCGCTGGCCTGCTCTACTGGCTGATCGGCCACACGCGTGCCGGCATGTGGGTGCGCGCCGGCGCCGCCAACCGCGAAATGGCGGAGGCCCTCGGCGTCAATGTAAGGCGCCTGTTCACCGGAATCTTCGTACTTGGCGCCGCGCTGTGCGCACTTGCCGGCGTGTTGCTCGGTCCATTGCTCGCAGTTCAGGTCGGCATGGGCGAAAGTATCCTGATCCTCGCTTTCGTTGTCATCGTCATCGGCGGCATTGGTTCCATCCGTGGAGCGCTGGTCGGCAGTTTGCTGGTCGGTATGGTCGATACCCTCGGTCGAGCGCTGCTGCCGACGCTGCTACGCTCGACCACGACGCCGGAAATTGCCGGCCACCTCGGCCCGGCATTGGCGTCCATCATGATTTACCTGCTGATGGCCGCTGTGCTGTTCTGGCGGCCTCAAGGCCTGTTTCCCGCACGCGCATGAAAGCATCGCGCCGCGAATCGTCCCTGGAGATGGTACTGCTGGGTGCCGCGCTGTTCCTGCCGTTTGCGCTCCAGGCGATTGGCGAGGACTACTACATCGGCCTGGCAACCCGCATGCTGATCTTTGCGCTGGCCGCAACCAGCCTGAATTTCATCGTCGGCTACGGCGGCATGGTGGCCTTCGGACACGCCGCATTCTTCGGCATCGGTGCCTATGTCGTCGCACTGCTGATGGAACAAGGCATCGCCTCCGCCTGGATCGCCTGGCCCCTCGCCTTGGTCACGGCAACGCTGGCGGCGCTGGCGATCGGGGCGGTGTCGTTGCGCACCCGTGGCGTCTACTTCATCATGATCACGCTCGCCTTCGCGCAGATGATCTATTACATCGTCATCTCGCTGAAATTCGCCGGCGGCGACGACGGCCTGCCGCTCGCCCAACGCTCTGCGCTGGTGCCTTTCGACTTGGCCAGCGACACCGTGCTTTATTGCGTGTCATTGGCGCTGCTGGCAGCGAGCTTGCTCGCGCTGAAACGACTTGCCGCTTCGCGCTACGGCCATGCCTTAGCCGGCCTGCGCCAGAACGAAATGCGCATGGAGGCACTCGGCTATCCGGTCCGGCGCCTCAAGCTGGTCTGCTTCGCTGCCGGTGCGGCATTGGCCAGTTTGGCTGGTGCACTGTTCGCCAATCAGAACGGCATGGCCAGTCCTGCGCAACTCTACTGGACCCAGTCGGGTATGCTGCTCGTAATGGTGATCCTCGGCGGCGTCGGCAAGCGCTATGGCGGGGTCTTAGGTGCCGTCGCGCTACTCGGCATCGAGGAGATTCTCGCGCGCATTACCGAACACAGTCATTTCTACGTCGGCATTGCGCTGCTCGCAGTGGTGTTGTTCGCTCCTCAAGGGCTGGCGGGGCTGTTCGGCCTGCGGGCGCGCACAAGATGAGCCCTATCTTCGAAGCCATTGCTCTCAAGCGGCACTTCGGCGGCCTGTGGGCGGCGAACGGCGTCGACCTCCGCGTGGCAGAAGGCGAACTACATGCGCTGATCGGTCCCAATGGCGCCGGCAAGACCACCCTGATCCATCTGATTTCGGGAGGACTGAGGCCGGATTCCGGACGCCTGCTGTTTGACGGCGCAGACATCACCCGCCTCAGCATGCACGCGCGTGTCGCACGGGGAATCACCCGTTCCTATCAAATCACACAGGTATTTCCGCGCCTGACGCTGCTCGAGAATGCGCGCCTGGCCGTGCAGGCACGCAGGCGAGACTTCGGCACCAGCTTTCGCTTCTGGCGCCCTGCGGCCGCCGACTACCCCATGATAGAAGAAGCGGAGGAATGGCTCGGCCGCGTCGGTCTGGCAGAAAAGGCTGGCACTCTAGCTGGCGATATCTCCCATGGCGAACAACGCGCCCTCGAACTCGCCATGGCGCTGGCGACTCGGCCACGGATGCTGTTGCTCGACGAGCCATTGGCCGGCATGGGACCGGAGGAGTCGGAACACATGGCCAACCTGATCGCCTCCCTCAAGGGCGAACAGACCGTCCTGCTGGTCGAGCACGACATGGACATCGTCTTCCGTCTGGCCGACCGCGTTTCCGTGCTGGTCGCCGGACGCATCATTGCCAGCGGTGCACCGGAGGAGGTACGTACGCATGAAGAGGTTCGGCGCGCTTATCTCGGTGACGAACTGCCATGAGCACCCTGCTCGAAATCGACTCCCTGCAGCTCGCCTACGGCGAAAGCCAGGTCCTGTTCGACATCGGCCTGAAGGTAGCTACTGGAGAGGTCGCCACACTGCTGGGCAGAAACGGCATGGGCAAGACGACAACGGTGCGAGCCATCTGCGGTCTGACTCCGGCACGTAGTGGCAGCATCAGGCTGGCAGGACAGAACATCGCTGCCCTCCGTGCTGACCGCATCGCGCGCCTCGGCATTGCAGTGGTGCCCGAGGGCCGGCAGGTGTTCGCCAATCTGACTGTAAAGGAGCACCTTGTCGCTTTTGCCGCGAACCGCAGCGGTTCGACCGATCCTTGGACTGCAGCCAAGGTATTCGCCTTCTTCCCACAGTTGGCCGAGCGCCAGCACCATCTCGGCAACCAGCTCTCGGGCGGCGAGCAGCAGATGCTCGCCATCGGGCGCGCGCTCACGACCAATCCGCAACTGCTCATCCTCGACGAAGCGACCGAAGGCCTCGCCCCGCTGTTGCGAGAAGAGATCTGGCGCTGTCTCGACGCTCTGCGTGCAGCAGGCCAGACCATTCTGGTCATAGACAAGTACGTCGAACGCCTCATCCGTCTCGCCGACCACCACACGATCATCGAAAAAGGCCGTGTCGTCTGGCATGGCAGTTCAGCCGATCTCGATTCCGATCACGCTATCTGGCACCGCTATCTCGGGGTCTGAATGAGAACCGCCGCGCAATGGCAGCTGCGTCCAGCGCCAACCCGCAAGATCCTATGGTGGCTGCCTCGCCTCTCTTTTCTGCTGTTCCTTGCTGCGGTCGTCGCGTTGCTGTGGTTTCTGGACAAGAGCGAAAAGGAGGAACAGCGCACCACACTGATCAGTGACATGCTCTGGATCGAGCAGAACCTGCATTTCCTCTTCAGCCACAACGAAGAATTGCTCGCACACCTCGATCCGCAACGCATCGACCAAGCAGAGGTGTTCGAAGCGAATGCCCGGACACTCGTCGCCAACAACTCGGGCATGTTTCAGGTCATCAGGCTCGATCGAGACGGTCATGTGCGCGCGGCCTTTCCACCCAGCAAAGCTGATGCTGCAAGGGTCGGAGAGAATCAGGATCTCATCCCCTCTCCTTCCGTGAGCCGCTTGGCCGATTCGCTCGGTCGCCCGGTCTATAGCCCCGCCTACCCGGTCGTGCAGGGAGACTGGCAATTTGAGGTTCATGTCCCGGTGTTCCTGCGCGGCCAGCATGCAGGTACCGTCGTCGGCATCTATTCGATTCGCCGCCTTCTAGAAGAGTCGATTCCCTGGTGGCTTGCCGAGCGCTACCGCATCGGCATCTTCGATCAGGGCAACCTGCAGTTGGGCATGAGGTCGAAGGTGGCTCCCATTGCTCCGGGCAGCGAGTACCAGATGTCTTTCGAGCCGCCCGGCCATGGGCTTATCCTGCGCGCCACCCCCTACCAGTCGCCGGCACCGCTCGCCAGTCGCCTGCTCAGTGCCTCCTTGGTCATGCTGGCCATCCTCGTACTGGGCAGCCTGTGGGTGCTACGCCGCGACGTGCTGCGACGCCAAGCAGCCGAAGATGCTCTGCATGCCGAGTACGCATTCCGCAAGGCCATGGAAGATTCAGTCCAGACCGGTCTTCGGGCACGCGACCTCGAGGGACGCATCACCTACGTCAACCCAGCCTTCTGCCGCATGGTAGGCTGGTCAGTTGAAGAACTCGTTGGGCTGGTCCCGCCGATGCCCTACTGGGCGGATGAATACCTCGAGGAAACACGTGCCATGCATGATCGCGTCATGGCGGGTCAGGCGCCGAGTGAGGGATTCGAAATGCGCTTCAAGCGCCGTAATGGCGAGTTGTTCGATGTGCTGATTCATGAATCACCGCTGATCGATAACGAGGGGCGACAGACTGGCTGGATGGGGTCGGTGGTAGACATCACCGAGCATAAGCGAGCGCAGGAGCTGTCGCGCCAGCAGGAAGAGCGCCTACAAGCCAGTGCGCGCCTCGTAACCATGGGCGAAATGGCCTCCAGTCTGGCTCACGAACTGAACCAACCGCTCGCGGCCATCGCCAGCTATACCGCAGGCTGCCGCAATCTGATCGCCGCGGACTCTACCGCTCTCGACGAAATAGACGGAGCATTGGCCAAATGCCAGGATCAAGCGCAGCGTGCAGGCAACATCATCCGCCGTATCTACGAGTTCGCCCAACGCCACGAACCGAAGTCAGAACCTTGCGACCTGGGGGGGCTACTGTCCGATATCATCACACTCATAGAAGCAGATGCCCGCCGCCATAAGGTCAGCATCGTCCGCGACATCCCAGCGGAACTGCCCATCCTTGAAGCCGATCGCATTCTTCTCGGCCAGGCCATCCTGAATCTGATGAAGAACGGCATAGACGCCATGCAGCATAACCTGGAAGAAACGCGCATATTGACGGTTGCTGCGCGCAGCGCGAACCAGCATGTGCTCATTTCCATCACTGACAACGGTTGCGGCATCGCTGTCGATGATGCACAACAGCTATTCGAGCCCTTCTACACGACGAAGAGCGAAGGACTCGGCGTCGGCCTCAACATCTGCCGTTCCGTCGTCGAGGCTCATCAGGGACGCCTATGGTTCGAGCCCAACCCGGGGAGCGGCACCGTCTTTCATATCTCTCTTCCGGTAGCCACATGACAACAGGCACAGCCTATCTCGTCGATGACGATGCCGCGATTCGCGACGCACTGGCCTGGCTTCTGCGCACGCGCGGCATCAAATCGCAGACCTGGCCGTCAGCCGAAGCCTTTCTAGCCGACTACCATAGAGAAATGAGCGGATGCATCGTACTCGACATCCGCATGGTCGGCATGACCGGACTCGAACTCTACGATCGGTTGCTCGCGCAAGGATGCGCAATGCCCATCATCTTTCTTACCGGCCACGGAGACGTTCCTCTTGCTGTGAAGGCAATTAAGCGCGGCGCTTTCGATTTCATTGAAAAGCCATTCAACAGCAACGAGCTAGCCGACCGTATTTTCGAAGCCCTGCAATTCGAGGAGAACCGGCTTAATCAAAATGCAGGACGCGCCGAAATCCAGGAGCGACTAACGAGCCTTACCGAGCGCGAGCAGGAGGTCATGGCAGGCATTCTGGCTGGCAAGCTAAACAAGGTCATCGCCGACGATCTGCAGATTGCCATGCGCACGGTCGAAGTTCATCGCGCACGCATCTTCGAGAAAATGGGCGTACGTTCCGCCGTAGAGTTGGCTCAGCGCCTGTCCTCGCTCGACAAACTCCGTTCCAAATAGATTTTGCTTCGCTGCCTCAACAAGCGATGCGCACCTAGCGTCACGGAAGGGTGCTTGTCGATCCCAGCTGCCTGCATCTGCCGGACTGCCTCTCTCAGCCGAGTTTCGCCCGGAATCTGCACGCCATTTTTGGCAAGCAGGTAGCGCAGCAGATTTCGCGCACGCAATTCGTTCATTCCCGCGAATTCGTGCGCACAGAGAGGGAAATCGCTCTTATTGCCTAGGTCTAGACGTGCGAGTTCGTCTAGCAGATCCTGAGTCTCCGCAAAGCGTGCTGCAGCCCCGGCGAGATTCTTGGTTGCTGCGGGAAAACGCAGCTCCAGTTCAGGAAATATCCTCCACCGCAGAAAATTTCTGGAATGTCGAATGTCGGCATTGCTCTCGTCTTCGACCCACTCAAGCCCCTGCTGCCGAGCATAATTTTCAATTTCCTCCCTACTGACAGGCAGCAAAGGACGAAGGATTCGTCCTGTACGCTCTCGCATCGCGGATGCGCCAGCAGTACCCGTACCCCTCAGGAGATTGAACAACAGTGTTTCCGCCTGATCATTTCTATGGTGTGCAAGCAGAATCCAATCAGCGTCGGCCTTTGCAAACGCCGCATGACGCACCTTCCTCGCCGCGCCTTCCAAACCATCTCGCGTACCTCGCGGCACATCGACGCGCTGATACGCGTACTGAACTCCCAGACGCTCA
This sequence comes from Pseudomonadota bacterium, assembly GCA_041694935.1. Lineage (GTDB taxonomy): Bacteria > Pseudomonadota > Gammaproteobacteria > Burkholderiales > Rhodocyclaceae > Sulfuricystis. The sequence continues at coordinate 1,365 of JBGFRW010000021.1, read as the reverse complement.
CATAATCTGCGGCAGAAGTCTTCCCATCCATTCGCATTCGGGCTGATGGCATGATGAACATGCAGTGCCGAGAGTCTGGCCAGTTTTCCATTCGCGAAAGGACCGGCAGCGAGTGCATGCAAGAGGCAAACGGAATCAACGCCCCCGGACAAGCCGACTACGATGCTCTGTCCCTGCTCGACATGACGCTCCAGGCAAGATGCTACTGCGGCAGCAAGCGCTGCCGCAGCATCAATGGGAGGCTGCTTCCTTGAACTTTCCATAACTCATCAAGCGCTCATAGCGTCGCTCGATAAGTTCCTCGGCTGACAATCCCTGCAACTGTCGCAGCGCATCTTGCAGAGCCTTCTTCAAGGATTGTCCAGTTGTTCGTGGGTCACGGTGAGCGCCGCCGAGCGGTTCGTTAACCACACGATCAACTAGACCAAGCGTTTTGAGGCGCGAAGCCGTAATGCCGAGGGTTTCAGCCGCGTCGGAAGCGCGCTCTGCACTCTTCCATAGTATCGAGGCACACCCCTCAGGCGAGATGACGGAATAAGTCGAATACTGCATCATTAAAACAGCGTCTCCAGCAGCGATGGCGAGTGCACCACCTGAACCGCCTTCACCTATCACCGTACAAATCAATGGAACCTGAAGTTCGGCCATTTCGTAGAGATTTCGGCCAATCGCTTCAGATTGGCCACGCTCCTCTGCACCGATTCCCGGATACGCCCCTGGCGTATCGATAAAGGTGAACACCGGCATCCCGAACTTTTCAGCGAGCTTCATCAGACGCAAAGCCTTACGGTATCCCTCTGGTCGCGGCATGCCAAAATTGCGTTGAATCTTTTCCTTGGTGTCGCGCCCCTTCTGATGGCCGATCACCATGCATGACTGACCGTTGAATCGAGCCATACCGCCCACTATCGCTAGGTCGTCAGCAAATGCCCGGTCGCCGTGTAATTCGACGAAATCCGTGAAGATCATGTCGAAGTAATCGAGCGAATAAGGTCGTTGCGGATGTCGTGCTACCTGGGCGATCTGCCAGGGGGTCAGTTTTCCATAAATATCTTTGACGAGTGCCGCGCCCTTGCTTTCCAAACGGCCGATCTCATCGGAAATATCGACTGCCGATTCATCCTGAACGAAACGCAATTGTTCTATCTTCGCTTCGAGTTCAGCGATGGGCTGCTCGAAATCAAGAAAGGTGGTTTTCATGGGTAAGGGATTTTACCGGAGCGCTCGCGATTTCCATCATTTACAAGTAAAAAAGCCCGCTAAGTATTAGTTAGCGGGCTTTTTTGTGAGGGGTAGTCTGGTGCTGACCTACTTTCGCGGGCGAGCTGCCCACTATCATTGGCGCGGTCTCGTTTCACGGTCCTG
>JBGFRW010000031.1:0-97523 GCA_041694935.1 Pseudomonadota bacterium | reverse complement strand
ACCGCCAGTTCCTTGAACTCGGTCGTATATGCCTGTTTCGGTATCTTCATTTCATGCCTTCCAAAAGTGACGCTAATTTTAGGTCACCCTTGGCAGACGAAATTTCGGGGGAAGCTCACTCTTCAGCAATAGGGATAAATTTCAGGGGTGCAATGTCACCATGTATAGGATGCTGCCAGCGTATCAACGCTTCGACCCCACTCACCTGCATGCTCTTCGCATGAATCTGCGGTTGGTAATGAAGGGTGAGCAGTCCTTCATCCAATGCTTCTCGTAATTCCTTTTCCAACTCCATGCGTTCACTGGCAGCAACATTCATCTCCTCAGTAAAGAACTGGAGATTGTTTCGACCGAGCGCCTTTGCGTGGTACATCGCAGTGTCTGCATGCTTCATCAGGGTTGTCCCATCCTCCCCATCCACGGGGAAGACGGCGATCCCAATGCTGGGAGTCGTGTGCAGAACATTGCCCTCGACAGAATAAGGTCCACCCAATTTATTCAGTAGCTTTTCAGCGATCAGTGCAGAGTCCAGATCTGCAGCCATCCCGGTCAGGACCACAACAAATTCGTCACCGCCCAATCTGGCAACAATGTCACTTTCGCGTACGCCCTCTATCAAACGACGCGAGATCTCGATCAGCAACTGGTCGCCGACATGGTGTCCGAGAGTGTCGTTGATTACCTTGAAGCGATCCATGTCGATAAACATAATTGCGACATGAAGTTTGTCTCTGTGCGCAGATAGCAAGACCTGCTCCAAACGGCTTTCGAGGTTGTATCGGTTGATCAATCCTGTCAAAGGATCATGATGAGCGAGGTATTGAATGCGTGCCTCGTTCGCCTTGCGCTCAGTGATGTCAGAGTATGTGGCAATGTAGTATTTGACTATCTGGCTTTCGTCTCGGATGACCGATATTGATGCCCACTTTGGATAAATCTCACCGGTTTTCCTCCGATCCCAAAGCTCCCCCTGCCAATATCCGTTGCGCTCCAGTTCCCCCCACATTTCTTTGAACGTGCTCTGTGGCGTCTTGTCGCAAGAAAGCATTCTCGGATTCTGGCCATAGACCTCGTCCAATTGATAGCCGGTTTGCGTTGTAAATGCAGGGTTGATGTTGAGTATTCTGTTGTCCTGATCGGTAATCAACATCGCTTCGCCGCTACTATGAAATGCATTGGCATATAAGCGAAGTTCCGTTGCCGTTCTTTCCGCTGTGCTCTTGGCAATTTCGAGTTCGTCCCGTGCAGTGGCAAGACTGCCTACCATGAGCCCCATTGCTTGCATAAGCTGCCCTACCTCATCGTTGCTGCTTGACCTTAGCGGATTGGATAGATCTCCGCCAGCGATGCGATGTGACCAGGAAAGAAGCTCGGCAAGTCGTATTACTGTCCGCTTTGTTACGTAAAACGCGATTACCAATACCAACGACCCTCCCAGAATGCCAATCAAGATCGTCATCCTGAGATTGGCCGCCGCAGACGTCATGAGTTCCTCACGGCTCTCAGCGACATTCTCGAAGGCATGCATCATTAACCTCTGCATTACATCCCGCATGTTCGAAACATGAACTTGATCTGCGCGGGACAACACCTCGAAGGCCGATTCTTTCTCGAAGTCAGCGCTTAATTCCAACGCCTTCCCTACTTGCGCCAAATATTCTTTGCTGAGTTTCCCAAGCGCTGCCACGTTTTCCAAATCTATCTGGCCTAGTTTCTCTCCTTTCTGCCTCAGGGCCTCGTACTGCATATTGACGGTCTGTCTGAGATCAGCCCATTCGCTCTCAATAGACCGCATTTCCTTGGCACTTTCGCTCGACAAATGCTTGAGCCCGAGCGTGCGTATATTGGCAAGCGTTTTGTCCATTTCCTGAAGACTTTTCAGGCGTTCTCCGCCGACTGAATGCATATGTCCAAGCGCATTCACTGAGTCCTCTAGCTTGAAAGCAGAAAGGATGATCGCCCCTACGCCAACCAAACCGACCATCACCATGGGAACGATCAGCTTCTGGAACAGCGAGCAGTTCCGAAGAAACGAGGAGATCATCGACACGCGACCATATCTAATCAACTTCGAAGCCCTCGGCAGCAATGAGCGCCTTCGCTGCTCCCGTCTCCATGAAGCGCAGGAAGTTTTTTACATCACGATCATTGGCAGAAGCTTTCAGTGGAGCCATGAAATATTGCACTGGCTGATGCCACGATGGCTTGACGACATAGATCCCATTCAGCTGCTCGTTCAGATTGGCTTTGAACATGATGCCCACTGTCGAAGCATTTGCCTGCGCCAGTGAATCTGCCAACAACTCGATATTTTTTCGGGTCGTTATCTTGTGCTTTACACGCTCCCACAATCCCGTGTGCTCAAGCGCTTGCTTGGCGTATCGGCCGAAGGGAGCCAGTCCAGGATCACCGATAATGATCGAAGTGACCTTCTCCGAGCCCAAGTCCTCCCATGCATTCAATCGAAGCGCGCTATTTCTGGGCACTGCCACGACCAAGGAACTTCTGCATGGTGTTGTGATAACACTCTTGGCTACAAGATTCTTCTCGACCAGGTAATCCATCCACTCCTGATTGGCGGAGATGAAGATATCGGCATCCAACGCCTTGCCTACCAACCCTTTCGCCAACAGTCCCGATGACTTGCAGGTGTAGGTGATGGTTACATCGTGGCTCTTTTGGAACAACTCTCCCACCTTACGCATTGCATCGCAAGTCGAGTTAGCCAAGGCAAATTTCAATTCGCCAGAAATGGCTGACTGGCTTAGCAGTAATAGGAAAGCGAGTAACGGAACTACCCTTCCAGCGGAAGACGCAGATGAATGAGACATTTGCCTACCTCCCTCTACATTCTTCAACGCCGCCCCCCCGATCGGCGCCGCATTGCTTTATATAACTATATCAATACATGCTCTTAGGGTTTTATGCAATCCCTGATAACTTTGAATTTGCCCACATGGAGTATCAAAGAAGTTATACGGAGATACTTATTATCGGCTTTCAGAGAAACTACTTGATAAGGCCGCCGGGTCTGCATTCGATCGTTGCTGATAAATACCCAATATCAGCGATGTCCCTACAAATATTCTTGCTCAGGCTTTACTATCTCGCGAGTAATGCCCACTCAGAAAATGGATGCATGCAGGCACACCGGAAGCCATGATGGGTCTGGCATTATCGGGCCGGTCAATTGTGCTCACGGCAGACGAGCGCATTGAGCCGCTACAAGCATTGCGTTGTCCCTGCATTTCGAACTTGATTTTCCTCATGCGCTGAGTTTCCGCGCCCACGTAAAATTTGCGCATGCAACCCATCAGTGCTTGGCTCACCCGTACCCGCCGCGATACTCCCGCCATCATCCTTCCCGATGGTGGAATACTGACCTTCGGCGATATCGCTGTTTTACCTAGATGTACAGGCCTGCAACTGCTCGATGGCAATGCGGCAACGCTCGCGCAAGGCATCGTCGCCTGCGCGCTCGGCGGCGGCACGGCGTTCCCGCTGCCGCCGGGTCTCGATTCCGCTCAGCGCGCACGGATCACAGCATTGGCCGAGCAGGCTGCCGAGCCCGGGCTTGCACTGATCATCGCGACAAGCGGATCGCAGGGCGAGCCCAAAGGCGTACGCCTGCCCTGGCGCGCGGTGGCCGCGGCGAGCCGCATGAGCATGAAGTCGCTCGGCCTGGAGCAAGGCGACGCCTGGCTCGCCTGTCTACCGCTTTATCACGTCGGCGGCGCGATGATCCTCTACCGCTGCCTGCGCGCAGGCGCGACCGCCGTCGTTCATGACAGCTTCGATCCGGAAAGCATTGCGCGCGATCTCACCGAACGCCGCATCACGCATCTCTCACTGGTGCCGCCAATGTTATCCAGCCTCATCGATGCCGCCGTCCCGCCAGGACCGACTTTGCGCTGCGTGCTGGTCGGCGGCGCAGCGCTGACGCAAACGCTGTATGACCGTGCCGTCGCTGCCGGCTGGCCGGTCTGCCCGACCTACGGCATGACGGAGACCTGCGCGCAGGCCACCGTCAACCTGCGTCCAGGCAAGCACTGGCGAGAGGGCGACGTCGGCCGGCCGCTGCCGGGTGTTCGCATCGAAAGCACAGAAGACGGACGATTGCGCATAGCGACGCCCGCGCGCATGTCCGGCTATCTCGGCGACGCAGGCCCTGCGCCCGAATGGATTGCGACGAACGACCTCGGCAGCATCGATGCGAACGGCCACGTGCATGTCGACGGCCGCGCCGACGACATGCTCGTCTCCGCCGGCGTGAATGTCCATCCGCTCGATGTCGAATCGCGGCTGGCGACCTGCCCCGGCGTGCGCGAGGCTGGCGTGACGGGCCTTGCCGATCCGGTCTGGGGCGACGTGATCGCCGCAGCCTACGAGGGTGAGGCGGAGGAAGAAGCGATCGAAACCTGGTGCCGCGACCACCTGCCGGGCACGCGCCGGCCGCGCCGCTTCCTGCGCGTCGAGCGCCTGCCGCGCTTGCCCTCCGGCAAGCTCGATCGCAAGGCCCTGCCCATGCTCTGGAGCCGGCCCGCATGATCGACTGGACCGCTCTCGGATCTCAGCTCGCGCGGCTCGCCGCCACCTCGCCCCCGGCGCGCCTGCTGAGCGTGACGGTGCCGCTGTCACGCTGGCCCGACGTCGCGTTGCCGGAACAGGGCGACTGGTGCTTCTGGCAGCGGCCGGATCGCGGACTGCGCATGCTCGGCATCGGCAAGGCCTTCGCGGCAACGAGCGCAGGTGCAGGGCGCTTCGCCGCATTGCATGCGGCCCAGCGCGGCCTTTTCGAAAGCTGGCAACGCACGCACGACGCGCCTCCACCGCTAGCATTCACCGGGTTCGCCTTCTCTCCGCAAGGCGGTGCGCCGCTGCCCAACGCCAGCCTATGGGTTCCCGAACTGATGCTGCGCGAGCAATCGGGCAAAGTCTGGTTGACGCTCTCCTGTGCCGCAACCCAAACAGACGAGGCGGCGGACCGGTGGCGGGCGCAATGGAACGCACTCACACCCGACCGCGGCACCGTCCCGCCAGCGCCGACTTTTATCCCGAACTTGCTCGCCGATCAGGCGTTCATGTCGCGCGGCCGTGCGGCGCTGCACGCCATCGCCTCAGGCCATATCGACAAGCTCGTCCTGACGCGTGCATTGCGAATCAGGGCCGATGCGGCGATTCCACCCGCTGCAGTCCTGAGGGCGCTCGCCACGCAACATCCCACCTGCGCCACGTTCGGCATCGGCCAGGCCGGACAAGCCTTCCTCGGCGCCTCGCCCGAAACGCTGCTCTCGCTGAGCGGTGCGCAAGTCGACGTTGATGCGCTCGCCGGCACGGCATGGCGGGAGGCCAGCCTCGAACTGGGCGCCGACAAGAACCGCCGCGAGCACGACTTCGTCGCGCATGCGGTCGCGGAAGCGCTCACCGAACTGTGCATCGAGGTCGTCGTGCCGAACGTGCCGGAAATCATGCAGCTCAATGCGCTCACCCACCTGCGCCGCCGCGTGAGCGCGCGCCGCCCTGCCGACGTCTCCGCCTTTGACCTGATCGCGCGCCTGCATCCCACCCCCGCCGTCGGCGGCGCGCCTACGGCTGCCGCGATTGACTGGCTGGAGCGCCACAATGATGCACGCGGCACCTGGTATACCGGCGGCATCGGCTGGATCGATGCGAACGGCGACTGCGACATCGCCGTCGCGCTGCGCTGCGGACTGCTCGCCGGCAAGGAGGCGACGCTTTACGCCGGCGCCGGCTTCGTCGCCGGCTCCGACCCCGTGCAGGAATTTGCCGAGACCGAGGCGAAGCTCGCTGCGATGCGCGCGGCGCTGGTCGCTGCGTCAAGCGCGCAAAACGCCACGGAACACCAGGCGGCATGAATACCGGCACGCTCAACCTTGCCTGGGCGGATGCCTTCGTTGCCGGGCTCGCCGCCGCCGGCTTGCGCCATGTCGCATTCGGTCCCGGTGCGCGTTCCGCACCGCTCGCGCTCGCCTTCCTGCGCCGATCGGAGGTGACATGCCATGTCATTAACGACGAACGCGCCGCGGCCTGGTTCGCGCTCGGCATCGGCAAGGCCAGCGGCGCACCAGCTGCGGTGCTATGCACCTCTGGAACGGCCGCGGCGAACCTGTTGCCGGCAGTGATGGAAGCCAGCCTCGCCGCGGTGCCCTTGCTCGTGCTGACGGCCGACCGCCCTGCCGAAGCGCATGGCTGGGGCGCCAACCAGACCGTCGACCAGACGAAGCTTTATGGCAATCAGGTGCGCGCCTTCCATGCCCTGCCGACGCCCGACGCGACGCTGCTCGATGCCGCCTATCTGCGCATGCTTGCGGCTCGCCTGATCGAAGAATGCCGCGCCCCGCTGCCCGGTCCGGTCCATGCGAACCTGCCGTTCCGCGAGCCGCTGCTACCCGGTTCGGCTTCAGAGATTTCCGCGCCGCCACCGTTGCCTGCCTCCCCGATCCTGCACGCCGGCAAACCGCCCGTCGGCGCGGAGATCGCTGCGCTCGCCGCCGAACTGTCGGGCAGACCGGGGTTGATCATCTGCGGCGAAGGCACCTTCGACCCTGCATTCGCAGTGGCAGTCGTCGCGCTGGCCGACAAGCTCGAAGTGCCGATCCTCGCCGAGCCGCTCGCCAACCTGCGCTTCGGGACGCATGACCGCAGCCGCATCCTCACCCATCAGGCGCGCTTCCTGAAGCAGCCCGGCCTGCCGGCACCCGACTGGGTGCTGCGCTTCGGCGCGTTTCCGGTCTCGCGCACCCTCGAACGTTATCTGGCCAGCCTCGAATCCGCACACCATGTACTGATCGCACCGCCGGGCCGCTGGCCCGACCCGCTCTGGCGCAGCGACCGCATCGTGCATGCCGATCCTCTCGCCGTGGTTGAGGTGCTGTCGCCACTGTGCCGCCGTCCCGCCAGCGCCGACTTTTTCAGCGCCTGGCGGCAGGCGGAGGAAGACGCCGCACATGCTGTCGCAACGCGGTGCGCGCAGGAAGCACTCAGCGAAGGCAGCGTCGCGCGCAAGCTGCTCGACGCATTGTCCACAGGCACGCACTGCTTCGTCGGCAACTCGCTGGCGATCCGTGCCGTCGATGCGTTTTCCGGCACGGCCGACAAGCCGCTGACGCTGCACGGCAACCGCGGCGCCTCCGGCATCGACGGCAACCTCGCGACGGCGGCCGGCATCGCCGCCGCGACCAGGGAACGCATTGCGGTGCTGGTCGGCGACCAGACGGCCCTGCATGACTGCAGCAGCCTCGCGCTGCTGGCGCAGGGAAACAACCTCGTTGTTGTCATGGATAACGGCGGCGGCGGCATCTTCGACCACCTACCCTTCGCAGGCGCATTGCCCGAGGCACTGCTGCGGCGTGGCTGGACGGCACCGCCGAATGCGGACTTCGCCGCGCTCGCCGCTGCCTTCGGCCTGCGCTATGCCGAGGCTGACAGTGCGACGCAGTTGCATGAGGTGCTGCAAACCGCGCTGTCCGAAAGCGGCGCCTGGCTGGTGCGCGTCGTCATTGACCACACTGCGAGCCGCGCGCAGTTTCTCTAATTGACCGCCATCAAGGCATAATAGGGCCCCTTTACGCTTCAATAGGCCCATGTTCCGCATTTCCCAATACATGCAGGAGATCGCCTCTCCGACGCCGCTCGGCCCCACGCGCAAGCCGCCAGGGCCTGTCGTGATCTGGAACCTGATCCGCCGCTGCAACCTGACCTGCAAGCACTGTTATTCGATCTCCGCCGACAAGGACTTCGCCGGCGAACTCTCGAAGGACGAGGTGTTCGCGGTGATGGACGACCTCAAGGCCTTCAAGGTGCCGGCGCTGATCCTATCCGGCGGCGAACCGCTGTTGCGCCCCGATTTCTTCGACATCGCAGCGCGCAGCAAGCAGCTTGGCTTCTACACCGCGCTCTCCTCGAACGGTACACTGATCGACGAGGCGATGATGGAAAAGATCGTCCCGATCGACTTCGGCTACGTCGGCGTGAGCCTCGACGGCCTCGGAAAAACGCACGACAAATTCCGCCGCATGGACGGCGCCTTCGACAAATCGCTGCACGCGATCCGCCTGTGCCGCGATGCGGGCCTCAAGGTCGGCGTGCGCTTCACGCTGACGCAGGACAACTTCGCCGATCTGCCGGGGTTGCTCAAGCTCGTCGAGGACGAGGGCATCGACCGCTTCTACTTCTCGCACCTCAACTACGCCGGCCGCGGCAACAAGAACCGCAAGGACGACGCCCACCACCGCATGACGCGCGAGGCGATGGACCTCTTGTTCGACACCTGCTGGAACCATCAGCAGAAAGGCCTCCAGAAGGAATTCACCACCGGCAACAACGACGCCGACGGCGTCTATCTGCTGCATTGGGTGCGCCGCAAGTTTCCCGAGAAGGCGGAGCACATTGAGGCCAAGCTGAAGCAATGGGGCGGCAACGCCTCGGGGGTGAATGTCGCCAACATCGACAACCTCGGCAACGTGCATCCAGACACGATGTGGTGGCACCACACGCTCGGCAATGTGCGCGAACGGCCCTTCAGCGTTATCTGGCAGGATGTCTCCGACCCGCTGATGGCCGGCCTCAAGCAAAGTCCGCGGCCGGTGAAGGGGCGCTGCGCAAGCTGCGCCCACCTCTCTATATGCAACGGCAACACGCGCGTACGCGCGCAACAACTGACCGGCGACCCTTGGGCCGAAGACCCCGGCTGCTATCTCACCGACGAGGAAATTGCATGAAGAAGCTGTTCGCCATCGCTTGCGCCGCCGTTGGCGCCGTCCTGTCGGCGCCGACTTTTTCCGCAGAACCGCAAAAGCTGTTCATGGAGCACTGCGCCGCCTGCCACGGCCCCGACCGCCTCGGCATCACCGGCCCCGCGCTGCTACCCGAGAGTCTTGCCCGCTTGCGCAAGCCGGCTGCGATCCAGACCGTCAAGGAGGGCCGCGCGGCGACGCAGATGCTGCCTTTCGCCGACAAGCTGTCGGACGCCGAGATCAAGGCACTGGTCGACTGGTTCTACACGCCGGTCGTGCCTGCGCCGCAATGGACCGAAGCACAGATGAAGGAATCGCGCATCGTGCACTTCACCGGCCTACCCGACAAGCCCGCCGCCGACTTCAAGGGGGCGGACATGATGAACCTGTTCCTGGTCGTCGAGACCGGCGACAACCACGTGACGGTCCTCGACGGCGACAAACTCGAAGCCATCGCGCGCGTGCCGACGCGCTACGCACTGCACGGCGGGCCGAAGTTCACGCCCGACGGCCGCTACGTTTTCCTCGCCTCGCGCGACGGCTGGATCAGCAAGTTCGACCTGTGGAACCTCAAGACGGTCACCGAAATTCGCGCCGGCATCAACACCCGCAACGTCGCGGTGTCCGGCGACGGCAAGTTCGTCGCGGTGGCCAACTACCTGCCGCATACACTGGTGCTGCTCGACGCCGACCTCAACGTGCTCAAAGTGCATGAGGTCGTCGGCAAAGATGGCAGCGAATCCTCGCGCGTCTCGGCGGTCTACGACGCTTCGCCGCGCAAGAGCTTCGTTGCCGCGCTCAAGGACATTCCCGAAGTGTGGGAGATCAGCTATGACCCGAAGGCAGAGGACATTCCAGTCGGCAAGATCCACGACTTCAAATACAAGGAAGGCGCCTTCCTGCCCGGATTCCTCAATCCGCGCCGCAGCGTCCTCTCCGAGCCGCTTGACGACTTCTTCTTCACGCAGGACTATTCGGAACTGATGGGCGCCAGCCGCGACGCCGGCAAGGGCCAGGTGGTCAATCTCGATGTGAGAAAGAAGGTCGCCGATCTCTCGATGCCCGGAATGCCGCACCTCGGTTCCGGCATCACCTTCGACTGGAACGGCCGCCGCGTGATGGCCTCGCCCAACCTCAAGGAAGGACTGATCTCGGTGATCGACCTGAAGAGCTGGGAAACCGTGAAGGCGATCCCGACCCTCGGCCCAGGCTTCTTCATGCGCAGCCACGAGAACACGCCCTACGCCTGGACCGACTCGATGATGGACAAGAAGGGCAAGGACACGCTGCAGGTGATCGACAAGCGCAGCCTCGAGAAGGTTGCCGAGGTGAAGACTGATCCTGGCAAGACACTTGCGCACATCGAGTTCGACCGCTATGGCAAATATGCGCTGGCCAGCCTGTGGGAGCGCAAGGCCGACGGCGGTGCGCTGATCGTGCTCGACGCCGCGACTTTCAAGGAGATCAAGCGCATCCCGATGGACAAGCCGGTGGGCAAATACAACCTGCACAACAAGATCACCAAGTCGGAAGGCACGAGCCACTGATGGACGGAACTGGCCGCTTCGCCATCGCGCTGCTCGCAGGTCTTTCCTGCGGCGCGCTGGCGAGCGAGCTGCCGCCAGGCGACTGCTTCAAGCCGTTGCCGGCGACCGATCTTTCGAAATGCGACCTCTCCCACCGCAAGCTGGCCGGGCGCAATCTCGCGGGTGTGCGCCTGACCGGCGCGAAGCTCGAGAACGCCGATCTCAGCAAGGCCAACCTCGCCGGCGCCGACCTCTCGCGCAGCAACGCGAAATGGGTGAATTTCCGCGGTGCGAATCTCGCACGCGCCGACCTGCGCGATGCCGATCTGTTCCACGCCAAGTTCGACGACGCGCTGCTCGACGACGCGAAACTGATGGGCGCCAACCTGTTCGGTGCCAATCTTATCAACACCCAGGCGCCGCGCGCCGACTTTTCAGGTGCCTACCTCAAGGACATCTTGATGGAGGGGATCGACCTGCGCGAAGGTTCGATCCGCGGCTGCTACGCCTTCCGCGGCGTATTCACCGACGCCAAGCTCGCAGGGGCCGATCTGTCCGGCGCGGACTTGACGGGTGCGGCGATGGAACACGTGGACTTCAGCGGCGCAAAACTTCGGGGCACCAAGCTCGCCGGTGCCACCTTGCGCCAGACGCGCTACGCGCAGGCCGACCTCGAAGGCGCGGATTTCTCCAACGCCGATGTATGGGAGGCCGATTTCAGCCACTCGCTCAACCGCCCGCAGTCGGCGGACGATGCGCTGATCGAGCCCTTCGTCGTACGCGAACGGCGCTGATGCGATGACCGAAACCGTCGTCCTCGCAGAGCAGACAGAAACGACCGACGCCATCTTGCCGGAGCGCATGTTCAAGCACGGTCGCGTGCCTGGCAACACCGGTATCTGGGTCGGCATCTTCTGTGTGCTGGTCGAGTTCCTGCTGCTGTTCGGCGTGTATTTCATCGCCAAAGCGCATCATCGCGAGGCCTTTCTCACCGGCCCCGACAAGCTCGCCACCGTGGCGGGCGTCCTCATCACCCTGCTGCTGCTCACCAGTGGCTATTGCATGGTCAAGGCAGTCGAGACGATCCGCCGCAACGAACGTCGCGCCACCCTGCGCTGGGTGGTGCTGGCGATCGTCCTCGGCTGCGGCTATCCGATCACCAAGTACTTCGAGATCCGCTGGAACGTGGCCAACGGCATCGACGGAGAGGCCGGCATCTTCTACACCACCTACTATTACCTGACCCTCAACCACCTGGTGCATGTGAGCTGGGGTCTGCTCGGGCTGATGTGGGTGGCCGTGCGTACCGCGCTCGGCATGTACTCGGAAAAAGACTACGGCGGCCTCGAAGCGGCCGCCGTGTATTGGCACACCACCGACGTGATCTGGCTGGTGATCTTTCCCTTCTTCTACGTACTCAGATGAAAAAAATCAGCCCCCCACGCTCGCAAGAGCAGCTCGCTGCCCCCCACAGTGGGGCGCAAGGCGCTCGGGGCGGCCCTTCGCACCTTGGTCATGCCGAAAAAATCTGGCTGCTGCTCATTGCGCTGACGCTGGCGGCGGCTTGGCTCGCAGAAACCGGCAAGTCAAGTTGGCTCTTGGCCTTCGTCGTTGCCGGGCTGATTGCCTTCAAGGGCCGCATGGTGATAGACCACTACATGGAGATGACCTCGGCCAACAGCCGCATTCGGCGTGTGCTCTACATCTTCGTCAGCATCGTGCCGCTGCTGGTGTTGATCAGCCATGGCTGGAGCGACGTCCTCAAGCGGATCACCACGATCAATTGACGATTGGCTAGAACCAGACCTCTGGATAGCGGCGCGTCTTCGGCAGGTTGTTCACCGCCAGCGCGACGAGCAGCAGGATCAGCGGCCCGAGCGTCGCCGGCATCAGCACATACCAGAAGCCGAGCTTCTGAATTTCCGCCGAGCCGAGCGTGGCGATCAGCGCCGTCGCACCGCCGGGCGGGTGCAGCGTGCGCGTCACGTGCATCAGCGCGATCGCTGTCGCCACCGCCAGCGCTTGCGCCAGTCCCGGTATCTCGTGGAACAACTGCCAGCAAAGCACGCCGATGAAAGCCGAAACGACATGTCCGCCGATCAGGTTGCGCGGCTGGGCCAGCGGGCTGCGCGGCGCACCGTAGAGCAACACGGCAGACGCGCCGAAGGATCCGATCATCAGCGGCAGATCCTGGCTCTGGAAGAACATGCGCCCCAACGCAGCCAATGCGCCAATGCCAAGCGCGGCGCCTACCCAGGACCAGAAAATCTCGTCGCTATGGACACGCGGCGGACTGCCCGCCGTCGTGCCCCGCCACTTGCGGAAGTATTCGCGCAGGCTGCCTTCGATTTTCTTCATTGCCCACCTTCCTGCCGGCGGGCACGCAGACGCGCTACGGCATGCCGCCAGGCGAGATGGTAGATGACGCGAAAGTCCTCGGTGCTGATGTCGAGGTAGCCGGGGATGTGCTGCATCGCATCGAGGATGTCCGCATCGGTCAGCTCCGGCTCGTGGTCGATATCCACCCCGGTGCTGTCTGGCTCAGTCTTCGTCATGTCGTGCCTCCTTCGCGAGTTGCCAACATGAGAGGAATCATAGCGCGGCGCCGCTACCAGCCAGCCTCCTCAGCGCTTGATGAAATCGATCATCACCCCCTCTGGCTCGCGGGCACGATAGGCGATCTCGACGCCTTCACCATAGCGGGCCTGCATCTGCTGCAACAGCGGAATAGGGTCGTGGTCATTGACGAAACGCATCACTTCGCCGGGATGCAAGGCATCGAGCGCACCGAAAATCGCAGCATGGCGAAAGCGCTTGGCGATGCCGCGCGCGTCGAACCCGTAGATACCTTCAGGGTTGGTGTGATTGTGGATAGGAATGGCTGACATGCTGATTCTCCGCGAGTTTGAACAAGCGAAGAATCATAGTTGACAGTGTTTATCGGGTACTTGACCTGGATCAGGTCGCCATCCCACCTGCGCCAGGTTTAGCTAGCGCCCTGCTCCACGATACCCTGCTCCAACAAGTCAACAGAAGGCTTGCCGCGGATGCCGTCGAGGAACAGCGGGAAGATGCGGCGTGCGGCGTCGATCATTCCCGCTTCGTCGTTGAACAGCGAGCTTTGCACCACCAGACCCTGTACCGCGCCGATGAACAGCATGGCCGCTGCTTCCTCGTCCATGCCGAAGGGCAGTTCGCCCTGCAGTTTCGCCTCGCACATCAGGGTCGCCAAGCGACGGCGATAGCCCGACACCATGCGGCAAGCTTCCCTACGCTGCGGCGAGACGCCGCAAAATTGCAGCTCGTAGTAGAGAATGCGCGGCACGCCAGGATTGCGGGCAACGAAGCTAACATGCCGCATAAACACGTTTTCGAGCACGGCGAGGGGGTTCCCCCCCGTCGCGAAGGCCATGTCGATCACAGCGCCGAGTTGCTCGCGCACCCATTCGAACACTGCAGTCCACATCGCCGCCTTGTCTTCAAAATGCCGAAACAGCGCCCCGTGCGTAACGCCCATGCGTGACGCGATTTCCTGCGTAGTGACGGCGTCCGGCCCCAGTTCACCCGCAATCTCCACGATGGTCTGGACGACCTCGTTGCGGCGTTCCGCGGACGTATGACGAATACGGGGCAAGCCCTGCGTACGTGCAGGAAGCGTTGCATGCGCGAGTGTCATATTATTTTGTTTTGTTTATAGTAAGTTTTGTGTTGCAAGAATAATCCCTCTGCACGCATTGATCAACCCTCAGTGATGAATAGCTAGTTAGTCATAATCCTCATGAGCACCGCCTTTCCTGTTTTTTATTCCGCCGTTCCTGTAATCCGTATGCGCGATCCGCTTGCAGAGTTTCTTGGCGCGGCGCGAGATGGCTGCATCGATTATCGCTACGAGGATGCCGTTCGACTGGCTGGGCATAGCTGCCCGACCGTCGCTGCCGCTTTTCTGATGACGCGGCAGGCACTGTCGTCCCTGTACGGCAATGCCTTGCCGGTGCGCGGTGAGATTCGCGTCGACATGCGCGAGGCGCGCGACGCCGGCGTAGCCGGCGTGATCGCCAGCATCGCGACCCTCGTGACCGGCGCGACGGCCGACAGCGGCTTCCGCGGCTTGGCAGGACGATTCAACCGCCGGGACAAGCTGTTCTTCGCGCAACCGCTCGCCAAAGGGGAAATACGCTTCAGCCGTCTCGACACCGGTACCATGGTCGAGGTTGCTGCCCGGCTCGATCATGTCCCGGGCGATCCGCGCATCGGCGAACTGATGCCACGTAGCCTGGCCGGAACCGCAAGCGAAGAGGAACGCGAAATGTTTCATTCTCTCTGGCAGGATCGCGTGCGGCGCCTGTTGCTCGAGCATGCCGACGATCCGGAAGTGATCATCCTTTCAACAAGCTGAAGCGCCGTCCCGCCAGCGCCGACTTTTTACGCTTCCAGCAGCACGGCAGTTTGCTTGCGCTTGTCTCGCAACGAGGATCAGTGCTCCTTGCCGTCTACACGCGGCGCGATCAGGAAGGGCACGTAACGCCACAGCAGCAAGCCGAAGGCGACTAGCCAGCAGGTCGCCGTCAGATGCAGCCACATCATGTAGTTCGCGGGGTAAAGTTGTGGCGCGACGATGCGCGCGACGAAGCCGCCGATCATGATCCAGAGCGCCACTTTGTCCAAGCGGTCGAACACGACGGCGCGTCCGGTATGGCCCTTCGAGATGCGCACGACCATCGCCGGCACAATCAGTCCCATCGCGCCGACAGTGAACAGATGCACGCCCACCGTACCAACCCATGGTAACTCGACGAAGCGGCCGATGCCATCAACGACGAGTTGTGCGACGATCGCCAGATAGCCGAGGTACATGATGCCGACATCGAGGCGGAAGAGCGCCTTGTGCGGATGCCAGAAGGCGAAGCGCCACAGCAGCAGCGCCGCGAGCAGGAACTCGAGCATCGCTGCGAAAGGCATCGGCAGCCACTCGGCAAAGACGAGCGCGACCGCCAGCCACTTGATCGCCATGTCGAGGCGCAAGTCGCGCAGGATATCGACCTGGAAGGCGAAGCGCATGAACTGCACCTGGGTGCGCTCCAGCATGATGAGGAAGGCGACGCGAAACAGCGCCAGCGTCATGCTCCAGCCGAGCACGTAGAAGTCGCCCTGCACGATGAGGAATTTCGCCGGAATGAAGAGGGGCAGGATGATCCAGAAGAAATAGTTGTCGCTCTTGTTGCCGCGCACGCGCTGGAAGTACAACGTCCACAGCAGCATCGCGACGATGGCTGCCTGGAACAGCCCGTGCGCCAACCAGAACAGCGCCGGGGGCCAGCCGGCCCCGAAGCTCATTGCCACGCGGTCGAACAGCCAGGTCGCGGCGAGGAACATCAACGGTCCCCCGTGCCAGCCGCGTACGCCGACCCAGTTCTTGCTGGCGGTGAGAAGGAATCCGCCGAGCATTGCCCAGCCGAAGCCATAGAACATTTCATGGGCGTGCCATTGCAGCGGCGCCTGAACAAAAGTCGGCGCCGGCGGAACGGCGCCCGTGAAAACCAGCGCCCACCAGAGGGGCAGCAACGCTCCCGACAGGCAGGTCAGGATGAAGAACGGGCGAAAACCGACAAGCCAGAGCGCGTGTTTGGTCATGCGGAACAGTCTAGGCCGCGCGGGCCGGCGCGGCCTTGATGCGGGTCAGGTGCGCTCAGACCCGGAAGCGTGCCACCGATCGGGACAGTTCCTCCGCCAGGTCGTGCAGGCGTGCGGCAGCAGCTGAGGTCTGGCGCACGCTGGCGCTGTTCTCCTCCGACATGCTGGCAATGCGCTCGACGCCGCGGGCGACCTCCTGTGCGGCCACCGACTGCTCGTCGAGCGCGCTGCCGATGTCCGAGACTGCGGCAACGACGCGCTCTGCGCCCTCCTGAATGCCAGTGATCGAGTTGCCGGCCTGCTGAGCCAACTTGACGCCGCCATCGACGCGTGACACACCGCCTTCCATCTCCTGCGCGGCACGCCGGGCACCGGCCTGCACCTTCTCGATAACGCTGCCGATGGTGTGCGTCGACTCGGTAGTTCGCTCGGCGAGTTTGCGAACCTCGTCCGCCACGACGGCGAAGCCGCGCCCTTGCTCACCGGCGCGCGCCGCTTCGATGGCGGCATTGAGCGCCAACAGGTTGGTCTGGTCGGCTACTTCGCGGATGACGTTGATGATCGCCGAAATCTCGTTCGAGTAATTTTCCAGTTCGCGAATGGTGCCGGCGGCATCGTTCACCGCCGCTGCAACCTGACGCATCTCCTCGGCGCTCGAAAGCACCACCTGGCCGCCGGCACGCGAATCCTCGCCGGCGCTGCTCGCCACGCTACGCGCCTCGCGCGCATGGTCGCGCACTTGGTCGATCGACACCGACATTTCCTCGACCGCCGAGGCCATGCCCGCGGCCGCCTCGCTCTGCTCAGCCGAGGCCGTCGCCGACTGCTGGGCGGCCGCGTTCAGATCCTCGGCAGCACGCGCCAATTCCTGCGCGTTCTTCTGCGAACCTCCAACCATCGTGCGCAAGCCGTCCTGCATGCGTGCAAAGGCTGCCAGCAAACGTCCCGCCTCGTCGCTACCGCCCTTGGGCACCGGCTGTGTCAGGTCGCCCTCGGCAATGGCCTCGGCAATGGCAACCGAGGTATGGATCGGTCCGGTGATCGATCCGGAAAGCCGCCAGGAGAATATGCCTAGTCCAATCAGGCCGATCGCGATGATGACGGCAAACAACAGCATCGCTTCTCGATATTTCTCCTCCGCGTCATTGAAGAGTTTCGCTGCTTCTCGGTCTTGAAGATTGCGAAGTTCATCGAGCGCCTTAACGGCTGCAACCGACTCCGTGCGCGCGGCGGCAAGTATGTCCAGAATCAGTCTCTCGGAGAAATCTCCGCCTGCCATGCGCTCCAAATAACCAGAAGCCTTCGACCCAGGCCTTGTTCTTGGCGACGAAATCCTCGGCCAGCTTCTTTTCTTCCTCGGTGAGATAGGTGGCCATGTACTTATCCCACAAGGCATTGATCTCGGCACGCCGTTGATTAAAGCTATCCAGATGCTTGCTGACCGGATGATCGTGTGCAGTGTGAATCGGGTTGCGCGGATCATGCTGGATGGCACGCAGCACCTCGGCGGTATTTCCCCCCAGCAAATCACTGATCTTGCCCAGATCCGAAACCGGAACCAGGCGATCGTTGTAGGTGGATTCCAGCGCGATGATGGCATTGCTCATGTTCTTCCAGCCTACCCCCGCAACCACCAGGATCAGGATGCCGCTGACTATCGTCAAAACGGAGATGCGTTTGCCTATGGAAAGATTGCTCATGTCGCCCTCATTTTCGATGTTGGCTGTTTTTTTTCGGCTCACTCTTCTTTGAAGCAAAGAAACCGACTATTACGCTACCATTTCCCAGAAAATCAAGATATCGCTATTTATATATATAGATAGCGATATTTTCAGGCATTGCCAGTCAACTGGGCATAAAGCAAGGGCAGGCGGTCGGGGAGGTCTTCAGGCTTACGGACGATGGTGTAGCCGGCCGGGCCGAACAAGTGCGGCAGGTAGCCGGCACCCTCGCGGTCGATGGTGACGCAGAAGGGCTTGATGCCGGCATCGCGTGCCTCGATCAGCGCCATGCGCGTGTCTTCGATGCCGTAGCGACCCTCATAGAGGTCTATGTCATGCGGCTTGCCGTCGGAGAGGATCAGCAACAGGCGGCGGTTGGCCGGCTGGCGCTCTAGCAGTTGCGTAGCGCGCCGCACTGCCGCCCCCATGCGCGTGTAGTAGCCGGGCTTGAGCGCGGCGATGCGACCGCGCGCCACGGCATCGAGCGGCCGCTCGAAGGCTTTGATCTCGTGGAAGCGGACGAAGCTGCGCTTCAGCGACGAGAAGCCATAAAAGGCGAACTGGTCGCCCGTGGAATTCAGCGCCTCGCCGAACAGCATCAGGCTGTCTCGGATCACGTCGATGACGCGCTGTTCGTCGTTGGCATGGGCGTCGGTGGATAGCGACAAGTCGGCGAGGACAAGACAGGCAAGGTCGCGCTCGGTCGGACGGTGGTTGAGGTAGGCGCCGGCGCCCGAGAAGTGCCAACCCGCCATGCGATCGGCGACAATGCGTACGCAGGCGTCGATATCGAGTTCGGTACCATCGGGCTGCGCCTTCTGCCAGCGGCGCACCGGCGCGAGTGCGGCGAATTGGTTCTTCAACTTGCGTGCGTGGCGACGCAGGCGCTCGGGCAAAGGTTGCGGCTCGGCCTCGCGCGCCACCATCGTTTGCAGCCGGCAAAAGTCGGGCTTCATGACACGGCGCTTCCAGTCCCATTCGGGTAGCGGGAGGCCGGGGCCGACAACAATGTCGTCCTCGGCAGCCGCCGGCAAGTCGAGGTCGAAGCGCACCTTCGATGCGACGCGCTGCTCGCTCTCGGCGAGGGTAAGCTTGTCGAGTGACTCGGCGGCGCGGCCGGCGTCCGGATTCTCGTCCTCATCGAGCGCGCGATTGACCCTGAGGTATTCCGCCCAGGACAGCAGGCTCTCGGCGCGGAACAGCAGGATCATCGGCGACTCGTTCTCGGGCATCTCGGTGCGCTCGGCCTGATAGCGCTTGTTCTCGACCTGCTGTTCCTTGGGCTGCTCGCCCTCGGCCTCGCTGGCAGCCGGATCGTTCTTGCGCCGATTCGTCTCGGCCGGCGGTGCGGGATAGAGCCATAGCGGCACCGGTTGCAGCGCCTTGGCCTTGGCGCGGCGCAGCGGCGGCAAACTCGCCACGCTGCCCGGATCGGCAAGTGCCATGCGCACCGCGCGCTCCTGTGCTGCCTCGTCCGCAGGCATTTTTTCCGGCGGCATGCGCTCTTCCAGATGCGCCTCGACCAGCCTGCGGTAACGCGGCGCGAGGCCCGGATAGCGTTGCAGCGTGGCCCAGGCGGCGAACTGGTTGCGCACGATCCACTCGCTGGCAAACCGGTCCAGCGCCGGGCCGGCACTACCGGCTACCGCGGCAAGCCAGACATACAGATCGTGATTCAAAGTCGGCGCTGGGAAGACGGCGACCTTCGGCGGCAGGCGCAGGGTTTCCGCATCGAGGGCGGCATGCGCGGCACGCTCATGCACTCCGGCAATGCGCTGCAGCAGGCCGCGCCGCGCGCCATGCACTTGGTCGGCCGCCGCTGCGACGCGCAGCCCGGCATCACCGCCGAGGGCGCGGAAGATCACACCGAGCGTCTTCTCGATATCCTTGAGATGAACCGCCGCCTCGGGATAGTCACGCCGTGCGGTCTGAGTGATCCAGCGATCCCAGATGCCGCCGATCCACTCTTCCACTCAGATGCCCTCGCACCTGGGACCGATCCAGGGATAGGCGTAGGGCTTGCCGGCCATCGCCTTCGCCAGCCCGAGCATGCCGAGCAGGATCAGCGTCGAATGCACGCAGGTGAAGTACATGATGACGGTCACCCAGGTCCACTCCCAGTCTAAGCCGAGGAAGTAGAGGAAGGCGGCGCAGACGACGATGATCAGCGCACCGCCCCAGAGGCTGACGAAGAAGGTCTGGTCGAGATGGCATTTGGCCAGAGGCGGTGCATCGGCGCGGCGCTTGAACCACAGCCAAGCGAGCGCGAGAAAGGCGATGCCCGGTGCAAGCATCAGGTTGACGAGATAGAGCGACTCCGCCGCGACAGCGAGCCCTTGGCCAGGAACGTCCCGCTCGGCGCTCATTGCCTCTTATTTCCCGAAGGTGGCGAGCACGACTTCGTCGAGGGCTGCGGCGACCTCGAGATCGTCGGTGAGCGCCTCGACCAGCGCGGAGCGGCAGGCTTCCACCGGGTCCATGCCGTCGCGAATGAGGATCGCGGCATAGACGAGCAGGCGCGTGCTGGCGACCTCCTCGAGATCGACATCCTTGAGCGCGCGCAAGCTGCGGCCGATATTCACCAGCCGCTTCGCGGTCATCGCATCGCAGCCGGTCTCACCGATCAGGATGCCCTCCTCGCGCGTTGCATCGGGAAAGTCGAAGCGCAGGGCGAGGAAGCGCTGACGCGTCGAGGGCTTCATGCCCTTGAGGAAGTTCTGGTAGCCAGGGTTGTAGGACACCACCAGCATGAAGTTGTCCGGGGCGTGCAGTACCTCGCCGGTGCGGTCGATCGGCAGCGTGCGGCGATGGTCGGCGAGCGGATGGATCACCACGGTAGTGTCCTTGCGCGCCTCGACGACCTCGTCGAGATAGCAGATGCCGCCCTCGCGCACGGCGCGCGTCAGCGGGCCATCGGACCAGTAGGTGGCGCCGTCGCCGATCAGGTGACGACCGACCAGATCCGCTGCTGTGAGATCGTCGTGACAGGCGACGGTGTAGAGCGGCAGCCCCAGCTTGGCCGCCATGTAGGCGACGAAGCGCGTCTTGCCGACGCCGGTCGGCCCCTTGATCAGCACAGGCAAATGGTTGCGATGCGCGTGCTCGAAAAGATCGATCTCGTTGCCAGAGGATTCGTAGAACGGAAGGTCTTGCATGGTCATTTGATTCCAAGCCAGTAAGCGAGCAGGATGGCTGCCAGTGTCAACAGCAGCCAGCCTAACACGACCGCACGCCATAAAAACCTGACGCGACGCAGGGCCATGAAGTCGTAGATGATGAGCCAGCCTTTGATGCCAGAGATTACCAGCACCGCAACCACCATGCCGACGCTGAAGTCGCCGGACTTGCCGATGAACCAGGTCATCAGCGTCGCACCCATCAGCGCGATCCAGATGACGTTGAGGAAATGGACGCTCATGCTGACTTACCTCATCACATAGACCAGCGGAAACAGGATGATCCACACCAAGTCGACCATGTGCCAGTAGCTTGCGCCGGTTTCCATACCGTGGTGATCTTGTGCCGAGTAACCGCCGGCCATCGCCTTCTTCCAGACAAAGACAAGTATCGCCATTCCCAGCACGACGTGCATGGCGTGGAACATCGTCAGCGCAATGTAGAAGGTGTAGAAAAGGTTGGTATCGAGATTAATGCCAGCGGAGAACTTGGCGCCGTATTCGAAATACTTGACGATGAGGAATCCCACACCGGTAAAGAGGGCCGCCAGCAGCCAGTGTGCGCTGGCGCGGCAGCGGTTGCGCTTGATCGCTGCGATGGCGCGCGCCACGCACCAACTGCCCGTGATCAGCAGCAGGGTGTTGATCATGCCGGCATCGCTGTCGAGGGTACGCTGCATCTCGTTGAACAGTTCGAGATGCTTGAGCCGCGTAAAGGCATAGGCGGCGAACAGCACGAAGAAGGCGGAAAGTTCGGCGAGGATGAATACCCAGATGGCGAGGTCGCCGGGAGGATAGGGGTGCGGCTTGTGGCCATCCTCTGCGCGATGCGGCGCATGCGCCGGAGGTGGTATGGCTTTGGAAGTCATGATTCTGGCAGTTTCGGAAACTTTTGAATCCTAGCGCCAGGAGACATGCATTGCCTTGACATGCGACAAGCCCGCACCGCGGGTGGCCGGGCCCCGACGCGCGAACGACGAATCAGACGACGGTGAACAGGCGTTCGAACTGGGCCGTATTGAGCACTTGGCGAATACGACCCTGAGGATTGGCTAGGATAACCTTCGCGTCCTGCTTCTTGGCCTTATCGCGCAGCATCAGGAGCATGCCGAGTGCGGAGCTGTCGATGTAGTCGACCGCAGCCATCTCGATCCTAACTTCTTCAACGGGCGCCTGGGCCATTGCTTCGTCCATCTGCGCCATGAACTGGTTGCGCATCGTGTAGTCGAAGTTCCCCGTCAGCCGCACTTGCATCCTTCCATCCGCCGTCGCTATCTCGATCTGCATTCAATCACTCCCGTATCTTTCTGTCATTCTTTTCTGCGGCATTCACGTTGCAGCCAAGTACGCGTGCGCTGCGAAATCAGTCATCCGTTGTCGGACGGTGCGGACAATCTTTTTTCTGGCAATCCGCATAAAGATAAAGCGCATGCTCGACCACCGTGAAGCCGCGCTCCTTGGCAACCTTCGTCTGGCGGCGCTCGATCTCCGGATCGGTAAACTCCTCGACCCGACCGCATTGCAGACAGACCAGGTGGTCGTGGTGCTTGCCGTCGTTCAGTTCAAACACCGCCTTGCCCGACTCGAAATGGTGGCGTTCGAGCAGGCCGGCCTGCTCGAACTGGGTCAGCACACGATAGACGGTCGCCAGTCCGATATCGATATGTTCGGCCAGTAGCTGGCGGTAGACGTCCTCGGCCGTCAAGTGCCGCGTCGCAGAGCGGCGAAACAGGTCGAGAATGGTCATGCGCGGCACGGTGGCCTTGAGGCCGATGCTCTTGAGCTCTGAACGTTCGGTCATGCGGTGGCGCCGTGGAGATGCGGGGCGGCAGAAAGGGCAAAAGCCATATGATATAGTCTCCGTGGCCATTCATGCGCTATTGCCCCGCTTTCCGACCCCTGACATGTTGTTTCGCGCCCTGCTTCCCAGTCTGGTTCTGCTGACCGCCTGCTCCGGCACGCCCGAGGTAAGCTCTTACCTGTCGCCCTACCGCATCGACGTACGGCAAGGCAACTACGTCACCCAGGACATGGTGGCGCGTCTGAAGCCGGGCATGAGCAAGGAGCAAGTGCGCTTCGTTCTCGGCACGCCGCTGGTGAGCGACATTTTCCATACCGACCGCTGGGATTATGTCTATCGCTTCCAGCCCGGTCGCGGCGAATCGCAGTCGCGCCGCCTGGTCGTCTTCTTCGAAGACAGCAAACTCGTGCGTGTCGGCGGCGATGTCGTCGCTGCCGATGGGACTGCGGCGGCTAGCGAAACGGCTTCGCCCGCCCGGGTGATCGAAATACCCGCCCCCGAATCGGCAAAAAAGGAATAAATCATGAGTGACAAGATTCGTTGCGCCATTGCCGGCGCTGGCGGCCGTATGGGCCGCATGCTGATCGAGGCGGTGCTCAAAGCCCCCGATGCGGAGCTTGCCGCGGCATTCGACATGCCGGACAGCCCATTTATCGGCAAGGATGCCGGCGAACCGCTCGGCATGCCCTGCGGCATCCGGATTACCGACGATATCGAAAGCGCTCTGAAGAATTCGGACTGCCTGATCGACTTCACGCGCCCCGAAGGCACGCTCAACCATCTGGAGATCTGCCGTCGTTTCGGGGTGCATGCCGTCATCGGCACCACTGGCTTCACGGCTGAGCAAAAGCAGCAGATCGAGGCCGTCGCACGGGAAATCCCCATCGTCTTCGCGCCCAACATGGCAGTCGGCGTCAATGCGGTCTTCAAACTGCTCGACGTGGCGGCGCGCATCCTCAACGAAGGCTACGACATCGAGGTTATCGAAGCGCACCATCGCCACAAGGTTGACGCGCCCTCGGGCACCGCGCTGCGCATGGGCGAAGTCGTCGCGAACGCGCTGGGGCGCGACTTGGCCGAATGCGCGGTCTATGGCCGCGAAGGCCACACCGGGGAGCGGCCGGCGACCCAGATCGGCTTCGCCACGATCCGCGGCGGCGACATCGTCGGCGACCACACGGTGCTGTTCGCCGGCACCGGCGAGCGCGTCGAAATCACCCACAAATCGGCCAGCCGTATGCCTTACGCCATAGGATCCCTGCGTGCCGCACGCTTCCTGATCGGCAAGAAGAGCGGACTTTTCGACATGCAGGACGTGCTCGGCTTGCGCTGAGCGGCGCCCCGAAGGGGGGGTAAATCGGCTACAATGGCGCGGTTTGACCAGCGCTTTGCGTTGGTGCATCGCAACAACCCCAGGAGCCCGACCTTGTCATCCTTCCCGCCAGCCCTGCTTGCTCTAGCCGACGGGACGGTATTTCGGGGCAAGGGTATCGGCGCGACCGGTACCTCCGTCGGCGAGGTGGTGTTCAACACCGCCATGACCGGCTATCAGGAAATCCTCACCGATCCGTCCTATACCCGGCAGATCGTCACGCTCACCTATCCGCACATCGGCAACGTCGGCGTCAATCGCGAAGACTGCGAAGCCGACCGCATTTACGCCGCCGGGCTGGTGATCCGCGACCTTCCGCTGCTTGCCTCCAACTTCCGTTCCGAGCAAACCCTTTCCGACTATCTGCGCGACGAGAACGTCGTCGGCATCGCCGACATCGATACGCGCAAACTGACCCGCATCCTGCGTGAAAAAGGCGCACAGGCCGGTTGCCTCATGACCGGCGACAATCTGGACGCCGCGGCTGCCGTCGCACAGGCGCGCGCTTTCCCCGGCCTGGCCGGCATGGACCTCGCCAAGGTCGTGACGGCTGCCGAGTCCTACGACTGGACCGAAGGCGAATGGAAGCTCGGTGCCGGCTATGGATCGGCCAAAGACCCCCGCTTCCACGTCGTCGCCTACGACTTCGGCGTCAAGCGCAACATTCTGCGTATGCTGGCCGAGCGCGGTTGCAAGCTCACCGTGGTGCCGGCCCAGACGCCGGCCACCGAAGTGCTGGCCATGAATCCCGACGGCGTCTTCTGCTCGAACGGTCCCGGAGACCCCGAGCCATGCGACTACGCGATCGCAGCCGTGCGCACTTTCCTCGACAGGAAACTGCCGACCTTCGGTATCTGCCTCGGCCACCAGATCATGGGCCTGGCATCCGGCGGCAAGACGCTCAAGATGAAGTTCGGCCATCACGGCGCCAACCACCCGGTCAAAGATCTCGAAACCGGGCAGGTGCTGATCACGAGTCAGAATCACGGCTTCGCCGTCGATCCCGCCACGCTGCCGTCCAACGTCAAGGTAACGCACGTCTCCCTTTTCGACGGCAGCCTGCAGGGCATGGCCTGGACCGATCGCCCGGCGCTGTGCTTCCAGGGCCACCCCGAGGCGAGCCCCGGCCCGCACGACGTTTCCTATCTGTTCGATCGCTTTATCGGCATGATGGAGAAGAGCAAGAATGCCTAAGCGTACCGACATCCAATCCATCCTCATCATCGGCGCCGGCCCGATCATCATCGGACAGGCCTGCGAATTCGACTACTCTGGCGCCCAGGCCTGCAAGGCCCTGCGCGAAGAGGGCTACAAGGTCATCCTCGTCAACTCCAATCCGGCGACGATCATGACCGACCCGAATATGGCGGACGTGACCTACATCGAGCCGATCACCTGGCAGGTGCTGGAGAACATCATCGCCAAGGAGCGTCCAGACGCCCTGCTGCCAACCATGGGCGGCCAAACCGCGCTCAACTGCGCGCTTGATCTCGCCAAGCACGGCGTACTCGAGAAGTACGGCGTCGAAATGATCGGCGCCAGCAAGGAAGCGATCGACAAGGCCGAAGACCGCGAGAAGTTCAAGCAGGCGATGACCAAGATCGGCCTCGGCTCGGCGCGCTCCGGCATCGCCCACAGCCTCGAGGAGGCTATGCAGGTGCAGGGCGCGCTCGGCTTCCCGTCGATCATCCGCCCCTCCTTCACGATGGGCGGCAGCGGCGGTGGCATCGCCTACAACATGGAAGAGTTCACCGAGATCTGCAAGCGCGGTCTCGAAGCCAGCCCGACCAAGGAACTGCTGATCGAGGAGTCACTGCTCGGCTGGAAAGAATACGAGATGGAGGTGGTGCGAGACCGCAAGGACAACTGCATCATCGTCTGCTCGATCGAGAACCTCGACCCGATGGGCGTGCACACCGGCGACTCGATCACCGTCGCGCCGGCGCAAACGCTCACCGACAAGGAATACCAGATCATGCGCAACGCCAGCATCGCGGTGCTGCGCGAGATCGGCGTCGATACCGGAGGATCGAACGTCCAGTTCTCGATCAATCCGAAAGACGGGCGCATGATCGTAATCGAGATGAACCCGCGGGTTTCGCGCTCATCCGCGCTCGCCTCGAAGGCCACCGGCTTCCCCATTGCGAAAGTTGCAGCCAAGCTGGCGGTCGGCTACACGCTCGACGAGTTGAAGAACGACATCACCGGCGGTGCCACGCCCGCCTCCTTCGAACCCTCGATCGACTACGTCGTCACCAAGGTGCCACGCTTCGCCTTCGAGAAGTTCCCGCAGGCCGACGACCGCCTGACGACGCAGATGAAATCGGTCGGCGAAGTGATGGCCATTGGCCGCAGCTTCCAGGAATCACTGCAGAAGGCGCTGCGCGGTCTCGAGGTCAGCGTCTATGGCCTCGACGAGATCGACGCCACCCGTGAGGAGATCGACCACGAGTTGGCCAACCCCGGCGCGCAGCGCATGTGGTACCTCGGCCAGGCCTTCCGTTCCGGCTACTCGCTGCAGGACGTCTTCAACCTGACCAAGATCGACCCGTGGTTCCTCGTGCAGATCGAGGACATCGTCAAGACCGAAGAATGGCTCGCCACGCAGAAACTGGCCAACCTCGACGCGGACGCACTGCGCAGCCTTAAGCGCAAGGGCTTCTCCGATCGCAGAATCGGCAATCTGGTCGGAGCAAAAGTCGGCGCCGGCGAGACGGCGACCGAAACCGCGGTGCGCGAGCATCGCCAGAAGCTCGGCGTGCGCCCGGTATTCAAGCGCGTCGATACCTGTGCCGCCGAGTTCGCTACCTCGACCGCCTACATGTATTCGACCTACGAGGAAGAGTGCGAATCGCAGCCGACCAACCGCAAGAAGATCATGGTACTCGGCGGCGGCCCGAACCGTATCGGCCAGGGCATCGAGTTCGACTATTGCTGCGTGCATGCCGCGCTCGCCATGCGCGAGGACGGCTACGAGACCATCATGGTCAACTGCAACCCCGAGACCGTGTCCACCGACTACGACACCTCGGATCGCCTCTACTTCGAACCGCTGACGCTCGAAGACATTCTCGAGATCGTCCATGTCGAGAAGCCGGCCGGCGTGATCGTGCAGTTCGGCGGCCAGACGCCGTTGAAGAGAGCAAGAGACCTCGAGAAGAACGGCGTGCCGATCATCGGCACTTCGCCTGACATGATCGACGCCGCCGAGGACCGGGAGCGCTTCCAGAAGCTGCTGCACGACCTCGGCCTCAAGCAACCGCCCAACCGTACCGCGCGCACCGAAGCCGATGCGCTGCGCCTCGCCGCCGAGATCGGCTATCCGCTCGTCGTCCGCCCGTCCTACGTGCTCGGCGGCCGTGCGATGGAAATCGTCCATGAGGAAAAGGATCTCGAGCGCTACATGCGCGAGGCGGTCAAGGTCTCCAACGATTCGCCGGTACTGCTCGACCGCTTCCTCAACGACGCCACCGAAGTCGACGTCGAT
This sequence comes from Pseudomonadota bacterium, assembly GCA_041694935.1. Taxonomy (GTDB): domain Bacteria; phylum Pseudomonadota; class Gammaproteobacteria; order Burkholderiales; family Rhodocyclaceae; genus Sulfuricystis. Next base: position 70,053 of record JBGFRW010000031.1, on the reverse strand, counting down.
GCGCTCTCCGACGGCAAGCAGGTCATCATCGGCGGCATCATGGAGCACATCGAACAGGCCGGCGTGCATTCCGGAGATTCCGCTTGCTCGCTGCCGCCTTTCTCGCTGTCGCCCGCGATCCAGAACGAACTGCGCCGCCAGACCGAGATGATGGCCAAGGGGCTCAACGTCGTCGGACTGATGAACGTCCAGTTCGCCATCCAGAAGACGCCGGAAGGCCAGGATGACATCGTCTATGTCCTCGAGGTGAACCCGCGCGCTTCGCGTACGGTGCCCTTCGTCTCCAAGGCGACAGGCCTGCCGCTGGCGAAGATCGCCGCACGTTGCATGGCTGGCCGCAGCCTGGCCGACCAGGGCGTGACGCGCGAGGTCGTACCGCCCTACTACTCGGTGAAAGAGGCGGTCTTCCCCTTCATCAAGTTCCCCGGCGTCGACACACTGCTCGGCCCGGAAATGAAGTCCACCGGCGAAGTGATGGGCGTCGGTCGCACGTTCGGCGAAGCATTCGTCAAGTCGCAGATCGCCGCCAGCACCAAGCTGCCGGCCGCAGGGCGCGCGCTGATCACCGTCAAGCCCGCCGACAAGGCCAAGGCCGTCGAGGTCGCCCGGCTGCTTCACGAACTCGGCTTCGCGCTGGTGGCGACACGCGGTACCGCAACCGCCATCGAGGCCGCCGGTATCCCGGTCGCCCCAGTGAACAAGGTCAGTGAGGGCCGTCCCCACGTCGTTGACATGATCAAGAACAACGAGGTCGTGCTGATCGTCAATACCGTCGACGAGAAACGTGCTGCCATCCTCGACTCTCGTTCGATCCGTACCTCGGCACTCGCACAGAAGGTCACGTTGTTCACCACGGTCGAGGGCGCCCGCGCCGCCTGTATCGGCATGCGCCATTCGGGACTGGAAACGTACTCGGTGCAACAGCTTCACGCCGAACTCGTCGGAGCGCTGGAATGAGTGGCAAGGTTCCCATCACGCTGCGCGGCGCCGAGCTGCTCAAGACGGAACTGCACCGTCTCAAGACTATTGAGCGTCCTGCAGTGATTGCCGCGATCGCCGAGGCGCGCTCGCACGGCGACCTTTCGGAAAATGCCGAATACGATGCCGCCAAGGAACGCCAGGGATTCGTTGAAGGCCGCATCGCCGAAGTCGAGGGCAAACTCGGCAACGCGCAGATCATCGATCCCCGCGCACTCGACGCCGACGGCCGCGTGGTTTTCGGCGCCACAGTCGAACTCGAGGATATCGACGCCGAGCAGACCGTGAATTACCAGATCGTCGGCGACGACGAGGCCGACCTCAAGCAGGGCAAGATCTCGCTTAACTCACCGGTCGCGCGCGCTCTGATCGGCAAGTTCGCCGGCGACGTCGTCGAAGTGCAGACTCCGGGGGGGCGACGCGAGTACGAAATCCTCGATGTCCGTTACGAGTAGTAGGCCCACCCCGTAATCGCCTTCGCATCGGCATTCCCAAAGGGCAGCCTACATGAGATGGCGCGCTACTCTCCCGGCATCGTCTGCTGAAGTGGCTGCCATGCCCGGTACTCGGACAGTCGCAGTCGATATCGAGTGACGTTGCCTTCGTGCAGGCTGGCCAGATCGTTCAGCGCTAGCGTCACAACCCGCTCCAGGTCTTTTTGCGGCACGAGGGATACCGCCAAGGTGCGCACCGCCGCCTCGCCAGGCGCCTGTTGGCCACGCACGATTTCGGCCACGATGGCGATGATCGCTTCGCGATAGCGCAAGCGCACGGGATCTGGCTCGGCTACGGTTTCGCGAATAACCATGTAACGCTGACAGGAACGCTCGTAAGCCCACACGAACACGTCGCGCAACAGTTCCACTCTGTTCATCTCATACACCCCCAGGGTGCCCTCCACATACGCCTGCTGGGGCACATCGATGAAAGACAAGGGGCAAAGATTCCGGCGGATGAGCGGGATGTTGGCACCCAGCCGCGACACTCGCTTGTTCACGTCCACAAAGGGCTGCAAATAGGGGATGTGGACCATGACGAAAAAAGCCTGCTCGAACGGGTCTGCGATGGCATCGGCCTTGTCCAGAATCATCCGGAAATTGGCATTGATCTGCTGCGGTATACCGAGCGGGTGAAACACCGTGCCGCCGACCTCGACGATGCGCTGGCGCAGCCGCCCGCTTTCGCCGGGGTCGGCGAGCAGGTTCTCGGACAACAGCGCGTGCAGGTTGAAGAAGGTAAAGCTATTGAAGCCGATGTCCTCGGCCTGTTCCACCAGCAGTTCGATGGCGGCCTTGTGGTTGAGGATCATCTGCGCCTCGCGGCTGTCCTTGCCAGCAGCCACCTGGCCCAACTCGATCAGGTTCTGCGTATCGAGCCGCGTGTAGGTGTTGCCTTCGAGACGGCTCGATGCCCAGGACAGGTCGATCAGCAGGCGCCCAAGAATGTCGCGCGCATACGTGCCCGCAGGGCGTTCGCCGTCGGGCGAACACCCGATGCCGTGCAAGTGGTCGCGGATTTCCGCTGGCAGATAGCTCGTTTCATTGGGGCGATATGCCTCCAAGAATTCCCGGTTGTAGCCCACTGGCTTACGCAGTTGGATGGGCTGGCGAACATAGGCCCTGATTTCCGCGCCTTCGGGCGTGGTGGGCACATAAATTTCGACCTCGCCCGCACTCGATGTGTTGGCCTGGATGGAATCAACCACCTCAATCAACACGGGCGCAGGCAAATAGCGGATTGCCCTCCCTTCGCCCTTGACCTGAATTCGTTGATGCTTGAGCAGAGCAGCTAGGCGGCGTTGCAGCGTTCGGTGACTGACGACCTCGCCCAGAACGGCATGCAAGCCCTCGATGCCAATACCCTCAGCATGCCGTTCGATCTCCGACTCTATTTGTACGTTCAAATCTTCAGGCAGCTTTTTTGGCATGCTCCACTCTTCTAATGGCGTGATTCTTCCTCATTCACGCCATAAATCTAAGCTTATTGGCGCGATACGTCAATACTCGCGCCATTCTTTTGGCGTGTTTATATGTTTCGCGCCAAACACTCAAGGGTTTCGTCTATTTGCGCCGTCCCACCGGCGCCGACTTTTCCAGCAACTCAGGCGGTCGTGTCGATCACCTTGCCAGTGATCTGCCCTTGGGCATTCGGTACGGGATGTGTGGTCTCCGGCTCCGCTTTGCGCTCGCGCTTCTTCCGCTCCTGCGGCTGTGAATTTCGCCCCTCGGGGTTCACGGACGTGACATCCGGCTTGGCATGGACCGGGGGCATCACGAGTGCAACCAACGCGCTGTAAGCCATCTTCACCTCCTGAATACCGACGGGATCCCCGTCACCCTGGGCGGGGATGGGGGACTTGCGCCCCCCGCTTCCGCCTTCTCCTGCGTGTTACCGCTGGCCTTACCAGCGCCCGGCGCGCCTTCCGCTCGCCGGAAGCTTCCACTTCTGTGCGAACCTCTCAGATAAAGCAACATGACTAAGGCATTAAACGGCAGTCGCTTCAGCGACTTGAGAGGCGCAAAAGCGCGAATTAAGCCGAAAAGCTGGCCATTTCGTTCGCTAACGCCAACCGCCAGCGTCGATGATTCGATAAATTCCGCGGCTCCGTACATCCGGCTACGGTTGCTTGTCGCTTGCATAAGCATTGCATCTGTGGCGCTCAAAAATTGTCATAAACTCATTTCGTGACCGTGAACCGCATACCATTTCCACACCTCATACTGAACGCGATTGCCATCGCGGTTGCCATACCGCTAGCACTTTTTCTTCGGCGGGCCGATCAAAGATATCGACTTCTGGGGCGGGTTGTTATCCGCCTCCGGACAGCGAACATTGGCGGAGGCGCTGCCGTCCTTGCACTCGCCATGCTGGCGGTCATTCTCGCCGGCATCGGTGCAGACAGGCCTCAATTGTTTTCCCTGTTTTCTTTCGCGGCTCTCGCGCTCATGCCAGAAAAATCGGCTGGAGCTCGGGCTGGACAGATGTTTCGGTCATCTATGACCTCAAGATGATGCAACTATTCTCCCGATCGGGCTTACGCTTACGCGGCCGCGCGGCCTTCGGCGCAGGTTTCCTTATCCTTCTCGTCGGCGCCTGCCTCGCCTTCGCCGCACTCGGCGACCGTGCGTTATGGGACGACGAGGCGCAGACGGCAGTTCTCGGCAGGCAGGTCCTGAAGCACGGGCTGCCGCTCATGCTGCCTGAGGAAAACGTTCCAACAGACCGGGCGGATCGCGCGGATTTCAACGATCGCCAGGTGTTCATCTGGAATACCTGGTTGCCGCACTATCTCGTGGCCGCATCCTTCGGCATCCTGGGGGAATCCGAACTCGCCGCCCGCCTTCCATTCGCGGTGACCGGGGTCCTTACGCTCCTCCTCATCGCCCTCGTCGGGCGGATGATGTACCCGACACGGCCATGGTATCCGTTGCTCGCGTCGGCGCTTCTCGCGCTGTCGATTCCCTTCCTCCTGCATGTACGGCAATCCCGTTACTACGCCTTAGCCATCTTCGGAACGCTTTGGATGGTGTATGGATATCTCGATCGGAAAGACGGTCGACGGCCGGACTGGAAACACATGGCAGCTGGCGGTGCAGTGTGCTTTCATTCGTTCCATGTGATCGCCGCCATCAACGGCCTCGCCTTCTTGTTACATGCGCTCTGGCGAGGTCACCGCGAGGCGGCAAAGGAGGTCTTCAAGGCCGGGGCTGCCATCCTTCTCGTGGCCGCGCCCGCGATTATCTACATGCGCCTCTGGTCGTTCCCTCCGAGCGCCGGCCAGAGCGTGTCGGCCGTGGATTCGTTTTGGGTCTATTTGCTGTGGCTGAACGGGTTCCTCTTGCCCTTGCCCATCGTCTTGCTCTACGGCGGCCTCGGGCGCGTTAAGGGCGCCTGGCTCTGGGGCGCCGCATACGCCTTGTTCCTGGCCGGAGCGGTGGCCTCGTCGCCGCCATTGACCCGGGCGCTCGCCGTCGCGATTCTTCTGCTCGCCTTGGCCGCCATTTGGCATGCCCGCCCGTCGGACGGCGTTTCGGGACAGAGCGCTGACGGTAAAAGCGGGGCCGCTCGCGCAGACCCTATCGGCCCCGGCGAGCTTCTGGCCTTTTTTTCCGTCACCTATGTCTTGGTATTGAGCCTGATATCGCAGTACCCGTTCTATCGCTATGTCGTCCCGCTCACCCCGCTGGCAGCCTTGTTCATGGCTCGGGTGGTCTGGCGCGTCATGGACAGAAGCGTCGCGGCATCGGCGGTGCTGGTAATCGTACTGGTTGCGAGCAACCTCGCCGGTACGTTGCCTCTGGCGGCCGTCGAGCGGCTGACGGAGCGTAGCGGCGAGGTGCGGCATCAATACACGGTGCTGCCGCGGGAGATCTGGCGCTGGACGGCGATCCGCTCCGATCTCGCCTCCTATCTGGACGAGCTTCGCGGAACCGTTGCAGATCCGGAACGCTGCGTCGCCGACGCGGTGGCGGCCTTGGAAGGAAGCGAAAGGATCGTCAAGGCATCCTATGGCGATCTTTCGCTCATGTACTACGCGCCCGACAAGCGGATCATCTCGCGCCATGCCGTGGGCGACGGTATCCCGGACGTCGTCGTCCCGCGGGATCCCTATGCGCTCCGACAGGATGCTGCGTTCCTCGAACGGGTCCGGAGCGTGCACTATGCTGCCGTGAAGCTGCCCTGCCCGAACATAATCTGGAGCAACAATCCGGATCCGCTGTTCCATCGCTACCGGCTGCCCGAGGATGCGCCGCCTCTCGTGATCTACCGAAGGCAACACGATTGATCGAGAGGGCCGTCCGTGCTCCGCGACCGGGGAACTGGGGCTACGTTCGGCGCGCCGAGTGTCGGGTCGATCGGAAGACCCAGACGCGGTAGGCCAGAAAGTTGAGGAAGGTGAGCAGCACCGTCACGCTGACCTGCGCGATCCAAAGGCCAAGCCCCGCGAGCAGAAAGCCTTCGAGCAGGGCAACGTTGGCCGCCCACTGGAGTCCCAGCGCGATCGCGAATCGCCACAAGGCCACCGGCACGCCGTGATCAGGAGAGAAGATGCGGTAGGACATGGCGAAGCGCGTCGCCGCCCCACCCAGGAAGCCTATGGCGCTGGCGGCCACGCCGTCCATGCCCGCCGCGACGAGAAGCCACATGACGGAATAATGCGCACCGACCACCAGGAATCCAGTCAGTACATGGAGGACGAAGCTGCGATGCCAGTCGCCGCACCAGCGGCGGAGAAGGTGCTTGCGGCCGCCGTCCTGCGCCTCTTCCGCCTCGACCGGCCGCAGCAAGCTCATTGCGAGCGGAACAGCCGGTGGCGATACAGCCCTGTCCGGGCGAGAAGCCCAAGCACGGACACGCCAACGACGCCGAGCCCATAGCGCACCGACCGGGGGAAATTAATCGAGCTGGCTTCCGGGAAGTAACGCGTCGGCACTGAGATCTCGCCAACCCTGTGGCCGGCCAGGATTGCCTGCGCCAGCAGCTCGTTGTCGAAGATGAAATCGTCCGAGTTCTCAGGCCATGGAAGGGAGACGAGCAGTTCGCGCGAATAGGCCCGGAAGCCGGTGTGGTACTCGGAGAGCTTGGAACCGAGCAGCAGGTTCTCGAAGGCCGTCAGCAGCCGGTTGGACACGTATTTCCACAGGGGCATGCCGCCCGCAAGGGCGCCCGTGCCCAGGATGCGCGACCCGATGACCATTTCATAGACGCCGGAGGCGATCATGCCCGCCATGGCGGTGACGAGCCTCGGCTCATATTGGTAGTCCGGGTGCAACATCACGATGATGTCGGCACCACGATCCAGCGCTGCACCATAGCAGGTCTTCTGGTTGGCGCCGTAGCCCTGGTTGGCTTCATGGAGTATCACCGGGATGCCCAGCGCACGGGCGAGCGAGACGGTATCGTCGTCGCTCGCATCATCCACGAGTAGAACATGGTCGACCACCCCATGCGGAATGGCTTGCCACGTGGTCTCCAGGGTCCTGGCTGCCCGGTAAGCCGGCATTACGACCATCACCGTCTTGTTGTCGATCATTTCGAGATACGTCCCAGTAGTTCGCGAGCCTTGCCATAGTCGGGCCGGCTTGCCAGGATGCGGCGTAATGTATCGGCCGCCTCCATCTCGCGCTTGAGCGCAACCAGCACCAGCGCGTGATTGAACGCGAGATCGGTTTCGTTCGGCGCCGTCGAGATCGCCTGCGCGGTATAGGCTAGGGCCCGGTCGTAGTGCCCTTTCTGATAGTGGATGAGCGCAAGATCCGACATCGCACTGGTCTGCCGAGGTTCGCGGTCCAGGACTTTGAGTAGCAGGGACTCGGCCTCGGCGACGTGGCCGGCCTCGAGGTAGAGCCTGGCTCGCTCCATGTCGAACCTGTTCGACCCCATCGCGGAGATGCGCTCGAGATTGGCCAGCAGAAGGCGCTTGAGCCCCAGGTTGTGATAGAAGGCGCTCAGGATCACTCGGCTGTCCAGCCGTACCTCGCCTTCCAGAAGCGGTGTGGCTTCGGTGAAGACGATTGGCCTGGCGCTGCCGAGAAGGTCGTTCCTGACGAACAGCGCAGCGGCAAAGTCGTAATAGACCAGCGACCAGTCGGGATCCCGGTACAGCGCCGGGATCAGCAGGCGCGACTCCACGTCGGTGTGCAGCATCAGGACGGAGCCGATGTCGCGCTCCATCGCCCATCGTTTCCATGAGGCGTAGCCGCTCAGGGCGGCTTTCCTCCGGGCGAAAAACTCCTCCCCGTAGACTTCCCAGCGGCCATCGATGAACGGAAGACGCTCGGGGTAGAAGTGATAGAGGTAGAAGCCACCGAGGCGGTTGGAGTTATAGACCTGGCCCTGGATGCCGTGCTCGCGGATGAAGGGGACGACGCCATGCGGGAAGAAGTCCGGCGTCACGCCGAACCCGAAGCGAGCAGGAATCTCCATGTCCAGGTAATAGCGTCCCGAAAGCGGATACGCGCTCCATAAGAGAAGAACAGCCACGAGCGCGCCCTTCATCCCCTTCCCCCATCCGTCGCTGACTTTCAGTCTCGACAGCGCCGGCCCCAGGTTCTCGGCAATGAAGGGGGCAGCCACGAGGGCAAAAAGCACGATGTTTCGGCGTCCGCTGAAGGAAGCGATACACAGAGCTGAGATGATCATCAGCCGTGGCAGGCTGAGGCGGCGCCGATTGGCGGCCAGTCCTACGCCGGCCAGCACCAGAAGCAGCGCATAGAACCAGAAGGCCGAGCCGGAGCGGGCAGCCGCACCGAAGGTCGGGCTGAGTTCCGTCACCGCCTTCATGTGCTCGGGGGCCTTCTGTCCGACCTCGGTGAACAGCAAGTAAGCATAGGCCACGGCTTCCGTGCCATGGGGTGAGGCCAGCATGGCGCCGGTCGTCGATGCCAGCAGGATGGAGAGCGGTCCGAGCCGGTTCTCCTTTCCCTGCATCCGGCGCAGGGCATGGGCTAGCCAGTAGCATCCCACCATGAAGGGGCCGATGACGAACAGGCCGTGGCTATTGACCCAGATAACCTGCAGCAGGGTCAGAAATGCGAGTTGAGCGGGGGTTTCGTATCTGCCCCGACGCAGCAGGAAATAAAATGCCGCAATCATGCAGAAGCTGACGATCTCCGGGCGCGGCAGGAAGCGTTCGGTGCTAGCGGCGGCGGCAAGGAAAGTGACGAGAACCGCCGGGCCAGTCTCGACATGTGCGCGCACTTCGCGATAGACGATGATCAGCGTCACGCCCCAGATGGCGATCATGACGAGGTGAGGCCCGCTCAGGCCAGCGAGACGATGGCTGAGAGCGATGACGATCTGGAAAAGCCAGTGGGAATCGTGATAGGGCCTCCCAAAGGCGCCTGCCGAATAGAGATTGGTATCAGGAATGCGCAGATGGCGCAGGATGTCTTCTCCGATGGCCATCTGCCACCAGATATCCAAGGAAGCAAGTTCGAAAATCAGGTACGAGGCGACGCCCAAGACGAGCGCGGCTTGCAGGCATCGATCGAACAGTCGAGAGGGCAATACCATAGCGGGATAAGCACAGTCCCGGCAAAAAGTGCCAATTGTAACTCTTATGTTACAAGGCTATCCCCTGCTTCACTCTGTGTAAAAGCGACGGGAGCGCGAGAAAGAAGTCCGTCCGCGAGTCCGTGTTAGAGACAACATTACAGAAAACTTTTCAAGAAATGCTAGATGTCCGTTACGAGCAACTTCCTGATAACGAAAAGAAAAAGGCCTGGAACGAATTCCAGGCCTTTTTTGTTTTCTTGGTCGGGGTGGCGGGATTCGAACTCGCGACCCCTTGCACCCCATGCAAGTGCGCTACCAGGCTGCGCTACACCCCGACGAGGCGCGGATTATATCGCAAAGTGCGCGTCAGACGCGCAGCAGTTCGATGATTCCGAGCAATTCAGCACGCAACGAGAATCTGCCTGCGCCTGCCGGCGCTGCCATCGCGACCGGTGCGGCAGCCGCCCGTGCGGCAGGCTCGTCGAGGCGGTTTCTCGCCCCGCTGATGGTGAACCCCTCTTCGTAGAGCAACTGGCGGATGCGACGCACCAGCAGCACTTCGTGGTGCTGGTAGTAGCGGCGGTTGCCGCGCCGCTTGACGGGCTTGAGCTGGGTGAACTCCTGTTCCCAATAGCGCAGCACGTGCGGCCGTACGCCGCACAGTTCGCTGACCTCGCCGATCGTGAAATAACGCTTCGCCGGGATCGGCGGGAGTTCGGTCTTATCCGGGCTGGCTATTGCCATGTGCCGTTGCCTCGACAGTTGACTTCAGCTTGTGGCTGGCATGGAAGGTGACCACGCGCCGTGCGGTGATCGGGATTTCCTCGCCGGTCTTGGGATTGCGGCCGGGGCGCTGCGGTTTGTCGCGCAACTGGAAATTGCCGAAGCCGGAGAGCTTGACGCTATCCCCTTTCTCGAGCGCAGTGCGCACTTCCTCAAAAAACGCCTCGACCATATCCTTGGCCTCGCGCTTGTTCAGGCCGACCTTCTCGAACAACAGGTCGGCCAGTTCAGCCTTGGTCATCGTCATTGCTCTTTTCCCCCTTATGCGCGCAGTTGGGCGCCAAAGCGCTCCTGCGCGACCTTCAGCAGGCTGGAGATCGCCGCGTCGGCGTCGCTGTCAGCCAAAGTTTTTTGAGTATCTTGCATCGTCACGCGGAACGCAAGGCTTTTGCTCTCCGGGGCGATGCCCTTGCCCTGGTAGACGTCGAAAAGTCGTATTTCGCGCACATAGTCCGGCGCGGCGGCACGCATCGCGTCCTGTAGCGCCTGCACTTCGCTGCCGAGCGGCAGCACAAGCGCGATGTCGCGCACCACTGCCGGGAAGCGCGAAGTTTCGCGGTAGGCGGGCATCTGTGCTGCCAGCAAGGGCGCGAGATCAATCTCGCAAACGACGACGGCCGCAGGCAGTTCGTATTTCTGCTGCCAGCGCGGATGAATCTCGCCGATCATCCCGATCTCGGCACCATCGAGCATGACACGGGCCGAACGTCCCGGGTGCAGCGCAGGATGGCCCGATCCCGCAATCCGCTCGAAACGCAGGCTGCGCGGGGCGAAGATCGCTTCGAGATCGCCCTTGACGTCGTAGAAGTCGGTCTGCCGCGTCGGCTGTCCCCACTGTTCCGGCAGTGCCGGGCCGGCGGCGAGCATGCCCAGCCGCTGCGGCTGGAAATAGCCTGTGTCCTGACCTTTGTCCTGCGCGTCTTCCTGGATGAAGCAGCGGCCAAGCTCGAAGACACGCACGCGTTCGGCCTGGCGCTTCAGGTTGCCGGAGAGCGTGCCGATGAGACCGCCGATCAGGCTGCTGCGCATCACGCCCATCTGGCTCGCGATCGGATTCGCCAGCTTGACGGGTGAGGCATTGCCGGCGAAGTCGGCCTCCCAGCCTTCCTCGACAAAGCTGTAGTTCACCACCTCGTGGAAGCCGCGCTCGGCGAGCAGGCGGCGCACTTGCATCGGGCCACGACGGGCCTCGGGTAGCGGGAGCATTTCGCAGCGGGCCGTCGGCGGCAGCACGGGAATGTTGTCGTAGCCATGCAGGCGGGCGATCTCTTCGATCAGGTCCTCTTCGATGGCGATGTCGTAGCGATGCGAGGGCGGCGTGATGACCAGCTCATCGCCCTGACGCTCATAGACGAAGCCGAGGCCGGCGATGAGCTTCTCGATCTGCGCGAAGCCGAGTTCGATGCCGAGCACTTTCGCGACGCGCGCCATGCGCAGGCGTACCGCAGGGCGCTTGGGCAGATGCCCGACGACGACGGCTTCGACCACCGGGCCGCATCGTGTAGATGGGCCACCGCAGATTTCGAGGATCAGTTGGGTCGCACGCTCGATGGCAGTTTGCTGCAGCTCGAAATCGACTCCGCGTTCGTAGCGATACGAGGCATCGGAACTGAAGCCCAGCGCGCGCGCCTTGCCGGCGATGGCGTCGGGCGAGAAGAAAGCGCTTTCGAGGAACAGGTCGGCGGTCGCATCATTGATGCCGGAATGCTCGCCACCCATGATGCCGGCCAGCGCCAGCGCCTTCTGCTCGTCGGCGATCAGCGCGGTGTCGGCGGAAGGCTGCACGGTCTGCTCGTTGAGCAGCAAAAGCTGCTCGCCGGCCTGCGGATAGCGCACATGGATCGCGCCCTCCAGCTCGCCATCGTCGAAGGCGTGCAGCGGCTGGCCAAGTTCAAGCATCACGTAGTTGGTGACATCGACGAGCGCGGAGATCGAACGCACACCGCAGCGTTCGATGCGCTGCTTCATCCAGTCGGGCGTTTTGGCCTTGGCATTCACGCCGCGCACGATGCGGCCGCAGTAGCGCGGGCAGGCGGCCGGCGCGTCAAGCACGACAGCGCGGGTGTCCTGAATGGCCGGCGCAACGGGCTCGACCTTGGGCAGTGTGAGCGGCGCGCCAGTCAGCGCGGCGACTTCGCGCGCGATGCCGACAAGGGAGATGCAGTCCGCGCGGTTGGGCGTCAGCTTGAGCGTGATCAGCTTGTCGTCGAGGCTCAGGTAGCGGCGCATGTCCTGGCCGAGCGGCGCATCCTCCGGCAGCGCCAGCAGGCCGCCATGGTCTTCGGACAACCCCAGTTCGCGGGCCGAGCAGAGCATGCCGAAGCTCTCGACGCCGCGCACCTTGGCCTTCTTGATTTCGATGCCGGGCAATTTTGCGCCGACCAGCGCACAGGGCACCAGCATGCCGGCGGCGGCGTTGGGCGCGCCACAGACGATCTGCAACACGCCGTGGGCGCCGGCATCGACGCTGCACAGTTTCAGCTTGTCGGCGTCGGGATGCTTTTCAGCGGTGAGGATGCGCGCGACAACCACATTGGAAAAGTCGGCGCCGGCGGGACGGCACTCCTCGACTTCGAGGCCCGCCATCGTCAGCAGATGGCAGAGTTCGTCGGTCGAGAGCGGCGGATTGACGAGGGCGCGCAGCCAGGATTCGGGGAATTGCATGGTTACTGGAACTGGCTCATTGAAATTGACTGAGGAAGCGCAGGTCGCCGTCGAAGAACAGGCGCAGGTCGTTGATGCCGTAGCGCAGCATGGTCAGGCGATCCGGGCCCATGCCGAAGGCGAAGCCCGTGTATTTCTCGGGATCGATGCCGCCGAAGCGCAGCACGTTCGGATGCACCATGCCGCAGCCGGCGATCTCGAGCCAGCGGCCTTCCATCGGGCCATGCATGAAGGCGACGTCGATCTCGGCGGAAGGCTCGGTGAACGGGAAGAAGGAGGGACGGAAGCGTACCTTGAGGTCATCGCTCTCGAAGAAGCGGCGCAGGAAATCGGCGACCACGCCCTTCAGGTCGGCGAAGCTCACGTTCTCGCCGACCCACAGGCCCTCGACCTGATGGAACATCGGCGAATGCGTCGCGTCGGAATCGACGCGATAGACGCGCCCCGGGCAGATCACGCGGATCTCGGGCATGTGCGCCAGATGCTTGTGCTTCTCGACATGGGCGAGCATGGTGCGGATCTGCACCGGGCTCGTATGCGTGCGCAGCAGCACGTCCTCGCGCACCTTGCCTTCGGCATCGAGCAGATAGAAGGTATCGTGCATCGAACGCGCCGGGTGGTTCTCCGGCGTGTTGAGCGCAGTGAAATTGTGCCAGTCGGTCTCGATCTCGGGGCCGTCGGCGACCTCGAAGCCGATCGAGCGGAACAGCTGTTCGATGCGATCGAGCGTGCGCATTACCGGATGGATGCTGCCGCGCGCCTGGCCGCGTCCCGGCAGCGTGACATCGAGCGATTCGGACGCCAATTGGGCCGCCAGCTGCGCATTCTTCAGAGCTTCGCGCCGTGCCGCCAGCGCCGACTCGATCGCATTCTTGGCGACGTTGATTGCCGCACCGGCGCTCTTGCGCTCCTCGGCGGGCAGCTTGCCCAGCCCTTTGAGCAGGGCGGTAAGTGAGCCTTCCTTGCCGAGGTAAGCCGCCTTGACTTCCTCAAGCCGGTTAAGCTCGGTGGCCGCGACGAAATCCGCGGTAGCTTGAGCAACGAGTTTTTCCAGGTCTTGCATGAAATGTAAGCGCAATCAGAAGCCGACAACGAGTTGCAAAAATGCAGAAGGCCGCCGGTAATGCCGTGGCGGCCTTCCTATCGGGCGACGCTAGTTTCGACGCGTCAGGCCGACAGCTGCGCCTTGGCCTGGTTCGCCAGCGCGGCGAAAGCCGGCTTGTCGAAGACGGCCAGGTCGGCCAGCACCTTGCGATCGACTTCGATCGAGGCCTTCTTGAGGCCGTTCATGAGGGTGCTGTACTTCATGCCCAACTCGCGTGCGGCCGCATTGATACGGGCGATCCACAGCGCGCGGAACTGGCGCTTTCTTTGACGACGGTCACGATACTGATACTGGCCCGCCTTCATCACCGCCTCTTTGGCGATGCGATAGACGGTTGACCGACGGCCGCGATAACCCTTGGCCTGAGCGAGAACTTTCTTGTGGCGCGCGCGCGCCGTTACACCGCGTTTGACTCTTGGCATGACGGCTCTCCTTAGGAATTAGGCAGCATGGCGCGAATGGACTTGGCGTCCGACTCATGCACGGTCTGCATACCGCGCAACTGGCGCTTCACCTTGGTGGTTTTCTTGGTGAGGATGTGGCGCTTGAACGCGCATCCACGCTTGATGCTGCCTGATCCGCGCACCTTGAAGCGCTTGGCGGCACCGCTCTTCGTTTTCATCTTCGGCATCGAAGATCTCCTTATGACATGTCTGCCAGGTGGCTCCCGCCTCGGGAACGCTTGATTACCTGCAGCCACTTCTTCTCGCCCGTCACCTCTCGGCAGCGGGAAAAACTCTTTTGCACTCCGCCGCTCAGTGCGGCTTTTTCTTCGAGGGCGCCAGCACCATGATCAGCTGACGGCCTTCCATCTTGGGAAACTGCTCGACGACAGCCTGCTCGTTGAGATCGGCCTTGATGCGCTCCAGCATACGCATACCGATTTCCTGGTGGGCCATTTCGCGCCCCCGGAAACGCAAGGTGATCTTCGCCTTGTCGCCTTCGCCCAGAAACTTGATGACGTTGCGCATCTTGATCTGGTAGTCGTTCTCGTCCGTGCCAGGACGGAACTTGACTTCCTTGACCTCGACGATCTTCTGCTTCTTCTTCGCTTCGGCAGCGCGTTTCGCTTCCTGATACTTGAACTTGCCGAAGTCCATCAAGCGACATACGGGCGGCGTTGCCATCGGCGCGATTTCGACCAGGTCGACTTCCGCCTCTTCCGCCATCTGCAGCGCTTGTCGCGCGGAGAAAATCCCGAGTTGCTCGCCTTCAACCCCGATCAAACGAATTTCGGGGGCCGTGATCTCGTCGTTGATGCGCTGCGTCTTATCCTGAGCGATGGTTCGAATCTCCCAATAACAAATAAAAATCAGGCCGCTGCGCCCTTGCTGCCGCATTCCTGCAGCAGGCGCCCAATCAAAGCATCCGGGGACATTTGCCCGAGATCCTGATTGCCCCGGGCACGCAAAGCGACCAACCCGGCGGCCTTCTCCTTGTCGCCGACGACGACGAGATAAGGCCGCTTCAACAAGCTATGTTCGCGAATTTTATAGTTAATCTTCTCGCCGCGCAAATCGCAATCCGCGCGCAGGCCGGCATCGCGCAGCATTTTCGCCACACTTTCGGCATAGTCGGCCTGGCCCTCGGAGATGCTCATCACGACAACCTGCACCGGCGACAGCCAGAGCGGCAAGGCGCCAGCATGGTTTTCGATCAGGATACCGATGAAACGCTCGAGCGAGCCGAGGATCGCACGGTGCAGCATGACCGGGGTGTGGCGCGCATTGTCCTCGCCGACGTACTCGGCGCCGAGGCGTCCCGGCATCGAAAAGTCGACCTGCATCGTACCGCACTGCCAGGAGCGGCCAATCGCATCCTTGATGTGGAACTCGATCTTCGGGCCGTAGAAGGCGCCCTCGCCAGGCAACTCTTCCCACTCGAGACCACTGGCGCGCAAGCCGGCACGCAGCGCATCCTCGGCCTTGTCCCACAGCGTGTCATCGCCGACGCGACTCTCGGGGCGCAGCGCCAGCTTGACCGCGACATCGGTGAAGCCGAAGTCGGCATACACCTTGCGAACCAAGTCGTTGAAGGCCTTCACCTCGGGCTGAATTTGATCCTCGGTACAGAAAATATGACCGTCGTCCTGCGTGAAGCCGCGTACGCGCATCACGCCATGCAGCGCACCGGACGGCTCGTTGCGATGACACGAACCGAATTCACCGTAGCGCAGCGGCAGGTCGCGGTAGGAGCGCACATCGGTGTTGAAGATCTGCACGTGGCCCGGGCAGTTCATCGGCTTCACCGCGTAGTCGTGCTTCTCCGACTCGGTGGTGAACATGTTGTCCTTGTAGTGCTCCCAGTGACCCGACTTCTCCCACAGGCTGCGGTCGAGAATCTGCGGACAGCGCACTTCCTGGTAACCGTTGTCGCGATACACCTTGCGCATGTACTGCTCGATCTCCTGCCAGACCGTCCAGCCGTGGGGGTGCCAGAACACCAGGCCCGGCGCCTCCTCCTGCAGGTGGAACAGGTCGAGCTGCTTGCCGAGCTTGCGGTGGTCGCGCTTCTCAGCCTCTTCGAGCATGTGCAGGTAGGCGTCAAGCTCTTCCTTCTTCGCCCAGGCCGTGCCGTACACGCGCTGCAGCTGCTCGTTCTTCGAATCTCCACGCCAGTAGGCACCAGCCACCTTCATGAGCTTGAAGTGCTTGAGCTTGCCGGTGGAGGGCACGTGAGGACCGCGGCAGAGGTCGATGAAATCGCCCTCGCGGTAGAGGGAAACGTCTTCACCAGCCGGAATCGCGGCAATCAGTTCGGCCTTGTAGTGCTCGCCGATCGACTTGAAGAAATCGACGGCCTTGTCGCGCGGCCAGACCTCGCGCGTGACGGGAAAATCCTTCTTCGCCAGTTCGGCCATGCGTTTTTCGATGGCGGCGAGGTCTTCCGGCGTCAGCGGCCGGCAGGCGAAGTCGTAATAGAAGCCGTTTTCGATCACCGGGCCGATGGTGACCTGCGCCTCGGGGATCAGCTCCTTGAGAGCATAGGCAAGCAGGTGCGCGGTGGAGTGGCGGATGATCTCGACGCCCTCGGCATCCTTTTCTGTGACGATGGCGAGTGCGACGTCGCTGTCGATGCGATGAGAAGTATCGACGAGCTTGCCACAGACCTTGCCTGCGAGCGCCGCCTTGGCCAGGCCGGCACCGATTGAAGCGGCCACCTCGGCCACGGTCAGCGGCTGAGGATAGGTGCGTTGAGATCCATCGGGCAGCGTTATTACTGGCATTCAATCGCTCCAAATGAAAACAGGGTGCCTGATCGCTCAGGCACCCTGCCTCGTGGTGTTCTTTGGCGGAGTGGACGGGACTCGAACCCGCGACCCCCGGCGTGACAGGCCGGTATTCTAACCGACTGAACTACCACTCCGCGTCGGCCTCAGCAAAACTGAGGACGCGGATTCTAGCAGAAATATTTTCGTCGGCAACAGCATTTCAGGAAAAAGTCGGCCCCGGCGAGACGGCGTCTCAGGCCTTCACCGGCCGCTTGGCAAGTTTTCTCTGCAACGTGCGTCGGTGCATCTTGAGCGCTCGCGCCGTGGAGGAGATGTTGCCGTCGTGCTCGCGCAGCACGCGCTGGATGTGCTCCCACTCGAGCCGGTTGACCGACAGCGGATCGCTCGGCGGTGCGGCAGGGGCCGCCGGCTCCACCTCCTCCGCATCGAAGGCCGCAACGATAGCATCCACTTCCACGGGCTTGGCGAAGTACTGCGTCGCACCGAGCTTCACCGCCTCGACCGCCGTGGCGATGCTCGCGTAGCCCGTCAGAACGACAATGCGACAGTGCGGCGCCGCGGCCAGCAAGGGCTGGATCAGGCTGAGGCCGGACACGCTGCCGAGGTTCAGGTCGAGGACGGCCGCATCGGGCAAGGCATCGCGCGCCGCCGCAATCGCGCCGTCGGCATCAGTGGCGCTTTTCACCTCGAAGCCGCGTCGCGTGAGTGCGCGTGACAGCACACTGTTGAACGTCGCGTCGTCGTCGATGACCAAAACCGATTGAGTCATTTCTTCTCTCCTTCACTTGCATGCATGTCAGGCGTCAGCGGCAACTCGACAGTTGCCACGCCGCCTTCGGGGGAGTTCTCGATGCGCATCACGCCGCCTGCACGTTCGACTGCGGCGCGGGTCAGCCAGAGTCCGATGCCCGATCCTTGTTCGTGTGGCTGCAGAGGCTCCGCCCCGCAACAACGCAAGACTTCCGGCGGGAATCCCGGCCCGCAATCACGCACGGCAATCCGCACCCTGAGTCCATCCCAGTCGGCGACCATGCGCATCCCTACGGGGGCGATTTTCGCCGCATTGTTGAGCAGATTGTTGATGGCCTGTTCGATAGCGGCGTCGACTGCAAGTCGCGGGATCGGTCCGGCATCAGCCAATTCAAGCCGACAACTCGCCTGCGGCCAGAGCGTACGCCAGCGCGCCAGCAGCCCCTCCAGCCAGCGGTCGAGCGCGATTCCCTGTGCGGATTCGGCGCGCGCGATACCGGCCTTCTGCGTCAGGCCGCCGACAATATCCTTGCAGATGGCAATCTGCTGGCGCAGCAGGGCAAGATCCTCGCGCGCCTCATCGGGCAGGCGAACATCCCGCTCCATCTCGCCGGCCAGCACATTCATCGTGGCGAGCGGCGTGCCAAGCTCGTGCGCCGCACCTGCAGCCAACTGCCCGAGGGCGACGACCTGCGCATCACGCATCGCCCGCTCGCGCGCCGAAGCCAGACGGGCGTCACGCTCCTCGATCGAGGCCGTCATGCGCGTCATGAACCATGCGATCAGTGCGGCGGAGACGACAAAAGTCAGCCACATGCCACCGAGGTGCAGACGCGTCGCGCGAGCGGCATCGGCGATCGGCAATGGCAGCGAGAACAGCATCAGGAAGGAATACAACCCGACCGCCAGCGCCACGATTCCACCGACCCAGCGGCCCGGCAGCGACAATGCCGCAACCGCCACCGGCAGCAGCAGCAACGAAACCAACGGGTTGGTGGCGCCGCCGGTCAGATAGAGCATCACGCCCATTCCCACCAGATCGATCGCCAGCTGTCCTGCGACCGCCGGGACCCCGAATTCCAAGCTGTCGACGCGACGCATGGCCACCAGGTTGAAACCCGCCATCAAAAGCAGTACAGCCATCAGCGGCGGCCAGGGTAACGCAATGCCAAGCATCGTCGGCGCCGCCAAGGCTGCCAGCGCCAAACCCGCTAGCAGCCACCAGCGCAACTGGACGAGACGCCGCCCGGTAGCTTGCAGTCGGCCGCCGACAGGAGGAGTTTCATAAACAATCATTTTCGAATTATCCGACATGGATCAAGGTAATAGGTTTTTAACGGGTGCGACAATCCGCCGCGCCCTATCGACTGAACCCATCATCACCTAGCCCATCTCACGACCATGATTCGATTTCTGCACCCGATTCGGTTATTCAGTATTGGAATTTTCTGCCTCGTCAGTTGGCCGCTATTCGCCCAGAACCTCGAAAACGGCAAGGAAATCAACATTACCTGCGCAGGCTGCCACGGAGAGCATGGCCAGGGCGGGAAGAAAGGCGAATATCCGCGCATCGCCGGCCAGCGCGCCGCTTATCTCGAGCAGCAGCTGCGGCTGTTCCGGGACCGCAAGCGCATCAACATCCCAATGTTCCCATACACCCAGGAACGCGAACTGCCCGATGAAGATATCGTCGACGTTTCCGCCTATCTCTCCAAAATCGTCCTGCCGACCAAGATTCCCGATTTCAAGCCTACCGACGACGCGCTGACGCGTCTGCTCGCCATGGATAAAGTGATGATCATCCCGCGTGCGGAAGGCGACGTCGAGAAGGGGATGATCCACTATCAGGAGCACTGCCAGAACTGCCATGCCAAGGACGGCATGGGCCGCAGCGACTTCCCGATGCTGGTCGGGCAATACACCAACTACCTCATGAAGCAGATGCAGGCCTACCGCGCCAAGGAGCGTCCTCACGACGAAGACCGGCCGGGCGGTATTCTCGAGCGCTTCAGCGAACAGGACTTGCAGGACATTCTCGCCTACCTGACGAGCATCCAGCCCAGGGAGTGAGCGGGACTCAGCCCCCGATGCGCAAGCCTGTTTTTTTCAATATACGGCTGCTGTACAGCACGTCGCGGGCACGGCAGGCCGGCCCGAGCAACGCGGCGATCGTTGCCACATGCAGCTCGGCCTCTTCGCGGTTCTTACAATGCACCATCGCGAACAGATTGTAGGGCCAATCCGGCAAGCGGCGGGGCCGTCGGTAGCAGTGGGTGACGAATGGGAGCGCGCCCACCTGCTCCCCCAGTGCGTCGATCCGCGCATCGTCGACATCCCATACCGTCATGCCGTTATGACGGTAGCCCAGGGCATAGTGATTCGGCACTGCACCGATGCGACGGATCGCGCCTTCTTCGAGCATGCGTGCAAGCCGTGTCTGAACCTCCGCCGCATCGATGCCGAGCGATTCGGCCAACGCATGGTAGGGGCGCGACACGAGCGGCAAACCGCCCTGCGTCGCGAGGATCAGTCGGCGGTCGATTTCATCCAGCATGCAATTTCATCTCGACGAAGTATTCGCGCTCCTTCGGGAAGGCGAAGACAGGCAGCCCAGTTGCCTCCTCGATCCTGCGGATCGCCGCTGCAATACCATCGGTCGTCTCGGTCGCCAGCACGAACCACATGTTAAGCGCATGCTCGCGACGGTAGTTGTGGGCGACCTCAGTAATACCGTTGACGATACCTGCGATCCGCTCGTAATCGTCCTCTGGCACCTTGAGAGCTGCCAGCACGAAGGCGCCGCCGAGGCGTTCGATTTGGTACATCGGACCGAAGCGCGTCAGTACGTTGCGCTCAAGCAGACTGCTTAGGCGCGCGATGAGTTCTTCCTCGGTGAGACCCAACGGCTCGGCGACGGCCCGGTAAGGCTCGTCGCACAATGGGAAGCCGCCCTGCAGGGCATTGATCAAGGCGCGGTCGGTCGCGTCGAGCGCGACCGGCGCTCCCTCACGGGTTGTCAAAATACCGCGCGCCGCATTGCTTAAAGCGACGCAGGCTGAAGAGCGCCTCGCAGGGATGGCCGGCGATGCGGCACAAGCGCTCGATCACCGGCTCAACCGCTTCCCGCGAGCGGCCATGCACCATGCAGAACAGGTTGCTGCGCCAATGCGGCAAGTGGCGCTGGCGGCGATAACAGAGCGTCACACCCGGCTCGCGCGCGAGACGCTGGCCGACTTCGCCTACCTCGTCATCGGGCACGTCGAACACGACCATCGCATTCGCCTTGTAACCGAGTTCGTGGTGACGCACCACCACACCGAAGCGCTTGATGCAGCCGTCGTCGAGCCAGCCCGCGAGCCGTTCCAGCAACGCCGTTTCCGCGAAGCCGGACGTTTCGCCAAGCTGCACGAACGGACGCGACACCAGCGGCAAACCCGACTGCAAAGATGCAATAAGCCGCTGATCCTCGGCGGAAGTCGGGCGTGTCTCGCAACGGCGCGCCGTATGCTGCACCTTGCCACCATGAATGAGGTCGAAGCCCAGGTCGATGTGAAACTCTTCGAGCAAGGGCAACGCAATCGGTACCAGTCCGGTCGTTGCGCCAATATCCTGAAGCAATGCGTCGAGCGCACCCTCGTTCGCCGCCGTGGCCACGAACCAGAGGTTGTAGATATGCTCGCGCTCGTAGTTGTGATTGACGCCTCGATAGGCACTCACCTGCGCCGCCACCTCCTCGAGACGCTCGCGCGGAACGGCGAGCGCCGCGAGTGTGCTCGCTCCGACGGCACGCGGCGCGAAAACCGCACCGACGCGACTGATCGCCCCCTCGTCCTGCAGTCGCTTCACAACGGCGAGCACCGTCGCTTCGTCGCTGCCCAGCCGCGCGGCGATGTCGGCGAACGGCGCCGGGGTCAGCGGAAAGTCACGCTGGAACTCGTTGAGCAGCCTGAATTCGAGGGTCTGTGCGGACATTGCGGGCTGGGGAATGGGTGCGTTCATCAGAATCCCGTCCGAGCAGCGCGACTGGTGAAAAAGATGCCCGACGGGCTTTGCGCCGGCAGTGTCGTCAGACGCTGGAAAGTTTGCGTGTCATACACCGAAACGGTATGGTCGTCGCGAGCAGACAGCCAGACATGCTCGCCGCGCGGCGTGAATTCCATGTGCAGGATGGCCTTGCCTGGCTGCAGCGTCTGAACCACTTCGCCTTTCAAGGTATCGATCACCTGCACCCAGCCATTGTCGGGGAAGGCGAAGTTCACCCAAACCTGGCGACCGTCGGGTCGTGCCATGACGAACACCGGCTGCCCCTTGACCGAAATGCGCCGCGTTTCCCGCCAGTTCGACTTGTCGACCACCAGAACCTCATGGCGGCCGATAGCAGGCAGGTAAGCCTGATTCCCGGCGACGGCCCAGCCGCGCAGGTGAGGCATCTTGAACACCGGCAGCTTTTCCTGACCCTTGCCGTAGTTTTCGAGAATCTTGCGTGCACCTGCTTCGGGATGCCAAGTGTCGAGCAGCGCGATGCCGTCCTCGCCGAACAGCCCGGCCATGTAGTATCGGCCATCAGGTGTGACCAGGCCGTCATAGGGCTGCAGCCCCGCCGGATATTTCTGGGTTTTCGGTGCGCGCGGATCGGTCAGGTCGGTCACCCAGATCTCGCCCTTGTCGAACAGCGCATAAGCGAAACGTTGGCCCGTCAGGTCGGCGAGGCCAACGACCTTGGATTGCGTCGGCACCTCGGAAAGGAGTTCCAGCGTCTGTGCATCGAACACCTTGATGCCGCCAGGCGTGTAGTTCTGCGCCACCACCAGCCGGCCGTCCTGGGAGATCGCGCCGCCGATGCTGTTCCCCGCCTGCATGACTCGCTTGTCGATGCGCTGCTGAAGGATATCGACCTTGGTCAGCCCTCCGTCACGGCCGAAGACATAGGCATAGCGACCATCGCGCGAGAAAACCGTGGAGGCATGCGACAAGTCGCCCAGCCCGGCGATGTGGCCGAGCACCGTGCGCGCAGTCGTATCGACGACTGCAACCCGCCCATCTGCCCGCTCAATGACGATGCCGAGATCGCCCGTGCCTCTGAGAGGCTGCTGCGCGCAGCCAGCGAGCAGCAGCGTAGTCACCCCGATCAGCAGCGCCTTCATCGTACATCCTCCGGAAAACCTGCCACCAACGCCCGCACGATCCACTCTGCCTCCTGTTCGGTGATGATGCTCTTCCATGGCGGCATCGCCGTCCCCGGGCGTCCATAGACCACTGTCGCCACCAACCCCTCGAAGGGCTTGTCCTTGAGCGCCTCAGGCGTCAATGGCAGGCCGAGGCCGCCGGTCAGTTGCATGCCATGACAGGAACCGCAGTCCTGTCGCACGAGATGGATCAGTTCCTTCTGTCGGGCAGTCGCCGGTTCCGAAGCGACGACTGCACCCGACAGGGCCAACAGTCCAATCAGAAATGTCATCCTTCTCATGGGAGCGAAGCTTCGCTGCTTCATCCAATCAACGCATTGATGCTTGTCAAATAAACGCTGTCTCGCCAGCGCCGACTTTATGCAACGCATCGAACAATAACAATGGCGGCCCGGGAGCATCCCCGGAGCCGCCATGGCTATTCTTCAATCAGGACAGCTTGTCTTTACTACTTGGCAGCAGTGATGTCGGCCTTGGCGTCGATGCCGAGCGTGTAGCCCAGCGAGACATGATGGAAACGACCATTGGTGTGGTCATCATGGATTGCGAAGCCGAAATTCACTACCTTGCCGGAGGCAAGCGCAATGTCACCCTCGCCGCCGGAGAGCTTGCGGGTAAACACCACGGACCATTCGCCGCCTTTGTTCTCGCCCTTCGCCTCGACCAGCGCCTTGCCTCCGTCCATGTGACGCTTGTCAGAAACCTGACCATCGGTGCCTTTGTTCGACTTGCTTTGCCACTGCACGAGGTCGTAGAACTTTCCTGCCGTCTTGACGTACTTGGTCTTCTTGTCATCCTTGGCGTTTGGCATGGTGCGCGAATCCTCGTGGCAGGTGGCCCAGCAGCCGCCAGCCTTGGACATGTCGACTTCCTTGCCCTTGGCGTCCTGGGCCATGATGCCGTCTTCGGCGAGCATGAAGGCCACTTTGACCTGATTGTCGGCGTCCATCTTCGGACCGCCACCGGGAGGCTGCTTCCAGCTGAAGCGCACGTAGAGGTTCGTTCCGTCATTCGCCGCCTGGACATTGACATGGAAGGCGGGCGCCTTGCCCTTGATCGGTTTCGGCTCGATCTTCTCGCCGCTGACCATCTTCGGGCCGAGCGCCAGATTATCGGTTTCTTCCTGGTGGCAGCCGGTGCAAGCCTCTCCCTTGCGCAGGCCCTTGGCGCCGCTGTGTTCGATGCCGTTCATGATCCATTCGACAGGGGATGCGCCGGGATAGAACACGCCGACTTTCTTAGCGGGAACCTTACCCCAATCCGGGGCAGCAGCCAATGCCCCGCCTGCAGCAAAGGCCATAACGAGTGAAAGCGCGGATGCGGTAATCAATTGCTTGGGCATGTTCGACTCCTGAATGAGGATGGATGGAGATAGCTCAACAGAGCAAATTCTATGAGGGGGGTAGCAGTATTTTCTTTGATCGTGCTCAACTAACGCCATACATAGGGTATGGGTTTACGCAAAAGGGCCATCTTGCGATGGCCCCCTTGCTTCTTCTCACCGAACAACCTAGATCAGAAGATATCTTTCATCGTGTTGTAGACGTTGAACTTGCCGGTCGGGGTGATCATCTTCGGATCGGTGATCACCTTCTTGAGCTTCAGCGTCTTGTCGTCGTAGATCACGATCGCGGACTGGTCGGTCTTGCCGCCCCACAGCGAGATCCAGACCTCGGTACCGTCTTGGCTGAATTCCTGATGCACCGCGCGGCGCAGGGCCTTGGTCATCGGCAGGCCGGAATCCTTCGCCACGTCGATCCTCACTGGCGGCTTGGAGAGGTCCTTGATGTCGAACACAACCATCGACTCGGCGTTTTCGCGCTCGGGGTTCATCGGCATGTCGGCCCACAGGTTCGTGGACTTCGGATGCGTCTTGACGAACAGATCGCCAGCGCCAGGCATCTTCAACTCCTCGACCACCTTCCAGTTGTACTGCTTGTACTTGGCGTACTTGGGATCGTCGGAGGGCGTCGAGATCAGCGTCACGACAGCATCGCCGAGATGACCGGTCGCCCAGACGGGGCCGTACTTCGGATGGATGAAGTTGGCGCCGCGGCCCGGGTGCGGGATCTTCTTGGTGTCGACCAGAGCAGCGAGCTTGCCGGTCTTGGTATCGACCGCAGCGATCTTGTTCGAGGCGTTCGCCGCGACCAGGAAGTAGCGCTTGGTGGAGTCCCAGCCGCCGTCATGCAGGAACTTGGCGGAGTTGATCGTGGTTTCCTTGAGGTTGTTGAGATCCGAGTAGTCAACCAGCTTGATCATGCCGGTTTCCTTGACGTTGACAACCCACTCAGGCTTGATGTGCGATGCCACGATGGAGGCCACGCGCGGCTCGGGGTGATATTCGCCATCCACGGTCATGCCGCGGGTCGAGACGATCTTGAGGGGCTCAAGCGTACCGCCATCCATGATCGAGTACTGGGGCGGCCAGTAGGAACCGCCGACCAGGTACTTGTCCTCGAAACCCTTGAACTTGGACACATCGACCGAGCGGGCATCGGAACCCAGCTTGACGCTGGCCACGGTGGTGGGCTTCTCGAACCAGAGGTCAATCATCGTCACCAGGCCATCGCGACCGACGGTGTAGACATAGCGGCCAGATGCGGACATGCGGGAGATATGCACCGCATAGCCCGTCTTCAAAATGTGCCAGATCTGCTTGGTGTCGCCGTCGATCAGCGCCAGTTCGCCGGTGTCGCGCAGCGTCACGGCGAAGACGTTGTTCAGGTTAACCTTGTTCATCTGCTTGGTCGGACGGTCCTTGACCGGGACCAGCAACTTCCAGGAGTCCTTCATGTCCTTCAGGCTGAACTCGGGCGGGATATCCGGCGTATTCATGATGTAACGCGCCATGATGTCGATCTCTTCCTTGGTCAGGATGTCGTCGTAGTTCACCATGCCGCCTTCGGTACCGTAGGCGATAATCTTCGTCAGACGGTCCTTGCCGAGCTTGAGCGTGCCTCCGGAAGTTTCCTTGCCGTCCTTGTCCTTCTTGGTCCAGGCCGGCTCGAGGTTCTTGCCGGTAGCGCCCTTGCGCAGCACGCCGTGGCAGCCTGCGCAACGCTCAAAGTAAATCTTCTTGCCAGTCGCCTTCTCTTCCGGCGTCATAGCCGGAGCCGCCTCTTGCGCGAAAGCCTGTCCGCCGAACATCGCCGACATCGCCAAAGCCAGAACCCCACCAGTTAGCTTGAACGTCTTCATCTAATTCCTCCCGGGAAAGTGATCAAAATAGGCACTCAGCCACCTACAGGATGTCAGCTTCCTCTCTAATCACCCTCCTCGCCTTGATGGTTATCAATTTTCAAACCGGAAATGGTTAGATGTATAAGGCTAAGGAACTAACCAGCCGGTCAGTTATTCGCAGCTCGCCTTGCACCCTGCGGGATTGGCAGCGCAATCGCCGCTGCCTTCGACCTTGCATTTCGCCTTGGTACGGTAGGCGAAAGAAACCCCGTCGGAGTAGCTGCAGACGACGCGCGTCAGCTTGCCCTTGATGGCAACGGCGATCTTGAGCGGTTTGGCCGCTGCGACCTGCTCACGGGGCAAGTCGCAAGAAACGTAGCCCTGGAAATCTCCGCCTTTCACCTCCCACAGCGCAACGTTCTTCAGCTTCCGATAAAGCGGATAGTTGGTACAGACCTGCTCCTCCTGCCACTCGTACATGCGCGCATTGTCGCTGCAGTAGCCGCCGAAGGTGAATTGCAGTTCCTCTTCCGAAGGACAGGTGCCAACCTGGACAGCCTTGGCGAGGTCGGGGCAGGCAACCTCCTCGGCGAGAACGGCAGCCGAGAACGGCAGGGCAAACAAGGCGAAAGCCATGTGACGCAATTTCATGATCACTCCTACGAAAGATTCCAGCTTACAAACGCTGCTCGACCCATGCCTTGATCCCCGCCAAGGCAGCCGGCAGGTGCTCCGGCTGGGTGCCGCCGGCCTGAGCCATGTCGGGCCGGCCGCCTCCCTTGCCGCCTACCTGCTGGGCAACGAAGTTCACCAGTTCGCCCGCCTTGAGTTTGCCGGTCATATCGGCAGTGACGCCGGCAATCAGACTCACCTTGCCGTCGGCAACGGCGGCCAGCACGATGGCGGCGGACTTGAGCTTGTCCTTGAGCTTGTCCATGGTCTCGCGCAGCGCAGGCACATCGGCACCTTCGAGCGTCGCCGCGAGAACCTTGATGCCTTTGACCTCGACAGCTTGCGCCGCGAGATCGTCGCCCTGCGAGGAGGCGAGCTTCGACTTGAGCTTGGCGAGCTCCTTCTCCAGCGCGCGCAGATGCTCGACGGTCTGGACGACCTTCTGCGCGACTTCCTGCGGCTGGGCCTTGAGGGCCGCGGTGACTTCGGCAAGCGTCGCCTGCTGGGTATCCACGTAGCTGATGGCCACGTCGCCGCAGACCGCTTCGATGCGGCGCACACCGGCGGCCACGCCGCCTTCGGACACCACCTTGAACAGACCAATGTCGCCAGTGCGCGACACGTGGGTGCCGCCGCAGAGTTCCCTCGACGAGCCGATGGTCAGCACGCGAACTTCGTCGCCGTACTTCTCGCCGAAAAGCATCATCGCGCCAGTCTTCTGCGCATCGGCCAGCGGCATCACCTTGGCCTCGGTGGCGGCGTTGGCGAGGATCTCGGCATTGACGAGGGCCTCGATCTTGCGAATTTCCTCGGCCGTCATCGGCGCGTTATGCGCGAAGTCGAAGCGCGTCTTGTCCGGATCAACTTGCGAGCCCTTCTGCTGCACATGGCTGCCGAGCGTCTCGCGCAGCGCCTTGTGCATCAGGTGAGTGGCCGAGTGGTGGCGCATGGTGCGCGCACGAGCCTGGACGTCCACCTTCGCCGTCACGCCGTTGCCGACTTTTATCGTTCCTGTTTTCACCACGCCGTGGTGGCCGAATACGCTGGCCTGAATCTTCAGCGTGTCCTCGACGGCGAAGATGCCATGCACCGATTGCAGCACGCCGCGGTCGCCGCACTGGCCGCCGGACTCGGCGTAGAACGGCGTATCGTCGAGCACGACCACGCCCATCTCTCCTTCGGCAAGCTCGTTCACCGGCGCGCCGTCCTTGTAAAGCGCCAGCACGTTGCCCTTGGTCTCGAGCATCGCGTAGCCGTGGAAGGCGGTCGCCGGACCATCGTATTCGAGGGCGGTTGCCATCTTGAACTTGCCGGCGGCACGGGCCTGCTCCTTCTGGTGCGCCATTGCCTTGTCGAAGGCGGCGGCATCCACCGTCACGCCGTGCTCGCGGCAGATATCGGCGGTGAGATCGAGGGGGAAACCGTAGGTATCGTGCAGCTTGAAAGCGGTATCGCCGTTGAAGACCCTCATTTGCGTACCGGTGCCCTGCTTGGCCATCTCGGCGAGGTCGGCCTCGACGATGGCCATGCCATGCTCGATGGTGGCGAAGAATCGCTCCTCCTCGAGTTTGAGCATCTCCATCACCTTGCCCTGGGCCTGGGCCAACTCGGGATAGGCAGCACCCATCTCGGCAACGAGATCCGGCACCAACTTGTGGAAGAAGGGTGAACGCACGCCGAGTTTCCAGCCATGGCGGATCGCGCGACGAATGATGCGGCGCAGGACGAAGCCGCGGCCCTCGTTGCCGGGGATCACGCCGTCGGAAAGCAGGAACGAGCAGGCACGGATGTGATCGGCCAGCACCCGCAACGACGGATTGTCGAGCGGAACCTGCACGTTTGCGTTACTGGTTTCGCGTTGTGCGGCATTGACGAGTGCCTGCATGAGGTCGATCTCATAGTTGCTATGCACGTGCTGCAGCACGGCGGCGATGCGCTCCAGGCCCATACCCGTGTCGACGGAGGGCTTGGGCAGCGGATGCATGACACCCGCCTCGTCGCGGTTGAACTGCATGAACACGTTGTTCCAGATCTCGATGTAGCGGTCGCCGTCCTCCTCGGGCGATCCGGGCGGGCCGCCGGGGATTTCGGGGCCGTGGTCGTAGAAGATCTCGGTGCAGGGCCCGCAGGGGCCCGTGTCGCCCATCATCCAGAAGTTGTCGGACATGTAGCGCCCGCCCTTGTTGTCGCCGATCCGCACGGTGCGCTCGACGGGTACACCGACTTCCTTGGTCCAGATGTCGAAGGCCTCGTCGTCCTCAGCATAAACCGTGACCCACAGCTTGTCCTTAGGCAGCTTGTACACCTCGGTCAGCAGTTCCCAGGCGTACTTGATCGCATCGCGCTTGAAGTAGTCGCCGAAGCTGAAGTTGCCGAGCATCTCGAAGAAGGTGTGGTGGCGGGCCGTGTAGCCGACGTTCTCGAGGTCGTTGTGCTTGCCGCCGGCACGCACGCATTTCTGCGAGGTGGTGGCGCGCGTGTAGGGCCGCTTGTCGAAGCCGAGGAAGACGTCCTTGAACTGGTTCATCCCGGCATTGGTGAACAGGAGCGTCGGGTCATCGAAGGGCACCAGCGACGACGAAGCAACGATCTGGTGGCCCTTGGACTCGAAGAACTTGAGGAATTTTTCGCGGATTTCTGCGCTTTTCATGATGTCGGCCGACTGAGGCTGCGGAAAACTCTGATTCTAACGAAGCCGAAAGCAAAAAGCCCGCGCTGGGCGGGCTTGTGAAAGCAGAGAAAATCCGGCCGGAGGATAACTAGCGCCGCGCGGGACGATCCATCCTGCCGTCGTGATTCAGGTCGCGCTGGCGGTCATGCTTCTCGCGATAGATATGCCGGCTCTGCACATCTGCGGCGTGCTGCAGGCGAGACCGCTCCTGGCGGGTCACGGCGCCGTCCGACTTGGCCTTGTCCTCCATGCGCTGCAGGTGCTCCTGCCCCCTGTCGAGACGGGCAGCTTCACGCTGGGTCAACTGGCCGGAAGCTACGCCTTGGTCGATGCGCCGTTCCTGGTTGGCCTGTCGCTGATCGAAGCCCGGCGTGGCGGTCTGGGCGAAGGCGGTCATGCTGGTCAGCAAAACGGCGGCAATGGCGATCTTCTTCATCTTGGCTTTCTCCATGGTTGTTATGGGACATCCCATGGGCGAATTAACGCAGCCGGGTGTAAGCGGAGCACTACGCAAATGCAAGCAATTGTTGCGCGTCCGCTGGTGCTCAGGCATCCGCCTCGGCCTTGGTCTTGCCCGCTTCGTCGAGCAACCAGGCGGCGAAGCGGGCGACCTCCGGGCGATGCCCGCCCAGGCCGCGCACCAGGTAGTAAGCACGTGCGGCGACCCGCTCTCGTGCCTCGGTGAGTGCGACCAACCGGCCAGCGGCGATTGATCCCGTCACCAGCGGTCCGCGGCCGAGCGCGATGCCTCTGCCGTCCTCGGCGGCACGGATCAACTGGTCGTACTGGTTGAACTGCAGCACTCCCTTGGGGCGCACATGTGCGAGGTTGAAGCCGTGAAGCCAGGGCCCCCACGAGTCCCAGGGGTTGCGTGGGCCTCGGTCGGGTTCGTACACCAGCAACGTCGCCTTGGCCAGGTCTTCCGGACGCAGCGGTGATGCCAGCGTAGCCATTAATTGCGGAGCCGCGACCGGGAACATAACCTCCCCGAACAAGCAGACCGCATCGACTGAGGCGGTAGCGGGATCATCGTAGCGCAAAGCGAGGTCGATGCCTTCGCGCTCGAGATCGACGACGCGGTTGTCCGCCGAGATCAGCACGTCGAAGTCGGGCTCAAGCGCCTGAAAAGCGGCCAGCCGCGGTACCAGCCAAAGCGAGGCGATGCCCACCGCGGCGGTGATCGTGACGCGGGGACGCCGCTGTGCCGCGCGCAGTCCGGCACAGACCTCCGCCAGACGCGCCAGCGCCTCCACCGCGGCACGATAGAGCACTTCACCTTCGGGCGTCAGGGCAAGGCGGCGCGTCTCGCGACGGAACAGCTTCACCCCGAGCTGTTCCTCGAGCGTCTGGATCTGGCGGCTGATGGCCGACTGGGTGAGGAAAAGTTCACTGGCCGCACGCGTGAAGCTTAGATGGCGGGCGGCCGCCTCGAAGCCCTTGAGCGGATCGAGTGAAGGAAGCTTGCGCATGGCTTCATTCATGCTTTTTTCTCATGATAAACATGCCGCTTTCTCGTTTGTCATCGCTAAGTTATCCATTTAAATTGCCATTCATAGCAATAGCGCAAATCCCTATCGATGCTTTTTTCGCATGAAGGATAGACAAATGGTCAGGATCTCGCAAGAAGCCCGGTTGGAACTCGAGAAATCCGAGCAGGTAGCCCTGCACGACCGCGGTCCGCTTGTACTGTTCTGCGAAACGGGAGAACTCTGGCTGACCTGCGAGGACCGCGCCGGCGACATCGTGCTGCACGCAGGCGAATACTTCGAGATTCCAGCCGGCCGGGAAGCGGTGGTGTCCGCGTTCCGCCCGTCGCGGCTGACTATCCGGCGCTGCAAGCAAGCGGGCGATTTGCACATCCGAATTGGCGGCGAAGCGCACGGCCGGCTGGCCCGTTTGCTGCGTTGGCGTATGCCCGCTCTCAGCAGCCTCATTCCTGTCACTCACCTACGCTAGGAGAACCCCATGCCCTATGTCGACATCCGCATCGCCTCGCCCTGCCTGCCGGAAACCGTTTCGAAGTTTGCGACGCGCCTGACCGATCTCACCGCCGATCTCCTTGCCAAGAAGCGCGAACTGACTTCCATCTCCGTGCAGTGCATCGCGCCCGGTCACTGGTATGTGGGCGGCACCGCACTCTCCACGCACGGCGGCAGCACCTTTTTCGTCGAGACGAACGTCACCGCCGGCACCAATGATGCGCGCCAGAAGGCCGACTACATCGCCGCCGTGTTTGCTGCTGCGGAAGGAATTCTCGGCAAGCTCGACGCCGCCAGCTACGTGATCGTGCGCGAGGTGCCTGCCGAGGCCTGGGGCTACCAGGGCATGACGCAGGCAGCACGTGCCGCCCAACGGGCCGCCGCTGCCCAGGCTTGAGGCGCGCTACATCTCCTCGGGCTGCCAGAGATCGGGACGGTCGGTGAAGATCGCAGCGGCACCGAGCGCGAAGAGGCGATCGGCCTCGGCGCGGTCATTGATCGTATAGGCCGCCCATCGAAAGCCTGCCGACCGCATTGCCTCGGCCTGCGCCGGGGAGATATGGCGACCTGCCAGATGAACAGCCACGGCGCCGACGCGCGCGCAGCTTTCCCGCCAGTCGTCCGGCAGCAATGTGCACAGCAGGGCGAACGGCGCAGCGGGCAACGCACGCCGTGCCGCCAGCGCCGACTTTTCCGAAAAAGAGGAAACCACGCCGCGGCCGTCCCAATGGGCGGCGAGCCAGGCGCCGACAACGGCGCCGGTCTCCTCCTCGTGGCCGACGGCCGGCTTGATCTCGATGTTCGCCCAGAGGCCTAGCCGCATGGATGCGTCGAGCGCCTCGGCGAAAGTCGGCGCCGGCAGGACGGCGCCGGCGGAAAACGCCGCATGGCGCGGCCCCCCTGTGTCGTACTGCCGGATCTGCGCAAGCGTCTGCTCGGACACACAGCCGCGCCCGGTCGTGGTGCGCTCAAGGGTTTCATCGTGCATGAGAATCGGCACTTTGTCCGCCGTGAGCATCACGTCGAACTCAACGCCCTTGCAGCCGAGACGTGCGGCGATCGCCAGCCCGGGCAGCGAGTTCTCCGGCGCGAGTGCGCCGCCGCAGCGATGGGCGATGATGCGCGGATAGGGAATCAAGGCTTGCCAGAGAGAATCGGGGCCGCACGCAGCACGGCGGTATCGAGCGCCTCCTTGGCGGGCTTGCGGTTGCCCCACACGAACTCCATCTCCTCATTAAGGATCGCGCGGATGCGGCTGCGGTCGAAACCGCTCTTGGTGCGCGCGGCATCGCGCTTCACCATCGACAGGCGCTGCTCGGCGACGGCGAGGACCTTCGGATCGCCCCCCGCCTCGCGCAGGGCCTGGGCCGCCGCCGGTGTCATCGGCAGGTAGCCGGTCGTGCGCACCCATTCGCGCTGGACGTCCGGCTGCATCAGGAAGGCGATGAAGCGCGCGATCACCTGGCGCTCCGCCTTGCTGTCGGCGGCCAGCACCCACAGCGCGGCACCGTCCGGCAGCACGTTCAGCGGTTTCACCCCATACACATCGTCGTAATGGGGGAGCACGGCAATGCCGAGGGAGAGGTCCGGCTTGGCCTTGGCCAGACGGGCATGCAGGGCCGACTCGCCGGTAAGCATCGCGCATTCGCCGCTCGCGAAACGCTCGTCGCCTTCGCTGCCGGGACCGGAATAGATGAAGTAGTTGCTCTTGTACCAGCTAATCAGCAGCGCGATGTGCTTCACGTTGACCATGTTGTTGAGCGCCAGCTGGTCCAGCTTGCCATTCTTCACCACCAGCGGCTCGCCATGCTGGGCAGCCACGTTTTCGAGATGCACCCAGGCGAAGCGCGAACTGGTCAGCGGGCACTTGTAGCCCGCCTCGCGCAGCGCCCCGGCCGCCTCCTGCAACTCCCACCAGGTCTTCGGCGGATTCGCGGGATCGAGCTTCGCCTTGGCGAATGCCGTTTTGTCGTAGTACAGCACCGGCAGCGACATGCCGATGGGCAAGGCCTGCATCTTGCCGGCCAGGTCGTCGACCGCATCGACCATCTGCGGGTAGAACACCCGTGCGTCGAAGCGCTGTCCACCTGCCGACATCACCTGGTGCAAAGGCAGGAAGCGTGGCCGGGTGCCGAGTATTGCCGGCGCATCGTCCTGGTCGAACATCGCCAGATGCGGCAGGTGGGCCTTGTCTGCGACTCCCTTGACATCCTCGAGCAGGATGCGGCCAGCGCCCGACTTGCGTTTCGCCTCGCCGTCGTTGAAGCGCAACGACAAGGTCGCCAGCATATCGAGCGGTGCGCCGCTCAAGGCATGACGCAAGACGATCTCTTGGGGCGGCGGTGGCGGAGGGGGCTCCTTGGCCGGCTTGGCGGTCTTGCCCTGCGCGGGAGTCAGGGTCAGCGGAAGCAACAGCAAAGCGGCGAAAAGACGGTTCATCGACACGATCACTCAGAAAAACGGGTGCATAGTGTAACGCGCCCCACCGCACCGACTCGGGCAGGATCCCGGCATTTTCCCGGCCCGCAATGCTAAAGAATTTGCGCTTCAGGCCGTAGAATCCGGTCAGCACTCTCATTGGCTCCGTTTCCCCATGCACAAGGCATTGCTTCTGACCCTCTGCGGAATCGCCCTCGCCGGCTGCGAGCAGCTCGGCATCGAGGATCCGGCCAAGGTTGCGGCCGCCAAGGAGGCGGAAGGCCACGCTATAGGCAGCGCCTGTCGCCACAGCGGCCGCGCCCTGGAAGACTGCTACCTCCTGAACGCCAAGGCCTCGAAGGCGGCGATCTTCACCGGCTGGCGTGATATGGACGCCTACATGCGCGAGAACAGCATCGAGTCGGTCACGCCGACCTCGCCGAAACTGCCTCCCACCAAGCCGGCCGTGCGCACCGAACCGCCGGCCGAGGAAAGCAAGGCCGAAGCCACGGAAGAAGGCAAGACGCCCGTCAAGGAGGCCAAGCCCGAAGCGAAGAAGAGTTCAGCGGCCGACACTCCGCGACTGCCCCTCCCCGCCGGGCGCGGCAAAATGGCCTGACGGCCCTGCCGGCGGTTTTGCCGCAGATGCCGTAGAATCGGTCCGCGTCCTGCCGGTTGGACGCGGCAAGCACTCCTTCACTACCCATCAGTTGCCCAGCCTGAGCCGGCGTCACCCCCAGCTTGCGGGGCTATCTGGCGCGCAACGCAAACCGGAGTTCATATCGTGACGTTCGACGACCTCGGGCTAGTACC
The DNA here is from genome assembly GCA_041694935.1 of Pseudomonadota bacterium. Classification (GTDB taxonomy): domain Bacteria; phylum Pseudomonadota; class Gammaproteobacteria; order Burkholderiales; family Rhodocyclaceae; genus Sulfuricystis. The sequence continues at coordinate 35,621 of JBGFRW010000031.1, read as the reverse complement.
CGAAATCCTCAAGGCCGTGCATGAAGCCGGCTACAACGAACCGACGCCGATCCAGGCGCAGGCCATTCCCATCGTGCTCGCCGGCCACGACGTCATGGGCGGCGCCCAGACCGGCACCGGCAAGACTGCAGGCTTCACGCTACCGCTGCTGCACAAGCTGGCCCGCCACGCCAACACCTCGCCCTCGCCCGCGCGTCATCCCGTACGGGCGCTGATCCTCGCACCGACGCGCGAGCTGGCGATGCAGGTGCAGGAGTCGGTCAAGACCTACAGCAAATACCTCGGCCTGCGCTCTGTGTGCATCTACGGCGGCGTCGACATGAAGGCGCAGATCGCCGAGCTCAAGGAAGGCCGCGAGATCGTCGTCGCCACGCCGGGTCGTCTGCTCGATCACGTCGAACAAAAGACGGTGAATTTCGGCGCGGTCGAATTCCTGGTGCTCGACGAGGCCGACCGCATGCTCGACATGGGCTTCATCCCGGACATCAAGCGCATCCTCAAGCTCCTGCCGACGACGCGCCAGAGCCTGTTGTTCTCCGCCACCTTCTCCGAAGAGATCAAGAAGCTCGCCGACGCGATGCTGAAGTCGCCGCAGCTCATCGAGGTGGCGAGGCGCAACATGGTTTCGGAAACCATCACCCACCGCGTGCACCCGGTCGCCGCCGACAACAAGCGCCACCTGCTCAAGCACCTGCTCGACGATCCGTCGATGACGCAGGTGCTGGTCTTCGTCGGCACCAAGTTCGGCACCGCGCGGCTCGCGACCTGGCTCGAGCGCGAAGGCATCAACGCCACCGCAATCCACGGCGACAAGAGCCAGCAGGAGCGCACCAAGGCGCTCGAAGCCTTCAAGTCCGGCGAAGCGCGCGTGCTGGTCGCCACCGATGTCGCCGCCCGCGGCCTCGACATCGACGACCTGCCGCACGTCATCAACTACGAGCTGCCGCGCGTCGCCGAGGACTACGTGCACCGCATCGGCCGCACCGGCCGTGCTGGCAAGAAGGGCGACGCCACCTCGCTGGTCGCCCCCGAAGAGGCCAAGCAACTCGCCGAGATCGAGAAGCTCACCAAGTTCAGGATCGAACAGGTCGTCGTTCCCGGCTTCGAACCCGGCGCGCCGGTTCGGCGGGACCACGATCATCGAGGCCATGGCCACAAGCACGAGCCCCGGGTCGGCCACGGGCCGAAGGCACGCGTCGACCGTCTGCCGTCCCCCATCGCCCACCTGCCACGGGTGCCGAAGCAGCCGATGGTCGCCGCCGACGGTTTCGATTTTTCCAAGCCCTACGAACCCAAGGCCGAAGGCGCCGGCCCCGCCGTGGAGCAATCGGCCGAAAAGTCGGCGCCGGCACCACGGCGCCACCTGCGTCCAGTGGCCGCATTGCTCGGCGGTCTGGGCAAGAAATAAACCGCTGCGCCGGGCGCCGTGGATCGAGCATGGCAGTTCGACCTGCGGTCCGCCGAGGCGGGCGCACAGGTGCTCGTCCTCTCCGGCCGCTGGTGCATGGACGAAGGGCTGCCAGAAGCCGACGCCGTCGCGTCTCGCCTCGCTGCGAATGCACGCAGCCTGGGTTTCGATACGACGGCACTCGCCGACTGGGATAGCAGCCTGCTGAACTTCCTGCGCAACCTGCTCAGGATTTGCGCCGCGCGCGGGATCGCCGCCAGCACCGCCGGACTGCCCAAGGGTGCGCAGCGCCTGCTGGCGATGGCAATGGCCGTGCCGGAAAAGACGCTGCTAGGCCGCAACAACGGTCCGCGCGGCATCGTCGCCCAAGTGGGCGCCGCCACGCTCGAGTTCTTCCGCGGCGTGCCTGCGATGCTCGCCTTCCTCGGTGAGATCACCCAGGCCTTCGGCCGTCTGCTGACCGGCCGTGCGCGCTTCCGGGCACGCGATCTCTGGATCGAGATCGAGGAGGTCGGGCCGCGCGCGCTGCCGATCGTCTCGGTGATCAGCTTCCTCGTCGGCCTGATCCTCGCCTATCTCGGTGCCGACCAATTGAAGCTGGTGGGCGCGCAGATCTTCATCGCCGACCTGGTGGCGATCGGCATGGTACGCGAGGTCGGCGCGCTGATGACCGGCATCATCATCGCCGGCCGCACCGGCGCCGCCTTCGCCGCCCAACTCGGCACCATGCAGGTGAACGAGGAGATCGACGCCTTCAAGACCCTGGGCATCGCGCCGATCGACTTCCTGGTGGTGCCGCGCATCCTCGCGCTGATGTTGATGGTGCCGCTGCTGACCCTCTATTCCGGATTCATCGGCATGCTCGCCGGTCTGCTGGTGTCGGTGACGATCTTCGACATCGGCGTGTTCGAGTACTACACCGAGACGCTGCGCGCGCTTACCGCGACGCATTTCTTCGTCGGCCTCTCGAAAGGCAGCGTCTATGGCGCGATGATCGCCTACGCCGGCTGCCTGCGCGGCATGCAGTGCGGACGCAGTGCCGAGGCCGTCGGCCGCGCGGCGACTTCCGCCGTGGTCACCGGCATCCTGCTGATCACCATCGCCGCCTCGGTGATGACCATCGTCTACTACCAGCTCGACATCTAGGCATGAACGGCGCACCGCACATCGAAGTCCGCGACCTCGCCATCGGCTACGGCGATTTCGTCGTGCAGCGCGGCGTCGACTTCGCCGTCGGCCAGGGCGACATCTTCGTCATCATGGGCGGCAACGGCTGCGGCAAAACCACGCTGATGCGTGCGCTGGTCGGCTTGCAGCCGCCGCTCGCCGGCACGGTGCGCTACGGCGGCAAGGACTTCTGGGGTGCCGAGACAGAGGACCGCCAGCGCCTGCAGAGGCGGCTCGGCATCCTGTTCCAGGGCAGCGCGCTGTGGAGCTCGCTGACGCTCGCCGAGAACGTCGCCCTGCCGATTGCCGAATACACCTCGCTGAGCAAGCCGCAGATCGACGAGATCGTCGCCTTCAAGCTGGCGCTTGTGGGCCTGGCCGGCTTCGAGGAGTTCTATCCCTCCGAGCTGTCGGGCGGCATGAAGAAGCGTGCCGGCCTGGCGCGCGCCATGGCGCTCGACCCGGAGATCCTCGTCATCGACGAACCCTCGTCGGGTCTCGATCCGCTGACCGCGCGGCACCTCGACGAGTTGATCGTCGAATTGCGCGACAGCCTGGGAACCACGGTGGTGGTGGTGACGCACGATCTGGCCAGCATCCTGGCAATCGGCGACAATTCGGTCTACCTCGATGCAGATACCCATACGATGATTTCCACCGGCAACCCTCAGGAAGCGCTGCGGAACGGCGATCCGAAGGTCCGCCAATTCCTCAAGCGCGGAGACGCCGCATGAGCAGGCAGGCCAACCCGACGCTGATCGGTGCCTTCGTCGTGGGCGCGCTCACGCTGGCCGTTGTAGCCACGCTGCTGCTCGCCGGGGGCAGCTGGTTCACCGAGAAGCGCCAGCACGTCATGTATTTCGAGGGGGCCGCCCAGGGCCTGCAAGTCGGCGCGCCGGTGATGTTCCTCGGCGTCAAGGTCGGCACCGTCAAGCAGATCCAACTCGGCCTCGACAACCACAATGGGAAGGAACAACGCTTCGTCGTCCCCGTCACGATCGAAGTGCTGCCGCACGTCGTGCGCACGCGCGGCGGCGAAGCCATGGACCTACGCGACCGAGACACGGTGCGGCGGTTGGTCGACCGTGGCCTGCGCGCACGCCTACGCATGCAGAGCCTGCTCACCGGCCAGCTCTACGTCGACCTCGACTTCCATCCAGACAAGCCGCCGCAGTTCGTCGCGCTCGACGAAGGTGTGAGCGAGATTCCGACCATCCGCACCACGGCGCAGGAACTCAGCTCGAAGCTCGAAGGCTTCCCGATGGAAAAGTTCCTCGCCGACGTCGCTTCGATCAGCGATGCAATCCGCACAGTGGTGACCGCGGAAGGCACCCAGGAGCTGCCGAAGCGCCTGCAGGCCACACTGCGCCACCTCGAATCGCTGGCGCACAGGCTGGATGCGCAAAGCGGCCCCATCCTCAAGGACGTGCGCTACGACCTCGCCGAAATGCGCAAGGCGATGGAAGCCGCGCAGTCTGCTCTCGCCCGGCTCGAAGCCGCAGCCGACCGCATCGTCACCCTCGCCAGCGACGGCTCGGAAACGGCGCGCCACATGACGCAGGCGAGCGACGAACTCAGCCGCGCGGCGGCAGCGGTGCGCGGCCTGGCCGACCAGGATGCGCCGACGGTGGCCAACGTCAACGCTGCGCTCAAGGAGATCGCACGCGCCGCCGAAGCGCTGCGCAAGCTCGCCGAGTTGCTCGAGGCGCAGCCCGACGCCATCTACCGCGGCAAGCGGAACAACTAACCCCACTCTCAGGAGAAACCCCAAAAATGAAACTCGTCCGTTTCGGCCCCAAAGGTCGCGAAAAACCCGGCCTCATCGATGCACAAGGCAAGCTGCGCGACCTCTCTGCCCATTGCACCGATATCGGCTGGGCCGAACTGTCGCCGGCTGGCCGCAAGCGCCTCGCCGCCATCGATCCAGCGACGCTGCCGCTCGTCAAAGGCTCCCCCCGGTTCGGCGTGCCGTTCACCGGCATCAGCAAGATCGTCGGCGTCGGCCTCAACTACCGCGACCACGCCAAGGAGACCGGCGCGGCGATTCCCACCGAGCCGGTGCTGTTCATGAAGGCCACCACCGCGATCAACGGCCCCTACGACGATATCCGCCTACCGCGTGGCTCGGTCAACACCGACTGGGAGGCCGAGCTGGGCCTGGTCATCGGCCGCGAGGCGCGCTACGTCAGCGAGGAGAAGGCCCTCTCCTACCTCGCCGGCTACGTTACCTTCCACGACGTCTCCGAACGCGACTTCCAGAAGAACCGCGGCGGCAGCTGGGACAAGGGCAAGGGCTGCGACACCTTCGCGCCTATCGGCCCCTGGCTAGTCACCGCCGACGAGGTAAAGGACCCGCAGAAGCTGCGCGTCTGGTGCGAGGTTAACGGAGAGATGCGCCAGGACAGCAACACTGCGCAGATGATCTTTCCCTGCGCCCATCTGATCAGCTACATCTCGCAGTTCATGACGTTGCTGCCCGGCGACGTGATCTGCACCGGCACGCCTTCAGGCGTCGGCCTCGGCATGCATCCCCCGCTCTACTTCAAGGCGGGCGACGTCGTGCGCATCGGCGTCGAAGGGCTCGGCGAACAGCGTCAGAAGATCGTCGCCGGCTGAGCGCTCCCTCGCCATGTCCAAGGCGGTGCATGTCAGGCTCGCGGCGCATCCGGCCAACCCGGCGCGCTTTCATCAGCGCGTCGAGTGCACGCTGACGCATGCCGCCGACGGCGGCATGCAGATCGACTACGCCATCCACGGGCTGAACCTCGACCTGCGCGTGCCGACGCCACACTCACCGGCGCCGGCCGATGCCCTGTGGCGCACCACCTGTTGCGAGTTGTTCGTCGGTCCGGCCGGGCAGAGCGACTACCGCGAGTTCAACTTCTCCCCCTCGGGTCAGTGGGCCGTCTACGACTTCCTCGATTACCGCGAGCGCAAGCCCGGCAGCCCGGACTGCCACAGCCCGGCGCTGCGGTTCGAGCGCGGCGACGACCTGCTGAAGCTGGCTGTCCTGCTGCCGCATGACGCCCTGCCGCCCGTCGCGAAGCATGGCACGCTACGCCTCGCGCTTGCCGCGGTACTCGAAGCCAATGACGGCAGCCTCGGCTACTGGGCGCTCGCGCATGCCGCCGGCAAGCCGGACTTCCACCGCGCCGGTTTCATGCTCTGCCTCGGCCCGGACGGCCTGCGACCAACCCGTTGCGCCTAGAATCCCTCTCATGCAATTCGGCCTCGACAGACTCCTCGCAGAACCTGCGCTGCGCAAGACGCTCGCCGGGCGGCGCGTCGCCCTGCTCGCCCACCCCGCATCGACCACGCGCGAGCTGACCCATAGTCTCGATGCACTGGGTGACCGGGCAGCACTGCCCGAGATCAAACTCACGGCGGCCTTCGGCCCGCAGCACGGCCTGCGCGGCGACAAGCAGGACAACATGATCGAGTCGCCCGACTACTTCGACCCGATCCATCGCATTCCCGTCTTCAGCCTTTACGGAGAAGTGCGCCGCCCGACCGAAGCGATGATGGACACGTTCGACGTGCTGCTCGTCGACCTGCAGGACCTCGGCTGCCGCATCTACACCTTCATCACCACGCTGCGCTACGTACTCGAAGCGGCCGAGCAGTACGGCAAGGCCGTCTGGATACTCGACCGTCCCAATCCCGCCGGACGTCCCGTCGAGGGCCTCACCCTGCGCACGGGCTGGGAGAGCTTCGTCGGCGCCGGACCGCTGCCGATGCGCCACGGCCTGACCATGGGCGAGCTGGCGCGCTGGTTCGTCTCGGAGATGAAGATCGACGTCGACTGCCAAGTGGTCGAGATGCGCGGCTGGACGCCAGACACTTCGCCCGGCTACGGCTGGCCGCTGCTCGACCGCAGCTGGATCAACCCGAGCCCGAACGCACCCAACCTCTCGATGGCACGCTGCTATGCGGGAACGGTGATGCTCGAAGGCACCACGCTCTCGGAAGGGCGCGGCACCACGCGCCCCCTCGAACTGTTCGGCGCGCCCGACATCGACAGCGCGGCACTGCTCTCGGAAATGCATCGACTCGCGCCGCACTGGCTGCAAGGCTGCAGGCTGCGCCCCTGCTGGTTCGAGCCCACCTTCCACAAGCATGCAGGCAAGCTCTGCCAAGGGCTGCAGATCCACGTCGAAGACCCGAGTCATTACGACCATGCCGCTTTCAAGCCGTGGCGCCTGATGGCGCTCGCCTTCAAGGCGCTGCGCCGCCTGAATCCAGACTACCCGCTGTGGCGCGACTTTCCCTACGAATACGAGCGCGACCGCCTCGCCATCGACCTCATCAACGGCAGCCCGCTGCTGCGCGAATGGGTGGACGATCCCTCTGCGACGCCGGCCGATCTCGACGTACTGGCGCATGCCGACGAAACCGCCTGGCAGGCTGCCAACGCACCCTGCCGCCTCTACTGACGCCGTCCCGCCGGCGCCGACTTTTCAGGTGGCTAGGAGGCTAAAGGCTTGCTTGCTCGATCCGGTTGCGGCCGCCCTGCTTGGCCTTGTACAGCAGTTTGTCAACGGCCTCGACGAAGTGCCTGGGCTCCATCGCCGCAGTGGGGACAACGGTTCCCACCCCCATGCTGACGGTAACGAATCTGCCGCTCGAGGAATCCTCGTGCGGAATTTGCAGGTTCTCGATCAGGCGCATGCAGCGGTCTGCAACCTTGCGCGCGGCATCGGCATCCGTCTCCGGTAGCAGCAGGCCGAACTCCTCGCCGCCCAGGCGGGCCACGATGTCGCGCGGACGCGCCACCGCCAGCCCCAGCGTCTGGGCCACGTTCTTCAGACATTCGTCGCCTTGGGTATGGCCATAGCGGTCGTTGTATTGTTTGAAAAAATCCACATCCAGCAGGACGAATGAAAGCGGCTGCGCACCGCGGCGTGCGCTGGACCACTCGGTTTCCAGAGCTGCATCGAATCTGCGCCGATTCGAAACACCCGTCAGCCCGTCCTTGAAGGACAGTGCCTCCAGCTCCTTTTGCAGTGCGATCAACTTCTCTTCGGCCTTCTTGCGTTCGCTGATGTCGAACATGAAGCCGATCAACGAATCCACTTCGCCGTTGTCCTTGCGAACCACATGCACGACATCGCGAATCCAGACATAGCCGTTGTCCTTGGTCAGAGCACGGTAATCGGCCTCGTGGTCCACGCCGGCCTGCGATTGCGCCACGCAGAAATTCACCACGTACTCACGGTCCTCGGGGTGCATGCGCGTGGCCCAGTCTTCCACCGACAGCCAACTATCCTGACTCCAGCCCAGCAGGGACTCGATCTGCGGACCGATGTAGGCAAACTTCATCGTCGCCCAGTCGATCTTCCAGGGAATGGCGCGCGTCGATTCCAGCAAGGTTCGATAAACAGCGCTGTCGCTGTCGAATTCGTTTTTTGTTTCGGACATCCCATTCTCCTTGCCTGGATCGTGCAACGTATTCATTCGGGCATTTGCCCAAGACAAGACTATTGTTGCTCGGGCAGATTCGTATGCACCGTTGGCGAGGCATTCCAATACCAGTAGAAATACCCGTGCTTCGCCTGCAGTAGGGTCTTGGTCATCAGGCTGTCCTGTTCCAGGCTGCCCCAACAAGCGCGCGCCGAATTCCGATTGTTGTGCAGGTCGATGCACGCCTGTCCCGGCAGGGCCGGCTTGGGCGGAATATACAAGGCACTGCCGCGCGGCACCCAAAGGTCGGCCAGACGGATCTTGCATAGCTTCGGCCAGTAGCGTCCGACCGAGATGACCAGGGGCCGGTCGAGATCGATGGAAGCGAAGATGTGCGGGAAGTCGTGATGTTCCAGGTCGGTGCAAACGACGGTCAACAGCTTGTTGCCGGTGTTCTGATAGGGCGACCAGTGCCCGGCGAACACGCCATATTCGTATTCGATCTGCGACAGTTCGACGACGGGGCTGCTCAAGGGCACGGCCTGTCCCTTCTCTACCAGCGTGATGCCGAACGCCGCAGCAATATCCCGTGTCGCCCACATCGGTTCGAACACGACCTCGTCGGCGATGAAGCCCAACTGGGTTTCAACGCCATACGGGGGCGTCGGTTTGACGCCGATCACACCGGAAACGACATGCTCCCTGCCGATCGCCACGTTGGGATCCGTCGCCGCCGGCACGAGCGGAGTGACACCGTGCGGCAGCTCCTTGCGATAGGTCGGATGACCGTTGTCGTTATAGAAAAAAGGCGTCTTGGAGATATCGACGGTTTCTTCCCGTATCTCCTTGATGAAAACCGGCGGAACGAAGTGTCCATCTGCCATGGCTGCAATCCTCTTAAGAGCGGTCGATGACCGAATCGATGCTATTTACCCTGTTTGTCGCCCGGTTCGTATTCCCTGCGCAGCCGCTCTAGCCCCTGGCGGAAGGCCTCGGCATCGCCGAAATCGAAAAACTGCGGATAGCGTTCGTGGGTACCGCTTGAAGCGGCGCGCTTGTGGTTGGGCCATCAGGCCTTCAGCGCGGCCAGCACCTCGTCGAGCATCTTCTTGGCGTCACCGAACAGCATGCGGTTGTTCTCTTTGTAGAAGAGCGGGTTATCGACACCGGCGTAACCCGAAGCCATGCTGCGTTTCATGACGATGGAAGTCTTGGCTTTCCAGACCTCGAGCACCGGCATGCCGGCGATCGGGCTGGTCGGATCTTCCGCGGCAGACGGATTCACGATGTCGTTCGCACCGATCACCATCGAAACGTCAGTGTCGGGGAAGTCTTCGTTGATCTCGTCCATCTCCAGCACGATGTCGTAGGGCACCTTGGCCTCGGCGAGCAGCACGTTCATGTGGCCTGGCATGCGGCCAGCCACCGGGTGGATGCCGAAGCGCACATTGACGCCCTTCTCGCGCAGCAGCCTGGTGATCTCGTAGACCGTGTGCTGCGCCTGCGCGACCGCCATGCCGTAGCCGGGCACGATGACGACATTCTTGGCATCGCGCAGCAGTTCGGCGGTCTCGACCGCCGAGATCGCGGTGACTTCTCCGGCCGGTTCGCCGTCCTTCTTCGCTACGACCGCGCCGCCGCCGGTGCCGAAACCGCCGGCAATGACGCTGATGAAGTTGCGGTTCATCGCGCGGCACATGATGTAGGAGAGGATCGCGCCCGAGGAGCCGACCAGCGCGCCGACGACGATCAAGAGGTCGTTGGAGAGCATGAAGCCGGTGGCCGCCGCGGCCCAGCCCGAATAGCTGTTGAGCATCGAGACGACGACGGGCATGTCGGCGCCGCCGATCGCCATCACCATGTGGATGCCGAACAGCAAACCAATGACGGTCATGATCGCCAGCGGCAGCATGCCGGCCTCGATGGTCGGCGCCTGCACGAAGCAGTAGCCGAAATACACCACCGCCAGTGCACCAGCGAGGTTGATCCAGTGGCGTGCCGGCAGCAGCATCGGCTTGCCGCCGATCTTGCCTGAAAGCTTGCCGAACGCGATGATCGAACCGGAGAAAGTCACCGCACCGATATAGATGCCGATATAGATCTCGAGTTCGTGGATCGCCTTCTCGGCGCCGGTGAACACGATCGAGGTATCGATGTAGCTCGCAAAGCCGACCAGGCAGGCGGCCAGGCCAACGAGGCTGTGCATCAGTGCCACGAGTTCGGGCATCTGCGTCATCTGCACCTTCTTCGCGGCATAGAGGCCGATCCCGCCGCCGAGGACCATCGCGCCGACGATCCAGGGAATGCCGGCCGCGGTAACGCGCGGGCCGAGCACCGTGGCGAGCACTGCGATGGTCATGCCGACGATGCCGTAGAGGTTGCCGCGCCGCGCCGTTTCCGGATTGGACAGGCCGCCGAGGCTGAGGATGAAGAGGATGGTAGCGCCGAGGTAGGCGGCGATCGAGAGGTTCGCGCTCATGAGCTTACTTCCTGAACATCGCCAGCATGCGGCGGGTCACGGCGAAACCGCCGAACATGTTGATGGCGGTGAGCGCCAGCGCCAGTACCGCAAGGCCGAGGATCACCCCGCCTGGGCGCCCATCGGCAGCGGCCGCGTCCATGCCACCAAGAGGCGGTGCGATCTGGATCAGCGCGCCGATGGCGATGATGGAGGAGATCGCGTTGGTCACGCTCATCAGCGGCGTGTGCAACGAGGGCGTGACGTTCCAGATCACCATGTAGCCGACGAAGCAGGCCAGCACGAACACGGTGAAATGGCCGAGGAAGCTCGCCGGTGCATAGGCGCCGACCAGCCAGAACAGCGCAGCACCGACGGCAAACAGGATCGCCAGCGTCGAGCCGGCCATCGGCGCACCCGCTCCATGGCCGTGGCCGGCAGGCTTCTTCTCGGCAGGTGCGGCTGCGGGTTTGGGTGCCGGCGCAGCGGGCATCTTGGGCGCAGGGGCCGGCCAGGTGATGGCGCCATCCTTGATGACCGTGAGGCCGCGAATCGCGTCGTCTTCCATGTTGACGTCGATGGTGCCGTCGCCTTTTTCCTTCTGCGTCTTGCACAGCTCCTCGGTCAGGCGCAGCAGGTTGGTCGCATAGAGCGTCGAGGCCTGCTTGGCCAGCCGCGAGGGCAGGTCGGTGTAGCCGACGAGGGTAACGCCGTGCTTGACCACCGCCTGGCCGGGCTCGGTCAGTTCGCAGTTGCCGCCCTGCTCGGCCGCCATGTCGACGATCACGCTGCCGGGCCTCATGGTCTTGACCATCTCGGCGGTAATCAGCCGAGGCGCGGGCTTGCCGGGAATCAGCGCAGTGGTGATGATGATGTCGGCGTCCTTCGCCTGCTGCGCGTACATTGCGCGCTGCGCCGCCTGGAAGCCCTCGGACATCACCTTGGCGTATCCGCCGCCGCCCGAGCCCTCTTCCTCGTAATCAACCTTGACGAATTCACCGCCGAGCGACTTGACCTGGTCGGCCACTTCGGCACGCGTGTCGTTGGCGCGCACGATCGCGCCGAGGCCGGCGGCCGTGCCGATCGCCGCCAGGCCGGCGACGCCGGCGCCGGCGATGAAGACCTTGGCTGGCGGCACCTTGCCGGCGGCCGTCACCTGGCCGGCGAAGAAGCGGCCGAAGGCGTTGGCGGCCTCGATGACGGCCCGGTAGCCGGCCACGCCGGCCTGGGACGTCAGCGCATCCATCTTCTGCGCGCGAGAAAGCATGCGCGGCAGGCAGTCGATCGCCAGCACGGTGGCCTGCTTGGCGGCGAGCGCCTGCATCAGTTCGGGGTTCTGCGCCGGCCAGACGAAGCCGATCAGCGCGCCGCCCTGCTTCATCAGGCCGACTTCGGCCAGGCTCGGCGGGCGCACCTTGAAGACGATGTCCGACTGCGCCCACAGGCTCGCGGCATCGGCGACGATCTCCGCGCCGGCGGCGCGGTAGACGTCGTCGGAAAAATTGGCGGCATCGCCCGCGCCGCTCTCGACGCGCACGGCGAAGCCGAGCTTGATCAGTTTCTCGACGACCTCGGGAACCGTGGCGACGCGTTTTTCGCCGGCAAAGGTTTCCTTCGGTATTCCTATCGTCAACGACATGAGTCCCTCTTCTTCCTTGTAGTTATTTGCCCGGGGGGCGCCGCTTCCAGGGCGGCACGGGCCTTTCTTCTTCGATCTGTTTCACGCGCAGGATCGCCAGCGAGCAGTTGTCGCCGCGCCCCTTGGCTCGGTCGCGCGCGGTATTGATCAGGATTTCCGCCGCCTCGCGCACCGGGAATTCGGCAAGCACCTTGCCCAGTTCCTCGTCGGGGAAGTAGGCCCACAGGCCGTCGGAGCAGAGCAGGAAGCAGTCGCCGTCCATCAGCGGAGCGGCCTGGCCGAAGTCGATCTTCGGCGCATCGTTGTCGCCCAGGCAGGAGATCAGCAGGTTCTTCTGCGGATGGGACTCGGCCTGCTCCTCGGTGAGATAGCCCATCTTCACGAGATTCATCACGTGCGAATGGTCGTAGCTGCGCGAGATGCGGGTGCCGTTGCGGAAATGGTAGATGCGCGAATCGCCGCAATGCGCCCAGTCGGCACGGCCCGGCTGCACGATGATGAGGCTGGCGGTGCTGTGGGGATCCTGCTCGCTGGTCATGCTCGCCAGCTTGATGCCGTCGTGGGCATCGTTGATCGACGCGGCCAGCGTTTCCTGGACTTCGGCCGCGATCAGCGAGCCGGTCTCGAAATTGGTCTTGGCCGAATGCACCACCTGCTCGGCGGCCAGCGCCCCGCCGGTGTGGCCGCCCATGCCGTCGGCGACGACGGCCATCACCGTCCCCTTGAGGAACGGATGGGTAAACAGGCCCACGCGATCCTGTTGCTCGTCGCGATCGCCGATATGCTGGGCCGTGCAGGTTTCGATGGTAAGTGGCATGCCGCGATTATACGGTTAGAATCCAGAGACTTAGCTAGCCGAAAAGGATAGGAAAATGCTGCCCGGACGCGGTTACAACGAACTCGGCATCGGCGACGTCTACGAATCCGCCATGACCCTGACCGAAACGCACGTCGTGCTAGGTGCGGGCCTGTTCGGCGACTTCAACCCCCTGCACGTCAACGAGACCTGGGCCAAGCAGGGCAAGTTCGGCACGCGCATCGCCCATGGCTACCTCACCAGCAACGTGATGGCCGCGCAAATGGGCATGCTGCTCTACGGCACCGCCATCGCCTACATGGAACATTCGATCCGCTTCACCGCGCCGGTCAAGCCGGGCGACACGCTGCACGTCGCCTGGACCGTGAAGGCCAAGGACGACAAGCCCAAGCACGACGGCGGCATCGTCAGCTTCGACGGCGTCTGCAAGAACCAGGACGGCACTACGGTCGCCGAAGCCTCGGCGAAACTGCTGGTCAAGAACAACAAGTAAAAGTCGGCGCCGGCGGGACGGCACGGGCAAACGTACGCTCAACCCTTAAGGCGAAGTTCAGCGTTTTTCCGCCGCGCGGTAGACCGCATTGCGGTCGCGCCTGCCAACGGCGATGACCAGAACGATCAGGCGCTGATCGAGAACTTCATAGACCAGGCGGTAGCCGATCGTGCGCAGCTTGATCTTGTAGCGATCCGGATGACCGTAGAGCTTCGCAGAGGGAATGCGCGGTTCCGCGAGGCGCTCGGCCAGTTTTTTCTTGAACTGGTCGCGCACCGAGCCATCCAGACGTTTCCACTCAAGCAGCGCTTCTTCGAGAAACTCGAGCTCAAAGCTCATCGAGCCTGACCTTGACGCGCTTTTGACCGGCGCGGGCTTCAGCCATGACATTCAGCTCGATATCTTCAAGGCGCTCGATCATGGCCTCGAAGGCTTTGGCGGGAACGCAGTAGAAAGCCGGCTCATTGCGATTCAGGATCGCGACCGGAAAACCTTCGCCAGCGGCAACCGTGCCCATCGGGTTGCGTTTCAACTCGGAAATGCTGGCCGCCGTTTCCGACAGAATGTGGTGTGCCATGATCACTCCTCGGCGAATATTACGAGTGCTAATAGTAGCACCATTAAAGGTGCTCTACAAAGCACTCAAACTCAATCCTGCGCGAGGAGGCCGGCCACCAGCCGTAGCGTCCGCCCGCAGCGGCGCGCCAGCGCCGACTTTTCCAAGTGCGCACTTTCGCTCCCTTCAGAATCCGAAGTCATTCTGCTCCAGGGAGTGCCAGATCAACGGCTTGGCCTCGCCCGCCACCCGGCCGCGCTTGCCACTGTTCCGGCGCATCCCCAATCGGCTGCACACCGCTTCGGCGAAGCGTTCATTGCCCAACGGCATGCCCAGGCTCAGAGCCGTGCGAATGTCGTCCGTAGCTTCCTGATCGAGTTGCGGCCGGAACAAGGCACGGTAGGCGGCACGACGTTCCTCGTCACTACCGGCAAGCGCAAGGTACAGCGGGTGCGGCGTGAGCCGCTTGTCCGCCTCTCCCAGCCCGTTGGCACGGTAGCTCGTCCATCGATACTGGCCAGGATCGGCAACCATGCCGGCCCGCACCGGGTTGAGTTCGATGTAGCGCATGCAGGCGAGCAGATAGGTTTCGGCCTGCACGACACTCGATTTGAAGCGCCCTTCCCACAGGCTGCCGCTGCGGCGGTAGAAGCGATTGACGTACTGGACGTAGCGGCGCCCGAGCGACTGCATCAGCCGCGAGGGCGCCCCTGGCTCGGCCGGGGTGAGCAGTAGATGCACGTGGTTGGTCATCAGCGCGTAGGCGTGCATGGCACAGCCGCATGCGCGAGCCGTCTCTTCGAGCCAGTGGAGATAAAACAGGTAATCCTCCTCGGCGAAGAAACACGGCTCACGATTGATGCCGCGCTGGACGATGTGCAGCGGGTGATCGGCGAGAAGTAGGCGCGGACGTCGTGGCATTTCATGCGCTCAGAAAATCAAATGACTCTGACCCCTTTGGTTTGACTCAGAAAATCAAATGACTCTGACCCCTTTGGTTCTACTTCTCCTTACCGTTGGGTTTTGGTGGGAGCTTCCTGATACACATTTCCATGCCCTTGATCCCGCTCCGGTAGATGTTGCGGAGGTAAGAAGAGAGGGATCGATTGCTTTCTTCCGTTTGCCTGGCCGAGACCTCGCCCGAGCCGACATCCCGTTCCCGACTGCCGACGAAGAGGTTGGCGTGCCTGATCTCTTCCGGGAACTCCTCGACCGGGATACGCTGCCAAGCACTTTCCTCATACTTCAAGAACACGTAGGGTGGTACAGGCCTGCCCAGTTGGTCATACGCCCAACAGAAGCGTGGGCTTGCCGCGAGATAAATCACCCGCCCCCGGAAACCCAATGCCAGCGGAGTCAATGTCTTGTCCGTTTCCCACAGGACATATTTGCCGGTTTCCGGCTGCCGTATGCGGATGCCGTAACCGATGGTTGGCGATCCAGACCCAAGGTCTTGAATTTCACGATCCAGCGGATTCCCGAGCTTTGCCCAGCGGTCGACCTCGATGATCTGCCCATCCGCCAAACGGACTTCTTCTTTCCAGTTGCGCGATCCACCGCAGCCAGCCAGCAGGATGATCGCGACCACCATCGCCATGGTTTTCAGTAAGTTCATGCCGCCACCCTCCATTTATCCTTGTTGGTCCGGGATCACAAAGGGGTCAGAGTCATTTGATTTCCACGCAACTGGCTGACTCACCGCCATGAGTGCCGCCGTCCCGCCAGCGCCGACTTTTGTATGTAAAGAAATACGCCTCGCGGTTGATGCCGCGCTGGACGATGTGCAGCGGGTGATCGGCGAGAAGTAGGCGCGGACGTCGTGGCATTTCATGCACTCAGAAATTCAAATGACTCTGACCCCTTTGGTTTCGGTCGGCGAGATCGCTAGGCCCGTTCGTGCCTGCATAGGCAATGACGATGTTGTTGGTGTCACTTTCCTTCTGAAATGAGAGGGCTTCGAAACCTTCTGTGATCGGATAGGTTTCGCTGGGCGCATGGAAGAACTCCGCCCAACCATCCGGCACCGGAAACCAGTTGACACTATTTCGGGTACTCAGATAGACACGGCCCGCCATCAACGCACATTGAACTTCAAATTCAGTTGCCATTACAGTCTCCTTCGGTCGTCGGATTACTGCTTCTTGTCTTGTTCGTTCCGCGGCTTCATGGGTAGCGGGGCTTTGGGGCTGCTGTAACGCGGAGAACTCCAGTCCGGACATAGCGCACTCTCCGGCAACGGCTCGCGCAGGATGGCACGCAGTTCAGGTTGCTTTGAGTCTCGATTCATTCGCGCTATATCACTAACTAAAACCATCCCCAACCTGCTCAATTCTTTTTCATTATTGCTAGTGCCAATAACGAGATTGATGGTTTTGAATTCCTCTGGCAATTCCGCCAGTTGAATACGCTGCCATGCGTTACCGTCATATTTGAAAACGACATAGGGCGGATTGGGGCGGCCCCATTTGTTGTAGGCAAGGCAGCCATATGGGGTTGCTACGATGTATGGCGTATCGTTCTGGATGTGCAGGGCCAGAATGCCAAAGTTGGCCGATCCCACTTCTTCGCTGTACTCATCCCGCCATGTAACGGTCTTGCCCGAATGCGGCAAAGTGAGGGTAATGGTGTGCTCCTTGACTGGCGGACCAGAGGTGATTTCGTGTCTTCCGCCGCGTTTATGCCACCGCTCCACCACGATCTTCGTCCCGTCATGCAGCAGCACTTCCTCTTTCCAACTCGTGCCACCAAATCCGAACAGCCCCGCCATCGCATTCATGCTCGCTCCCATCATCAGAATCATCGCTACCACGCTCAACAGCTTCGCTTTCATGCCGCCACCCTCCATTCCTCGTCATTCCGCGCCGTCCCGCCAGCGCCGACTTTCACGCGCACGTCTGTTTGCCGAACCGTTCGGCAAACCAACCGTCTTCCATTGAATTCCGCTCCGAGTCGCATGCCCGGCCGGCCTGGCCGAGGCGTGGTGCTTTTTTCCTTTTTCTTTTCTGTCTGGGATTGAATGTGCCTGCCTTGCGCAGGTCTCTCGGAGTAGCGGCAGCTTATTTAGGCTGCGATGACATGTCAATATGACAAAGGTGAGGTGCGTCACTTCGCCGCAGTCCGCACCCGAGGGACGGCGCAGCCGGATTGCCTTGTTGCCGGGGATGGCGTCTACTCAGCCAGCCTGCTGACGCTCGGTCTGGCTCTCGGTCTGACTCAGGGTCTCGCGCTGGCGCAGCACGCGCCGCTGGATCTTGCCGGTGGTGGTCATCGGCAGCGCGTCGATGAACTCGACCGCGCGCGGCGTCTCGTAGGGTGCGAGGTATTGGCGCACGTGATCCTGCAGCGCCTCGGCGAGCTGCTGGCTGCCGGCATGGCCGGGCTGCAGCACGATGAAGGCCTTGACCACCGTGCCGCGCGTGGTGTCTGGCGCGCCGATCACCGCGGCATTGGCCACCGCCGGATGCTTCATCAGGCAGTTCTCGATCTCGCCCGGCCCGATGCGATAGCCGGCGCTCTTGAACACGTCGTCGGCGCGGCCGCGATACCAGAGGTAGCCGTCGTCGTCCTGCACCGCAAGATCGCCGGTGCGGCCCCACGCCTGAGGATCATTGACGGGATCGGCGCCGCCGCCGAAGAACTTGTCGCGCGTCGCCTGCGGATTCTGCCAGTAGCCGAGCAGGAAGATCGGATCCATCTCGCCGTGGCAGGCGCGCCGCACGCACACCTCGCCCTCGGTGCCCGGCGGTACGGGGTTGCCCTCGTCGTCGAGCAGCGCGACGTCGTGGCCGGGATAGGGGCGCCCCATCGCGCCCGGCCGCGCCGCCCAGCGCGAGCTGCAGCCGCCGACCAGGTAGTTCATCTCGGTCTGGCCGAAGATCTCGTTGATGGTGACGCCCAGCTCGTCGCGTGCCCAGGCGAACACCGTCTCGCCCACCGATTCTCCGCCGCTCATGATGGTGCGCAGTTCGAGTTCGTGTTGCTCGCACGGCTTGGGCAGCGCCTTCATCATCATCTTGAGCGCGGTGGGGAACAGGAAGGTGTTGCGCACGCCGTAGCGCTCGATCAGCCAGAAGGCCTTCTCGGCATCGAAGCGGCCGCGGTAGGCGAGGATCGGCTGGCCGAAATGCCAGGTCGGCAAGAGCGCGTCGAACAGGCCGCCGGTCCAGGCCCAATCGGCTGGCGACCAGAACATGTCGCCCGGCTGCGGGTAGAAGTCGTGCGAGCAGACGAAGCCCGGCAGGTTGCCGAGCAACGTGCGGTGCGCCATCAGCGAGCCCTTCGGATTGCCGGTGGTGCCGCTGGTGTAGATGATCATCGCCGGATCGTCGGCGGCGGTGTCGACCGCCGCGAAGCGCCCCGAGGCGCGGGCGAGCAGCGTGCGCCAGTCGGCGAGCCAGGCGCCGCCCGCCGCGTGGCCGGCGGTATCGACGCAGATCACCTGCTTGAGCTGCGCCAGCCGCCCGATCAGCGGCGCGAGCTTCGGCAGTGTGCTGTCGTCGACCAGCGCGACGCGCGCGCCGGCATTCTCGATCCGGTATTCGAGCGCATCCTCGCCGAACAGGTGCGAGAGCGGCAGGGCGATCGCGCCCATCTGGTAGATGGCGATGTGGGCAATGGCGGTTTCGGGCCGCTGCGGCATGACGATGGCGACGCGGTCGCCGCGCGCCACACCGAGCGCCGCCAGCGCGTTGGAGAGCCGGTTGGCTTCGCGCTGGATGTCCCAGAAGCTCCACGCCTCGCGGCAGCCGGCCTCGTCTTCGTAATACAGCGCGAGTCGGCTGCGGTCCGCAGCCCAGCGCGTGCAGCAGGCCTGCGCGATGTTGAAGCGTGCCGGCACCTGCCAGCGAAAGCCTTGCCAGAGCGACTGCCAGTCGGGCGCGGCGGCGTCGAGCTTCACGTGCGGTCGAGGAAGCGCTCGGTGACCTGGTTGTAGTAGTCGGTCTCTTCGTCGAGGCCGAGACCGAGCTCGGACAAGACGCGCGGGCCGATCTTCTCCCACAGCGGATCGGGCACGTGGTTCATCCGGTGGTAGTAATGGCTGCCGAGTTGCAGGATCGCGACCAGCGTCACAGAGGCGCCGACGGTTTTTTCCTCGGGCAGGTCGTGGTGGAAGCGGATCGCATCGCAAACGAAGTCGGGCAGGCCCCAGTGGCGCGCGACCAGGTAGCCGACCGAGCAATGGTCGACATCGAACTTCTCGTCTTCCGCCGACAGATCGGGCCAGCAGGTGGCATTGTCGAGGTGCAGCGTGTCGCAATACTTCGGGAAGCGCATCATCAGCACCGGCACGCCGCATTCGTGGAAGATGCCGGCGAGGTAGGCCTGGTCGGGAAACACGTTGCAGATCGAGACGCGATCCTCGGCGATGATGGCCGCCATCTGGGCGATCTCGTGGGCGCGGTTCCAGAACACCTCGAAGGCGCGCCGTGTCTTGTCGCTGATGGCGGCAGACAGCGAGGCTGCCTGGACGAGGTTGAACACCTGCTTGACACCGACGACCATGAGGATCTGGTCGAGCGACTCGATCTTGCGGCCGCGCGAAAACGCCGGCGAGCGGGCGAGGCGGAACAGCAGCGCGACGATGCCCGGATCCTGGCCGATGATCTTCGCCACCGTGCGCATCTCGTAGTCGTCCGAGCGCAGCAGGCTCTGCAGCTCCACCAGCACTTGCGGCTGGGGCGGCAGCTTCACGCCCTGCTTGACGAGGCGCTCAAGCGCCTTCTTTTCATCGGCTGGCATCGCTTCTCCCTTATTGCGTCAAACGTTCGTCTAGCCATTCTATCCAGTGCCTGATCGGCAGACTGCTGCCACCCTGCAGGTGCGCAATGCAGCCGATGTTGGCGCTGGCGACGCCTTGCGGCTCCCCTGCCGTCAATGCAGCCAGCTTGTTGTCGCGCAACTTCAGCGACAGTTCGGGCTGGAGGATCGAGTAAGTTCCGGCCGAGCCGCAGCACAGGTGGCTGTCCGCCACCGGCGTCAGATCGAAGCCCGCGGCGATGAGCAGGCTCTCGATGCCGCCGCGCAGCTTGAGGCCGTGCTGCAGCGTGCAGGGAGCATGGAAGGCGAGCGGCCGGCGAGCGGGCACTGGACGGTCGGCCAAGAGATCGAGCAGCGCGGTCTTCTCGGCGACAACCACTTCGCTGACGTCGCGCGCAAGATCGGCCACGCAGCTCGCCATGGCGCGGTAGGCGTCATCTTCCTGTAGCAGGTGGCCGTAGTCCTTCACCTGCACGCCGCAGGCCGAGGCGGTCACGACGATCGCCTCCACCGCGCCGGACTCGATATAGGGCCACCAGGCATCGATGTTGCGGCGCGCATCCTCGCGCGCGCCTTCGGCGTCGTTCAGATGCAGCTTCACTGCGCCACAGCAACCGGCGCCGGCATCCTCGAAGAGATGGATGCCGAGCTTCGCCAGAACGCGCTTCGCCGCGCCGTTGATGTTCGGATACATGGATGGCTGGGCGCAGCCGGCCAGCGCGAGCATCTTGCGCTGCAGGCGCTCGGGCGCCTCGGCAGGCAGCGTGCCGGCCGAACTCAGCGGCGGCACTTTCGACTTCAAGGCCACAGGCAGCAGCGGGCGCACCATCTGCCCCAGCTTCATCGCGGTGCCAAACAGCGCAGGACGCGGCAGGGCCGTGCGCAGGGCGCCGCGCAGCAGCGCATCGCCGCCCTTGCGCGGCACGAGCCGCTCGACCGCCTCGCGCCCGATGTCGAGCAGGCGCGAGTAGTGCACCCCCGACGGGCAGGTCGATTCGCAACTGCGGCACGTCAGGCAGCGGTCGAGGTGCAGGCGCGTCTTTTCGGTCGGCGCCGCGCCTTCCAAGACTTGCTTGATGAGGTAGATGCGGCCGCGCGGCCCATCGAGCTCGTCGCCGAGGAGCTGATAGGTCGGGCAGGTCGCGGTGCAGAAGCCGCAGTGCACGCACTTCCTGAGGATCGCTTCGGCTTCCCGGCCCGCGGTCGTATCGCGGATGAAATCGGCGAGGTGGGTTTCCATTAGAGCTCTGAATACATGCGGCCGGGATTGAAGATGCCGCGCGGGTCGAAGGCAGATTTGAGATTGCGGTGCAGCTGCAGCAGCGCAGGGGGCAGCGGTGCGAAGGCACCGCCGGCCGCCGCCTTCGACTCGGGCGAGCCACGGAACAGCGTCGCGCTGCCGCCGGCCTGTGCCGCCGCCGTGCGGATGACGTCGGCAGGCGCATCGGAGCGCAGCCAGCGCTGCGCTCCGCCCCACTCGATCAGCTGCGTGCCCGGCAGGTCGATCGGCGCAGCGACCGAAGGCACCGAAAGCCGCCACAGCGGAAGGTCGCCGGAGAAGAAGTCGGCTTTCTGGTCGCGCAGATCCGTCCAGAAGCTCTCGGGCGCCGTGCCGCCAGCGCCGATTTTTTGCTGTGCGGCTTCCACCGCTGCGCGCGCGCCGGCGAGGCGCACCGTCAATGCGCCGTCCTGCCAGCAGCTCGCGACGATGGGCAGCGGCTGGCCTGCCCAGCGGTTGAGCTTGTCGAGCGCCTCGGTTTGCTTCATCTCGAAGCGCAACGTGGCCTCGGCGACGGGTTTGGGCAGCACCTTGAGCGTGACTTCGAGGATCAGGCCGAGCGTGCCGAGGCTGCCGGCGATCAGGCGCGAGACGTCGTAACCGGCAACGTTCTTCATCACCTGGCCGCCGAAATTCAGTTCCTTGGCCTCGCCGTCGAGAATCTTCACGCCGAGAACGTAATCGCGCAGGCTGCCCGCGCTCGCGCGGCGCGGGCCGGAGAGGCCGGCGGCGACCACGCCACCGATCGTCGAATCGGCAGCAAAGCGCGGCGGCTCGAAGGCGAGGCACTGGCCCTGAGCAGCAAGCGCCGCCTCGATCTCGGCCAACGGCGTGCCGCATTTCGCGGTGACGAACAGTTCGGTCGGCTCGTAGGCGACGATGCCTGTATAACCGCGCGTGTCGAGCACTTCGCCTTGCGGCGCGTTGCCGTAGAAATCCTTGCTGCCTGCGCCGCGAATGCACAGTGGCTCATTTGCGTTTCCGGCGGCGCGAATGCGCTCCTTGAATTGATCCAGCATCAGAAACGCTCCAGTTCGGGATGCTTGAGTTCGCCGTGGTGCACATGCATGCGGCCGAACTCGGCGCAGCGGTGCAGCGTCGGCACCGCCTTCTCGGGGTTCAGCAGGCCCTGCGGGTCGAACGCCGACTTGACCGCATGGAACATGCGCAGCTCGTCGCTGGCGAACTGCACGCACATCGAGCCGATCTTCTCGTAGCCGACGCCGTGCTCGCCGGTGATGGTGCCGCCGAGGTCGACCGAGAGCTTGAGGATTTCGGCGCCGAAAGCCTCGGTACGCTCGAGTTCGCCGGGCACGTTGGCATCGTAGAGGATCAGCGGGTGCAGGTTGCCGTCGCCGGCATGGAAGACGTTGGCGCAGCGCAGGCCGTACTTCTGCTCCATCTGCGCGATGGCCGTCAGCATTTCGCCGAGGCGCTTCCGCGGGATGGTGCCGTCCATGCAATAGTAGTCGGCCGAGATGCGGCCAACCGCGGGGAAGGCCGCCTTGCGGCCGGCCCAGAACCGTAGCCGCTCCGCTTCGTCGTTCGAGACGGCGATGCCGGTCGCGCCGCTCTTTTCGAGCACGGCGCGCATCGCGGCGATTTCTTCCGCGACTTCCTCGGGCGTGCCATCGGATTCGGCCAGCAAGATCGCCTCGGCGTTCAGGTCGTAGCCTGCCTTGACGAAGGGCTCCGCCGCGGCGGTGGCCTTCTTGTCCATCATCTCGAGGCCGGCGGGGATGATGCCCGCGGCGATGATCTGCGCCACCGCATCGCCCGCCTTGGTCACGTCGTCGAACGAGGCCATGATGACGCGCGCCACCTCGGGCTTCGGCACCAGCTTGACGGTCACCTCGGTAACGACCGCGAGCAGGCCCTCGGAGCCGATCATCAGCGCGAGCAGGTCGTAGCCCGGCGCGTCGAGCGCGTGGTTGCCGAATTCGACCACCTCGCCGGCGATGGTCACGCCGCGCACGCGCAGCACGTTGTGCACGGTGAGGCCGTACTTGAGGCAATGCACGCCGCCGGAGTTCTCGGCGATGTTGCCGCCGATGGTGCAGGCGATCTGCGAGCTCGGATCGGGCGCGTAGTAGAGCCCGTGCGGCGCGGCGGCCTCGGAGATTGCCAGGTTGCGCACGCCGGGCTGCACGACCGCCGTACGCGAGTACGGGTCGAGCTTGAGGATGCGCTTCATCTTCGCCAGCGACAGCACCACGCCGTGCTCGTGCGGCAGCGCGCCGCCGGACAGCCCGGTGCCCGCGCCGCGCGCGACGACGGGCACGCCAAGATGGTGGCAGATCTTCAGCACGGCGACGACCTGCGCCTCGTCCTCGGGCAACGCTACGGCAAGCGGCAGGCGGCGGTAGGCCGACAGGCCGTCGCACTCGTAGGGTTTCAGGTCTTCCTGCTCGGCGAGCAGGCAGCTGGCAGGCAGCGCGCCGGCCAACGCGGAAAGCAGGCCGGCACGATCGACATCGCCGAAGGACTGGTCGCGCTCGGCACTATGACGGCGCTGCGACGCGCGCTCTGGAGTGGGGGTGCTCATGTCGAGTTTCGATCTTATTGGTCAGCCGCCATTTTCGCTCAAGAAGCGCATGGCGCGGGGATATCGGGGCAAAAAATCACGGTCGGCCGGGCAGCCAGCCGAAGCTCTCTTCCGTCAGTCCGCTAGGCCGGTATTCGCAGCCGATCCAGCCGGCGTAGCCGAGCTGCTCCAGCCGGCGAAACAGGAAGGGGAAATTGATCTCGCCGCTGCCGGGTTCGTGGCGGCCGGGATTGTCGGCGATCTGGATATGGCCGATGCGCCCGAAGTTTGTCTCCAGCGTGCGTGCGAGATCGCCTTCCATCACCTGGGCGTGGTAGACGTCGTACTGCAGGAACAGGTTCTTGCTGCCGACGGCATCGAGCACCTGCAGCCCCGTGCGTGTGGTCGGCACGAGGAAGCCGGGATTGTCGCGATCATTGAGCGGCTCGAGCATCAGTTGGATGCCGGCGCGCTGCATCACGGCGGCGGCGAACTTGAGGTTGTCGACCAGCGTCTCGACGGCCTTGTCCCGCGTCACACCCTCGGGCGCGATGCCGGCCAGGCAGTTGAGGCGCGTACATCCGAGCGCATCGGCGTATTCGACGGCTCGGCCGACGCCGTCCTGAAACTCGGCCTTGCGCGCTGGATGGCAGGCGATGCCTCTCTCCCCCGCCGCCCAGTCGCCGGCCGGCAGGTTGAACAACACCACCTCGACGCCC
This sequence comes from Pseudomonadota bacterium, assembly GCA_041694935.1. Classification (GTDB taxonomy): domain Bacteria; phylum Pseudomonadota; class Gammaproteobacteria; order Burkholderiales; family Rhodocyclaceae; genus Sulfuricystis. The sequence continues at coordinate 11,404 of JBGFRW010000031.1, read as the reverse complement.
GAGGTCAGCACCACTTCGGCGAGTGCCGCCTTGTCGTGCGCGTAGGGAAAGTGGAACTCCACGCCCGCGAAACCGGCGCGCGCGGCGGCGCCGAAGCGGTCGAGGAACTCGTGTTCGGTGAACAGAAAGGACAGGTTGGCAGAGAAACGGAGCAGCATGGGGAGCATTATGCCAAGCTGCGGGGGGGGACGGCATAAGTCGCCGTTAAGTATCGCCTTCGTATGATTATCGGTTGTTTCCAAGGAGCCACGCATGTCCTTCGCCGATATTCCTGTCGAGTTCGTCCTCTTCGCCCTCACGCTGATGGGCGTGGCGCTGCTCCACCACCACACCTTCCAGGTCGCCCTCACCGGCGTCGTCGCGATCGCGCTCTACAAGATCGTGTTCACCGGTTTCAAGGCCGGCCCCGGCCTGGGCGGCTTCGCGGCCCACCTCGGCCACGAGTGGGTGACGCTCGCCAACCTGTTCTGCCTGCTGATGGGCTTCGCCATCCTTGCACGGCACTTCGAGAAGAGCCACGTACCCCGCATCCTGCCGCGCTTCCTGCCGGCCGACTGGCGGGGCGCCTTCCTGATGCTGGCGATGGTGTGGGTGATCTCCAGTTTCCTCGACAACATCGCCGCGGCGCTGATCGGCGGCGCGATGGCGCACCAGCTATTCCGAGCCAAGGTGCATATCGGCTACCTCGCCGCGATCGTCGCCGCCTCGAACGCGGGCGGTGCCTTCTCGGTGGTCGGCGACACGACGACGACGATGATGTGGATCGCAGGCGTCCACCCAACCGAGGTGGTCGAAGCGATCCTCGCCTCGGTGATCGCCCTGCTGATCTCCGGCTACGTCGCCGCACGCCAGCAGCACGCCTATTCGCCGATCGTCAAACATGGCGACGAGAACGTACAGGTCGACTGGGCGCGCATCGGCATCGTCGCGCTGATCCTCGCCTTCGCGATGGGCACCAATATCTACGTGAACTCGCGCATCCCCGAGCAGGCCGACAGCTTCCCCTTCATCGGCGTCGCCGTCTGGGCCGCGATCCTGCTCACCATCCCGGTGCGCCGCCACGACTGGGACCTTCTGCCCGGCGCGCTCGTCGGCACGATGTTCCTGCTGTTCCTCGTCACCGCCGCCTCGATGATGCCGGTCGAGAAGCTGCCGCCCGCCTCATGGCAGACCGCCTTTGGCCTCGGCTTCGTCTCCTCGGTATTCGACAACATTCCGCTCACCGCGCTGGCGATCAAGCAGGGTGGCTACGACTGGGGCTTCCTCGCCTTCGGCGTCGGCTACGGTGGCTCGATGCTCTGGTTCGGCTCATCCGCGGGCGTGGCGCTGTCGAACATGTACCCCGAGGCCAAGTCGGCACTGCAGTGGCTGCGCCACGGTTGGCACGTCCCGCTGGCCTACGTCGCCGGCTTCATGGCGATGGTGCTGCTCCTCGGCTGGCACCCCGTGCCGATCAGGTAAGTCGTCTTACAGGGAAACCTTCGTCAGGTCACGGGTGAGCGTTTCCGCGGCCGTATCGTCGAGTTCGAGCAGGTGGCGCGCCACTTGCTCCCAGTGCATCGCGCCGCGCTGCACGATGTCGCGCAGCGCCGTCTCCATGGTGGCGGCGGATTCGGCTTGCGCCGTCCCGCCGGCGCCGACTTTTGCGTACTCGTAATTCGCGAGCAGGGGAAACAGCTCGCGGCGCATGCCGTCGAAGTTGGAAAACCAGAACCACAACTGCGGCCAGGCCTGGCGCTCGATCAGCGTCGGCAGGGTCACCAGGCAGTCGGCAAGGTTGTCGCGCACGGCGCGCATCAACAGTTCCGCGCGCCGCCTGCTGCACGCCGCGAGGTTGTCCTCCCAGGCCGTGCCGAGCAGCCGACCGGCGGCATGCTCGCCGCGCTCGTGGAGGATGAGGCTTTCGGTCTCCGCATCGGCCATGCGCTCGAGCGCACCTTGCGGATCCTCGCCATGGCCGTAGGCGGCCAGCGCCAGCGCCAGTGCGCCTGGCGTCTTCTTGAGCGACCAGGCCTCCGCCTTTTCCCACAGCCACTGGCGCAGCGCTTCGCGCCGCACGATCACCGTGCCGCCCTGCAGCGCGGCGGGCATGGTGGTCAGGTCGCGTGCGTACTCGCATTCGCAGACCAGCACCGTCAGCCCGCTATCTTCCACCCTGCGCTCGAGGCGGCCGAGGAAGAAGTGCGGCTTACGAAAGCGTCCGATGCCCGCGCCATAGACGAGGCCGCGCGGCACCAACTGACGATTGATCTCGGCGACGGCGAACGGCTCGCACTCGCCTTCCGGCAGCGGCAGCGGCGCGAAGTCGTCCTCGGCTAGCGTCTCCCAGAGCGCCTCGCGCTCGGTGAGCCAGGTGCCGACCTCGGGACGCGCGAGCGGGTCACCAAGCGGGATGCCGGCCTCCCAACGGTAGAACTCGCGCATCTCGAGCAGGTAGGTGCAGAGCGTCATCTCGCGCGCGTGGCGCGCATCGGCGATATGGCAGTTGCGCTGCACCGCGCCGATCAGCCGGTCGAAGCGGTCGGGCAGCGCGGCGTTCATGGCTCGACGGAACGCCGGCGGCGGATCTGCCAGTGGGCGACGCCCTGCACGATGCGGGAGAACGGCAGCGCCTCGAGGCTCTCGTATTCGGCCTGGGCGCGGCGCACCAGCTTGAGCACGTCCGGCGCGTGCGCCTCCGGATCGAGCAGCTCCTTGATGCCGGCGAGGCCGCCGCACTGGATCTTCATCATCATCGCGTGCGGCAGGACGCGCTGGGTGTCCTTGAGCTTGAGCGCGAAGGCGGAGTTCGCACGCAGCAGCGTGAGCAACTGGCCGCAGGAAGCACGCGCCAGCGGCTCGCGGCAGGCGATCATTTCCCGTTCCGCCAGGGAGATTTTCTGCGCCGCCTCGCAGGCCGCGGCCTGGCAGAGCAGCGCCTTCTCGAAGACGCAGGGCAGCGGATTGATTTCCTTGCGGACGTTGCGGTAGCTATGCTCGTCCATCACCCTTTGGACTCTACCAATCGTCGCCGGTGAGCGGCTCGGCGGGGCGTACGGTGTTCAATGCCTCTTCGGCCTGCAATTCGTTCTCGCCGAACACCACCTGAATCTTGCTCTGCTGCAGGTCGGTCTCCTTGCGGATGCGCTTCGCTTCGGCGGAAGCATCCTTGAAAGCGTCGAATTGGGTAAGCTTCTCGAGCTGCTTGACCGGTCCGAGCTGGGTGACGCGATAGATGTAATAAGGCATGCCTGTTCCTATTCGACGTAGCGCTTGACGGCCTTGCGGCGGCCGGGCTTGGATTTCTGGATGATCACTCCCTTGATGACGGACAGGTCGGGAATGCTTGCACTGGAGTAATTTGGGTTGAGGGGCTGCAATTTCCAGCCCCCGTCTGCAGTTTTGACGAGTTGGCGGAAGATCCACTCGTCGTCGAGCCAGGCCATGACGTAGGAACCGTCGGTGGCGAGCCCCTCGGGCTCGATGATGATGATGTCGCCATCGACGAATTCGGGTTCCATACTGTCACCCAGCACCATCAAGGCGAAGGATTCGGCGGCACTGCACTTGTCGAGCGTGGGATCGGATTCCGGCCCGGCAGGCACCACGGGAATGGGGAAAGGTTTCTTTTCGGTCACTCTGGCAACCATCTCACAAGGTAATAAAGGCGAAAGCCCTCGGACGATCGCGAGGGCCCCATGACTTCGGCGGCATGCAGATTATGCGCCGGGTCGGCACGCTGCAGCGCCTCCTCGGCCGACGCCACGACTTCGACGACACTTTCGGGAAAACGCTTGCGCTTGCCCTTGGTGGCAGGGGTAGCTTGGACCAGCGCGAAGCTCTGCTGCACGAGATGCGGCGCTTCCGCATCGAGATAGACCCCACCCTTCAATTCAGCCCCCTTAAGGTACGCAAATTTTCGAGGATCGGGGAGAACAGCGGTTCGAGGTGGCGGCGCATCAGCGGTCCGACCGCCGTGGTGCGAGTGAGGATCGGCTCGGCATCCGCGTTCGACAGCCGGGACAGCGTCTCGAGCGCCGCCGCTTCGGCCGGCCATGCCGGCAGATTCGCCGCTGCATCGCGCCCCGCAGCAAAGTAGTTACCCATCAGATCGAGCAGCAGATAGACCGCTTCGTGCGCAGGGGCCTTCTCCAATGCCAGCTCGGCAGCCTTCAGGTAACTTTGGCCGCTCGCGGAAAAACAGCGCGCCAGCAGCCGCGCCGCCGGTGCATCGGGCAGGCCGGCGGGCAGTTCGCGCGGCATGTCGGGCGGCAGCGCGTCGGGCAGACTTTCGAGAAAACCGATCAGATACCAGGGGCGACGCTTGCCCTTGGCCCAAAGCTGGTTCATTTCCTCTGCGCTCAGCAAGCCGGTACCCATCACGGCGCGCACCGTGTTCATCGCCTGGATCGAGTCTTCCTCGAAGGGCAGGTGCTCGACGAGGAAATTGGCCAGCACCCGGCCCATCGATCCGCTGCGCACCTCCGGATTCGCAAGCATGACGCGCGCGACCTCCATCGTCGGCAGGGCCCACCAGGCGCGACGGGCCAACTCGTCCGTCAGCGTCGGCGCATAGGCGACGGCGAGCACGGCTTCCGGCTCACCGAGCTTGAGCAGCGCCTCGAGGTTCTTCTGGCTGGCCTGCCCCATGCGTGTCCAGCGCCGCAGGTGCACCGGGTAGCCGCCCGGCGAGCCGAGCGCATGGCCGCCGAGTAGTTCGCGCACGCGCTGGAAGTAGCGCTCGGCACGGCCGACGGGGTGGAGCGGCACGCGCGCCTCGCCCTTCGGCGTCAGGCCGTAGAGCGTGCGCGTACCCTCGTCGATGCGCACCGCCAGCAGTTCGCCGGCGAGCAGCACGTTGAGGCGCAGCGCGTCTTCGGGAGAAAGTTCGGATGGTGAAAGACTCATCGGGACAACATAACACCGGCAGCGGAAGCGGACGCATGCGAATCCTTTATGCGTCCATTTCCCGGTCGGGAGCAGGGTTTCAGTTGAGCTGGATGCGCCGTCCCCACGGCACGGGCTGCTTGCCCTTCACCAGCCAGACGACCGGATAGTTGGGGGCGGTCTGGGGAAATTCACCCTCCGCATCGGTGAAATAGATCAGCGCGTCGGGCTGCGGCCCGTGACGGGCGATCCAGTCGAATACTGGCACGAAAGACGTGCCGCCGCCGCCGGCGAATTGCTTGGGCAGCCGCAGTGGATCCCAGGGCTCGAACAGCCAGGGGGCGCCCGGTGCCAACTCGCTGTCGCAGGCGTAAAGGGTGATGCGCACCGGCGTGGCACTTTTGAGGGCGTTCAGCTCGGCGAGAAACTCGGCGAGGTCCTTGTCCGTTACCGAGCCGGAGACGTCTACGGCCACATGGATGTCGCCCGAGTGGCTGCGCAGCGAGGGCAAGATCACGTCGCCGCTTTTTCCCTGGGTGCGGCGCGAAGGGCGCTGCCAGGTGTAGTCGTCTCGCGCCGTCTGCGAGAGGTATTGGGCGAGCAACATGCGCCATGAGACCTGTGCGGCCAGCGCACTTTCGATCAAACGCGCGAACTGCCCCGAAAGCTTTCCCGCTTCCCGCGCACGCTGCGCGGCGGCGGCGAGGTGACGCTGCCATTGCTGTTGCAACTGCTGTTTTTCCTTGGCCGTCAGCGGCGGGGGGGGGCCATTGGCGTCGTCGCCCGCCGTCCCGCCGGCGCCGACTTTTTCCGGCCGGCTGCCGCCCGCGTTCTCGTCGATTTCCTCGGACGGCTTGGAACCGCCCTTGCCTTTCTGCTGCGCACCGCTGCCGCCACCCTGGGACGGGCTCTGCTCCCCCTGCCCGCCCTGGCCGCCTTCGCTATCCTGATCCCAGACGTGCTCATCCATCATCTGGCTCTCATCGACGTCGTCCTCGATGCAGGGATATATCTCCTCGGCTGCCATGCCGCGATAGACGTCGAGCACCACCGCCTCGCTAGGCGGCGTGAGCCCCTCATCGACGAGCAGCGGATTGACGGCGAAATCGCAGGCCATGTCCCATTTTCGTTGCACGCGGTGGCCGCGCCGCGCGAAATGGCCGAGCGCGCAATGCAGCGCCTCGTGGGCCAGCGCGAACTGGACCTGCGGCCCGGAAAGGCTGTCGATCCAGCGCGGGTTGTAGTAGAGGGCGCGCGCGTCGGTCGCCGTGGTGCGGCACCATTGGGCCGGCTTGAGCGGCAGGCGCAGCACCAGCGCGCCGAGGAAGGGCTTGTCGAGGATCAGCCGCGTGCGCGCCGCAGCGAGCTTGCCCTCGACATCACTCATACAGCATCACGTCGGCGACGGCATTCGCCCAGGCGGCGAACTGCGGCACGCCAAACAGCGCCTGGCCGATGCCGCGGTGCATGTCGGAGATCAGCATCACCCCCATCTCGCGCTGCGGGAAGCGCTGCGCGTAATCGAGGATATTCCCCCATACCTGCTTGGCATCGGGACCGGCCTTCGCGCGCAATGCGCGACCTACCAGCGCCGCGGCCACGGCGTACTGCAGGTCGATCTCGGTCGGCACCGCCACCTCCTCCCCGGCGCAGATTGCGTCGAGGTCGGGCAGGCGATCGAGGCTGTCGACGAAGGCGGCACACTCGATGCCGGCGGCATGGCCGACGCAGGCAGCCAGCGCGCCGGCGAGCAGCTCGGGGTGGTCGGCGAACTTCTGCAGAGCACGGTGGGCGAATTCCCACGAGCGCGGGCTGGGAAAGGCCATCTCCCCGCCGGCACTCTTCGCCGGATCGAAGTCGAAGATCAGTTCTGGCTTGAAGCGCAGAAAGGCGACGAGCCGCTCGTCGATGCCGTTCACATAAGCCCAGGCCGCCCAGTCGTCGAGGTTCACATCCACTTCGAAGTGCGAGAAGCGGTTGGCGAGCGGCGCCGGCATCGCATACGTCACGCCCCTGTCGCCCTGGCGGTTGCCGGCGGCGAAGATCGCCCAGCCCTGCGGCACGCGGTACTCGCCGAGGCGGCGGTCGAGGATCAGCTGGTAGGCGGCGGCCGACACCGCGGGCGGCGCCGAGGTGATCTCGTCGAGGAACAGGATGCCGGCCGGCCAGTGGCGCTCGGCATCGGGGAGCATCGCCGGCGTCGCCCATTCGACGCGGTTCTCGACGCGGAACGGAATGCCGCGCAGGTCCGAAGGCTCCATTTGCGACAGGCGGATGTCGATCACCGGCACGCCGTGGCGCGCGGCGACCTGCGCAACGATCTGCGACTTGCCGACCCCAGGCGGCCCCCACAACATGACGGGCGTGTGATGGCCGGCCGCGGTGCTCTGGAACTCGCGGTCGAGGATGAAGGAAAGCTGGGCAGGACGCATCAAATAACCTCAACGATGATTTGGGACGCAGGCACGCCAGCGGCGACAAAGGCCTGCTGCGCGGCGGCGACGAATTCGGCGGGACCGGCAATATACAGGTCGCGGCCGGTCGTGCCGTCCTCGGCCTGCACGCGCTGGGCGGCCGCGGCGCCGGCCGCGGCCGGCGTCGCCTCGGTCAGTGCGGCGTAGCTGAAGGTTTCGAGCGCGTCGGCCCAGGCGCGACACTGGTTTTCGAGATAGTGGCCGTTGGGGCGCGTCGCCGCCCAGACCAGCCGCAGCATGCCCGGCATGTCGGAGGCGACTGCATGTTCGATCAGGCTCTTCACCGGCGCGAAGCCGGCGTCGCAGACGACGAACACCATGTCGTTGGATGAGTCCTTCTTCAATATGAACTCGCCGAACGGCCCGAACAGGCTGACCGGATCGTTCACCTTGAGCGCGCCGGCGAAGAGGCGCTCGGCGAGTTCGTCCCGCTCGCCGCCATTGTCACCACTAGCGCGGCGGATGTGGAACAGTAAGTTCCTGTCATCGCAGGGGCAGGAAGCAATCGGGTAGTCGGCGCGGAAATTCGCGGTACTGCCGGTGACGCTGAGCGTGATGCTCTGCCCGGCGAGGAAGCGCAGCCGACTGGTACGCGGGGTCTGAAGATGCAGCAGCATGATGTCGTCGCCGAGCGGCGCGATGCTGCGCACCTTGGCGACGATCTCCTGCTCGGGGATATCGGACGGCGCCTGCGCCTCGAGCATCTCGACGACCAGGTCGGACACCGCCGTGTGCGAGCAGAGCAGCGCATAGCCCTGGGCGCGCTCGCTGGCCGACAGCGGATAGTCGGTGTTGTGGATCTGGCGTACCTCGCCCGACACGATGCGCGCCTTGCACAGGCCGCAATTGCCGTTGCCGCAGCCGTACGACGGCGCGAGGCCGGCGCGCAGCGCGGCGGACAGCACCGTCTCGTTGCCTTCGACGAAGAACTCGTGCCCCGAGGGCTTCACCTTCACTTGCGCCGTCATGACGCGCAGCACGTTGTCCATTACCGCCACTGCGTCCGCAGGCAACTCGCTGCCCAGCACGCTCGCCAGGCCTTCGTCGATGAAATGCCCCAGGTCGGCGAGCTGGTCAGCCGCCGAGCCGTGCGCCATCGTCTCGATACGCTCGCGCAGCGCCTCGATCAGGTCGTGGTAGTGGGCGAGGTGGCGGCGCACGTCCTCGAGCTCCTCGCTTTGCGCGGCGAGACGCTGCGCCAGTACCTCCTGGTTGGGCAGGACGCGCTCGCGGATACGCTTGCCGAAGGCCTCTTCGCGAATCTTGGTGATGCGCTCGAAAGCGCCGGAATCTTCGAGGCGCACGTCGGGGAACAGCTTGAGCAAATCCTCGGTGGTCACCATGCCATCGAAGGACGGAAGTTCGCCGGCCGCGATGTGCTTCTGCAGGATGGCGCGCGTCGTGCCGATCAGGTGTGCGGCACGCGAGAGTGTCAGCAGTTGGGTCATGTCCGTCTCCTCTGTCGGGACTTCTTGTACGGATGATGATACCGAATCGCGCCGGGCCCGCCGGAAAGGGATGGTCGGTGCAACTGAATGCTCATCCAAATTTATTGTAAATTTCTCTACAAGTATGTAGATTTATCTACATGCTAGAACAAGTCGATTGGCTCGCCCTCGTCACCACCCTGCCAGCGCGCAACACCGCGGCGCGCATGCGGCTGTGGCGCGCCCTCAAGGCGCAGGGGGCAGCGACGCTGCGCGACGGGGTCTATTTGCTGCCGGCGCGCGATGCCTGCAGCGCCGCGCTGCTCGCGCTGGCCGACGAAGTTCGTGTGGCAGACGGCAGCGCCGAGGTGCTGCATGTCGCCGCCAGCGGCGCGCAGGACGATGCCTTCCGCGGGCTGTTCGATCACGGCGCCGAATACGGCGCACTGATCGATGCCGCCACCGCGGCCGGCGACGAGCGCAGCCTGCGCCGCCTTGCGCGCGAGTTCGAGGCGCTCGCCGCCATCGATTATTTCCCTGACGAGGCCCAGCACCAGGCCAAGCAGGCGATTGAGCGCCTCGCCGCCCGCATCGCCCCGCAGGAACCGCACGCCAGCCAGCAGGAAGTGCGCCGTCTCGCCAGCGCCGACTTTTCTTGCCGCACCTGGGCGACGCGCAAGCATCTGTGGGTAGATCGGATGGCCTCGGCCTGGCTGATCCGCCGCTTCATCGACCGGAAGGCGCGCTTCCTCTGGCTCGCCGACCCGCGCGACTGCCCGCCAGATGCGCTCGGCTTCGACTTCGACGGCGCGGCCTTCAGCCATATAGCCGCCAGCGATCGCGCTCCGGAGCGTGTCACTTTCGAGGTGCTCGCGACCAGCTTCGGCCTCGATGCCGATTCGGCCATCACGCGCATCGGCGCGATCGTTCATTGCCTCGACGTCGGCGGCGCGCCGGTCGCCGAGGCGGCCGGCGTCGAAGCGGTGCTTGCCGGCCTGCGCCACGGCATCGCGGACGACGACAAGCTGCTCGCTGCAGCTCGCCGCATCTTCGACAGCCTCTACGACAACTACAATCAGGAGACTCCCCAATGAGCACGACCACCGTTCCCTCCGTCGCCCCGCCGCCGCCTTCGCTGGGCGAGGCCTTCAAGTACTGGCTCAAGCTCGGCTTCATCAGCTTCGGCGGCCCGGCCGGACAAATATCGATGATGCACCAGGAGCTGGTCGAGCGCCGTCGCTGGATCTCGGAGCACCGCTACCTCCACGCGCTCAACTACTGCATGCTGCTGCCGGGACCGGAGGCGATCCAACTCGCGATCTACATTTCCTGGCTGATGCACGGCGTGAAGGGTGCGGTCATCGCCGGCGTGCTGTTCTTCCTGCCCGCCTTCATACTCCTCTCGGCACTGGCCGGCATCTATCTGGCCTGGGGCGACGTGCCGCAGATCGCCGGCCTCTTCCATGGCATCAAGCCCGCCGTCGTCGCGGTGGTGCTATTTGCCGCCTGGCGCATCGGCTCGAAGGCGCTCAAAAACGGGGTGTTGATGGCCATCGCGGCACTGGCCTTCGTCGGCATCTTCTTTCTCAAGCTCGATTTCCCATGGATCGTGCTCGCCGCTGCCCTGCTCGGCGTCGCAGGCGGCAAGCTGATGCCCGCCAAGTTCAAGGCGGGCGGCGGCCATGGCGCCAGCGGCAAGGCGCATGGTCCGGCGGTCATCGACGACGACACCCCGCCCCCGCCACATGCGAAGTTCTCGCTGGGCAAACTGGTGGCGACCACCGTGATCTTCGTCGCCGTCTGGGCGGCGGCACTCGCCGCGATCGGCGCATCGCAGAGCCTGACCGACATGGGCGAATTCTTCACCAAGGCCGCCTTCCTCACCATCGGCGGTGCCTACGCGGTGTTGCCCTACGTCTATCAGGCCGCGGTCGAGCAGTTCGGCTGGCTGACCGGCCCGCAGATGATGGACGGTCTTGCACTCGGCGAAACCACACCCGGACCACTGATCATGGTCGTCACCTGGGTCGGCTACATCGGCGGCGTGACCCAGCAGGTGTTCGCCCATCCCATCGCGGCCGGGCTGGCGGGCGCGACGGTGGCCACCTTCTTCACCTTCCTGCCGTCCTTCCTGTTCATTATCGTCGGTGGGCCGCTCGTTGAGGCGACGCGCGGCGAACTCAAATTCACCGCGCCGCTCACCGCGATCACCGCCGCCGTCGTCGGCGTGATCATGAACCTCGCAGTGTTTTTCGCCTGGCACACCTTCTGGCCACAGGCAAGCGAGACCGCACCCTTCGCGGGCGGCTTCGACGCGCTCGCCACTCTGATCGCAGCCGCCGCCTTCGTCGCACTGTGGAAATACAAAATCGACATCATGAAGGTGATCGGCGCCTGCGCCCTGCTCGGGCTGGCGCTCTCCTTCGCGCGATGATCCTACCGGGTCGTCAACAAAAAAGCCCCGCCGGAGCGGGGCCTTCACCTGGAGGAGCAGGTATCAGTCGGTCTCTTCCCAGCCGGTGACCATCGCCTTGATGTGGGCGGTGGGGGTATGGCCGGCGGTGGTCAGATAGACGTGGGCGATCAGGAAGATCAGCATCATGAACGCCGCCACGACGTGGAAGAAGGCGACCCATT
>JBGFRW010000049.1:0-98940 GCA_041694935.1 Pseudomonadota bacterium | reverse complement strand
TCACCTGCACCCTTCGCTCATGCCGCGCATCATGCGAGAGCGATCTCATGTCTGTCGTTTTCATCAGCATAATATGCGGACGACATTCAGAACTTCAAGTACGCACAGACCGGAACAATAACGGCTACGTAACAGCGCCAGATCAAGCGGTTACAGTCCTACTGTAGGGATTCCGTAGCCACCTGTCCCCTTCGCGACCCTCTGCTGCCTATCGCAGCGTTCAAGATTGAATGGCAGATAGCCTGCTTGAAGGAGTCGTCCGCATCGGTTAACGACGAGGTGACGGCGTAGCCGGAAGCGTACTCACTGTCGCAAGGGTAATGCACGAAGTGGCAGCCATAACCCAGAGCAAGGTCGTGAATCCAGACTGCTTGACGATGGGGCCGATCAGCCAAACAGCCAGCGAGCCTACGCCAAGGGAAATGGCCAGACGCATGCCTGAGACGCGGGATCGCATGGCGTCATCGACGAACCGTACGACCATAGCGTCGATAAAGGGGATTGACCCAAAGATGGCGGCCATGAAAACGATCTGCGCCAGATAGAACAACCATCCATCAGTCCCCGCCGCAGCCACCAAGGCAAGCAACTGGATGACGATGATGCCAAGGTAAAGCGGCTTCATCGCAATTCTGTCGATTAGATTGCCGACGAGCAGTTGGGTCAAAGATGCCAAGGCATAAACCACTGCGAGGAAGAAACCGATTCGGGCCGGGTCTTGTGAAATTTCGCTGAACCTGCTCGACAGCAACTCGTAGTTGCTGCTGGTGGAGAAGTTGAACAACATGCTGCCGCTGGTGGCGGCAACCGTCATGATGAGCATGACCCTGGCCACCGAGATGCCGTCGTGATGGCCGCTGGAAAACGGCTTCCTCCTTGCTGGCGCAGTTCCATCACGCGTTGCATAGACCGCAAAGACAAGCCCCAGAATGATGCTGACGATGCCGGGGATAATGAACGCCATGCGCCAGCCAAAATACTTGACCAGTAATCCTGTCACTGCCGCAGCCGCTGCCAATCCAAGGTTTCCGGCCAGCCCATTGACGCCGATTGCCCAACCGGGACGGCTCTCTCCCTGAACCAGCATGGGAATCCCGACTGGGTGGTAAATGGATGCGGCACATCCCAGCACCGCCATGGCAATCGCCAGTTGGAAGGGAGTGTTGGTCATGCCAACCGCTATGGAGGCAATACCCATGCTGAGAAAGAAAACAATCATCATCGGGCGACGCCCCCATAGGTCGCCCAACCGGCCCGAAGGCAAAGCGCCCAGACCGAAGCAGAAGAACGCGGCCACACTGTAAGGCATCAGGTCTTCCCAGCGCTCCAGCCCGAAGTCCTGCGCAATCGTAGAGACGGCAGTGGCAAAAATCAGCAAGAACATGTGGTCAAGGGCATGACCGATGTTCAAGAGGAGGCGTGTTGGAAGATTGTGCATGACCGGATGATGAACTACGATGCACTGGCCGTGTTGTTATTTACCGCTACAGCAACCAATCTGCTTTTGCCAAGATGTTTCGCAGGATATTCGGGCAAGCGTCGCGGAAAATACGTTCTCCGCAATAGCTCCTAGTGATCTCGTGACTGGATTCATGCACGAAACGGCCATTCGAATGGCAGCTTATTGGTGTAGCCATGTGACCGCAGTTGGCCGTAAGCGGTAGTTTGACGTTGCCAACGGCAGTGGCCTACTCAGGCCAACTAACAGGCACCGCTCATCTGCGAAAAAGTCGGCGCTGGCGGGACGGCGCTGGCCCATCGGCAGAAATGGTAGGCGCTGCATGAACTACTAGGCACCGCGCGCACTCAATGCCACAAACTCACCGGTGAACCTGCCGACGATTCGGTCGGCGTACTCCAGTGAAGACGATATCGGGATTCTGGCCTTGCCCTTGCGTGCCAGTATTCGCGTGAATTGCTGCCACTGTGCCGGATGCTCCAGGGACGAGCGCGCCATGAACGCCCCCGGGATGGGCTGCTCATACTGCATGGTGCTGCTTTGGATCACGAGACGGCAAGCAACCCCCTCCGAGCGCAGCCGCGTGTGGACCAGCGACCATGCGGCAAGCGTCGCCAGTGCAGAGGCGCTTCCGCCGAACACGGTTTCGCAATGGTTGATGTTGGGGGCCAGCGGAGCCCGAAGGATGACTTCATTTCGTCCTACCGAAACTACGGAAACTGCCATTGCCTGCGACAGCGGTATGTGTTTGTGCAAGTAATGCTCCAGCTCGGCCTGTGTCACTCGCCCTCCCATCCGGTGCTAATTCGCTGTAGCAACTTGAAGCGGCCGGGAGATCTTCCGCGAACGGCGGTCGCTTCTTCGATTCAGTTGCCCTGGATTCGCAGGTGCCATTAAGCACCCCCGGGTTCCCGATGTCAGGCGCCGTTTCCGACTAGTTTCGTGCGGGTTCCGCCACTGTCGGCGAAGAGAGGCCAGGGCGATATCGGCTTGGATTGGCTCCGGTGGCCTTCAGCATGAGCCGTCGCAATGCTGTGGAGTCGGTATAGCCAACAGCCTCGGCGACTTGCTCAACGGACATTCGGCTCTGTTCCAGCAAGTGCCTTGCCTTGCGCAACCGGACGCTCTGGATCAGTGCCAAGGTGCTGCTTCCGGTCGCGCGCCGGATATGGCGTGCCAGCGTGCGTTCGGAGATGCAGAACTGCCTGGCCAACTCGGAAACCGTCGGCGTCGTTGGCAAGGCCTGCTCGACCCTAGCGACGATTTGCGCGACCAAGGCATCGCCGCCGGCAAGAATTTCAGGCACGACATACGGGGACTGTACATCGCGGGCGTCCAGGATGAGGAGGCGGCAGATCAGTTCAACCAACTGGGCGCCGCACACCTTGCGCAGCAAATGAAGCATGAGGTCGGTTTGTGCAAAGGCCGCACCCGCCGTAATGATCGGTCCGTCTTCGCAGACCATGCGGGTTGCATCGACGCGGCAACTTGCATTCTGTCCCTGGAGCAAGGGCGCCAGCCACCATGTCGTCGTGACCTTGCGGTGGTCTAGAAGCTCCGCGCGATTCAACAGGAACACGGCAGAGCATCCCGCTGCGATCAAGCCACCACGATCCACATGACGGATCAATGCCTTCGTCAGTCTTTCGACATCGTCGCGCGCGAGGAACGCCTCGATTTCGCGCGTGCGAGTCATGCCGAATCCCGGCAGTATCCAGATGGATCGATCGGTTCGCGACGCCGACGACAATCGCTCGGTATCGAGGATGAGTCCGGACTGCAAGCGGACATGTCCGCCATCGACTGAACAAACCCGCCATCTCGGCGCGGGCACGGCAGCGCGCGGCGCCAGAAATTCTGCGGCACGGAGAATGTCCAGCGTTACCGCAACACTCGTTCCGTAGCTTCCCGGCACGGCAATCAGGGTGAAGTCGTACATGTCTGATCCAGCATGATATATGTCGAATACGACACTACCATTATTTTCCCCCATGCAGTGAAATGCAAGTCAGATCTTGCTACCAGATACGAATTGCTCCGCTATGCCACGACATGATCGACGATAACTTGCCCCTTGCTCTTGTCGCCCTGGAAGCGCCGGTTCGCACAAAGCCGACAAACTACCCCGAGCCGTTCGCCGCCCGAATGGCGGGACGGCTCAAGCGCCCGTTGGGCGACCTGTTCGGACTGGCCAACTTCGGGGTCAATCTCACGGTGCTGCCGCCGGGCGCCATATCCGCGCTGCGGCATGCCCACTCGAAGCAGGACGAGTTCCTGTATGTCATCGCGGGCCACCCAACCTTGGTAGCTGACGATGAAAGCGTTCTCCTTTCGCCGGGCATGTGCGCCGGCTACAGGGCCGGCAGCGGAAACGCCCACCATTTATGCAATCGGACCGAGAAAGAAGTCATCTACCTGGAAGTCGGCGACCGCACGCCCGGCGATCGCGTCTCCTATCCCGATGACGACCTTGCCGCCAGCCTGGAGAACGGGCAGTGGGTATTCAGGCACAAGGATGGCAGGCCTTATTAGCGATTTGCTTCATGGCAGAGATCATAGGTATCGACCACATCTACATCGCCGCAGCCTGCATGGCACGCTCGGAGCGCTTCTACGATCTTGTGCTTCGAGACACACTCGGCTTTCGCAAGGCCAGGTTCGCTCTGTGCGGCGATCCCCATATCCAGTACTTCAATCGCGATTTCGGCTTTGTCATCCGCCCCGCGCGCGACAACCGACCGCACAATGCGTATGCGCCTGGGCTCCACCACCTTTGTTTTCGAGTCGATTCGACGCAGGACGTCGTGGCGGTAGAAGCCGCGTTGCGCTCGCTTGGCATCGAGGCAACGGCGGCCGAGTGCTATCCGGAATATGCCACCGACTATTGGGCCACCTACTTTGACGATCCAGACGGGACTCGTCTGGAGGTCACGAATTACCGCCGGGAACGCCGCGAGCGCCACGACAACTGGCAAGGCCCGGCGGCATGAAACCCCTCAGCGATCCCCTTGGATATCTGAACGTGACACCCACAGCCGACGGAATGCCGATCTCTCTGCTCACGAGCGATGCGGAAGCGCTGTCGGGCCACCTCTGGCTACCCTACTCGGCGCGACAAATCGGCATGGTCGTCATCAATCCGGCGACGGCCGTCAAGGCGAGCTACTACCATCGATTTGCCAAGTTCCTGCGCAAGCACGGGTTTGCCGTCCTGACTTACGATTACCGCGGCATCGGCGCCTCCAGGCGGCGACACCCGCGCGCGAGCCGTGCCACCGACAAGTATGCGTGGGGTGCCTATGACTGCGACGCCGCCCTGCAATGGGCAATCGGCACATTTCCCAACATGCCGCTCAACGTCGTGGCGCACAGCATCGGCGGACTGATGCTCGGGCTCGCCGCGCACGGCAGGCACGTGCATCGCTGCCTGACCGTGGGCGCGCAGTACGCATATTGGCCGGATTACGCCGCCGACAAGCGGCTCTCGATGTGGCTACGTTGGCATCTCGTGATGCCGCTGCTGACATCGGTGCTCGGATACTTTCCCGCGCGGCGGCTTGGCTGGCACGAAGACCTGCCGGCGGGCGCGGCCTACGAGTGGGCTTTCCGGCCGGCCCGCCTGGAAGAGTCTTATCGCCACCTCCAGCGCAAAGGCCTCGATCCGCTCAAGCACTTTCCTGCCATGACCGGCGAGATCCTGGCCATCGGGCTGAGCGACGATCCGTTCGGTACGCCGGAGGCTCTTGACCGCTTGCTCGGCTACTACACCTCCGCAAGGCGCACGCGAATCGAGATTCGCCCCGAATCCATTGGGGAGAACGGCATCGGTCACTTCGCCTACTTCCATGACCGTTTCGAGAACACGCTCTGGATGGACGCGTTGCGATGGCTTCGAGATGGCCAGCTACCCAAGGGGCAACGGCCGATCGGCATGGCTACCGATACTCACACAGGTGGAGGACATGGGCATGGACGTCAGCACTGAATCGGCACAACCCTGGTGGCGGGATCCGCTGGCGGTCGTTCTTGCCGGCGGCATCGTGATGGGCCTATCGCTGGGCGTCCGCCACGCCTTTGGCATCTTTCTGGTCCCGATCACCATGGACCATGGTTGGCCGCGCGAAACGTTCAGTTTTGCGATCGCGCTGCAAAACATCGTCTGGGGAATCATGCAACCGCTGGTGGGCATGGTTGCCGATCGATACAGCTCGCGCCGCATCGTGATCGCCGGAATACTCTGCTACGCATGCGGATTGCTCGGCATGGCGTACAGCGCCACGCCTCTGGCCTTTACCTTGAGCGCCGGCGTGGTCGTGGGCATCGCGCTGGCGTGCAGCTCGTTCGGCGTCATCTATGGCGCGCTCAGTCGCATGGTGTCGGCGGATCGTCGCGGCTGGGCGCTCGGTCTGGCCGGCGCGACCGGCGGACTGGGCCAATTCTTTCTGGTCCCGGTATCGCAGGAATTCATCGACGCCTTCAACTGGAACGGTTCGCTCATCGCGCTGGCAATCGCTTGCGTGGTTATCCTGCCCTTGGCGCTGCCGCTCGACGACTCCTCGCCTCAAGCAGGCGGGCGGCATCAGAGTCTGCGCAGCGCGCTCCACGAGGCATTCTCGCATCAGGGATTCTGGCTGCTGATCCTCGGGTTCTTTGCCTGCGGTTTCCATCTTGCCTTCATCGCCAACCACATGCCTTCCTACCTGCGCGACCAGGGCATGGCACCGTCCGCGGCGGTGATCGGCCTCGCGATCATTGCCTTGACCAACGTCGCCGGCACCTATCTGTGCGGCCTGATGGGCAACTGGTTCCGGCGCAAATATGTGCTGTTCTGGATCTACGTGCTGAGATCACTGACCATCGCCGCCTTTTACCTTCTGCCGCTAAGCACGTACAGCTTGTACGCCTTCTGTGCCGTGATGGGTTTCATCTGGCTGGGAACGGTTCCCCTGACCAACGGCGTGCTCTCGCAAATCTTCGGTGTCCGCTACCTCACGACACTGTTTGGCTTCGTCTTCTTTGGGCATCAGCTCGGGTCTTTTTTCGGCGTGTGGCTCGGTGGGTACGTGTTTGACGCAACCCGCTCCTATGACCTCGTGTGGCAGCTGAGCATCGCCATCGGCTTTCTCGCGGCAGCGCTGCATTACCCAATCAAGGACGCCGAGATAAGAAGACCAGCGCTATCGGAAGCTGCGGCATGAGACTCCGGGTCATCTCGGCGTTGGCGCTGCTGCTTGCAGTGTCATTGGGGCTTACCGCCTATCTGAACCCGGCGAATGTCTTTCACTGGTCGTTCCTGCTGGCGCTTTGCCAGTAGCGTGCGTGGACGAGAACGGATGGATATGGGGCAAACGAAGGAGACACACTGATGACGACAATAATCAGTCCACGGTCGGAAGCGCGGTCGGAAGCGCTGCGTCCAGCGCTGCGCCTGCTGGGGGGGACGATACGACTGGCGACGATGCTTTCGCCCGAGCTGGGAGGACGCCTTGCCAACCGTCTGTGGTTTGGCACCCAGCGCTACGCCGAACCGGCGCGGGAAAGGACATGGCGTGCCATGGCCGAGACGGGGTCGCTGGAGTGCAGCGGCCTGCGGCTTGCCACCTATGCCTGGGGTCCAACCGGCGGACCGACGGTGCTGTTGATGCACGGATGGCACGGGCGCGGCATGCAGCTCGGCGCCTTCGCCGCGCCGCTGGCCGCGGCGGGATTTCGTGTAGTGACCTTCGATGCACCGGCCCATGGCCGCACGCCGGGACGCTCCACCAACCTGCCGGAAGTGGCCGCTGCGCTGATGGCGGTGGCGGCGGCGGAGTCCGCCGCGGGACGCACCCTGCACGGCGTAGTGGCACACTCCTTCGGCACGACCTGCACACTGCATGCGTTGGACCTGGGGCTCAAGGCCGCGCGGGTAGTGGCGATCAGCGCACCGGCAAGCATCGAGTTCATGATGGAAAGCTTCGGCGATGCGCTGGGTGTACCGCCACCGGCGCGGGAGGTACATCGACGGCTGATGGAAGAACGCTTTGGCGCCGATGTGTGGGAGCGCTTGTCGCCGCTGCGCATCGCAGCAACGCTCGAAGCTCAGGCACTGTTGATCCACGATGCGGAGGACAGAGATGTGCCGCTGCACCAAGGCCGTGCGCTGGCGCAGGCTTGGGGAGGTTCGCAACTGATGGAGACGACCGGCCTGGGACACCGTCGCATCCTGCGCGAGCCGATAGTGGTTGAGCGTACAGTGAAGTTTCTTGTCGAAGAATGAGATAGCCCATTCAACCCAGCGTCGTGTCGAGCACCATCATGAGCGCGAAGCCGGCCATCAGCCCCAGCGTCGCGGGCGTCTGGTGGCCGTTGCGGTGGGTTTCGGGGATCACCTCGTGCGAGACGACGAAGATCATCGCGCCGGCGGCGAGACCGAGCCCGATCGGATAGGCCACGGCGAGGCCGCTGGCGAGACCGACGCCGAGCAGCGCCCCGACCGGTTCGAGCGCGCCGCTGCCCGCCGCGACCAGCACGGCGAGCGGGGCGGAGAAGCCGGCCGCGCGCATCGCCAGCGCGACGGCAAAACCTTCCGGGATGTCCTGCAGCGCAATCGCCGTGGTCAACGGCAGACCGACCGTCATGTCGCCCTGGGCGAAACTGACGCCGATCGCCATGCCCTCGGGCAGGTTGTGCAGGGCGATGGCGAAGACGAACAGCCAGACGCGCCCGCAGCGTTCGTGGCCCGGTCCGCAGGGGCCGGTCTTGTCGTGCTCGTGCGGCGTGAAGGCATCGAGGCCGAGCATCAGCAGCACGCCGAGCGCCATGCCGAGTACGACGACGGCTGCAGCGGCGCCCTTATTACCGAGGATTTCAGTGCCGGCCTCCAGGCCGGGCAGCAGCAACGAGAAGGCGCTGGCGGCGAGCATCATGCCTGCCGCCAAGCCGAGCAGGCTGTCTTCCAGCTTCTGCGGGATGCCGCGCATCATCAATGCGGGCAATGCGCCAAGCGCCGTCGCTCCAAACGCGACGGTGCCGCCGATCATTGCATAGCGCAGCCCGCTGGCCGCCTCGCCGGATACGATCAGGAAGAGGCTCTGCGCCAGCAGCCCGAGCACCGCCAGCAAGCCGATGCCCAGCCCGAGCGCCGCCACGCTGTGCTCGCGCGCATGCGCCCGCAGCGCCTCCGGCCAACTGGCTGAGGGAGCGGTACGGGCGGCTTCCATGGTTCAGGCTCCCGGCGCGGAGGTGCGGATCAGGTGGTCGAAGGCCGACAGCGAGGCCGTCGCACCCGCGCCCATGCTGATGATGATCTGCTTGTAGGGCTGGGTGGTGCAGTCGCCGGCGGCGAACACGCCGTGTGCCGAGGTCTCGCCCTTGGCGTTGATCTCGATCTCGCGGAATTTCGACAGGCTCAGCGTGTCCTTGACGAAGTCCGTGTTCGGCAGGAGGCCGATCTGCACGAAGAGGCCTTCGAGTTCGACCTTGTGGGTCTCGCCCGTGGCCCGATCCTTGTAGGTCAGGCCGTTCACCTTGTCGGTACCGGTCACCTCGGTGGTTTGCGCGTTCATGATGATGTTCACGTTCGGCAGGCTGCGCAGCTTTTCCTGCAGCACCGCGTCGGCGCGCAGCTTGGTGTCGAACTCGATCAGCGTGACGTGGCCGACGATACCTGCAAGGTCGATGGCCGCCTCGACGCCGGAGTTGCCGCCGCCGATCACCGCGACGCGCTTGCCCTTGAACAGCGGGCCATCGCAGTGCGGGCAGAAGCAGACGCCCTTGCCCTTGAATTCCTGTTCGCCGGGCACGCCCATCTCGCGCCAGCGCGCGCCGGTGGCGATGATGATCGCACGCGACTTGAGGGTTGCGCCGTTGGCGAGCGTGAGTTCGGCCAGCCCGCCGTGCTGCGCCGCGGGCACGAGCGCCGCGGCGCGCTCGCCGCGCATGATGTCGACGCCGTACTGTTTGACGTGCTCCTCCATCGCGGCCGCGAGCTTCGGACCCTCGGTGTATTCGACGGAGATGAAGTTCTCGATGCCGAGCGTGTCCATTACCTGGCCGCCGAAGCGTTCGGCGACGATGCCGGTCCGGATGCCCTTTCTCGCGGCGTAGATCGCCGCCGCCGCGCCGGCCGGGCCGCCGCCGACGACGAGGACGTCGTAGGGCGCGCGCGCCGACAAGGCTTCGGCCTGGGCCGCCGTGTCGCCATCGCCGACTTTTGCGAGGATTTCTTCGAGGCTCGTGCGGCCCTGGCCGAAGTGCTCGCCGTTCAGGAAGATCATCGGCACCGCGAGCACGTTCTTCGCCTCGACCTCGGCGCGGAACAAGCCGCCCTCGATCATCGTGCTCGTCACGTTCGGGTTGAGCGCCGCCATCAGGTTGAGCGCCTGGACCACGTCAGGGCAGTTGTGGCAGTCGAGCGAGACGTAGGTCTCGAAGCGGAATTCGCCCTTGAGCCGCTTGATGCGCTCGATGGTGTCGGCATCCACCTTGGGCGGGTAGCCGCCGCTTTGCAGCAGCGCGAGGATCAGGGAAGTGAATTCATGGCCCATCGGCAGACCGGCGAAGCGGATGCGCGCTGGCTCGCCCGCCGGACCGACGGTGAAGGAGGGAACGCGGGCGTCGCTGCCGTCGAAGCGTGCGCTCACCTTGTCGGAAAGGCTGGCCAGATCTTCGATGAGGCCGCGCATCTCCTGCGAGCTTGCGCCATCGTCCAGCGCGGCAACCAGCTCGATCGGGCGTTCCAGTCGCTCGAGGTAGGCCCGTACTTGGTCTTTCATATTGGCATCAAGCATCGCTAACTCCTTTGCAATCGATTTTAACTATCATCCAGGCCCGATAAAGGGCGCCTGATACAGCTTAGCGCCCTTGATCGGTGTTGGGGTTGGGGGTGTTGTTATTTCTTTATTTGATTTGCCGCTTAGATCTTGCCGACCAGGTCGAGGGAGGGCTTCAGGGTCTTGTCGCCTTCCTTCCACTTGGCGGGGCAGACTTCGCCCGGGTGCGACTCGATGTACTGAGCGGCCTTGACCTTGCGCAGCAGCTCGGAAGCGTCACGGCCGATGCCCAGGTCGTGAATCTCGATGACCTTGATCTCCCCCTTCGGGTTGATGACGAAGGTGCCGCGCAGCGCCAGGCCTTCTTCCTCGATCATCACATCGAAGTTGCGGGTGATGGTGCCGGTGGGGTCGCCGATCATCGGGTACTTGATCTTCTTGATGGTGTCGGAAGCGTCGGCCCAGGCCTTGTGGGTGAAGTGGGTGTCGGTGGACACGCCGTAGCACTCGACGCCGATCTTCTGGAATTCAGGATAAACGTCGGCCAGGTCGCCCAGCTCGGTCGGGCAGACGAAGGTGAAGTCGGCCGGGTAGAAGAAGAAGACGGACCACTTGCCTTTCAGGGCGGCGTCGGTCACTTCGACGAACTTGCCATTGTGGTAGGCCTGCGCCTTGAACGGCTTGACGGTGGTGTTGATCAGGGACATGGGTTTCTCCTAGCTTGGGTTATGTCTGGTTGAGTTAATCCTGCGACGGGATGAATGTTATGTCGGTCGCAGGATTAACTCTAATTGTTTGTTTGCATCCGGTTGATAGGCATCGGCTATCGAGGCCCGCCCGGCCAGAACCCAGGCCACGGACATAACGACATCTAAGCAGTCTTGGCCAGCGGTCGGCTGAAGGCAATATTGGCGCTGGCCTCCTCCGCCTTGACCTCGGGCGCACTGGCGGACTTGATGTCGCCGGACAGCTCGCCTCCCTCGTGCACCACGATCTTGCCATAGCGGATCTTGCCGCTGACCCGTCCGGTCGAATGGATGATCAACTGCTGGCGCGCCGTCAGCTCGCCGCTGAAGCAGCCGCGAATCTCGGCGACGTCGATGTTCACCTTGCCGTCGAACGATCCCTGGTCGGCAATCTGGATGAAGCGGCTGTCCATGGTCGCCTCTACCCGCCCCTCGACCAGCAGCGTATCGCAGTCGAGAATCTCGGCGCCCTTGAGTTTGACGCCGGGTCCGACGACCAGCCTGGCCACCGTGCCTTCCGATTCGGCGGCACTCTGCGCTGTCGTGCGCTCGGGGGAAGGCTTTTCCAGAGCGGTCACCGCTTTCTGCTCAGCGGCGACTTTGGTCTGGTCCGAACCGATGATGCTGGCCGGCGTGGGCGAAGTGGTTGCACGGTGGCTGCTAAAGACGGATCCTTTGTTGAGCATTGTCTGATTCCTATATGTAAGTATTTTGGCTCCCTGATTCCGAAGCTTAGACCGGAAGCGAGGAGGAGTTATGCTGTCGTCAAAAGACGACAGTCCACTGACATTGCATCTGTCATATCGCTGTCGAGCGGTTCGTCGGGGAAAAGCCGCCATGCCGTGGTGCACGGCTGTCTGCCAAAGGCTCTCGACCGACAGCGGTCGTGGCGATTTCGCGTTGATGCTGCGTTCGATGCTAAAGTGCGCGACTTCGCCTATCCGCCTTAGCCGTGCGCCTGTTCCGCCTCGCCAAAATCGCCCGCGTCGGTCTCAAGTTCGGCCTCGACCGGCTGATCCTCGAACACGACCCCAGCGGCCGCCTCGCGCTGCCGCTCGCTCTCGTCAATGCGCTGTGCTTCTGGCGGGACTCCACAGCCATGGCGGCACCGCGCGGCGAGCGTCTGCGGCAGGCACTCGAAGCGCTCGGCCCGATCTTCGTCAAGTTCGGCCAAGTGCTATCCACGCGCCGCGACCTGCTCCCCGCCGACCTGGCGGACGAACTCGCGCTGCTGCAGGACCGCGTTCCCCCATTCCCGCCCGAGCAGGCGATCGCCGAGATCGAAAAGAGCTTCGGTCGCCCGCTCGACGAAATCTACGCCTCGTTCTCCCGCGAGCCGGTAGCCTCGGCCTCGGTCGCGCAGGTGCATTTCGCCACGCTTCCCGACGGAAAGGAAGTCGCAGTCAAGGTGCTGCGGCCGGGTATCGCACCGACCATCGCCCACGACCTTTCCCTGCTCGACACGTTCGCCGGCCTGCTCGAACGCTTCTGGAGCGACGGCCGGCGCCTCAAGCCGCGCGAGGTGGTCGCCGAGTTCGCCAAGCACCTCGCCGACGAGCTCGACCTGATGCGCGAGGCCTCCAACTGCTCGCAACTGCGGCGCAATTTCGCCGATTCGAAGCTGCTGCTCGTTCCGGAAGTCCACTGGGACTACTGCACCCACGACGTGATGACGATGGAGCGCATGCACGGGGTGCCGATCGGCCGCATGGACGCGCTGCGCGCCGCGGGCGTCGACCTCAAGGCGCTGTCGCGCGCCGGCGTCGAGATCTTCTTCACCCAGGTGTTCCGCGACGGCTTCTTCCACGCCGACATGCACCCCGGCAACATCCTCGTCTCAATCGATCCGGCCACTTTCAACCGCTACGTCGCGCTCGACTTCGGCATCGTCGGCACGCTCACCGAGACCGACAAGAACTACCTGGCGATCAACTTCCTCGCCTTCTTCCAGCGCGACTACAAGCGCGTCGCCGAGGCGCACATCGAGTCCGGCTGGGCGCCGAAGGAGACGCGCGTCGACGAACTGGAGGCCGCCGTGCGCGCAGTGTGCGAGCCGATCTTCGACCGGCCGCTCAAGCAGATCTCCTTCGGCAAGGTGCTGCTGCGGCTGTTCCAGACCTCGCGCCGCTTCAACGTCGAGATCCAGCCGCAACTCGTCCTGTTGCAAAAGACGCTGCTCAACATCGAGGGCCTCGGCCGCCAGCTCGATCCCGACCTCGACCTGTGGCAGACCGCCAAGCCCTTCCTCGAACGCTGGATGCACGAGCAGGTCGGCCTGCGCGGCTTCATCAACCACGTCAAGCGCGAAGCGCCGCAGTGGGCCACGCTGCTGCCGCAATTGCCGCGCCTGGCGAACCAGGCGCTCACCAAGGCCAACGAGCGTGAAAGCGCCGCCGAGGAAATCGCACGGCTGCGCGCGGAGGCATCGGAAAGCCGGCGACTGGCGCACTTCGCCCTGGCACTCGCCGCCGTCGCGTTGCTGCTGGCCGCCGCCAGTTTCTTCTAGGGTAAAAGTCGGCGCCGGCGGGACGGCGCCCCCTACGATTCGCTGCCGCTCAGCTGATTTCGTCGTAACGATCGGCCAGTTCGCGCCGCGCTTCGTCGAGCTGGGCCTCGGCGGTGCGGCGCGCGGCGCGCGTGCTCTGCAGCAGGCGGTAATGGCCGATCAGGTTGCGCGCCCGTGCAACCAGCTCGTCGGCGATCACCGGCTTGATGACGTAATCGTCGATACCGAGATGGAACAGCTCGATGCGCCGCGACAGGTTGTCGAAGGCGGTCGCCGCGAGGATCGGCACCTCGCCGCGAGGACCGGACAAGCGGCGGATCTGGTTCGCCAGCGTGACGCCGCTCATCTGGCCCGGCAGGACGATATCCATCAGCACCAGATCGTAGGCCACCGTGGCGAGCATTTCCAGCGCCTCCTCGGCGCTCTCGGCAACATTGCTGGTCAGACCGATGCTCTCGAGCACACCGGCGAAAAACGCCGCTTGGGCGGGCGCGTCCTCGACGATCAGCACGTGCCCATCGATCGGCTCGCGATGGGCGAGCAGGCGCTGCAGCATGGTCACCAGCGGCTGGAGCGATTGCTTTTCGAACACGTCGGTGACGCCGGCGGTGTAAGCCTCGATCAGGAAAGTCTCGGCGTCGTTCGCCGTGAGCAGGATGAAGGGGGTGATCCTGCCTTGCGACGTGCCGCGCAGCTGGCGACACAACTCGATGCCGGTCATGTCCGGCAGGTGCAGCGCACCGCAAACGATCGCATAGTCTCCGTCGGCGACCATCTCCAGCGCTGCGGCCCCACTCTCGGCGAAATGCGGTTTGAGCCGCGTGCCTTCGAACAGCTTGCTGATGATCTGATGGAACAGACGCACGCTATCGACGACGAGGATGTCGATCGACTGTGGAACGCTCATGCCGCCCTCCCTTCCGGCAAGACGGGAAGACCGCGGTTGCGCATGGCGCGGGCCGGCTCGTTCATGGCGCCAATCATAATTCCATTCTGGACGGATAGATATAATCCTCGGCCATTCGTTTCCTCATGTCCAGTCACGCCGCGCGGGGTCGTTCATGCTCTTGTGGTTCGTCATCCTCTACCTGATGGTTTCCGTGGGCATCGGCCTGTTCGCCGCGACGCGCGTGCATAGCGCCAAGGACTTCGCCGTCGCCGGCCGTTCGCTGCCGCTGCCGGTGGTCACCGCCACGGTGTTCGCCACCTGGTTCGGCGCCGAGGCGGTGTTCGGCGTCTCGGCCACCTTCGTCAAGGAAGGCCTCCACGGCGTCGTGGCCGATCCTTTCGGCGCCGCGCTGTGCCTGGTGATCGCCGGCGTGCTGTTCTCCCGCTATCTCTACAAGCTCAACATCCTGACGCTCGGCGACTTCTACCGCATGCGCTACAACCGCACGGTGGAGGTGCTCACCACCCTTTGCATCGTCGCCGCCTATCTCGGCTGGGTCGCCGCGCAGATCAAGGCGCTCGGCCTGATCTTCTTCGTCGTCACCGACGGCGCGATCAGCCAGGAAACCGGCATGATCCTCGGCGCGGCGATCGTGCTCTCCTACACCACTTTCGGTGGCATGTTCTCGGTCGCCTTCCTCGATTTCGTGCAGATGGCCGTGTCGATGGGCGGCCTGCTGTTCATTGCCATCCTGATCAGCGGCAAGATCGAAGGCGGGGCGCCGGCGGTGATCAACCACGCGGCGCTGGCCGGCCAGTTCGATTTCTTCCCCGAAGCCGATCCGTGGAAATGGATCGCCTTCATCGGCGCCTGGATGACCATGATGCTCGGCTCGATCCCGCAGCAGGACGTCTACCAGCGCATCGCCTCGGCCAAGAGCGCGAACATTGCCCTGTGGGGCTCGCTCATCGGCGCCACGCTCTATTTCTGCTACACCTTCGTGCCGATGTTCATCGCCTATTCGGCGACGCTGATCGATCCGGAATTGTTCGCCCGCCTGCTGGAGGAAGATTCCCAGCTCGTGCTGCCGACGCTGGTGCTGCAGCACACGCCGCTGGCGGCGCAGGCCATCTTCTTCGGCGCGGTGATCTCGGCGATCATGAGCTGTTCCTCGGCGACCCTGCTCGCGCCTTCGGTGACCTTCGCCGAAAACGTGATCAAAGGCTTCTACCCGAAAATGGGGGATCATCAATTCCTCTGGGTAATGCGAGGCACCCTGGTTTGCTTCGCCTCCATCGTGCTGGTATTCGCGCTCAATTCCGAATCGACCATCTTCGAAATGGTCGAAAGCGCCTACAAGGTGACGCTCGCCGGCGCCTTCGTGCCGCTCGTGTTCGGCATCTTCTGGAAGCGCGCCACCACGCAGGGCGCGCTCGCGGCCATCTTCGGCGGCATCCTCTCGTGGCTGATGGTCGAGGTGCTGATCGGCGAGGAAAGCCTCGTGCCGCCGCAGATCATCGGTCTCGCCGTCTCGGCGGTCGGCATGGTCGTCGGCTCACTGCTGCCGCAGTGGATCGGCCACAAGCAACCCGGCCGGCCGCTGCACGAGCTGACGCACCACGCGGCGCTGGAAACCCATCACGTCACCGAGCATCCGCACCACCATTGACCAGGAAAGCATCGAGCGCCGCGCCGAGCCCGGGCGTCTCGGCTTCGGCGAACTCGTAGCGCGCACGCACCAGCGGTTTGGATAGGGACACCAGCGCCGCAAGGTCCGCCGGCGTGCCGGAGACCACCACATCGGCAGGCACCGCATCGATCGAGCGCGCCAATGCCGCAAGCTGCTCCGGCGAATAGCCCATCGCCGGCAACACCGGGCCGAGGCGCGGATGGGCGTCATACAACGCTGCAATCGTGGGATCGGCGTAGGCACGCGGATCGACGATTTCGGCCGCGCCGCCCGCCAGGGCCGCCGCGTAGCCTGCCCCGTGGGGCATGCCGCCGTGCGTCGTGGTCGGGCCATCCTCGACGACGACGACACGCTTGCCGCGCACCGCTTCGGGATCGTCGAGGCGCACCAGCGACGCGACGCGCAGGATCGGCGCATGCGGGTTGGCTGCGCGTGCCGCGGCGGCGACGCGCTCGACGTCTGCCGCCGGCGCGGCGTTGCTCTTCGCCACCAGGACGATATCCGCCATGCGCAGCACCGCCTCGCCCGGGTGGTAGGCCGTCTCGTCGCCCGGGCGCAGCGGGTCGACGAGCACGATGTGCAGGTCGGGCTTCACGAAGGGAAAGTCGTTGTTGCCGCCGTCCCAGAGGATCACGTCGGCCTCGGCCGCAGCCTGGGCGACGATGCGCGCATAGTCGACGCCCGCATAGACGACGTTGCCGGCCGCGAGATGCGGCTCGTATTCCTCGCGCTCCTCGAGCGTGCAGCCGGCGAGATCGGTACGCGCCGCGAAGCGCTGCAGCGCCTGCCGCGCCAGGTCGCCGTAGGGCATCGGATGGCGCAGCACGGCGACGCGCAGGCCCCTTTCGCGCAAGCGCCTTGCGATCCAGCGGCTGGTCTGCGACTTGCCGCAGCCGGTGCGCACGGCAGACACCGCGATCACCGGCACCGCCGCCCGCAGCATGGTGCGCGCCGGGCCGAGCAGCGTGAAGTCGGCCCCTGCCGCCAGCGCGCGCGAGGCGAGATGCATCACATGGGCGTGCGATACGTCGCTGTAGGCGAACACGACCAGATCGACGCCGCGTTCGCGGCACACCGTTTCGAGCTCTGCCTCGGGAACGATCGGGATGCCCTGCGGATAGCGCGGCCCGGCGAGCGCAGGCGGGTAACGCCGCCCGGCGATGCCGGGGATCTGCGCCGCGGTGAACGCCACCACCTCGTAGCGTGCATCGTCGCGATACACGACATTGAAGTTGTGGAAGTCCCGTCCGGCGGCCCCCACGATGAGAACGCGCGTCGTCTTGTCCATGCGGCGCTATCTTAGCGCCGACTCCGTCTTGCACTGTCCCGCAGGTGGACGGGAATCAGGGTGCACTGATAGGATGAGCGTGCTTTACCCCGTCACCGCAACGCAAGGAGAAACCATGAAAAAACTGCTCGCCGCGGCCGCTTTCGCATTCGCCGCCCAGTTCGCCCTCGCCCCCGCCGCCTTTGCCGATTCCCAGGCCGATTGCGAAGCGAAAGCCGTCAGCAAGGAAGGCAAGCCGCTCGCCGGCGCCGCCAAATCCTCGTTCATGAAGAAGTGCATGAACGAACCCAAGCCCACCGAGCACGCCGATTGCGCCGCCAAGGCCGTCGGCAAGGACGGCAAGCCGCTGCACGGCGCCGCCCGCTCGGCCTTCATGAAGAAGTGCGTGGCCGAATCGGGTAGTACGAAGTAATCAGTTCAATACATCGCCCAGCGCCGCCAGGCAGAACAGCACGTTCTCCTGGCGGCAGGTGTGGCCCATCAGGCCGATGCGCCACACCTTGCCGGCCAGCGGGCCGAGGCCGGCGCCGATCTCGAGGTTGTATTCGTTGAGCAGCTGCGCGCGTACGGCGGCCTCATCCACGCCCGCCGGCACCTTCACCGCATTCAACTGCGGCAGGCGCGCGCCTTCGGGAACGACGAACTCGAGTCCGAGCTTTGCCAGCCCCGCCGCCAGCCGCTCGTGCATCGCGCGGTGGCGCGCCCACGAGGCTTCGACGCCCTCCTCCTTGAGCAGCAGCAGCGCTTCGTGCAGCGCATAAAGGCTGTTGACCGGCGCGGTGTGGTGGTAGGTGCGCTTGCCGCCGCCATCGC
Organism: Pseudomonadota bacterium; assembly: GCA_041694935.1. Classification (GTDB taxonomy): domain Bacteria; phylum Pseudomonadota; class Gammaproteobacteria; order Burkholderiales; family Rhodocyclaceae; genus Sulfuricystis. Next base: position 80,796 of record JBGFRW010000049.1, on the reverse strand, counting down.
TGTTCCAGTAGGAGAGCACGAGGTTCAAGTCGAGGAACCAACTCGGCACCTTGGTCTTGCGCGCCTTGAGCTTCTCGATGGCGCGCACGCCGAACGAGACGGGCGAGAGACCCGGCACGCAGGAAAGGCACTTCTGGCTGCCGGCGTAGATCGCATCGACGCCCCACTCGTCTACCTTCACCGGCGTGCCGCCGAGTGCTGTGACCGCATCGACGATGACGATCGCTCCCACGCGATGGGCGAGCTCGGTGAGCGTCTTGGTGTCGGACTCGGCGCCGGTCGAGGTCTCGGCCTGCACGAAGGCGACCACCTTGGTGTCGGGATGGGCCTTGAGCGCGTCGGCGAGCTTCTGCGGGTCGATCGGCTGGCCCCACTCCTCCTCGACGACGACCACTTCGCCGCCATAGCGCTGCGCGTTCTCGATCATGCGGCCGCCAAACACGCCGTTGCGGCAGACGATCACCTTGTCGCCGGGCTCGACCAGATTGACGAAGCAGGTTTCCATGCCCGCCGAGCCGGGCGCCGAAACGGCGAAGGTCAGCTCGTTGGCGGTCTGGAAGGCGTTGCGCAGCAGCACCTTCATCTCGTCCATCATGCCGACGAAGGCCGGGTCTAGGTGGCCGATCACCGGGCGGGACAGCGCGGCGAGCACGCGCGGGTGGATGTTCGACGGGCCGGGGCCCATCAGGGTGCGTTCGGGCGGATTGAAGGGATTCATTTCGTTTCGATAGGGATGGATATTGGAAAAGTCGGTTCCGGTAGGACGGCGCCATCGAAGGCAATGTCGCCGTCAGGATCTGGTACACCGGTCGCCTTGAGATTCGCGAAATCGTACAGCTTCGCATCCATCAGGTGCGAAGGCACCACATTGGCGAGGCTGTTGAACATCGTCTCGATGCGGCCGGGGAAGCGGCGGTCCCAGTCGCGCAGCATCTCGCCGACCTGCTGGCGTTGCAGGTTGGGCTGGCTGCCGCACAGGTTGCAGGGAATGATCGGGAACTCGCGCAGCTTCGCCCACTCGATGAGATCGGCCTCGCGGCAGTAGGCGAGGGGACGGATCACGATGTGGCGGCCGTCGTCCGACACCAGCTTGGGCGGCATCGCCTTGAGCTTGGCGGCGAAGAACATATTCAGAAACAGCGTGGCGAGGATGTCGTCGCGGTGGTGGCCGAGCGCAATCTTGGTCGCCCCCAGCTCATCGGCGACGCGGTAGAGGATGCCGCGCCGCAGCCGCGAGCAGAGCGAGCAGGTCGTCTTGCCTTCGGGGATCACGCGCTTGACGATCGAGTAGGTGTCCTCCTCGACGATGCGGTAGGGGATGCCCAGCCCGTCGAGATAGTCCGGCAGCACCTCGGCCGGAAAGCCCGGCTGCTTCTGGTCGAGGTTGACCGCGATCACCTCGAAATTGATCGGCGCCTTCTCCTTGAGATGCAGCAGGATGTCGAGCAGCGCGTGGGAATCCTTGCCGCCCGAGAGGCAGACCATCACGCGGTCGCCCTCCTCGATCATGGCGAAGTCGGCGATGGCCTGCCCGACCTCGCGACGCAGCCGCTTGGCGAGCTTGTTGGCCTCGAACTCCTGCTTGTGCGCCTGCTTGTAGGTACTCATGATGCTTCCGCAGGGCCGCCCCAAGGAAGCAGCGCCCCCCCGTGGGGGGCAGCGAGCCGGGTTTGCGAGCGTGGGGGGCTCATAAATATGCCGTGCGGCCGCCATCGACGTTGATCACCTGCCCGGTGATGTAGGGCGCGTCGAGGATGAGGAATTTTACGGTGCGCGCGATGTCGGCCGGCGAGCCGATGCGCTTCAACAGCGTGTGCTCGATGATGGCGCGCTGCTCGGCGGGCGCGAAATGCTCGTCGCTTTCCGGCCACTCGATCGCGCCGGGCGCGACCGCATTCACGCGCACGCGCGGCGCCAGCTCGAGCGCCAGCGCGCGCGTCAGGCCCAGCAGGCCGGCCTTGGCCGCGCTATACACCGGGTAACCCTTGAGCGGGCGCTCGGCGTGGATGTCGGTGATGTTCACGATGCAGCCCTGCGCGGCAGCCAGATGCGGAGCGGCGGCCTGGGAGAGGAACAGCGGGCCTTTGAGGTTGCTGCCGACGAGGTCGTCCCACATCGCCTCGTCGATGGTGCCGAGCGCCGTGGGGAAGAAGCTCGAGGCGTTGTTCACCAGCGCGTCGAGGCGGCCGAAGCAGGCCACCGCTTCCTCCACCATCGCCGCCAGCCCGGCGGCGTCGCGCAGGTCGCACCGTACCGCCAGCGCCGACTTTTGGCGCTGGGCGTTCAAGGCGTCGGCAAGCGCATCGGCCTCGTCGCGCGAGGCGCGGTGGTGCAGCACGACGCTCGCGCCGGCCGCGTGCAGCGTGCGCGCGATCTCCGCGCCGACGCGACGCGCCGCACCGGTAACAAGAACCACTGGGGAATTCATTTCAGCAGTATACCGAGGCCGTGCGCCGCCGCCGCGAAGCCGAAGCCGGCCGTCACCGCCACCGACGAACCGTAGCCCGCACAGTTGAGCCCGTGCAGGCCGGTTTCGTCGAGATCGCAGGCCAGTCCATCCCCCCCCTGCGGCCGCCGGATCTGCTCGTCCGAGAACACGCAGGGCACGCCGAACTTCTTCTTCGGGTCGCGCGTGAAACCGTAGTCCTTGCGCAACCGCGCGCGCAGCTTGGAGGCCAGCGCATCCTGCACCGTGCGCGAGAGGTCGTCGATACGAATCCTCGTCGGATCGGTGCGCCCACCCGCACCGCCGGTCGTCACCACCGGCCACTTCAGACGCCGGCAGTGCGCGATCAGCGCCGCCTTCGCCTGCACCTGGTCGATGCAATCCAGCACCACATCGCACGCCGGCAGCAGCGCCGCGACGTTCTCGGCCGTGACGAACTCCTCGACGCAGACCACCGTGCATTCCGGGTTGATCGCGGCGATGCGCTCACCCATCGCCAGCACCTTGGCCTGGCCGAGCGTGCCTTCCAGCGCATGCACCTGGCGATTCACATTGCTCTCGGCCACATGGTCGAGATCGATCAGCGTCAGCCGCCCCACACCCGAGCGCGCCAGCGCCTCGGCCGCCCACGACCCCACCCCGCCGATGCCGACGATGCACGCATGCCTGCCCGCCAGCCGCGCCAAGCTGCCGTGGCCGTAGAGCCGGTCGATGCCGCCGAAACGGCGGCTGCCCGATCCGCCGCCCATCACAAGCTATCCAGCGGGCTGGTCACGCCGCGCCCGCCCTTGTTGAGCACATGGGTGTAGATCATCGTCGTGCTCACATCGGCATGCCCCAGCAGCTCCTGCACCGTGCGGATGTCGTAGCCGCCCTCGAGCAGATGCGTGGCGAACGAATGCCGCAGCGTGTGCGGCGTGGCCGACTTGGCCAGGTCGGCATCGCGCGCCGCCTGCCGAACGGCGCGCTGCAGGGCCTGATCCTGCACATGGTGGCGACGCGTCTCATCCGAGCGCGGATCGACGGAAAGCTTCGCCGACGGAAACACGTATTGCCAGCCCCAATCGCGCGCCGCGCCGGGATACTTGCGCTCCAGCGCGTAAGGCAGAAACACCGCGCCGTAGCCTGCCGCCAGATCCTGCCGATGCAATTCGCGCACCCGCTCGAGGTGCTCGCGCAAGGGCGCGACCAGCGCCGCCGGCAGCGTCGTGACGCGATCCTTGAAGCCCTTGCCGTCGCGCACCAGGATCTCCTTGCGCGCGAACTCGACATCCTTGACGCGCAGGCGCAGGCACTCCATCAGCCGCAGCCCCGCGCCGTATAGCAGGCTTCCCATCAGCCAGTGCGTACCTTCCAGCCGCGTCAGCAGCGCCTGCACCTCGGCGCGCGTCAGCACCACCGGCAAGCGCTTGGGCGCCTTCGCCCGCTCGACGTTGTCGAGCCACGGCAGCTCGATGCCGAGCACCTCCTTGTAGAGGAACAGCAGCGCACTCTTCGCCTGGTTCTGCGTCGACGCCGCCACCTTGCCCGCCACCGCCAGATGCGTCAGAAACGCCTCGACTTCTGCCGCCCCGAGGTCGCGCGGATGGCGCTTGTCAAAATGCAATATAAATCGTTTAATCCAATCGACATACGCCTGCTCGGTGCGGATGCTGTAGTGCTTGAGGCGAATCTTGCCCCGCACCTGGTCCAACAGGCGCACCCCATCTGGCTGAGCTTTTTGCACTGTCATGGTAGGAGGCACTAAAAGTATGCATCACACTGATGTGCAACAGATTCTAAGCGTACATACTGGCCATATTCAATGCCAGACGCAATATTTCCCGTCTTTTAGGCAGTCCACTTCACGTTAGACATCGCCATGCCAATGCAGCGCGTAACTCTCATCGCAGTCACGATTGGCCTTTCATTAGCGGCCTGCGCGAGTGACGACTACCGGCTGACCGAGATTCCAAACTACGATCATCTCGTCGGAAAGAAATACATCGAAGTAATTCCCTACGCGGCACAGCTCGGATTCAAGAAGACCTTGGACGCTCCGGATCATGAGGAAGTCGAAGACAAGAGACCTGATGGATGTTCAACCATTTTCGGCATTCGAAAAGCAGACGGGGTTATCACTTATTGGCGCGTCCTGCCCAGTCCCAATGCCTGCAAGGTAGCGAGGAAAGCACTTAATGTGTAGGCAACTAGCGATGTCTAACCTTTCGTTCGAGAGGGACCGTCCGCATAAAGCCGCGGCCGGCCCCTCAACTCCGGAATTATGTAGCAACCGCACAATGACAGCAGCAGTGGCATGACCCACAATCTCTTCGAGAACCCACGGAGAGATTTTCATGGCCGAATCGCATATCGTCACAGGCTTGGTTGCAAAACGCGCGGAACTGGCGGGACAGATTGATTTTCACCGCAAGGCGCTGGATAAGATTGGGGACGATCTGCGTCATATCGACGCCACCATCAAACTGTTTGCACCTGAATTCGACCTGCGCACGGTGAAAGCGACAGCCCACCGGACGCGCAATCAGCATTTCAAGTCTGGCGAAGTGCCCAGAAGCATGCTCGATGTCCTGCGTGAGCATGGCGGAGCCATGACCAGCCGCCAGATTGCCGAAACCATCCTGCTCCGCAAGGGAATTGAAGCAAGCAACGAACACATTGCGCAACTTCAAAAGGGCGTACTTGCGGTACTCCGGGTTCAAGAGGCCCGGCAAATCGTTGTACTGGCCGACTCAAGCGGAACAGCGCGCGCCTGGAAACTAGCCTAGACGGTCTGGTAGTAACTACCGTCCAAGATCGTTCCCTCTGGATTGAAATTGAACCGGTATGACCTCTTTCGCCCAGCGCGGCAGCATCCGAGAAAGATGCTTTACCCGCCCGTTGTCGACCGACAGCAATAAGCGCCGCTTCGCTTTCGTATTGTCCAGCACAAAAACGCGGTCTGTTACATCGAAGGCGGCAACAAGATTCTCCAGACTTCGCGAGTACCGACGCAACACATCGTCGGCCGGTACATCATGCCCCCCGCTATCGACGCGCTCCTGAATACGGCCAAGGCACAGTGCGATGCTCTCGACGCAAACGAAGATCAGATTGACCTTGTAACCCGCCTGGGCGGCGCGTTTCATCAGATCGAGTTCCCTGTTTCCCGAGAAGGTCGTATCCAGCGCAAAGCTGGCCTTGCTTTCCAGAAGACGTTCCTGCTCACGGATTGCCGCCCGACCTGCCTGAATGGGTGAAAGACCATTGGAAGCCGCCAGCGTATCGGGTGAGACAACAGGAATACGATGCGCCAGCCAGCGATCCGCAAGCGTGGTTTTGCCAGCGCCGTTCGGGCCGGCAATCACCCACAACTGCATTCTCAGATATCCCGGATGATGGTCAGGACACCTTTATTGCTGATGGAGACAAGCTGCCGCCGGCCATCGGGAAACTCCTTGACGATCCCCTCGGGATACCGCTCATCCCCGTAGTAGATCGGACGCCCTGCGGACAGATGCTGCTTCGCCGCCAGCCCATCATCATTCGCCAGCGCCATTTCGAAAGCAGGAGAGGTCAGAAAGGCTTCTTCTTCAGCAACCATTGCGATAGGCATAACATAACTCCTTGTAGATTGCGTGAGCATAACCGGGGATGCGGCGGATGGCAATCAAGCCGCTATCCCTAGCCGTTCCTCCTGCCGGCGATTCCCCTGCCAGTAGCCACACCAGTCGTGGTGTGTCCGCGTCCGGGCGCATTTCTTCGCAATATCGCTGAAGATGTCGCCATTGCTCCAGCAGCGCGTGTCCTCGCGATACGCGGCCTCGTTGGCATAGTTCGCCAGATAGAGATTGCCGAACTTGTGGACTTGCCCGTACTGCATGCGGCGGAAGCGGGAGAAATAGGATTCGGCCAGATTGTTGGTCGTGCCATCGTCGGCCCGATACTCGTTCTGGTGATTGACCCGGCGCGTGTCGAATTTGGCATGCAACGGATCATAGGCGTTGGCCTCATCGGCACAGATCGTCGAGCCGGCGGTCACAAAGGCATCGGCCAGCTTCGAGATATCGGCCTGGTTCTCGTTCTTGAGCACGAAGGTCAGCGTGCGGTGCGCGCCGGTCATCTTGTTCTCGGCCAACTCCGCGCACTTCTGGCGCATCACGAAGACGCAGCGCTTGCCAGGCTTCTGGTGCTTCGCCAGGCGGCGGTCGATGCGCTCCGACTTCTTATTCTTCGGGCGGATATGGCCGTTCACGTAGGCGCCGTCCAGATGGATTTCGCCCGAGAGCGCTGCGTCGTCGCGGTGCTCCATCAGCGATTCCCTGATCTTGTGCGCCAGGACGAAGGCAGTCTTGTACTGCACGTCGAGGTCGCGCGCCAGTTGTAGCGCCGAGATGCCTTTGACGGCGTTGGTGAAGATCGCGATGGCAATCAGGTAGTCCTTGAGCGGCAGCTTGTGGAAGGCGAAGATCGTCCCGGACGTGACCGAGAAGGTGTGCTTGCAGTCGCGGCAGCGCCACTGCCGGCGGGTCTTTAGGAAGTAGTGCTTCGCGACGCTGCCGCAGCAAGGGCAAGTCACTTCCTCGCCCTTGCCCCATCGCAACTCCCGGAACAGGTCGAACGCCTGGTCGTCGGTCAGCGCGTGCAGCCGCTTGATCGAGAGCGACCGGGCCTTGGCTGACAGGAGGAAGTGCTGCTGGTGGGACAAGAGCTTTGCTTTCGGTAGTGGAGTCGGTAAAGTATCAACGTACAATCTATTATACGCATAGCAATCGCATCATGCAATAGTTTGTATGGTACATTTAGATATACGCACACCGGAGGCAGCATGGGCAGAGTTGATTCAGCACAACAGCGACTATCGATCCTTGAGCTGTTGCTGCTGTGGGAAGGGTTCCTGAACCGTAGTCGGGTAGCCGCACTGCTGGGGCTTGGCGACATTCGGTCGAGCCAACTGATCCAGGAGTTCCGCGACGCGCATCCGCGGTGGGTCGAATGGAACACAAAGTCCCGCAGCTACCATGCGACGAGCGTCGCATACGCGCGCACGACACCGGCCGCCAAGGCGCATGATCGTGCGGAGTCGCTGGCGAAGTACCTTAGCTTGGTGGGACTTCCCTATGTGTCTGGCGATACCGTTGACGTTGCTCCGGTTTGCGCCGCGTTTCCCGATCTAAGCACGCCAGAACCGCAAGTCTTTGCCGCGCTGTCGCAGGCAATCCGGTCTAGCATGGCAGTCGAAATCACGTACCGATCAATGAAGGAGCCGGCGCCGCACCAGCGCATCATTTCTCCCCACCACCTGGTACGTGCGGGGCGACGCTGGCATGTTCGCGCCTACTGTGAAACGCATCAGGAGTTCCGGGACTATGCCCTCGGCCGGATAGCCGACGTGAAGACCGCCGGGTTGCCGAGGGAGCGCTCTGAGGCCGATGATACTGCGTGGAATGCACACGTGCCCGTTCGCCTCATCGCGCACCCTGAACTCAGCCGTGCGCAAGAGGAAGTCATCCGATTCGAGTATTTCGACAACACATCGGCGCGCGTTGTCACGTGCCGCGGCGCGCTTGTCGGGTACTTCGTCCAAGACACCCGTGCCGCAACCGACACCAAGCGGCAGCGCCCACCCGATTACCAATTGGCAGTCGAAAACATCGACGAGGTCGCGCCATGGCTATTTCCGTGACGCCGTACCTACTAGAAGGCCCGTGCGACAAGGGATTTGCGTGGTATGAACATTTTTGGCAATATTGCCGAAATTGTTCATACTCATGAGGGGCAGATGGGAAAACCGTTAGATCGAAGCGTCGTTCTCACGGCGGCAGGGCTGAGGGCCTTGGCGCAGTCACCGCTGAGCAAGTCCGAAGCGATTGTGCTCTGGCACCTAGTTGCCTCCTTGCCGGTCACGGGCAGCGTGGTTTCCAAGGCCGAATTGAATTCGGTGTTGTCGCTGACCCAGCAACACCTTAATCGGGCCATGAAGCGGCTCTGCGAACTTGGACTCCTGATGCGCGGGCCGAAAATCGGCGTCTCGCATCATTACAAACTCAACCCCGCCTTCATACGAATTCTGTCTTGACCGAGATCAGATATGCCGCGCGAACCATCAATCACACAAGAACAGTCCAAGAGGACCATCTGATGGACCAGCGGATTCCATTTGCTGAGTTAATCCAACCAATACTCGCAGAAGGACGGCGGCTCGACTTATTTCCCAGGGACATTGCGCTGCTTGCCGTCGTCAAGGACGAGATTGAGCGGAACACCGATGGACTTTTGACCATCCCGTACTCCGCCATCCAAGATCTGAGCAGCCGCATCGATCTGCTCGATGTACGCGATCCGCAAAAAGCCGAAAGACGAGTCAGCGAGAGCATGACAAGGCTGTTGAACGGTGGGTGCTTGCTCAAAGCTGAGATTGCCCGCCTTCGGCTTGCCGGTGACGCCGAATACCAGATTACCTCCTTGGGTGAAGCGATTGCCGAGTGGCACGTCGCACAGTCAAGGTTTTCAGGGGAGCCACTGACGGCGATCTTCAAGGTCTTCATCAGCCAACTGTCGAGGATCGTGGGCGACGCCGAGAGTGCGGCGACATCCGACGCATGGCAGCGAGACGTGCTGCCCCAGATGCAGCATGCGCTACGAGATATGCTCGTCAGCATTCATCGTCACCAGAACGCCTTGGATCGACGCCATGCGGAGATGCGTGAGTTCATTCCATCTCTGCTCACGGCAAACAGCGAAGATTCCATCGGCCAATGCGAGGATCAACTAGCCCAGGTAACAAAGACGATTGAAGACCTGCAAGACGCGGTTCTCAGTTCCACGAGCACCGCCTTTTCGTTGATCGACAAGATCGCGGACCTTGCCAAGCCACATGCCGTCGTCGGCTTCGACGGCGTCTACGATGATCTGGTTCGCCGCCTGCAGTCGACCGCTGCGTGGATAACTCAACGCGCGATTGATTGGATGGAGCACCATAGCGTCGTCCATACCTTCCTGCGCACCATCGTTCGCGTGGATCGCCAAAGACGAGTTACTGAAGCCTTGAAGCGTTCCATCGCGAACGTGCCGGGTTGGTCGCTCGAAGTGGCCGATGAACCGCGCTTCTGGCGCATGCGGACTGATATTGACCGGCCCGGCCCTTCCAAACCACCGCCACGTGCAACGAAAAAGCGTGCAGACCGTGAGTTCGACGAAGTTCCAGTGGACACCGTGCCTGAATTGCTACTGCGCTACTTGAAAGACGACCTCACGACGGGTGACGCCTGTGCGTCCCGGTTGTTTGGTGCAACGCTTTCGGCGATGCCGAATACGAATCGTGTCGCCGCCTACTATCCGTGGCTGATTGGAAAGATGACTCAAGCCGGCCAATTGGATACGCGAATGCGCGCTTGGAGACGCATCACGTTTTCCATCGAGATCGAGGAACTGAGGGTCACCAAATGAATTATCTGGACAAAGAGTTCGCCGAGGTTGACCTGATTCTGCGCCGTGGCGGCCATATCAACAGGTCTGCACTGGCACTGTACGAATGGCTATGTAGGAATCACGACGGCCTCAAGGCACTTTACACCAACTACGGCACCTCACTGACTCAACATCCCGACGGATTTTTCTTCCTCACCTTATCGAGTGGAAAGCTGCGGTCGCGCTTGCTTCCAAAGACCTGTATACACCTCGGCATGTTCATCGCACTCAAAGCTCGCGACCCTGAGATCACTCGGTCATCTGGATGGATGAATACGGCGCAACTGCTGCATGACATCGAGACAAGTGTTCCCAAGAATACGCTTCAGGACGTGTATGCGCCGGGTGCCAAGGAAAACGTAATCGACGACCGAATCAGCCTTGCAATCAGTAATGCTCTCAAGGTGCTTGATGATCTTTGTTACATCGAGCTTCGAGGTGATCGATTCAGACCTTTGGAAGCAATCGGTCGATTTGCCGAGTTCGCGCGGCACGACAACGCGCCGGACGATGATGCACGCATTCAGATGTCGATTGAGAGAGGCGTCGTGTTCCACGATGCCACTGAGGGTGAAGAGATCGAGGGTACCAACAATGACAGCGACGAAACCGCGAATTGATCGTATTGCCTATATCGGCTGGCGGGGCGTGGAGGGTTGCGAGGTTCTTGATCTCGACAGCGGCCCACTGACCGGCCTGGTCGGCCCAACAGGTGCCGGCAAGAGTACCTTGACCATGTGCTTGGGCTATGCACTGTTGCCGGATCGGGACGCATTGGAGATACGCCCCATCTCCGAGGTGAAAGATGCCAGGAAGGTGGGAATCGATATGCTCGCGGAGAGCATCGATCCTCGCTATGGCTTTGGCTACGTCGTTCTTGATATCAGCGCCAGAGATGGGGGGCGGCTATTGGCCGGCATTTACGTGGAAGCCGTCGACGGCAGGGCGAAATTCACGCGCTGGCTTATCCGTGACCCAAAAGGTTTAACGGTCAACGCGATCCTGGCGCAGGAGGACGGGCAGGATGAAACATTTCCGCCCTACCTCGAATTCAAGCGCAATTGTGCGACACGGGGTATCGACGTATCCGGCAGGCTCAATGTCGGTGAATATTGCCAGGCGCTGTACGAAGCTGGGATTCTCCCGTCGAGCATGTCGATGGGCCAGGACAGAAGCCTCTACGGAAGCCTGATCGAGACTACCTTCAAGGGCGGTGTCTCGGGCGACGTTGTTAAGCGGCTCAAGGACTACCTATTGCCGAAGGACACGCTGGTGGCCGACATTGTTAGCGGCCTTCAGGATTGCACCAACGAAGTCATCATGACGAAGAACGAGATTGCGGCAGCTGAGAAAGAACTGTCTCTGCTGCAATCCACGTATGGTGTTGGCAAAGAGCTTGTTCTGCACTCCCTACGCTCGATGATGAATGCGACTGTCGTCATCACGGAGAAACTGCGGCAGGACAATCATGAACAGAAGAGTTCGACGGTTATTCGAGATCAACTGTCGGTCGACGTAAGGCAAATCGGTATAGAGATCGAGCAGACCGAGAACACGAAAAAGTTAATGCGGAAGACCGCCTTCGACGAGCTAAACGAGGTCGATACCAAGGTAACGGCGTTGCGAAATACGCTCCCCGGATTGACTTCAGCGCTTGCACTCACGACTGCAAACAAGAAAACGTTTAGCCAAGGGCAAAAACATTGGCAGACCATCGCAGGTCAAGATGCCAATCAAAGCATCGAGTGGGTACGTGAGTCGCTTGAGGGACGCCGGAAGGACGCGGAACGCGAGGCATTCAAAGTCGAATCGGAAATGGAGAAGCTTCAGGCTGAAAGCATCCGTCTCAATAGCGGAAAGGCGTCTGTTGCTTCCGAGGTGCTGGCGGAAAGCACCAGCGGCCAGGCGTTGGAGGATGCCCTTGGTGGTGCCTCAGAGCAAGAGGCCCTGTCCATCGAGTTGGCCTTGTGTGGATTAACGGAGGGCGTGATTGGCGTCACCCCCGATGCTCTTGCCGGTCTGGCTGTCTCTGATTCGCTACCGGATACGTTCTGGCTGGGTGCGACGGCGCCAGAGCCACGTCAATTGCGAGCCGTTGGTGACTGGTTTGTCGCTCCGGCTGCTGGCGGCTATGTGGCGACGAAGAAAGGCCGCACGCCCGTCTTCGGCAGTGAGGCTCGGATCGCCCGTCATAAGGGACTGATGCAAGAAATCGATCGGCTACGCCAAAAGCATACCGACTATTCCAAAGAGGCGACAAGACTCGATGGACAGCGTGCGCTGCTCGACGAGCATAAGGAAAAGATCACGTTCTATTTCTCCCAGCGCGACCGCGCCATCGAGATAGATAAGGCCGTAACCGTCGCTCAGACTGCGCTGGATGCGTGCAATGAGGAAATCGCACGCTTGGAGTCCGATCGTACCGGGTTGATGAGCAAGCTTGAGGACATCGACGGTCCATATGAGAAACAGTTGACGGTGCTCCGATCTGATCTGGTCACTAAGGAACAGAAGGTCAACACACTCAACGAGTGGTTAAAAAAGTTGGCCGAGATGATTGATGCCGACGAGAAGACACTCGCTGACCTTAAAGACGAAGCCAAGACCGCCGAGAGCATCCTTGGCGCTGATGCCGCGCTCCTGCTAGGTGCAGCGCAGGAAATCATGGATTTCGATGAGGGGCGGCTCGTGGTCGAGCAAACAAAACGTCTCGCGTCGCTCGGTACGGCGCTCCAGGATGAAGTGCCGGGACGGCTTGCCATCCTTCAAGAGACTGACCCCAACAACCGTCTCGCGACGCTGCGTCTCTGGCCTGTGCTGATGGAAATCGTGAGAGAAAGGGTCAGCATCGACCGCGCAGAAATCGACGGTGAGGACCTAATCCAGTCGATGAAGGAGCATCGCGCGACGCTCGGCAGCGAGCTTGTCGCCCATCAGAACGAAGTTCGGATTAGTGCGCGGAATCTCCATGCGACGATCAGTTCGAAGGCGATGACCGAAAAACGGAAGATTGACAAGTTGAGCAAACTTGGCGAGAACATTGCCTTCGGCAACGTTGTCGGGATCAGGATCGTACTTTCCCCGCGCGACGATATGCTTTCGGTACTGGAGGGTTTCGCAGGCCAACTGTTCTCGGAGCAGAAGCCCGTCGACGTGGCCTTGAAGGAATTGTTCGATGCGGCATCTGGCCGGCAAGACGGCATCCAGTTCACCGGGGATCAACTTCTGGACTATCGCAACTACGTCGACCTCTCCATCGAAGTGTGCCGGAAAGCATCGGGCTGGATGCCCGCTGCATCGCTGTCGGGCGGTGAGTCCATCGGGTGCGGCCTGGCCGTGGCGCTCATACTGACAAGGTCCATCGCAGCAAGGGGTGAGATCAAGGTGGATCAGATTTCACCGTTGTTTGCAGTCGATGAGGCACATCGGCTCGATGGGCCGGGTCATGCCGTCGTGGTCGATTTTGCGAAGCGGGAAAACTTCCAGGTTATCGTCGCAGCGCCCGAGTTGACGCCGAGCTATAGCTGCATCCTGTATGCACTCAGCCGCGTGTTCCCGCCGCATGCGCCACATGAGCGGCTGGTAGTGCGTGGCATTAAGGTGGCGGCATGAGCGACGCGCTTGAAATCGCGTCCCTTGGCCGTCTGTTGGAGAACGGAGCGATCAAGCTGGTCGCTCGCAATGGGCAGTTAATCGCGCGCTGGCAGACGGCACGATGGATCGAGCCTGGACCTCGAAAGGGTGAGTGGCGAGCGCGCGCCGAAATGCTGTCTCAGCTCGAAGGGCGAATGTCAGCGCTGGCACCAGCGTGGCGCGAGGATTTTGAATTTCTCCGGTCAATGGCAGCGGACCCTTTCGATCCGCGTGTCGTTGAAGCGCTGCCCATGCTCAGGCGCCAGCGAACCAGCACAGGGTTGGTCAATCGCCGCAACTGGAACGCCGCTGCCGGCTTGGGACCGAAACATGCGCCGCAGATGGCATCAATCGCGACCCTCACGCGCGACTGGATCGTTCGGTTTCGGCCGAATCAGGGGCTGCGGGCGCTATTTGGAGAACGGGAACTGGACCTGGGGGAGATGGCGTCACTGCTTACCGAGTGCGCGCTGCCAGAGCGCTTATGGTTGAATTTCCGCGCTTTCACCGTCACGCCGCCGACGATCATCATTACGTGCGAAAACTTGGGCGCATACATTGATCTGCCCTTGCCGCCGACTGCAATGGCGGTGTTTTCGCCCGGCGCTGATATTGAGGCGGCTGCCGCGCTCCTTAAGGCCCTACCTGACACCAGATGGGTTCACTTCGGCGATATTGATCCGGATGGGTTGGAAATCGCCGAGAGCCTGGGACGGGAAACTGGAAGGGCTGTTCAGTTCTATATTCCGTCGTTTGCAGAAGAGTATTTGCCTGGTCGTCCGACCGACACTCCTTGGAAGGGGATTCCGGATCAGCTGATATTTCACGAACTGAAGCGAACGCAGAAGCGTATCTTCCAGGAGGTGTTTATTTTGGACGGTCGGTTATCGAATGACCTGCTGGAAATGACCGCTCTGACGGCCTCTTGATGAAGTAATGAAGGCGCCAATTTCTGGCACGATTGGGGCGACCAGAAAAGGCCCACTCAGGCAGTTCTTGTTGAATAACTAGGATAGGGATATGAGAAATGGCACTGGCAAGCAAGCAAGCAAGCAAGCAAGCAAGCAAGCAAGCAAGCAAGCAAGCAAGCATTAGTTGCGAAGGCTGAAAAAAGTTCCCGCCAAACTGGAACAAATAGCCAGACCAAGCATCGGCATCGTGAAGAGGTTGTCAACACCTATCTGGCGATCTTGCTGACCCGCCACGGGGTCAATGCAGAAGCCGAAACGATCCACCATTCCGGGGAAGCCCGCCCGGATGTCATGTTCACGATGGGCGGCCTGCGCGTCATCGTCGAGGGAAAGTTCACCGACGTGCCGGATGCGGACACCGTAGTCCTGGGCGATGCCACCAAGCGTATCGCTACCGGCATCTGCCACATCGCCGTGGCCCTGGTCTATCCCAAGGCCCTGCGCATAGCCTCTACCGCTTCGCTGGAATCTGCCTTATCGGGCTCGCGCCTGCGGTATCTGATCGTTTCGGAAACCGGGCAGACCGAATGGGCGGAAGCCACCCCGTCCGAGATTCTGGCCTCGCTGCGCCGCGTCCATGAATCCCTGACCAAGGATGATATTGTCGCCGAGTCGGCGCGGCAGCTCTCCGAGCGGATCGAGGGCATCGCCGCGCTCTGGATCGGACAGCCGGCCACCTGCGACAGGTTGTCCAGCCTGCTTGGCATGCCCAAGAAACGTGGCGAAACGTCAGAGGAAAGCGATGCTCGCCGCACGACGGCCACCAAAGTCGCTTCGCTCGTGCTGGCGAACGCCATGATCTTCCAGGAGCAGTTAGCGGCTTCTGGCGGCGATGGCCGCGTTGATTCCTTGCGCGCCTACGACAACGAACCCGACCCCATCGCAGAGATCAAATCGCATTGGCACTGGATCTGGACGAAGATCAACTACGTGCCGATCTTCCAAATCGGCGAAGCCATCCTGGGAGAAATCCCGATCAACCAGTCGGCCATCGCCTCCATCCGCTGGCTCATGGCGGAGGCAAAAGCAATCTGTGCCAACCAATCGGCGCTTCGCCACGACTTGATGGGACGGATTTACCATTGGCTACTGCACCACGCGAAGTATCTCGGCACCTATTACACGGCCACCTCCTCGGCGACACTCCTGCTCAAACTCGCCTTCACCCACGATTGGAGCGGACAAGACTTCGGAACGCCCAAGAACCTCGCCAACTTTGTCGTATCGGACTTGGCATGCGGTACGGGAACCCTGCTCATGGCGTCCGCGCAGGCGCTGACCGATCAGTTCATCGTGTCGCGGGTCAAGAGCGGCAGAACCCTTGCTGAAACCGACCTCAAGCATCTGCACGAAACCTTGATGGAGAACGTGCTGTATGGCTACGACGTGTTGCCGTCCGCCGTGCACCTGACCGCATCGACGCTGGGCATGCTCGCGCCCAACGTGACCTATCGGAAGATGAACCTGTTCGTTATGCCGATGGGCGTGGAAGGGCGCACCAAGCGCCTCGGTAGTCTTGACTTCATCGGACACAGCCGAGTCTCGACACAACTGTCTCTCGACAACAGTCAGATGGAGGTCAAGCAGACAGGCATCGTGGCCGAGCACTACGCCGTGGCCGAGGTACCCACCCTTGATTTGTGTGTCATGAATCCGCCCTTCGTCAGATCGGTCGGCGGAAATCTGCTGTTCGGCAGCCTGCCTGATGACGAGCGCGAAAAGCTGCAAGCAGAACTTAAGAAGCGCGCCAAGGATTTGCCGGCCTCCATCACGGCTGGGTTGGGTAGCGTCTTCATGGCGATTGCCGACAAGCACTTGCGCGTAGGCGGTCGCATGGCTTTCATCCTGCCCGTGGCGCTGGCGACTGGCGAGGCGTGGGGAACCAGCCGCAAGCTGCTCGCCGACGGATATCATCTGGAAACGGTAATCGTCAGCCACGACGCCGAGCGGCCGAACTTCTCGGAGAACACAGACCTGTCCGAGATCATGTTCATCGCCCGCAAGCTCAAGAAAAACGAAGCGGCGGGCAATACCACCTACGTCAACCTCTGGCATAACCCGCGCACCATCTATGAAGCTATGGACGTGGCGGATCGCGTGCGCGAGGGCATCGCCAGCGGCCTTGACGAGGTCGGCGTCGCGTCGGTTCGTGGCGTGGGCGGGCACAAGCTGGCGGAGGTCATCCAGCTTCCGCCGACGCATGGCGAGGCGCAATGGATCGGTGCGCAATTCGCGCAATCGCCAACGCTTCGTGCCGCCGTGTCGCTTGGACATGGCGAACTGGCCGTACCTGGGCAACCCCTAATCGAACTTCCGCTCTGTGCGTTGGATGTCCTTGGTGACCTGGGGCCGGATCGCAAGCGCATCCACGAAGGCTTTACGGTTTCGGACACCGAGTGGTCATCTTATCCCACCTTCTGGAACCATGACTCGAAAACCGTCACGAGCATAGGCCAGCAGCCCAACTCGTGGCTGTCTCCGTGGGCGGCATCTCCACGCGGTGCAGACTATGGGCCACGCCTGCTGTGGCCGCGAGCCGGGCGGATTCTGCTGGTCGAACGAGTCAGGACTACCACTCATCGCGTACTCGGCATTGGGTTCGACGAGGCGGTGTTGGGCAATACATGGTGGGCACTCAAGTCCGATTTGTATCCAGAGCAGGAAAAGGCGCTGCTGCTGTGGCTGAACAGCACGCCGTCGCTCCTGATGATGCTTGCGCACCGCGTTACCACCGAGGGAGCTTGGATGCAGGTCAAGCAGCCTCAATGGGCCGCCATGCCCGTGTTAGACGTGCGCAACCTACCGGCAAAAACTCTCTCTCGCCTCGCCGACAATTATGACGCGTTGTGCGACAAGGGACTTCTGGCGCTCGCCAAATTGGATGTCGATCCCATCCGAGGTGGGATCGACGATGCGTTATCGTCGGCATTGGGCCTGCCGGATATGAAGCCGCTGCGCCAGCTTCTTGCCCGCGAACCTGGACTAACTGGAAAGTCGCTGTCGCCGAAGCCAGGGCAGACGCCTCTATTTACTGATGCCGAACTCAAGCAAGAAGTAGTAACTCAGTTGCGGCTGATCTGAGTATCATCCCGGTTATCAGCTTTATCGGATAGGTTTGCTTAGTACATACCTCCGTTCTGATCTGGCGCATGCGGCCGTGCGGTCAGGAACCCGTGACGATGGAACTGCGTCAGTCGGTGCCAAGAGTTCTCGACCTCGCCATTGAAGGCAGGAACGCCGAACCGGGCGTGGCAATCTACGAGTTCGATGGATTCAGCTTCTTCGCATTCACCTCGGCACACCGGGAGCGGGTGTTGGCCGAGATGGGTATCCGGGAGCTTATACCGTTCTAGTGGTGCCCGCCGTGACGCAATCAATGCCTGTGGGGACGCGCGCGTTTTGGCACAAACGCCAAAACTCGCCCCTTTGAATTCAGGCACTTGCGAATTCGGTTTTGGCACTGAAATATGCCATTGCACTTGATTTGCGGGTGTTTTGGCACAAGAATCGGCCGCAAACCCGCATGAATCCTCGCTGTGCCAAAAAGCCTGCAAAATAGTGCCAAAACGCGCGCGTCCCCACAGGCACGGAACGCAGGTAAGCGCTTGATTTGGCGCTTTGTGCGGCTGCTACATAATTCCGCTCAACTCCACGTTATGCGTTTCACTGAGTCGCTCAACCTTGATGCCATGCCCAGCTTCTCTAAACGAGAAGTGGCAGCGCATCAGCTTGAGCGAGCGCTTCGCCTCTTTCTCGATGAACAAGATTACGTTTGCGCTATCACGCTAGCCGGAGCAAGTGAAGAAGTTTTAGGAAAGCTTCTTGAAAAATCTGGCCAACAGCACGCTCTTGGGTCGTTCGTAGAGGCATGCGTGAAGATCGGAAAGAACATTCACGGTGAAGAGTGGCCGCCAAAGCTCTTTGTCTCAATGGCCAACGAATTCCGAGACAGTCTGAAACACTACAAAGACGGCCAGGTTGTCACCGTTCCGAGAGAAGCCGCAGTGGAGATTCTTGATCGTGCCATTGAAAACTATTGGCTCCTGACTTCCGACGAAACGCCACTTATGCGTCGTTTCATGGAGGAGGTTCATGAGTTGTAAAGCGCATAACCCTGCGCTCAACCGGACCTGCGCAAAAAGCCGCGCAGGCCGGTTAGCTCCACGTTAGGGGTGCGCTAATGCCTGCCACGCTTGGAAAGGTTTCGCTTGAACCAGATGCCGCAGCTACACGCAGCATCTACGCCACCATCGAAAGCGGTGGTGCGGCGCGTTGCGGATGTGCAAGCTGCCGCAATTTCTTGGCACAACTGCCCGGGGTGTTCCCTAGCGAGGTGCAGGCCTTCTTCGAGCAGTGCGGGATAGACCTTCGGAAAGATGCAGAGGTGTATAGCTTTGGAGAATCGCAGCCCGGACATCACAGCGTCGGTGGAGAATACTATTTCATTTGCAAGGCATTTCCGAAAGTGGATGCCGATCGTTTGCTCAACGGCTTTGAGTTCACCGTCATGCCTCAAAGTCCCTTGGTGCAGCCGCAATTCAAAGACGTTTCGGGCGTTCGGTGTCTAAGTTTCATGTATGAAATCCCTTGGGTGCTGAATGAGCGCCCCTAACCCTGCGTTCGAGAGGGACCTCGCGCGAAAAGCTGCGCGAGGCCCCTCAACTCCACGTTAGAACTCATCATGCGCCGCCTCATAATCGCACTGGCTCTGGTAGCGGGAACGGCCGCCGCAGCAGAAGATTGCGGGTTGTCTGCCTGCGGCCACTGGACCACGAAGCATACCTATCCAGCGGGGGCGGTGCGACTCAACTGGACACACGTCTACGAAGGTCGAGACACCGTCTTTCGGATCGACTTCTTGAACAAAGGGCGAGGGCCAAAGCAGCTTAAGGTCGAGGGGCAACCGGTTTTCAACAAGCAAGGAACAATCGTTGCATTTCCGTCCTGTGCGGATGATGGGTGCCAACGGAAAGTATCGTTCGTTGATCTAAGCAAACGGCGCGAGATTGGAAGCACAATCCTTCCGTATGAGGAACAGATATATGTGGAAGGCCAGTGGCAGGGAGACTATTTTTTGCTCAAGGTCTCAATACCGGGCGTTAAAGACAAGGTCGTTGTTCACCGATATCGAGTTGCCGTCGAGTCGGTGGTGGAGGAAAGATGAGTTCTAACCCTGCGTTCGAGGCGACCTGCGCGAAAAGCCGCGCAGGCGCCTCAACTCCACGTTGGGCGTCTCATGGCTAGCCTTTCCGCATCCGACGTTGCAGAACTTGTGGCTGAATCGCTTGTGCGCCATCGCCATGCTCCAACGGCGCCGAAAACAACGGTCGGGGTACCGTGGTCCGCTGAGAAGGAGGCTGAGTACGTGGAGCTTCTGAAGCAGTCTCTCGTTCCTCCGCGATTGGAGTCGTTTGTCCTCTCCGAAACGTATGAGCAAGTCCAGGCCAAGGCGCCAGTTCGTGCCGAGTATTGGGTAGTTGCCGAACGCGGTGGCTACGTTGAATGGTATGACCCCGCCACGAACGAATTTGGCCTTGGGCAAGCGTCTGCTAGCGGTGATGGCCTAGTTTCCATTGGGGTCCGAGGCGATCTAGTCGGGGTGTTCTGTGCAATGTAGACGCCCAACCCATCATTCGAGCAGACCTGCGCGAAAAGCCGCGCAGGCCGCTCAATTCAGACGTTGGGCGCCACAGGCGTTCACCCAGGAACAAATCTGAGCTGCTGTTTTTTAGACAGCCACTCATGAAGAAGTCGTATCAACTACACGTACGATTTCTTAGGAGAATGAAGTGACGAAGCCCACGGTATTTGAGCGAGTGCGATGGTTGTTTTTTTGGCTCGCCATTAGAGCAATAGCCATTGCAGGACTTTTTCTCTCACTGATACTGATCTCTTTGTCTGTTTACGGCCTATTCGGGGCAGAACATCAAATGGCATGGGTTGTTATAGGTGTTCCTTCGGTATTTTTGTTCGTTTACACGTTTAAATTAATTCGGCTAGGGAGCTTTTCCTCTGAAGAAGTCAACAAGTGGTACTCAGGGAAGAAGGAATAATGAACTCTTGGTGTCGCAATTCCTTAGCGCCCAACCCCCCGCTCCAGAGGGACGCTACGCCAGCAAGCTTCGCCTGCTGTCTCCGCGCCCCTGAGCTAGCACGTTAGCCCTCTCCATGGAACTCGATGCACTCTTGAATCGCTTTCGTATAGCCAGCCGTGAACTGTTCAACCATTTCTTCCGCGTAGACGATCCATACAACAACGAAGAGGCATGGGCTCTTGAAGAAAGCTACGGCGAAGTCGAGACACTTCTATTCGAAAAGCTTGTTCTTGAGCCCGGTCGTCAGGGTGCTCAACTTCGTTACGTTGGGCACCTCAGGACGGCGCGTATGGCGTTGACAATGTGTAGCCATGGGGCTACAGTTGCTTCATGATTGAAATTCGCAAAACCATCCTCTTCGCTCAATGGCTCGATGACTTGCGCGACCTCCAGGCGAGAGCGCGCGTCCAAGCAAGGATCGAACGGCTCGCCGCTGGAAACCCCGGAGATGTCGAACCGGTTGGCGAAGGTGTCTCGGAGTTGCGAATCAACTACGGTCCCGGTTACCGGGTGTATTTCAAGAAGCGAGGTCGAGAGCTGATTATTCTGCTGGCTGGTGGCGACAAGACCACCCAAGCCAAGGACATCAAGGCTGCATTGCGCCTCGCATGTAATCTTTCGGAGTAGCAACCATGACTAAAACCGTTACCACTCGCTATGACGTCGCCGAACACCTTAGAACCCCAGAGGAAATGGCCGCATATCTTGAAGCTTGCCTTGAAGAAGCCAACGGGGATGCTGCATTCATTGCCAAAGCACTTTGCGATATTGCTCGCGCCAAGGGTATGTCACAGGTTGCGCGCGATGCTGGACTGTCTCGCGAAAGTCTTTACAAAGCGCTCTCCGGCGAGCGTAGCCCTGGCTTCGACACAATCCTTAAAGTCATCGGTGCGCTTGGGTTGAAGTTGCATGCCGAAGCTGGTCACAGCTGACGAGGTGCCCAACCCTGCGGTGCAGGGGACGCTGCGCGATAAAGCCGCGCGAGGCCGGTCACCTCTACGTTAGGGGTAGCCGCGTGAGCCTTCGCGCCAAACTCATCGAGTCTGTTGCCAACTGGTACCACGGGAAGTACATCCCGCCTTATAACCCGCCTGGTTCTGGAATCATCGTGATGATTGGGCACTATGAGCGTCACTGGACAGCTAGAGCTGTCCGTGCTGTTGGTGGGTTCGTCGCCACCGAATGGAAGTGGTTGCTTGGGTTCGTGGTCGCAGTCCTTGCTGTTGCCACTAATATCTTTCTCAAGCACTGAAATTCGCTCTCGAAGGAGAAAGATGGAAACCCTATCCCAGAGCAAAAGCAAAAAGAGCATCCCAAGACCAAACATCGTCACCCAATCGGTGTTGCTCATAGAAGCCACCCCTAACATTTCGCTCGACTCCGTTCGCTTCGCTCACTGGCCGCTACGCGATGAAGCCGCGCAGCGCCGGTGAATTCAAACGTTAGCGCGCGCAGTCCGTGACGGTCCTCGCCCCAAGCCCATCGCATTTCGTTGCCGATCTCACTACGCAGCAACGAAGGCTTCGAGTTGCCCCGTCGTTCATTGTCTCGCTCCTTCTGCACGCACTCGTGCTCAGCTACTTCGGGCACCACCTGCTGACCACCAACCAATTAACCAAGATCGACGCGAATCCGCCACTGGTCATGACACTACGTCCCTCTTCGTCACCCGCAGTGGGCCCGGCGGCCGAATCTCCTTCGCCAGCGCAGACCCACACATCTCGTCGCAGTTATGCCGAGAGCGTCGAGCCAAGATCTAATGCCACAGCCGCAGCTCTGCCAGACCAAAACAACCCATCCTTACCAATTGATATCGAGGCCGCCTACGCGGTCGCTCGCCAATCTGGCAAGCCATCCCGCAGCCTTGGGGGTCAAGCCGACAATTCGGGGCCACCGGACCAGGATCGAGAAACTGCCCTTGGTCGTGGCATCGCACAGGCTGCTCGCTCGGATTGCCGCACCGCTCACTCCGGCCTCGGTCTGGTTGCAATTCCTTTCCTCATTGCCGACGTGATTTCCGATAGAGGTTGCAAGTGGTAGCGCGCTCTAAAGCTTCGGTCGGCCGGACCGCCTGCAAGCGCAGCTTGCAGGTTCCCTCCGCATTGCGCGCATCGGCGGCCCCTCACCTCAAACGTTAAACCTTTCAGAACACTCCATGTCAGCATTCGGTACTCAAGCCCTTCTCATGGGTGGTTTATTCAGCGCCGCAGCGGCAGTGGCTCACCTCGCCTGCATCGCTCTCGGTGCTCCTGCCTATCGCTTCATGGGCGCGGGAGAGAAGATGGCCCGGGCTGTGGAGGCTGGCAAACTCTGGCCTACTCTCATTACTCTCGCAGTCGCAGGCATTCTCTCGATTTGGGCTGCTTACGCTCTGGCGGGAGCTGGGGTTATTGACCAACTGCCATTCGCCAAGCTCGCACTCCCTGCCATCTGTACAGTGTATTTGGGCCGGGCAGTCGCATTTCCGCTTCTCAAGCCAGCCTTCCCCGAAAACTCCCGGACCTTCTGGCTTGTCTCGTCTGGCATTTGCCTTGTCGTTGGGCTAGTGCACTTATACGGCGTCATTTCGCTATGGTCGGCACTGTGAGGCTTAACCCGCCGCTCGAAGGGTCCGCCGGCAAGCTGCGCTTGCCGGTTCCCTTCGCGGCTTCGGCGGCCCCTCACCTCAAACGTTAGCCCGTACAGGCCATCGCGTGCGCGCCCTTGAGCTTCGTATCCCGCCCGTTGCACTCGTGGTCATCTTTGCTGGTGCCATGGCAGCCGTTGCGTACGCTGTGCCTGCCGGGGTTCCGCTTCCGGGAAAGCTGCCGGTTGCCATTGTCTTGGCTGTCGCCGGAGGGCTGGTCGCCTTAGCCGGCGTAGTTGCCTTCCGCCGCCACAGGACCACGGTCAACCCCTTCACGCCTGAGCAGTCGTCTTCGCTTGTTGACGGTGGGATTTATCGCTTTAGCCGCAACCCCATGTATTTGGGCTTTCTCCTGGCGCTGGTCGGCTGGTGGACTTATTTGGCCAACTGGGTTGCTGCATTGTTGCTGCCGGTTTTTGTTGCCTACATGAACAGGTTCCAAATCCAGCCGGAGGAGCGTGCTCTCACCGAGAGGTTTGGAGGCGAGTTCTTGGCGTATTGCAAGAAAGTTAGGCGTTGGTTGTGAGAATGACGTTCCGCCCGCAAGCCTTGCTGTCTCTTCCCGTACTTTTCTGATTGAACGTTGGTCAACAAGGAAAATATGAATGGCTACTCCAGCACAAACCCCGCAGCCGCCCTACTTCGCCGTGATCTTCACTTCTGTCCGAGCCGAGGGCGATAACGGCTATGCCGAAACGGCCAAGCAAATGCTCGAGTTGGCTTCCGCCCAACCGGGCTTCCTCGGCTTCGAGAGCGCAAGACAGGAGCTCGGCATCTCGGTTTCGTACTGGGCGAGCCTGGAGGCGATCGCCGCCTGGAAGGAAAACGCCGCACATCGCCAGGCACAGCGCCGGACAAAGGACTGGTACCGTGCTTTCCGCGTGCGGGTCTGCCGCGTCGAGCGCGAGTACGGCTTCTAGGGAGCCGGGCCTTCGGCTATTCGAGCCATTCCCGACAGGTGATTTGCATGTCGGGCGAGAAGCGGTAGACGAGCGGCACGCCGGAGGGGATTTCGACGTGCTCCATGGCCTCGGGCGAGATGCCGTCGAGGTGCATGACGAGGCCGCGCAGGGTGTTGCCGTGGCTGACGACGAGCAGGCGCCGCCCGGCGGCGATGCGCGGCTGCAAGGTTTCGTGCCAGTAGGGCAGCGTGCGCAACTGGCATTGGTGCAGGCTCTCGGTGGCGGGCAGCAGCGCGGGATCGAGATCTCGGTAGCGCGGGTCGTGGCGGGGATGACGCGGGTCGGCCGGGTCGAGGGCCGGCGGCGGTTCGTGATAGCCGCGCCACCAGCGGCGCGATTTTTCTTCGCCCCAGGCGGCGAAGATTTCCTGCTTCTCCATGCCTTGCAGCGCCCCGTAATGGCGCTCGTTGAGGCGCCAGGTCGCGTAAATGGGCACATTCTCCCAGCCGCCAGCCGCCAGCAGGACTTCTGCTGTCTGGCGGGTGCGCCGCATCACCGAGACGTGCGCCTCGTCGAATGCAATCCCGGCCGCTGCGAGTCGCCGGCCTGCGCGCGCGGCTTCGTCGATGCCGGTGGGGTTGAGATCAATATCGGTCCAGCCGGTGAATCGGTTGGTGCGGTTCCATTCGCTCTGGCCGTGGCGGATGAGTACCAGCAAGTGTTGACCGGCAGCGTCGTTCATTCCGCCACTTCGACCAGGACGCTCTCGAGGTGGTGCCGGTCGGCCCATTTCTCGAGATGCCAGCCATGTTCGTCGAAATGGAACCAGTTGAGCGCGCAGTTCGGTATGGTGAAGTCTCGCGGGGTGTGCAGCGGACGACCGGTCGCCTTGCGGTAGACAATGTCGAGCACGCCGCCGTGGCTCACGGCACAGATGGTTTGGCCTTGATGATGACGCACCATCCAGTCGATGCCTTCCTCGATGCGCGCGACGAGGTCGAGCATGGTCTCGCCGGTCTCGAAATCGTAGTCGGGGCTGCGTGCGATGTAGTGTGCGTAGGCCTCCGGGTAGCGCACCGAGCCCTCGGCCGAAGTGATGCCCTGGAAGATGCCGTAGTGGCGCTCGCGCAGCTGCGGCAGCGGCCGCACTTCGAGGCCTTCGAGCTCGGAGATGGCGTGCGCGGTTTCCATGGCCCGCGTCAGGTCGCTACTGTAGAGCGCACTGAAGCGGTGATGCACGGCGTTGTAGCCCATTGCCAGCGCCTGGGCGCGCCCTTTTCTGTTGAGCGGGATATCGATGTGGCCCTGGATGCGCCTCTCGATATTCCAGTCCGTCTCCCCATGGCGGACAAAGCAGATGCGTGTGGTCATGCCTGTTGTTATCGATTACTTTTACAGGAAACATAGTAAATCGAAAAACACCCCTGTTGGGGTAATCTGCCGAAATGTCGAACGAACTGCCGATCCCCTCCGACGACGCCCAGGCCGCGAGCCGCGAGTTGTCCGCCTGCATCGCCGCCTGCATCGACACCGCCGGCGGTTGGCTACCCTTCGTCGACTACATGGACATGGCGCTGCATCTGCCGGGCCTTGGCTATTACGCCGGAGGCTCGCTGAAGTTTGGCGCCGCGGGCGATTTCGTCACCGCGCCGGAGCTCACGCCGCTGTTCGGACAGGCATTGGCGCGGCAGGTAGCGCAGATTCTCGAATCCTCGCAGGCAACTACGGTACTGGAAGTCGGTGCAGGCAGCGGCAGGCTCGCGGCGGATCTGCTGGCCGAGCTGGAGCGGCTCGATGCCCTGCCGGATCGCTACGAAATTCTCGAGCTTTCGGGCGAGCTGCGCGCCAGACAACGGCAGACGATCGAAGCCGCCGTACCGCATCTGGCGGAGCGTGTCACCTGGTTGGACGAACTGCCGGAGAACTTCTCCGGCGTGGTCGTCGCCAACGAACTGCTCGATGCGCTGCCAACCCATGCGGTGGCATGGCGCGAGTCGGGGCTCATGGAGCGCGGCGTAGTACATGGCGCCGACGGCGGGTTCGCCTGGGCGGAGCGGCCGGCGCACGGCGCGTTGGCAACCGCGATGGAGGCGCTCGACGCGGTCGAAATCGAGGCGCCCTACGCGAGCGAAATCGGCCTGGCGGCGCGCGCCTGGGTGGCCGAATGGGGCCGGCGCCTCGAGCGCGGCGCACTGCTGCTGATCGACTACGGACTGCCGCGCCACGAGCTCTACCACCCGCAGCGCAACCGCGGCACCTTGCGCTGCCACTACCGCCAGCGCGCGCACGAGAACCCGTTCTGGTGGCCGGGGCTGTCGGACATCACCAGCCACGTCGACTTCACCGCAGTGGCCGAAGCCGGCTTCGACGCAGGTCTCGACGTGCTGGGCTACACGAACCAGGCCAGCTTCCTGATCAACTGCGGTATCGGTGAGCTGCTAGCGGGGCGTCAGCAGGCGGGCGGCGAACAGGCACTGCGCGCGCTCGGCGCGGTGCAGACGCTGATGGCGCCCGGCGAGATGGGCGAACTGTTCAAGGTGATCGCGCTCGGGCGTGGAATCGAGACACCCATGCTCGGCTTTGCACGCGGCGACCGGCGCCACGCACTGTAAAAAGTCGGCGCTGGCGGGACGGCGCCTGAGAGGCTGGAACTGGTGGCGAAGTGCCGCCGGTTATTCCTGATTGCGGTAGAGGTCGCGCAGGAAGGCGTCGGCGTCTTCGACCGCCGGCTTGTCGGCGTGAGAATGGACTTCCAGCCGTGCCTCAGGCTGGGGCAGCCAGCCGGCGTTCAGCACCTCATCGACGAATACACCGAATTCCTCGGCAGCCGCTTCTTCTTCGCTCAGTTTTTTTCCCGTGCTCATGTCCATGACGATCACCATCTCAGTCTCCCCGCTCTCTATCGAAGCGACATGTTCACCATAACGATGCAGGCTGAAAAAAGTTGAGCCGAATGTTCATTTTTTCACTGTCGGGGAGGCACTGTCGCTTGCGCGCCACGGCGCGACCTTGAGCAGCAGGGCCATGCCGGGCAGCGCCAGCAGCACGCACAGCCAGAAGAAGTTCGTCCAGCCCATCCACTCGACGAGCTGGCCGGTGGTCGCATTGACGAAGGTGCGCGGCACGGCGGCGAGCCCCGAGAACAGTGCGTACTGGGTGGCGGTGTAGAGCGGATGCGTCGTGCGGGCGATGAAGGCGACGAAAGCCGCCGTGCCGAGACCCACGCCAAGCGCCTCGAAGCCGATCACCACCGCCAACCGGCCGAGTGCCGCGCCGTCGATGGTGGCCTGCGGTCCGAGCCCGGCAAGCCAGACGAAGCCGAAGATCGACACCACCTGTACCACGCCGAACAGCCACAGCGCACGGTTGATGCCGAGGTTGACCATCCACAGCCCGCCGAGCAGGCCACCGATCACCGCCGGCCATAGCCCGGCATGCTTGGCGACGAGGCCGATGTCGGACTTGGCATAGCCCATGTCGAGATAGAAGGGCGTGGCGAGCGCGGTGCACATCGAGTCGCCGAGCTTGTAGAAGAAGATGAAGGCGAGGATCAGCAGCGCCTCCTTGAGGCCGGCGCGGGTAAGGAACTCGTGGAAGGGCTCGACGACGGCCTCGCGCAGCGTGCGCGGCGCACCGCCGGCGATGGCCGGTTCCTTGACCAGCAGGGCCAGCGCCATTCCGGGCAGCATGAACAGGGCGGTGACGAGAAAGACCGTGTCCCAAGGGTAGTGGTCGGCGAGGATCAGCGATAGCGAACCGGGTACCAGACCGGCGATGCGGTAGGCGTTCACATGCACAGAGTTGCCAAGGCCCAGCTCGTGGTCGGCAAGCAGCTCGCGGCGGTAGGCATCGAGCGCGATATCGGCGGTAGCCGAAACGAAGGCGAGCAGCGCGGCGAGCCAGACGACGGCGCCAAGATCCTCGGCCGGCGAGAGGCGGCCGAGCATGGCGATGATGACGATCAGCAGCCCCTGGGTGACGAAGATCCAGCTGCGCCGACGGCCCAGCGACAAAATGGGCAGGGCGAAACGGTCGAGCAGCGGCGCCCAGAGGAACTTCCAGGTGTAGGGGAACTGGATCAGCGCGAACAGGCCGATCGCCTTCAAGCTGATGCCTTCGGTGCGCAGCCAGGCCGGCAGCAGGTTGAGCAGCAGGTAGAGCGGCATGCCCGACGCGAAGCCGGTGAACACGCAGATCAGCATGCGGCGGGTGAACAGAGCGGAGAGCCAGGCGGGCATAGTCGGTCGATGCTAGCAGCCGCATCGTGCTGCTGATCCATAATGGCGGCTGAAGAACCGCCCCCTGTTCACGTGTTCCCATGTTCCCGTCCGGCTTTCCCATCCGTTACGTCGATCCTGTCTACCGACCGCCTTCCGAGGCCGATTCGCTGATCCTGCCAGTCACCGACGGCTGCTCGTGGAACCGCTGCACCTTCTGCGAGATGTACACCGCGCCGCAGAAGAAGTTCCGGGCGCGCGACGAAGCCGAGACCCTTGAAACGATCCGCGCCTGCGGCGAGCGCTTCGGCAGCGGCGTGCAGCGCGTGTTCCTCGCCGACGGCGACGCGCTGGTGCTGCCGACTCGGCGTCTTTTGAACGTCCTGGAGGCCATCCGGAAACACCTACCCGCGGTGCGGCGCATCTCGAGCTACTGCCTGCCGCGCAACTTGCGCAAGAAGCCGGTGGCCGAGTTGAAGGAACTCGCCGATGCCGGCCTCGCGCTCGCCTACGTCGGCGCCGAATCCGGCGACGACGAAGTGCTGGAACGCGTAAGCAAGGGAGAAACCTTCGAGACGACCTGCGACGCGCTGCTGAAACTCGGCGAGGCCGGCATCAAGCGCTCGGTGATGATCTTGAACGGCCTCGGAGGCCGCGCGCTGTGGGAGCAGCATGCCGAGCACTCGGCACGGCTCGCCAACGTGACGCAACCCGAGTTCCTCGCCACGCTGGTGGTGAGCTTTCCCCTGGGCGACGAGCGTCTGCGCGCCGGCTTTCCCGGCTGGGAGCCGCTGTCGCAACACGAATTGTTCATCGAGATGGAGCGCTTCCTCGCCGGGCTGGAACTCAGGCGGACCGTCTTTCGCAGCGACCACGCCTCGAACTGGCTGGTGCTGAAGGGCACGCTCGGCGCCGACAAGGAAAGGTTGCTCACCCAGGTGCGCACGACCATCGCCCACCCGGAAAGCGCATCGCTGCGGCCCGCTTGGGCGCGCGGACTCTGAATCCCCGGCCGCCCTGCCCCTATAACGCGGTAGAATGGCGCCCGCAACAGTTTCCCGTTTTGGCCGACGCGCCCGTAGCTCAGCTGGATAGAGTACTGCCCTCCGAAGGCAGGGGTCGTGCGTTCGAATCGCGCCGGGCGCGCCAAATCTCTTTTCTGCCGACCTTCTTCCTTCCAGTTCCCGCAATGTCCGACAGGCCAATAATCAAAATCATGCCTGAGAGCATCACGCCGGAGAACAAGTGCTCGTTCTGCGTTGGAAGCAAGTGCTGCAGCTACATCACGCAGCACATCGACACGCCACGCTCGATGCAGGACTTCGACCTGCTGCTGTGGCAGGTGTCGCACCGCGATGTCCAGCTATTCAAGAACGAAACCGGCTGGTTCCTGCTGGTCAACAACCCCTGCACGCACGTGCAATCCGACGGCCGCTGCGGCATCTACGAACGCCGGCCCAAGATCTGCCGCGACCACGAGAACGATTTCTGCGAGTTCGACGCTGCGTCAGAGGAGAGCTTCGAGCTGTTCTTCGCCGATGCGGATGCGCTGGACCGCTACTGCCGCCAGCGCTTCAAGGGCTGGGAAACGCGCTTCAAGAAATTCTGACGCACGGTCACGGCAGGTTGGCTTTGATCCTTTCGAGGCCCGCGCGTATCTCCGCACGCGCAGACGGCGAGGCATGGTCGGCGTCACTGCTCAGGTTGCGCAGCACCTCGCGGATGCGGCGGCAGCGGGCACGCTCGGCCTCGCGCCAGGCGAGTGCCAACACGAGTACCTGATGGCGCGGCTGAATGCCGGCATCCACCGACAGATCGAGCCTGCCCGTGCGTTCCAACAGGTCCGAGAAGGGGCGCAGGATCGATTCCACGTAGCGCGTCCATAGCCAGTTCGCGAACCCCAGTGCCACAATGTTCGCCAGCAACAACCCACCGAGGACAAGCGCCGTTTTGTGCAGTAGCAGCGAGAAGATCGGCTCGCTGTTCGCGAGGTGGATCCGATAAAGATTTTCCTCGAGTACCGCTTCCAGGCTGCCGTGAAGGTAGACCAGCCCGGCGATCACCAGCAGCACTTCGAGCATGATGAAGGCAGCCAGCAGGCGCTTCTGCAGCGTCCTGTCGATGTAGCGGATCCTGCGCCTGGCCTTGGCGCCGGCGGAATTGGTCTGTGCGGTCATATGTCGTGACATTCGTAGCAAAGCGCGGAACCCCGCTTGCCGACTCGCAGCTTGCCGTGTTCCTTGGCATAGCCCTTGTGGCAGGTGACGCAACTCAAGCGCCCGTCGGGCAGCAGCAGATTGCGTGACACCACGGCCTCGGGCCTGTAACGCTCCTTGTGTGCCGAATCCGCATACCGGCGGCCGATCGGGTGGTTCGCCGCTCCGCTCGAATGCCGGAGGATCTGCGCGCGATCGATGCTGAGTGCACCGGCCTTCGGATCGCCGTAGGTGGAATGGCAGCCCATGCACTGCAGCGTATAGGGATCGATGTCGAGCGACTGCAGGTCGGCCTTGATGCCCCGCGCCAGGTGGCCGGAGCCGACCATCGACGTACCCTGGTCGCGCATCTTGTCGAAGAACACCGGCGCGTGGCAGGACTGGCAGAAGGGTTTGCCGCGCAGGCTGCCGCGCATCAGGCCGTGCGATGAACCATGGACCTCGTGGCAGGTGCTGCAGGTCATGTCGCCTTTCCAGTCGAGCGGATATTGGGCGGGGAGCGGACCGGTGGGACGGATGCCGCTCGGGTGGCTGACCTGCACCGCCTTGGGATGACAGTCGGCGCACAGCTTCTCCTGGCTGGCGACCAGCAGGTTCGCGTTTTCCGCGGTCACGGCATCGCCGGGCAGGTGACAGCTCGCGCAAGGCTGGCCGGCCGGATGGCGTGGCTGGGCAGGTCCGGCCGTCGACTGCAGCCAGACGAACAGGCAAACGGCAAATGCAGCGAGCGCGGCGAATGCGCGAGGAGTCAATTTCAGGCTAGCAGCGGACACGGTTTTCCAGTTCCCGCAGCATCGCGACGGCCTGCTTCAGTTCGTTGGCATCGGCGGCGTCGATGACCTCGAATGCCCTGTCCGTCGCGGCGGCCAGTTGCCGATAGTGACCCTCGAGGCTTTCCGCCGCTTCCCGGAGCAGCCGCGCCTCTCCCTGCAATTGGTCTTCCTGGCGGATCGGCACGATCCTGGCCGACCCCGTTTCGATCATGCCTTCCATGTTGCGCGCGAAGCGATACAACGGCCCGGCAATGCGGAAGCTGGCGTACAGGGAAAACAGCCAAGTGATGATCGCGACCGCGGCCGCGAGAAGGCAGCCGGCCAGCAGCAGGCTCGGCCCCAGCGACTGGCGCGTGATGCTGTGCGATCTGACGACGTGCCAGTAGCTCTCGCCCGACGCATCGCTGATAAACAACAGGACGGCGAGCAGCACGCCGAACGCCAATACACCAGCGAACAGCGCGATCTTCCCGACAAGCTTGAAATGGAAGATCAGCAGCGAACAGCCAGCGTACGTCGCGTCGTCTTTCGACGCCATGAGTTTCCCCCCGGAACGTTTGACCGCCCGCCCATCCCTTTTCCGCAGCCGCGGTCCCCGGCGGGGGCAAGGCCGTAATTATGCATCCATCACGACAGTAGGGGAATATTTTCGCCTTGGAATGCAGGGCCCGGCTTCCCTGCCCCTGATGGACGTCACCAGCGCCAGCGAGTAATATGCGGACCCTTCATCAGGCGGCATGCATCATGATCTCGGCTACGCCGGACATCTATTCGAAGGGAACAGTGACAATGAGCAAGAAATTTCCGCGCATTCTGGCGTTAGTCGCCCTGACCCCGGCATTGGCCGTCGCGATGGGCAGCCGTCCCAACACCACCGACATCGAAGCAGCCAACGTGCGCATCCAGCCCGTTGCCAAGGTCAAGCTGGGCGCCCCGCAGGCTGCCGCTGCCGCGGGCAACCGCACTGGCGAGGAACTCTACAAGGGCATCTGCGGCGCTTGCCACGACACCGGCGCCGCCGGCGCCCCGAAGACGGGCGATAAGGGCGCCTGGGCGCCGCGCATTGCGCTTGGCCTCGACGGCCTGGTGAAATCCGCCACCGCTGGCAAGAACGCCATGCCGCCGAAGGGCGGTTCCGACGCGACCGAAGAAGAACTCAAACGCGCCATCGTCTTCATGACCAACAAGTCGGGCGCCAGTTTCAAGGAATAAGCGACTCCCGCACAGCAAAAAGGCGAACCTTGCGGTTCGCCTTTTTTGTTTGCTCGGCTGGCGCCGTCCCGCCGGCGCCGACTTTTTCTACACGTCGATGTTTCTTGCGTAAAGCGCGTTGTCTTCGATGAACTTGCGGCGTGGCTCGACGATGTCGCCCATCAGGGTAGTGAAAATTTCGTCGGCGGCGATCGCATCCTCGATCTGCACCTTGAGCAGGCGGCGCACGCCCGGGTCCATCGTGGTTTCCCAAAGCTGCTCGGGGTTCATCTCACCGAGGCCTTTGTAGCGCTGCTTGCCAAGGTTGCGTTCGACTTCGCCAAGCAGCCACTGCATCGCGGCGGCGAAGCTGGCGACCTGCTGCGACTTTTCGCCGCGGCGCACGACTGCATCCGGCCCGATCAGGCCGGCCAAGAGCTGGGTAGTCTTGCGCAGCTGGGCGTAGTCGCCGGAAACCAGGAAATCGGCGTCGATCACCGTAACGCGCAAGTTGCCGTGGCGCATCTTCTCGAGCCGCAGTTGCCAGCTTTCGGTCCGCTCGTCATAGATCGCACGGACGTTCAACTTGCCCTCCAGCGCGCTGCGCAGGGCGTCGGCGCCAGCCTGTGCGGCAGTCTCGTCGCTCAGATTGAGTGCGATGTCGTGAGCGATCAGCGCATGCAGCGCGTCGGCATCGATGAAGTCGCCGAGGCGGCGGATCACCGCTTCGGAAGTCAGATAGCTGCGGGCCAGTTCGCCGAGTGCCTCGCCCTCGACCGGCGTCGCGCCGAGGCGCGGTGTCAGCGACGCCCCATCGAGCGCCAGCGTCAGCAGGTACTGGTTGAGTTCGTGGTCGTCCTTGATGTAGCGCTCGCTCTTGCCGTGCTTGATCTTGTAGAGCGGCGGCTGGGCGATGTAGATGTGGCCGCCCTCGACCAACTCGGGCATCTGGCGGTAGAAGAAGGTCAGCAGCAACGTACGGATATGCGCACCGTCCACGTCCGCGTCGGTCATGATGATGATGCGGTGGTAGCGCAGCTTCTCGGGCTTGTAGTCCTCCTTGCCGAAACCGCAGCCGAGCGCGGTGAGCAGCGTGACGATCTGCTCCGAGGAAATCACCTTGTCCAACCGCGCCTTCTCGACGTTGAGGACCTTGCCGCGCAGCGGCAGGATTGCCTGGAACTTTCGGTCTCGCCCCTGCTTGGCGGAGCCGCCGGCGGAGTCGCCCTCGACGATGTAAAGCTCGCAGAGCGCAGGGTCCTTCTCCTGGCAGTCGGCCAGTTTGCCGGGCAGGCCGATGTTGTCGAGCACGCCCTTGCGGCGCGTCATCTCACGAGCCTTGCGGGCAGCTTCGCGCGCGCGCGCTGCCTCGACGATTTTTCCAGTAATGACCTTGGCATCGCCGGGTTTCTCGAGCAGGAACTCGGCGAGCTTCTGCGCCACGACTTCCTGCACTGCGGGCATCGCCTCGGAGGAGACGAGCTTCATCTTGGTCTGCGAGGCGAACTTCGGGTCGGGCATCTTCACCGACAGCACGCAGGCGAGGCCCTCGCGCATATCGTCGCCGGTGATGTCTACCTTGGCCTTCTTGGCGATCTCGTTTTCCTCGATGTACTTGTTGATGACGCGCGTCATCGCCTGGCGCAGGCCGGTGAGGTGCGTACCACCATCAGCCTGTGGAATGTTGTTGGTATAGCAAAGTACCTGCTCGGCGTAGGAGTCGTTCCATTGCATCGCCACTTCGACGCCGATGGTCACGCCCGAGTCTCCGACCTTGGATTCCCCTGCCGAGTAGAACACGCTTGGGTGCAGCACGCTCTTGGTACGGTTGATGTACTCGACGAAACCCTGCACGCCGCCCGAGAAGGCGAAATCCTCCTCCTTGCCGGTACGCTGATCGACAAGCTTGATCTTGACGCCGTTGTTGAGGAAGGACAGTTCGCGCAGACGTTTGGCGAGGATGTCGTAGTGGAATTCGATAGTGCCGAAAATTTCCTCGTCGGCGAGAAAATGCACCTCGGTGCCCCGGCCTTTGGTATCGCCCACGATCTTGAGCGGCGAAACCTCGACACCGTTTTGTATCTCGATCATGCGATCGACGGCATGACCGCGGTTGAATTCCATGAAGTGCTTTTTGCCGTCGCGGCGGATGGTCAGACGCAGCCACTTGGAAAGCGCATTGACGCAGGAAACGCCGACGCCGTGCAGGCCGCCCGAAACCTTGTAGGAATTCTGGTTGAACTTGCCGCCGGCATGCAGGACGCACATCACGATCTCGGCAGCGGAGCGCTTCGGCTCGTGCTTGTCGTCGAACTTGACGCCGACCGGGATGCCGCGACCGTTATCGGTCACGGAAATCGAGTTGTCGGTGTGGATAGTGATGACGATTTCGTCGCAATGACCGGCAAGCGCCTCGTCGATGGCGTTATCGACCACCTCGAACACCATGTGGTGCAGGCCGGTGCCATCGGAGGTGTCGCCGATGTACATGCCGGGACGCTTGCGCACGGCCTCCAGCCCTTCGAGCTGCTGGATCGAATCTTCGTTGTAGCCGCTGTCTTGCGAATTCTGCGGCTGTTGGCTGTCGGTCATGCGGTAGTCCTTCTCTGTTGCGACGGTCAGTGCGGGTCCGTCAAATGCGCATCGGCATTACGACGTACTTGAAGCGTTCGTTCTCCGGCAGCATGATCAGCGCACTGGAGTTGCCGTCGGCCAGACGGATCTCGATGCGTTCAGCGGCAACGTTGTTGAGCACGTCGAGCAAGTAATTGACATTGAAACCGACGTCGAGTTCGTCGCCGGCATATTCGACTTCGATCTCCTCTTGCGCTTCTTCGTTCTCGGCGTTGGTCGACAGGATCTTCAGGCTGCCGGGTGCCAGCACGAGGCGCACGCCGCGGAATTTTTCATTGGTCAGGATCGCGGCGCGCTGCAGCGAGTGCTGAAACTGGGCTCGATCCAATGCGATGACTTTATTCTGGTTCTGCGGGATCACGCGCTCGTAGTCGGGAAACTTGCCATCGATCAGCTTGCTGACGAATTCGACATCGCCGAAGGAGAAGCGCACCTGGCTCGGTGTCAGGGAGATTTCCAGCGCCTCGTCGTTATCGGCCAGTTGGCGCGAAAGCTCAAGTACTGTCTTGCGCGGCAGGATCACCTCGACGCGCTCCTGCCCCTGCCCGGCGATCTCTTCGCTGGCGAAGGCGAGCCGATGCCCGTCGGTGGCCACCAGCCGCAGTTCGCCGTTTTGCGCGACCATCAGCATGCCGTTGAGGTAATAGCGAATGTCCTGCTGCGCCATGGCGTATTGCACCAACGCCAGCTGACGCTTGAACTGCTTCTGCGTCAGCTTGAGCACGGTGGCTTGTCCGGTTGCCTCGGCCATGCGCGGGAAGTCCTCGGCCGGCAGCGTCTGCAGGTTGAAGCGACTCTTGCCGGCCTTGAGCTGCAGGCGACGCTCGTCGAGGTTCAGGCTGACCTCGGCACTCTCGGGCAGCGAACGCAGGATGTCCTGCAGCTTGCGCGCCGCCACCGTGACCGTGACCTGTTCCGTTCCGCTCGAAGGCGTCCGAGTACGGATCTGCATCTCGATGTCGGTTGCCAGCAGGGTGAGATTTTCCCCCGCCTTTTCGATCAGCACATTCGAGAGGATCGGCAGGGTATGACGCTTCTCGACGATACCGCATACCGACTGCAGGGGTGCCAGGAACTGGTCTCTTGGTCCTTTAAATAGGAGCATCTCTAAAACTCCTTATGATGATGATGAAGGGCGGGGAAATCTGGGGACAACTGGGAAATATAATTTGGGAACAGTGAGTTGAAGCCTGTATAAGCCACTGGAAAACCATCCAGAATCGCTGTGGATGAAAGTGGAGCGTTTGGCCTCGAGAGTTTTTCGAGCGACTTATTCACAATTCTTCCAGTGGAAATCCAAAGGTTTTCCTCACCATGATTCATCCCTTGATCGTCTGCGAGAGTACGAGCAGGTCGTGATTGAGTTGGGTCTCTTTGTTGCGCAAATCGGTAATGGTGCGGCAAGCGTGCAGTACGGTGGTATGGTCGCGGCCGCCGAAGGCATCGCCGATCTCGGGCAGACTATGTGGCGTCAAGTCGCGTGACAACCACATGGCGACCTGGCGCGGCCGGGCAATGGCGCGCGTGCGCTTCTGCGAATACATGTCAGCAACCTTGATCTTGTAGTAGTCGGCGACGGTCTTTTGGATCAATTCGAGGGTGATCTGGCGGTTGTGCGCGCCGATGATGTCCTTGAGGGCATCCTTGGCGAGGTCGAGGGTGATTTCCCGGCCGTGGAAGCGCGCAAAGGCTAATACCTTCTTCAGCGCGCCTTCGAGTTCCCGCACATTGGAGCGTAGGTGCTTTGCGATCAGGAAGGCGACATCGTCGCCGAGCGCGACGGCTTCCGCATCCGCCTTCTTCTTGAGAATGGCGACGCGCATTTCGAGTTCGGGAGGTTCGATCTGTACCGTAAGGCCCCAGTCGAAGCGCGAGATGAGACGTTCCTCGAGGCCTTGGATATCCTTCGGATAGGTGTCGCAGGTGATAACGATCTGCTTCTTTGCCTCGACCAGCGCGTTAAAGACGTAGAAGAATTCTTCCTGAGTGCGCGCCTTGCCGTTGAAGAACTGGATGTCGTCGATCAGCAGCACGTCGAGGGTACGATAAGTGCGTTTGAAGACATCGAAGGATTTCTGCTGATAGGCGCGCACGACGTCGGAGTAATAATCCTCGGCGTGGATGTAGCGTATGACTTTTTCGGGCGACTGCTGCAGCACGGCGTTGCCGAGCGCATGCACGAGGTGGGTCTTGCCGAGGCCGACGCCGCCGTAGATGAACAGCGGGTTGTAGGAAACACCAGGGTTGGCGGCCACCTGCTGAGCGGCGGCGCGCGCCAAGTCGTTGGAGCGGCCGGTAACCAGCGTATCGAAGGTGAATTCAGGATTGAGGCGGGTTTTCTCGTAGTCCGGCAACTCGTCGTGGGTAGATGCCTGGGAACGTCCCGAGGAATGTGCGGCAGTGACGACGGAAGTTGCAGGGGAAGATATCGCAGCTTGTGCGATGCCTTCGGTAGGTGCAACGCTTTCATCGACAATCAGATCGATGCTGACGGGTTCGCTGAAAAACTGGCGTGACAAGTCCTCGATGCGGCTCAGGTAGCGTTCGCGTACCCATTTGAGGATAAAGCCGTTCGGAGCCACCAGACGCAGCCGCTTGCCTGCCTCGTCGGTTTCGACGCGAAGGGTCTTGATCCAAGCGTTGAATTGCTGGGCCGGTATTTCGCTTTCGAAGCGGCTCAGGCAGTCCGTCCAGAATTGGCTCATCTAACTTTTTGATTTATTTTATATTTGAATTATAGTTTTGCTGCGGTACCGACGAATTCTCACACTTTGGAGTGGGCTCTGTTCGTTCGGGAACGCGGCGCATTCTAACCAATCCCGGCAGAGTTATCCACAAGCTTTGTCGTCGTTATCGCTATCAGCGCGTGAAAAAAAGCTTGACAGATATACCCCTAACAGGTTGTAATCGCGCGTTTTTCTCCAAGGAATCCGGTCATGAAACGCACTTATCAGCCTTCCGTCGTGCGCCGCAAGCGTACCCACGGTTTTCTCGTCCGCATGCGTACCCGTGGTGGCCGCGCCGTGATCCGCGCCCGTCGTGCCAAGGGTCGTCACCGCCTCGGCGTCTGAACGATTACTGCTTGAGCGGCAGCGCAGCCCCAACCGAAGGTTTCGGGTTTGGACGGCAGTGCAGGCTGCTGACTGCGGCGCAATACGCCGAAGTCTTTTCCTCCCGGCAGGTACTGCGCGGAGAGCGTTTCGCATTGCATTACCGGCGTAACGGGCTGCAAGGCCCGCGCCTTGGCTTGGTGATTCCCAAGAAGCAGGCATGCACCGCCGTGCTGCGCAATGCCATCAAGCGCCAGGTACGGGAAATGTTCCGCCAGCGGCGTGCGATCTTGCCGGCCGTCGATCTGGTATTGCGGCTTGCCAAGCCGGTCGGTCGGCAGACAAGCGCCGACTCCTACGAACGCGCCGGGTGGCGCAACGAAATCGGCGGACTGCTCGACAAGGTCTGCAGCAAGGTGGCGCCATGAAATCCCTGCTTGCAAAGCCTTTCATCTGGATCGTGCGCGGTTACCAGCTCGCAATTAGTCCTTTTCTGCCGCCCTCCTGCCGTTTCCATCCGACCTGTTCTTGTTACTCGATCGAGGCTCTGGAGCGGCATGGCGCCGTCAAGGGGCTGTGGCTCGCACTCCGGCGCGTCTCGCGCTGTCATCCCTGGCATCCGGGCGGCCACGATCCGGTGCCGTAGAATGCCCCCCTTTCATCTGACTCGCTGTTGAAGCTTCGACCATGGATAACCAACGCCTGATTCTGCTGCTGGTCTTTTTCTTTTCCTCGATGATGCTGTGGAATGCCTGGCTCGAGCGGGGCCAGCCGAAGCCGCAAGCCGTCGCGACTCAGTCAGCGGCAGGCGGTGCCAGCTCGGCCGATGTGCCGATGGCGCCGACGGCGGCGGCACCTTCCCCGGGCGCGGTGCCCGGAACCGTGACGGGTGCTGCAGCATCCGGTCAGCCGGTACTGAAGGTGAAGACTGATCTCGTCGCTGCAGAGATTTCCGCTCAAGGCGGCGACATGGTGCGCCTCGAGCTGCTGGGCCACCGTGCGACCGAAAAGAAGGACCGCAATTTCGTATTACTCGATCCCGCCCATGCCTATTCTGCGCAATCCGGCCTGATCGGCGCCGGTCTGCCCAACCACAAGTCGGTCTGGAAGCTGCCGGCGGAAATGCTCGAACTCAAGGACGGCGAGAATGAGCTGCGCATACCCCTCGAAGCCGCCGTCGAAGGCGGCAAGGTCGTCAAGACCTACGTATTCAAACGCGGCAGTTATCTCATCGATGTCGAGCATGCCTTCGTCGGCGCCGCTGCGCCGGCCGGTACCCATGCCTATTTCCAGTTGACGCGCGACGACAAGCCGCCCGCCGGTTCGAATTCGATGATGATGACCTTTACTGGCGCGGCGATCTACACCGACCAGGACAAGTTCAAGAAAGTCGAGTTCAAGGAGTTCAGCGAGAAGGGCAAGCACCCGGCCCAAGCGAAAGACGGCTGGGTGGCGATGGTGGAGCACTACTTCTTCTCGGCCTGGCTGCCGGCTGCCGGTGAACGCGAATACTTTACGCGCAAGCTCGACGGCAATTTGTTCGCCGCCGGAGTGGTGGTACCGCTGCCGCAAGGGGCCGACAAGCTGAACGTGCCGCTCTACGCCGGCCCGCAGGAGCAGGACAAGCTCGACAAGATCGCCCCGGGTCTCGCACTCGTCGTCGATTATGGCTGGCTCACCTTCATCGCCGCGCCAATGTTCTGGGTGCTCGAATGGATCTTCAAGCTGGTCGGCAACTGGGGCTGGGCGATCATCCTGCTTACCGTGCTGATCAAGGCGATCTTCTTCCCGCTCTCCGCCGCGAGCTACAAGTCGATGGCGAAGATGCGCGTGCTGACGCCCAAGCTCATGAAGCTCAAGGAGACCTACGCCGATGACCGGGCGCGCATGAACCAGGAGATGATGGAGCTCTACAAGCGCGAGAAGGTCAACCCGCTCGGCGGCTGCCTGCCGATACTGGTGCAGATTCCCGTCTTCATCGCGCTCTACTGGGTGCTGCTCGGCACCGTCGAGATGCGAGGCGCGCCTTGGCTCGGCTGGATTACCGATCTCTCGCTGCAAGACCCCTTCTATGTGCTGCCGATCGTCATGGGCGTGACCATGTTCGTGCAGACCAAGCTCAACCCGACGCCGCCCGATCCGATGCAGGCGAAGATCATGCTCTGGATGCCGATCGTGTTTACCGGCATGTTCCTGTTCTTCCCGGCCGGACTGGTGCTCTACTGGACGGTGAACAACGTGCTGTCGATCGCCCAGCAGTGGCAGGTCAACCGCATGATCGAGAGCGCCGGTCTCAAGGCCCACTGAGTAATAATCCCGCCACCACCCAACCCCTTCCTTCCGGAAGGGGAGACTTGCGGCTCGCTTCGCTCGAAACATGGTTAAAGCAGATACCATTGCCGCGATTGCCACGCCGCCGGGGCGGGGTGGAGTCGGCATTGTCCGTGTTTCCGGCCGCGACCTGCTGCCCCTGGCTGCGGCCCTGACCGGCAGGCCGGCCGAGAAATTCCAGCCGCGCCGTGCCGCCATCGCCGACTTTTTAGCGGCGGACGGCCAGCCGCTCGAC
Organism: Pseudomonadota bacterium; assembly: GCA_041694935.1. GTDB lineage: Bacteria > Pseudomonadota > Gammaproteobacteria > Burkholderiales > Rhodocyclaceae > Sulfuricystis. The sequence continues at coordinate 40,027 of JBGFRW010000049.1, read as the reverse complement.
AACGGCCTGGTGCTCTATTTCCCCGCGCCGCATTCATTCACCGGCGAGGACGTGCTCGAGCTGCAGGGCCACGGCGGGCCGGTGGTGATGCAATTGCTGCTCGGTCGCTGCGTGGAACTCGGCGCACGAGTGGCGGAACCGGGTGAGTTCGCGCGGCGCGCCTTTTTGAACGACAAGATCGACCTCGCGCAGGCCGAAGGTATCGCGGACCTGATCGAGGCGGCCTCGGCGCAGGCAGCGCGCTCGGCGCTGCGCTCGCTCTCGGGCGAGTTCTCGCAGGCGGTCAAGGCGGTCGTCGACCAGCTGATCGAGCTGCGCATGCTGATCGAGGCGACGCTCGACTTTCCCGACGAGGACATTCCGGCCGAGGAGCTGCTGCGCGACATCGATGCCGTGGCGCGGGTCGGGAAACTCAGGGCCGATCTCGACGCGCTGCGGTCGCGTGCGCGTCAGGGCGCACTACTGCGCACTGGCCTGCATGTCGTGCTCGCCGGTCTGCCCAACGTCGGCAAGTCGTCGCTGCTCAACCGGCTGGCTGGCGAGGAGCGCGCGATCGTCACCGACATCGCCGGCACGACGCGCGATGCGCTGCGCGAGACGATCCAGGTGGAAGGCATCCCGTTGCACGTGATTGACACCGCCGGCTTGCGCGACACCGAGGATGCCGTCGAGAAGATCGGCATCGAGCGTACCTGGCGCGAGATCGAACGCGCCGATGTCGTCCTGCAGATCATCGATGCGCGCGCCGGCGTGACGCCGGCCGATCATGCGATCGCCGTCAAGCTGCCTGCGGGCATCGAGCGCATCGTCATCGAGAACAAGAGCGACCTCGCCGGCAATGAACCGGGGCGCCATGAAACAGAAGGTCAAGTCCATCTTTGCCTATCGGCCAAGACCGGCGCCGGTATGCACCTGCTGCACGACGAGCTGTTGCGCGTTGCCGGCTGGGTCGGCCACGGCGAGGATGTGCTGCTGGCGCGCGAGCGCCACCTCGAGGCTCTGCGCCTGGCGGCGGAAAGGTTGGCGCAAGCTGGGCAGTACATGCCTTCCCCTGCCGCGCCAACCTTCGTGAAGGCTCATGTGAGCGAGGCGAACGTGATGCCGGAACAAAAGTCGGCGCTGGCGGCACGGCGCCTGGAAGAGCCCAATGCGCGCCTGGAGCTTGTCGCAGAGGAGTTGCGCCTCGCCCAGCAGGTGCTTTCCGCGATCACCGGGGAGTTCAGCGCCGACGACCTGCTCGGCGAAATCTTCGGCCGCTTCTGCATCGGAAAATAGCGAGTATTCCGGCATAGTCCGAAGCCTTCCGAAAAACCCCTTGAAACCCGCGTAATTGCGGGTTTTTTGTTATGCACAGCGCTTGTATGTTCCGCAGCAATCCGCCAAAATGTGTTCCCAAGAGTGTTCCCATGGCTGTCTATCGTGTTCCCATGGTGATGCTCATGTGTTCCCAAATGGCGTTTTTTGAAGGCGGTGATTTCAGTTTTTCATGGGAACACAAGGCGGGTGCAATATGACTGAAAGCCTCGCAAATACTGGCTTACAGGCATGTGTTCCCATGGTTGGTTGGTGTTCCCATGATCGAAGCTGTTTCCATGGGAACACGGGGGGCGGGGGAGTGTGGATCATGGCGCTATCAGATACGAAACTGCGGAATCTCAAGCCGGGCGAAAAGCCGTACATCGAAACCGACGAGGGCGGGCTGCATCTTGAAGTCATGCCCGGCGGCGCGAAGGTTTGGCGACTGCGCTACCGAGTAGGGGGGCGCGGCAGCAAGCAGGAAAAAATCACGCTGGGCGACTACCCCACCTATTCGCTGGCCGACGCCCGCACATGGCGGGACGATTGCAAGGCGCTGGCCGGGCGCGGCCTGTCCCCGATGGCCTTGAAGCGGGGCGATCCAATCCCCGACGATGCCGCCCCCGCTGCCAAGGAACTGGCACAGTTCTTCATCCGCAATTGGTGCTTGAAGGCCGTCGAGAAAGCGAAGGTCAAGGAAGCCGAAGCGAAAGCATCTGAAACCGTGGAAGCCTTCGCCCGGCGCTGGTATGCCGAGATTGTGGAGCCTGCCAACAGTAGCCCCCGCAACATCAAGCGGGTGCTGGATAAGGACGTGATCCCGGCCATTGGCAGCAAGCAGATTGCAGACGTGACCGTGACCGACATTCTGGCAATTACCGACAAGATCAAGAATCGCGGCGCTGACCAAATGGCGCTGCAAACCCGCAACGTGCTGAAACGGCTGTTTGCCTACGCCATTGCGCGGGAGAAAACGCAGTTCAACCCGGCGGCGGCAATCGAGGCGAAATTCATTGCCAGTGCCAGAAGCCGGGACGTGGCGCTATCGTCTGAGGAGGTCGGGAGATTGCTGCGGACAATCTATCAATCCAGCATCAAGCGAGCCTACAAGCTGGCAATCCACTTGCTGATTCTGTGCATGGTGCGCAAAACCGAACTGATCGAAGCCAAGTGGGACGAACTCGACCTTGAAAAAGGCGAATGGTCTATCCCTGGCGAACGTATGAAGAAAGACAAGCCGCACCTTGTCCATTTGTCCCGGCAGGCCGTGGCTATGTTCGAGGAATTGAAAGGGCTGGCGAGCGGTTCAGAGTGGATATTCCCCAGCCGTGGCGACCTGCATCAGCCGATTGCCCATAGCACCTTGAACCAGGCTGTCCGTTCTCTGGAAATTGACGTGCGGGACTTCGTTATTCATGACTTCCGTCGGACGGCTTCAACGCACCTGCATGAGGCGGGCTTTAACTCGGACTGGATCGAGAAATGTCTTGCCCACGAAACCAAGGGTATCCGGGGCGTCTACAACCGGGCGCAGTATGCCGACCAACGGCGGGAAATGCTGCAATGGTGGGCTGATTTCGTGGATAGCCAGATTCAGGACGGCAAGGGTAAGGTGATTATCGGGCCTTTCGGCAAGGAATACCGGGCGGCATGATGAATACTGACAAGCATATTCTCCTCAAGGATTTTGTCGCATGGGTACGTATCGGCACAACGCGCTGCTACATATTCACCGGTCGCATGTGGGACAGCGAGTAAGTGAACATTATGAAAAAACACGGGGACAAGGGGGACGCCGGGGACAGCTAGTATCTATGCGGCTTTCCTCGTCCCCACTAGGCCGGGCTGGCTGGGGACAATCGTAGATATTCTGCTTGCTCCTTGGTGTATGTCCCCGCCGCCCCCAGCATGTCCCCATAGAGAGGGAACACCAAAACCCTTGTGCTGCAAGGTGTCCCCCATGCCCCCGATTGTCCCCACGTAAAATAAACAGATGCATTTATGGAAATTAGCGACCACGAGAGGCGGCGCCGGCTGAAAGCTTGGTATTTGGCCTGTGCTCACGTTGACGCCCTGCGCCATTGGATAGCTCACGACGAGGCTGACGCCGAGCACCGCGCCCAGTTTTTCATCGACACCGGCAAGGTGCTACCCCTGATCCTGCCAAAATATCCCCCGTTCCCGCCTGAGTGTGAAAACATGGCCTGCGGTGCCACGGCCAAGAGTACGGGCCTGCCCTGCAAGTCGACGATAGTTTTCAAGAACGGGAGGTGCCGTTACCACGGCGGGCTATCTACCGGCCCTAAATCTCCGGCTGGGAAATTAGCGGCGCTTGGCAACCTGATGCAGTTTGCCGAACCGCATGGTGGACCTGACAAAAGCTAACTTTCTTGGTCGTTGCATAAGTACTCGACATAATGAGATGACAAGAAATTAGAATGTAAGTAATTTCATCATCCTGGAGTGGCGGAAGATATGGGCTCAAGGTTAAAAAATTTTGGTGTTTTATCGTTATGGATTGCCCTGGCTGTAATTGTTGCTTTTATCGTATTTGCACTGAAAAACAATCACATTGAAGGCAAGGAGAAAGTGTCCGTAGCCTCAAAGGTTAGCGCCACCCAGGGAAAAGACACGGTGGATTACGCTTTACCTCTCTACACAAAACGATCCGCCCTTGTTTGCCCGCTGGCCGTAGTGTTCGACCGCCGGGAAGGCTACGGATTGAAGGGGGCCGTAGATGGTCACTTGTCGGTATTCGGCCACGACGAAGCCATTGCGAAGTCGGGCTGCCAAGAGTGGCGCGAAGGATTGCCCATATCCTTAACTGATGATGGGAAGAAACAAGCATCACGGTGGGATGCCCGGAATATGTGCGGGATGGTCGACTTTGCTGAAGGGATGATTTTCTCGTGTGACCTGAGAAATGCGCCTGGCGTGCAGGCTTCCCCCTCTCGCCCTCAGGTTATTTCTGCGCCGAAGAAAGAGGCAGTGGCCATGGAATTGGTTCCGCCAACTGAAGTGGCATTACTGATTGGTAAGGAAGAAAGCTTAAACGACAAATGCAGAGGCGGTTCAGGCGACGATCCGGCAACAGCTAGGGCTTGTGATGAACGCGAAGCAATACTTGCCGAGATTAAAGCCAAAAACTGGTGCTGGGGAAACGACGGGCAAGTCGGGGCTGACCGAGTTTGGGAGCGCTGCAAAAAATGAAGAACCTCTGGCTCTTTCCTTTGATGCTGTTTTCTGCGCTGCCTGCGCTCGCGTCAAACACTGATGATGCTAACACCTGCTTAGGGTCAATCAGGATTGCCCTGAGTGCCTATAAAAAATCGACGCTGGATGCGCAACATCCCGACATGACTCGCCTAGATCAAATGGTGGAGTTTTACGCGGCTGAGTATCCGTTCACCTATGTCATGGATGACGCCAAATTCATGGCTAAAAAATTCGCGACTGAGATGAAGCGAGCCGGATACCACAGGGTCAACTATGAGGTGCTAGACGTTTACGCCGAGAAGGTGTCACAGGTTTGCAAGGAACTGATTCACTACACGCCAGCGGAAAAAGCCGAGCGGGACAAGTGGCAGGCGGAAGCGGCGAAACGTGGCGGGCTGCTTTATTCCCCTTCCGACGAGCGGAATAACTGATATGTCTTTGATTGGTCGCCTATTGAAGCCATTCATAAAGCCGGAAAAGCAGGACAGCGAGCCAGCGATTAATCCCATCCCAACAGTAAAATTTGATCCCTTTAGCGTGTCTGAGGGGGTGAGGGCTGACCTTAGACGCAACATCGGTCTAATTGACGATGTGGACAAGGAGCACTTTGAGCTGGTTTATCAGGCAGCGGCAAAGTCCATATCCGCAGGTGGTAATTTACCTGTGTTATTTACAGCGCTCATGCAATGCGAGGGAATGACCAAAGGAAGGGCGGGAGAAATTGCACGGTTCTTGAGCAACAGGGCAATGTCTCTTATTTCGAGAGAAAGACAGAGGGCGCTTGGTATTACTCATGCTGTATGGATGTATGCAAACGCTCCATGTATGACCAATCCCAGTGCTCCCACTGATAAAGACATCCAGCAGGACGCAGCCCATTGCGCTGCAAACAGTACGCGGTACGAAATTAGTAAGGGGCTGCTACTTGATGGAAAGTGGACGTGGCCCGGAGTTGAGGCCGGGTGCAAGTGTACGTCCAGACCTGTGTTGCCCGGTTTGGAAGAGTAAGAACCCAAAAAGTGTTCCCACATTTGTTCCCATGATGGAAATCGTATTTTCACAGACAACGCAACGGCGCGGCTTTGCGCCAGTTCGCTAGATTCTGCATCGAAATAAGATGGAGATCGATCCGATCTGGCTGTGGCTGCTGGTTGCGGCGAGCTTCGCGGGTTTCGTCGATGCGGTGGCCGGCGGTGGCGGCCTGATCCAGGTGCCGGCGCTGCTCGCTGGCCTGCCGAAGGAGTCACCGGCGACGCTGTTCGGCACCAACAAGCTGGCATCAATTTTCGGCACCTCGAACGCGGCGCGGCGCTACCTGCGCGAGGTCTCGCTGTCTTGGGCGGTGGTTTTGCCCGCGGCGGGCGCGGCCTTCCTGTTCTCCTTCGCCGGTGCGGGCGTGGTCGCTTGGTTGCCGAAGGAGGTGGTGCGTCCGCTGGTGCTTTGGCTGCTGATCGCAGTTGCCGTGTATACGTTGATGAAGCCGGATTTCGGCCGTCAGCAGCGCAAGCCGCATGTTCCGGAGCGGCTGACGCTGCCGGTGGCCCTCTGCGCCGGTGCGCTGCTCGGCTTCTACGACGGTTTTTTCGGGCCGGGTGCCGGCAGCTTCATGATCTTCGTTTTCGTGCGCCTGTTCGGCATGGATTTCCTGCATGCCTCCGCTTCCGCGAAGATCGTCAATGCCGCCACCAACGCCGGCGCATTGCTGCTTTTCGCGCCGACCGGCCATGTGCTGTGGGCGCTCGGGCTTGGCATGGCGGTGTGCAACATCGCCGGCGCGCAGTTGGGGGCACGGCTGGCAATCCGCCACGGCAGCGGTTTCGTGCGCGCCGTCTTTTTGTTCATGACGACGGCGCTGATCGTGAAGATCGCCTGGGACACCTTATTCCGTTGAGCCGGAAAAACCGTACGCCGCGCATGGACGGATGGCCGGGGCGATGTTAAATTCGCTTTTGCCTGAAAGTTGCCATTAATAAATAATTTTTACGGGAGGATCTTCATGAAAATCGCACGCACCCTGCTTGCCGCCGCCATCGGCGCCGCCTTGGCCACGCCGGTACTGGCCGACATCAACGTCGGCGTGGTAGTTTCCGCGACCGGCCCCGCCGCTTCGCTCGGCATTCCCGAGAAGAACACCATCGCCTTGATGCCGACCAGCATCGGCGGCGAGAAGATCAATTACATCGTGCTCGACGATGCTTCCGACACCACCACCGCGGTGAAGAACACCCGCAAGCTGCTCACCGAGGACAAGGTCGACGTCATCGTCGGCTCCACCATCACCCCGAACTCCCTGGCGATGATCGACATCGTCGCCGAAGCCGAGACGCCGATGATCTCGATGGCCGCCTCGGCGCGCATCGTCGATACCGCCAACCCGAAGGTGAAGTGGGTGTTCAAAACCCCGCAGAACGACGTCCAGATGTCCACCGCGATCATCGAGCACATGACGAGCCACAATATCAAGAGCGTCGGTTTCATCGGCTTCGCCGATGCCTACGGCGAAGGCTGGTTCCAGGAGTTCAGCAAGATCGCCGAGGCGCGCAAGATCTCGATCGTCGCCAACGAGCGCTTCAACCGTGCCGATACTTCGGTGACCGGCCAGGTGCTGAAGGTCATCTCCGCCAAGCCGGATGCCGTTCTGATCGCCGGTTCTGGCACGCCCGCCGCGCTACCCCAGAAGACGCTCAAGGAGAAGGGCTACAAGGGCGCCTACTATCAGACGCACGGGGTCGCCAACAAGGACTTCCTGCGCGTCTGCGGCAAGGATTGCGAAGGCACGCTGCTGCCCGCCGGCCCGGTGCTGGTCGCGGCACAACTGCCGGCCGACAACCAGATCAAGAAGGTGGCGATGGATTACACCGCCAAGTACGAGGCGGCCCACGGCAAGGGCACGACCTCGACCTTCGGCGCGCACGCCTGGGATGCCGGACTGCTGCTGCAGAACGCCGTGCCTGCAGCGCTCAAGAAGGCCAAGCCGGGAACCAAGGAGTTCAAGGCGGCGTTGCGTGACGCGCTCGAGGGCCTCAAGAACGTGACCGTCTCGCACGGCATCGTCAATATGTCGCCGCAGGACCACCTCGGCTTCGACCAGCGTGCTCGCGTCATGGTCAAGGTTGAGAACGGGGATTGGAAGCTGGTCCAGTAACCCAGGCTCGGCGGGAGGCGAGGGCGCCGGCATCTGCGGCGCCCTTGTCGTTTGAGTCGAATCGATTTTCTAAGCGCTTCCGATGGATCTGCAAATCGCCTTGCTCCTGACCCAGGATGGCATCGTCAACGGGGCGATCTATGCGCTGCTGGCGCTGGCCCTCGTGCTGGTGTTCGCCGTCACACGCGTGATCTTCATTCCCCAAGGCGAGTTCGTCGCCTACGGCGCATTGACGCTGGCGAGTTTCCAGGCCGGCCGCACGCCGGGTACGCTCTGGTTGTTGCTCGCGCTCGGCGTCGCAGCGGCTGCGCTCGATGCGCCTGCCGCCTGGCGCCAGGGCAGGGCGAAGCTGGCTGGGTTGCTCGGCTGGCAGCTCGCTTATCCCATCGTCATTGCAGCGCTGGTGCTCGGCGCCGCGCCGCAAAACTGGCCGCTTGCGCTGCAGGTGCTGCTGGCGCTGGCGGTGGTGGTGCCGCTCGGCCCGCAGCTTTATCGCGTCGCCTACCAGCCGATCGCCGAGGCGCCGGTGCTGGTCCTGCTGATTGTCTCGGTGGCTGTGCATCTGGCCCTGGTTGGGCTTGGCCTGCTGTTCTTCGGCGCCGAGGGTTCTCGTACCCCGGCGTTTTCCGAGGCCTCCTTCGAGCTCGGCGGCCTGACGGTGAGTGGCCAGAGCCTCTGGGTGATCGGCGCGAGCATCTTCCTGATCTTCGCTCTCTATGCGTTCTTCGAGAAGAGCCTCTACGGTAAGGCGCTGCGCGCCACGGCGGTCAACCGTGCCGGTGCGCGGCTGATGGGCATCTCGACCACGCTGGCCGGCAAGCTGACCTTCCTGCTCGCCGCCGCCATCGGCGCGCTGTCGGGGATCCTGATCGCGCCGATCACGACGATCTACTACGACACCGGCTTCCTCGTCGGCCTCAAGGGCTTCGTTGGCGCCATCGTCGGTGGCCTGGCGAGCTATCCGGTCGCGGCGGCCGGTGCCGTGCTGGTCGGGTTGCTCGAAGCCTTCTCCTCCTTCTGGGCCTCGGCCTTCAAGGAGGTGATCGTGTTCACCCTGATCATTCCGGTGTTGGTATGGCGCTCGCTGAAGACGCACCACGTGGAGGAAGAGGAGTGAGCATGCGGCGCCTCGTCTTGCCCTTCCTGCTCTTTCTGCTGGCTGGCGGACCTTTCGTTCTTCCCGAGTTCTACATCACCCTCCTCAATTACATCGGTCTATATGCGCTGGTGGCGCTCGGGCTGGTGCTGCTGACCGGCGTCGGGGGACTGACTTCCTTCGGCCAGGCAGCCTTCGTCGGCCTGGGGGCCTATGCGACGGCCTGGTTGACGACAGCCGGCGAGGCGGCTGCATTGCCGGCGGTGCTGGCTACGCCGTGGGGAGGCTTGGTGGCGGGGTTAGTGCTTACTGCAGTGGTGGCACTGGTTCTAGGGCTGCTTACGTTGCGACTCTCCGGGCATTACCTGCCGCTCGGCACGATCGCCTGGGGTATCTCGCTCTACTTCCTGTTCGGCAATCTGGAATTCCTCGGTGGGCACACCGGCATCGGCAGCATTCCGCCGCTGAGCCTGGGCGGCTTCGAACTGCGCGAGGGCCGGGACTACTACTACCTGATCTGGGTGGTGCTGCTCGGCGCGGTGTGGCTGACGCACAACCTGCTCGACTCGCGCGCCGGACGTGCAATCCGCGCGCTCAAGGGTGGCAGGGTGATGGCCGAGGCGATGGGGGTCGACACGGCTCGCGCCAAGATCGTCATCTTCGTCGTCGCCGCCCTGTTCGCCGCGATGTCTGGCTGGCTCTATGCCCATCTGCAGCGTTTCATCAACCCGACGCCGTTCGGACTGCATATCGGCATCGAGTACCTGTTCATGGCGGTGATCGGCGGAGCCGCCCACGTCTGGGGGGCGCTCGCCGGCGCCGCGGTGATCACCGTCCTCAAGCAGTGGCTCCAGGACCTGCTGCCCCAGCTGTTCGGCGCCACCGGCAACTTCGAGGTGATCGCCTTCGGCCTGCTGATGATCGTGGTGTTGCACCGCGCCCGCGACGGACTTTGGCCTTGGCTTACGCGTTGGCTCCCGGAACAAAAGTCGACGCTGGCGGGACGGCGCATTTCGGCCGAGCTCCTGCCGCGCCGTCCGGTGCTGGCGCCCGGCACGCCACTGCTCGAGGTCAAGGATGCCGTCAAACAATTCGGCGGCCTGGTGGCGAATGACCGCATGAGCTTGGCTGTGGCGAGCGGCGAAATTCTCGCACTCATCGGCCCCAACGGCGCCGGCAAGTCGACGCTTTTCAATCTGATCACCGGCGTCGACCCGCCCACTTCGGGCGAGGTACGTTTTCTCGGCGAGCGTGTGGATGGCAAGCGATCGCGCCAGATCGCCCGGCTCGGCATGAGCCGCAGCTTCCAGCATGTGCGTCTGCTGCCGGGCATGTCGGTGCTTGAGAACGTTGCGCTCGGCGCGCACATGCGCGGGAGCAAGGGCGTGCCGGCGGCGATGCTGCATCTTGAGCGCAGCGAGGAAAAGCGCCTGCTGGCGGAAGCGGCGCGCCAATGCGAACGAGTCGGCCTTGGCGCCCATCTTGAGGATGCCGCCGGCAGCCTGCCCCTCGGCAAGCAGCGCATCGTCGAGATCGCCCGCGCACTCGCCGCCGACCCCTGCCTGCTGCTGCTGGACGAGCCGGCGGCGGGGTTGCGCTTCTTGGAAAAACAGTCGCTCGCCGAACTGCTCAAGCAGCTGAAAAATGAAGGCATGGGCATCCTGCTCGTCGAGCACGACATGGAATTCGTCATGGACCTAGCCGACCGCGTGGTGGTGATGGAGTTCGGAAAGAAGATCGCCGAGGGGCTGCCTCGCGATGTCCAGAACGATCCGGCCGTGATCGAGGCCTATCTGGGGGGCGTGGAATGAGCGACCAACAGACGCCGGTCCTCGAGCCGATATTGGAAGTCAGCGACTTGTGCGTTTCCTACGGCAAGGTGGAGGCGCTCCACCATGTCTCCCTCAAAGTGCGCCCCGGCGAGATCGTCACTGTGATCGGCCCGAACGGCGCGGGCAAGACCACCCTGCTCTCGGCCATCATGGGGGTGCTGCCCTATACGCGCGGCGAGGTGCGATATCAGGGGGAAAAATACGGCCACATCGACATCGAGCAGATGGTGGCGCGGGGGATGACGCTGGTGCCTGAGAAGCGCGAGCTGTTCGGTGAGATGAGCGTAGCCGACAACCTGCTCCTCGGCGCCTTCATGCGCCGTCGCCTCGGCTTCCGCGACGAGCAGGCGACGCTCGACAAGGTCTATGGCATCTTCCCGCGCCTCAAGGAGCGACACCAGCAGATGGCTGGCACCCTTTCCGGCGGTGAGCGCCAGATGCTGGCGGTTGGCCGTGCTCTGATGGCGCAGCCGAAGATTCTCATGCTTGACGAGCCGAGCCTCGGCCTAGCGCCGCTGATCGTGCGCGAGATCTTCCGCGTCATCGGCGACCTGCGCGAGCTTGGCGTCGCGATCCTGCTGGTCGAGCAGAATGCGCGTGCCGCGCTGCAGGTCTCGGATTACGGCTATGTCCTCGAGACCGGCGAGATCGCGCTCGAAGGCCCATCCGATCAACTCGAGGACGATCCCAAGGTCGTTGAAAGTTATCTGGGGCTGGGCGGCAAGAAATAATCCCGCTAACCCCCAGCCCCTTCCTTGCGGAAGGGGAGACTTTGTCCTCGCTGCGCTCGCTAGTTTCAGATTGTGGAGTTTCACGTGAAACATGTTCCACGTGAAACGTGGTGGCTTGGACTGCGCGGGATGGCTCGCGTATGATGGCGCCCCTTACGCGCCGTCCCGTCAGCGCCGACTTTCTCTATGCAATTTCCGACCCGCTTTGATGTCATCGTGATCGGTGGCGGCCATGCCGGCACCGAAGCCGCGCTCGCCGCTGCGCGCATGGGTGCGCGCACGCTGCTGCTGACGCACAACATCGAAACGCTTGGGGCGATGTCCTGCAATCCGTCGATCGGCGGAATCGGCAAGGGGCATCTGGTCAAGGAGGTGGATGCGCTCGGCGGAGCAATGGCGGCGGCTACTGACGAGTCGGGCATCCAGTTCCGCATCCTCAATGCATCAAAGGGACCTGCGGTACGCGCGACGCGTGCCCAGGCCGACCGTGCGCTCTACCGCCAGGCGATCCGCGACAGGCTCGAAAACCAGGCGAACCTCACGCTGTTCCAGCAGGCGGTGGACGACATCAGCGTGGCGGGCGACCGGGTCACAGGCGTCGTTACCCAGCTCGGCGTGCGCTTCGAGGCGCCGACGGTCGTGCTCACGGCCGGTACCTTCCTCAACGGCCTCGTCCATGTCGGGCTGGAGCAGTACCGCGCCGGGCGTTTCGGCGACCCCCCTTCCCTGTCCTTGGCCGCGCGCTTGCGCGAACTGAATCTGCCGGTCGGACGTCTCAAGACCGGAACGCCGCCGCGCCTCGACGGCAAGACCATCGATTTCTCGGTTATGCAGGAGCAGCCAGGCGACGCGCCGGTGCCGGTGTTCTCGTTCTTGGGCAAGCCCGAGCAGCACCCGCGACAAGTGCCTTGCTGGATCACCCATACCAACGCGCGTACCCACGAGATCATCCGTGGCGGACTCGATCGTTCGCCGATGTTCACCGGGGTGATCGAGGGGGTCGGGCCGCGCTACTGCCCGTCGATCGAAGACAAGATTCACAAGTTCGCCGGCAAGGACTCGCATCAGGTCTTCCTCGAGCCGGAGGGTCTGACGACCCACGAGTACTACCCGCAGGGCGTGTCGACGAGCCTGCCCTTCGACGTGCAGCTCGAACTGGTGCATTCGATCCGTGGCTTGGAGAATGCCCATATTACGCGGCCCGGCTACGCGATCGAGTACGACTACTTCGATCCGCGCGCCCTGAAGGCAACGCTCGAGACGCAGGCCATCGGCGGGCTGTTCTTTGCCGGCCAGATCAACGGCACCACCGGTTACGAGGAAGCGGCGGCCCAAGGACTGCTGGCCGGCCTCAATGCAGCGCGCCAGGCCCATGGGGATGGCTGTTGGTGGCCGCGACGCGACGAGGCCTATCTGGGGGTGCTCGTCGACGACCTGATCACGCGTGGCGTGAGCGAACCGTACCGCATGTTTACCAGCCGTGCGGAATATCGTCTGAGCCTGCGCGAGGACAACGCCGACCTGCGCCTTACCGAAGCCGGACGCCAGCTTGGCCTCGTCGATGACCTGCGCTGGGACGCCTTCAACCGCAAACGCGATGCGATCGCCGCCGAAGTCGAACGGCTCAAGAGCGCCTGGGTGAATCCGAACGTCGTGGCGATGCACGAAATCGAGCGGGTGCTCGGCAAGCCGATCGAGCGTGAGTACAGTCTGTTCGACCTGCTGCGCCGGCCCGAGGTGAGCTACGCCAACCTGCTCACCCTGCCCGGTGCAGGGACGCCGCTCGAAGCGCCGGATGTCATCGAGCAGGTGGACATCCAGGCCAAGTACCATGGCTACATCGAGCGCCAGAAAGAAGATGTCGCCCGGATGGCAGCCCAGGAGAATCTGCCGATCCCGGCCGACCTCGACTATTCGGCACTCAATGGCTTGTCGATCGAGGCGCGTCAGCGCCTCGATCAGCACCGTCCGCAGACCGTCGGCCAGGCGAGCCGCATCCAGGGCATTACGCCGGCGACGATCTCTATCCTGCTCGTCTATCTCAAGAAACTGCGAGGGAAGGCGTGACGCTGGAAGAAGGTATGGCCGCGCTGGAAATAGAACTGCCTGACGGAGCGGCGGCGAAGCTCGCTGCTTACCTCGGGCTGCTTGGCAAGTGGAACAAGGTGTACAACCTGACCGCGATCCGAGATCCGGGCGAGATGCTGACCCATCACCTGCTCGATTCCCTGGCCGTGCTGTCCATCCTGGCAGAAAAGTCGGCGCTGGCAGGACGGCGCTATTCCCTTGCCGACATCGGAAGCGGCGCAGGTTTGCCCGGGTTGGTCCTTGCAATCGCACGCCCAGACTGGGACGTGACTTCGGTGGAGACCGTCGAGAAGAAGGCGGCATTCCAGCGCCAGGCCAAGATCGAGCTGGGGCTGGATAATGTGAGCATTCACTGCGGTCGAGTCGAAGATCTTCAGGGGGGGTTCGATGCGGTCATCGCACGGGCCTTTGCGAGCCTCGCCGATTTCGTCGCCTTGGCGGAGCACCTGTCGGATACTCTTTGGGCGATGAAAGGCGCGTATCCTGCGGACGAAATTGCGGCGCTGCCGCCCGGATGGCGCGTGGTCGCACGGCATGAATTGAGGGTGCCCGGACTGGACGCCGAACGCTGTCTGCTGCAATTGGGGAGGGAGTAAGCAAGTATGCACATTTTTGCCATCGCCAACCAGAAGGGCGGGGTCGGCAAGACCACCACGTCCGTCAACCTCGCCGCCGCGCTGGCGCAGGCGGGGCAGCGCACGCTGTTGGTCGACCTCGATCCGCAGGGCAATGCGACCATGGGCAGCGGAGTGGACAAGCGCGTCCTGCCCCGTTCCGTCTATCACGTCCTGCTCGGCCTGGCCTCGCTCGAAGAGGCGCGTGCCGCATCGCCGACCGGCGGCTTCGATACCCTGCCGGCCAACCGCGACCTCGCCGGCGCCGAGGTCGAGATGGTCGACATGGAGGCGCGCGAGCTCAGGCTCAAGCAGGCCCTGGCACGGCATGCCGGCGAATACGACTTCGTGCTGATCGACTGCCCGCCCTCGCTGTCGATGCTCACGCTCAACGGCCTGTGCGCCGCGCACGGCGTGATCATCCCGATGCAGTGCGAGTATTACGCGCTCGAGGGGCTCTCCGATCTCGTCAATACCATCAAGCAGGTTCACAAGAACCTCAACCGCGACCTGCGCATCATCGGGTTGCTGCGCGTGATGTTCGATCCGCGCTCGACGCTGTCGAACCAGGTGTCGGCCCAGCTCGAAGAGCATTTCGGCGACAAGGTGTTCAAGACGCTGGTGCCGCGCAACGTGCGCCTGGCCGAGGCGCCCAGCTACGGCGTGCCCGGCGTGCTGTTCGACCGGAATGCGAAGGGTGCGCAGGCCTACCTGGCGTTCGCGCAGGAGATGATCGAACGCGTCAAGACTTGGGAGAATGAGCAGTGAATCCACCGAAGATGAAAGGCCTCGGCCGCGGACTCGATGCCTTGCTGGCTGGCAACAACGCGCCGGAGACGCAGCGTCAGGAAACCTTGCCGATCGGCAGCTTGCAGCCTGGCAGGTACCAGCCGCGCACCCGCATGGACCCGGGCTCGCTCGAGGAGTTGGCTGCCTCTATCAAGGCGCAGGGCCTGATCCAGCCGATTTCGGTACGGCCAATAGGAAAAAATGAGGGGGGCGGGCGTTACGAGATCATCGCCGGCGAGCGACGCTGGCGCGCCTCGCAGATCGCCGGGCTCGCCGAGGTGCCGGTGTTGATCCGCGAGATTCCCGACGATGCCGCGCTGGCGATGTCGTTGATCGAGAACATTCAGCGCGAAGACCTGAATCCGCTCGAAGAGGCGGCCGGCCTGCAGCGCCTCATCGATGAGTTCAGCATGACGCACCAGCAGGCGGCCGATGCGGTCGGCCGCTCGCGCTCGGCAGCCACCAACCTGCTGCGCCTGTTGCAACTGGCAAAGCCGGCGCAGGATCTGCTGATGGCCGGCGATATCGAAATGGGTCATGCGCGTGCGATTCTCGCTGCGCCGAAAAGCGAACAAGGCAGGCTGGCGGCCGAGGTGGCGGACAAGGGTTGGTCGGTGCGCGAAACCGAGCGGCGCGTGACGCGCGAACTGCATCCTCCGCCCCACAAAGCAGTCCCGGAAAAGGATCGCGATCTTGTCCGGCTCGAAGAGGAGTTGGCCGATACGATAGGTGCCACAGTGAAAGTGAGCGCTAACCGCAAAGGGGCTGGGGCGCTGACCATCCGTTTCGGGAGCCTCGATCAGCTGGATGGCATTCTGAGCCGTCTTCGTGGCTAGGGCGTATCAAGTGCCAAGGCGCGTTGCCCTGTACATTAGGAAATACTAATAGTTAGTATAAAATTTCCGCATGTAGTAGATATATTGACTTATTTAAGCGAAATTTGTATATTGCGCGCGCTTTGTTTTGCGATGCATCATGGGCGGTTGCCAGTGATGCGATAAAGGAAGATTCGGCGGTTGGACTGAACGGAGCATGGAAAAGACGCTTTTGCTCCAGGCAGTTGCGATTCTGGTGGTAGCGGCTTTGGCCGGACTGCTGGCGGGATCGGTGGGTGCGGTGTCGGCATTGGCCGGTGGTGCAGCCTACTTTGTGCCTAATCTGATTTTTGCATTGCGTTTGAAGCTCTCCATCGCGACAAAGCAGGCGGGAGCAATCGGGTTCCTGGTCGGCGAGGCTGTCAAGCTGGCCGCTGTGGTTGCTCTGCTGTTGTTGCTGCCGCGCATGATCGAGGTGAATTGGCTGGCGCTCGTCGCCGGATTGTTCGCCGTGTTGTTTGTGAATCTGTTCGCATTGCTGCTTAAGACTTAGAACTTGACATGGCTACCGAGCACGCCCCCACCGCTTCCGAATACATCGTTCACCACCTGACGTTCCTGACCAACCACAAGCAGGAGGGTCTGGTCGATTGGTCGGTCATTCACCTTGACAGCCTGTTCTTTTCGATCGGACTCGGCTTGCTGGCTGTCTTCGTCATGGCGCGTATTGCGGCGCGCGCTACCTCCGGCGTGCCCGGTCGGCTTCAGGCGGCCGTCGAGATTGTTGTCGAAATGGTTTCCGATCAGGCCAAGGGCATTGTCCATTCACCCGAGTCGCGCCAGTTCGTTGCGCCGCTGGCGCTGACGGTGTTTGTCTGGATCTTCCTGATGAACGCGATGGACCTGCTGCCGGTCGATCTGCTGCCGATGATCGCGAGCGCCATGGGGATTCATTACCTTCGTGTGGTGCCATCCGCCGACTTGAACGCCACACTGGGCATGTCGACGGCCGTGCTACTGCTGTGCCTCTACTACAGCGTCAAGATCAAGGGATTCGGTCACTGGATGCATGAGTTATTCACCGCGCCGTTCGGTGCCCATCCGCTGCTGTGGCCGATCAACTTCGCCATGCAGATGATCGAGTTCGTTGCCAAGACCGTATCGCACGGCATGCGTCTGTTCGGCAACATGTATGCCGGCGAATTGATCTTCATGCTGATTGCGCTGATGGGCGCAGCCTGGGCGGGTACCTTCGGTAGCGGCCTACTCTGGCTGGGCGGCGTGATCGCCGGCACCATCTGGGCGATTTTCCATATCCTGATCATTACGCTACAAGCCTTTATTTTCATGATGCTGACGCTGGTGTATATCGGCCAGGCACATGAAAGCCACTAAGCTTTATTTTTCCCCAACTTTCATTTCTTAAATACAAGGAGTCATCATGGAAGGCAACATCGTTGGTTTCGTCGCGCTGGCCGCCGGTCTGATCATCGGCCTGGGCGCCGCAGGCGCCTGTATCGGCATCGGCATCATGGGCAGCCGCTTCCTCGAAGCATCCGCCCGTCAGCCCGAGCTGATGAACACCCTGCAAACCAAGATGTTCCTGCTGGTCGGTCTGATCGACGCCGCGTTCATTATCGGCACCGGTATCGCACTCTGGTACACCACCGCTAACCCGTTCATCAAGTAAGCGGCGCCCTTTCTACGTTTGATTGACGCTGAAGGAGCGATACCGTGAATCTGAACGCAACGCTATTCGCACAGCTCGTTGTGTTCTTCATTCTGGCGTGGTTCACGATGAAATTCGTGTGGCCGCCCATCATGAAGGCACTCGACGAGCGCGCGTCCAAGATCGCCGATGGCCTGGCGGCTGCGGACAAGGCGAAATCCGATCTGCAACTTGCTGAACGTCGTGCGACCGACGAACTGCGCAAGGCGCGCGAAACCTCCAACGAGCTGCGTGCTGGCGCAGAACGTCAGGGTGCGCAAATCCTCGAGGAAGCACGTGCCGAAGCTGCGCGCATCGTTGCTGCCGCACGCACCGCCGCCGAAGGCGAGGCCGAGGTGGCTGCACAGCGCGCCAAGGAAACTTTGCGCGACCAAGTTGCCTTGCTCGCCGTAGCCGGTGCCGAGCAGATCCTCCGCAAGGAGATCGACGCGGCCAAGCATGCCGACCTGCTCAACCAGCTGAAAGCGGAGCTCTGATCCGCTATGGCCGAAAACGTCACCGTCGCACGTCCTTACGCCGAAGCTGCCTTTGCACTGGCCAAGGCAGGCGGGGCGCTGGTCGCCTGGCAGTCAGCGCTGGAACGCATGGCTGCGGCAGCTTCCGATGCCCAGATGGTCGAGTGCATCGCCGATCCCCGCATCGTGCCGGCGAAGCTCGCCGAGCTGTTCCTCGGTGCGGCCGGCGATCTGAGCGAAGAGCAGCGCAACTTCGCCAGTGTCCTCATTGACAATCGCCGACTCGGCGTACTGCCTGAAATCAGCCATCTTTTCGTCGATCTGAAGAATGCTCAAGAGGGTACGCGCGAGGCGGTGGTCAGTTCGGCCTTCCCGCTGAACGACGCCCAAGTCGCCAGTTTAGTGGCCGACCTCGAACGCAAGTTCGGTTGCAAGATAAAGGCAACCGTGGAACTCGCGCCGGAGTTGATCGGCGGTGTGCGCATCGCCCTGGGCGACCAGGTTATCGACGCTTCCGTTCGTGGCAAATTGGACGCCATGGCGGTCTCGCTCAAGAACTAGGAGTTTTTTCCATGAACCTCAATCCCTCCGAAATCAGTGACCTGATCAAGAGCCGGATCCAGAACATGCAACTCGCCCCCACCGCCAAAAATGAAGGCACGGTGGTGACGGTGACCGACGGCATCTGCCGCATCCACGGCTTGGCCGACGTCATGCAGGGCGAAATGCTCGAATTTCCGGGCAATACCTTCGGCCTCGCGCTGAACCTCGAGCGCGACTCCGTCGGCGCCGTGGTCCTGGGCGAATACGAACACATTACCGAAGGCGACACCGTCAAGTGTACGGGCCGCATTCTCGAAGTGCCGGTCGGCCCCGAGCTGGTCGGTCGCGTCGTCAATGCGCTTGGCGAGCCGATCGACGGCAAGGGTCCGATCGAAGCCAAGCAGACCGACAAAATCGAGAAAGTCGCGCCCGGCGTAATCTGGCGTAAATCCGTTTCCCAGCCCGTCCAGACTGGCCTCAAGTCGGTCGACTCGATGGTGCCGATTGGTCGCGGCCAGCGCGAGCTGATCATCGGTGACCGTCAGACCGGCAAGACCGCCGTCGCGATCGACACCATCATCAACCAGAAGGGCAAGGATCTGTTTTGTATCTACGTCGCGGTCGGCCAGAAGGCCTCCACCGTCATGAACGTAGTGCGCAAGCTCGAGGAAACCGGCGCGATGGATTACACCATTGTCGTAGCCGCCACCGCCTCCGAGTCCGCCGCGATGCAGTTCATCGCTCCCTACTCCGGCTGCACGATGGGCGAGTATTTCCGCGACAACGGCCAAGACGCGCTGATCATCTACGACGACCTGACCAAGCAGGCTTGGGCCTATCGTCAGATCTCGCTGCTGCTGCGTCGTCCGCCGGGCCGCGAAGCCTATCCTGGCGACGTGTTCTACCTGCACTCCCGCCTGCTCGAGCGCGCCGCGCGCGTCTCGGAAGCCTGGGTTGAGCGCCATACCAACGGCGCCGTGAAGGGCAAAACCGGTTCGCTGACCGCGCTGCCCGTCATTGAAACGCAGGCCGGCGACGTGTCCGCCTTTGTGCCGACCAACGTGATCTCGATTACCGATGGACAGATCTTCCTTGAGACCGACCTGTTCAACGCCGGTATTCGTCCCGCCATCAACGCGGGCGTCTCGGTATCTCGTGTCGGCGGTGCCGCGCAGACCAAGGTCATCAAGAAGCTTGGCGGCGGCGTGCGTCTCGCTCTCGCCCAGTACCGCGAACTCGCGGCCTTTGCGCAGTTCGCCTCCGACCTCGACGATGCCACCCGCAAGCAGCTTGAGCGCGGCCGCCGCGTTACCGAACTGATGAAGCAGGCGCAGTACTCGCCGCTGTCGGTCGCCGACATGGCTGTATCGCTCTATGCGGTGAACCAGGGTCAGTTCGACGACGTCGATAGTTCGCGCATCCTGGCCTTCGAGGCAGCGCTGCAACAGTTCATGCACCAGCAGCATAGCGCGCTGATGGACAAGATCGAGTCAACCAAGGATCTGGACAAGGAAGGTGAGGCCGAACTGGCCGCTGCCATCGCCGCGTTCAAGAAGACCTGGGCTTAATGATCTAGGAGAGCGCCATGCCAGGCGGCAAGGAAATTCGCACCAAGATCAAGTCGGTTCAGAACACCCGCAAGATCACCAAGGCCATGGAGATGGTGGCCGCATCCAAGATGCGCAAAGCGCAGGACAGGATGCGCGCCGCCCGCCCCTACAGCGAGAAGATTCGCCACTTGGCGGCTCACCTCGCCGCGGCCAACGTCACCGAGTATCGTCATCCCTTCCTCGGCAAGATGAAGGAAGGCGAGGCGCCGAAGCGTGTCGGCGTGGTGGTGGTGACCACCGACAAGGGTTTGTGCGGTGGTCTCAACACCAACGTGCTGCGGATGACCCTGAACGCGGTGCGCCAGTGGGAAGCTGCGGGCGCGACGGATATCCGCGCTACGTGCATCGGGAACAAGGGCTTGGGCTTCATGCAGCGCCTCGGTGCAAACGTGATCTCTCAGGTGGTGCATCTGGGTGATACACCACACCTCGAGAAGCTGATCGGGCCAATGAAGGTCATGATCGACGCCTTCCAGAAAGGCGAGATCGACGTGGTTCACATCGCCTATACGCGCTTCATCAACACGATGCGCCAAGAGCCGGTGATGGAGCAGTTGCTGCCGCTGACCGGTGATCGCCTCGGTACCCCGGAGGGCGGTTGGGACTACCTCTATGAACCGGAAGCGCGCGTCGTCATCGACGATCTGCTAATCCGTTACGTCGAGGCGCTGATCTACCAGGCGGTGGCTGAGAATATGGCCTCCGAGCAGTCTGCGCGAATGGTGGCGATGAAGGCAGCAACCGACAACGCGGGAGTCGTCATCAAGGAGCTGCAGCTGGTCTACAACAAGGCGCGTCAGGCTTCCATCACAAAAGAGATTTCCGAGATCGTCGGCGGTGCCGCCGCGATCGCGGGCTAAGAATTTTTGCAATTAAGGAAATGACCATGAGCAACGGACAAATCGTGCAGTGCATCGGCGCGGTGGTGGACATCAAGTTCCCCCGCGGAGAAATGCCCAAGGTCTTCGACGCCCTGATGATCGATTCCAGCGAGAAGGGTTGCGAAGAAGGCCTGACTTTTGAAGTGCAGCAGCAACTCGGCGACGGCGTGGTGCGTACCATCGCCATGGGTTCGTCCGACGGCCTGCGCCGCGGCATGAAGGTGAATGGCACCGGCGCACCGATTTCGGTGCCGGTCGGCCATGCCACCCTCGGCCGCATCATGGACGTGCTGGGCCGTCCGATTGACGAAGCGGGTCCGGTTGCCACCGACGCGCGTCGTTCGATCCACCAGAAGGCCCCGGCCTTCCGCGAGTTGTCGCCATCGGTCGAACTGCTCGAAACCGGCATCAAAGTTATCGACCTGATCTGCCCGTTCGCCAAGGGCGGCAAGATCGGCTTGTTCGGCGGCGCCGGCGTCGGCAAGACCGTGAACATGATGGAGCTGATCAACAACATCGCCAAGCAGCACTCCGGTCTGTCTGTGTTCGCAGGCGTAGGCGAGCGTACGCGCGAAGGCAACGACTTTTATCACGAGATGAAGGAGTCCAACGTTCTCGACAAGGTCGGCATGGTGTTCGGCCAGATGAACGAGCCGCCCGGCAACCGCCTGCGCGTCGCCCTGACCGGCCTGACCATGGCAGAAGCCTTCCGTGACGAAGGCCGCGACATCCTGTTCTTCGTCGATAACATCTATCGCTACACGCTGGCCGGTACCGAAGTGTCCGCGCTGCTGGGCCGTATGCCTTCCGCCGTGGGCTACCAGCCGACACTGGCCGAAGAAATGGGTCGCCTGCAGGAGCGGATCACCTCCACCAAGACCGGTTCGATCACCTCGATCCAGGCCGTGTATGTGCCGGCTGACGACTTGACCGACCCCTCCCCCGCCACCACCTTCGGCCACCTCGACGCCACCGTCGTGTTGTCGCGCGACATCGCCTCGCTGGGTATCTACCCCGCAGTGGACCCGCTCGACTCCACCTCCCGCCAGGTCGACCCGAACATCATCGGCGAGGAGCATTATTCGACCACCCGTCGTGTGCAGGCGACGCTGCAGCGCTACAAGGAACTGCGCGACATCATCGCGATTCTGGGCATGGACGAGCTTTCCCCCGAAGACAAGCTCACCGTCGCCCGCGCGCGTAAGATCCAGCGCTTCCTGTCGCAGCCCTTCTTCGTCGCGGAAGTGTTCACCGGTTCCGCCGGCAAGTACGTCACGCTCAAGGAGACCATCAAGGGCTTCAAGATGATCGTCGACGGCGAGTGCGATGCGCTGCCCGAGCAGGCCTTCTACATGGTCGGCGGGATCGAGGAAGCCTTCGAGAAGGCCAAGACCCTGCAATAAGGAGCCGCCGTTATGGCAATGACTGTTCATGTAGACGTCGTCAGCGCAGAGGAGTCGATCTTCTCCGGCTTGGCAGAGTTTGTCGTACTGCCAGGTGAAGCCGGTGAACTCGGCATCCTTCCCGGCCACATGCCGTTGATGACGCGCATCAAGCCGGGCGCGGTGCGCCTCAAGGTGCCGCAGCAGGAGCAGGAAGAGCTGATCTTCGTTGCGGGCGGCATCCTCGAGGTGCAGCCGGGCCAGGTGACCGTCCTGGCCGATACCGCGATCCGCGGCAAGGATCTCGACGAGGCGAAGGCGCTCGACGCAAAGCGCAAGGCCGAGGAAGCGATGGCCGACCGCAGCGCCGAACTCGACTACGCCCGTGCTCAGGCTGAGTTGGCTGAGGCGGTCGCGCAGCTTGCTGCAATCCAGAAACTGCGCCGCAAATAGCCGTATAAAAACCGTATCGGTTTAAAGCGACAGGGCAGCCTCGGCTGCCCTGTTCGTTTATGGAAACCGCTAGACGGCGATAGCGGAGGGTCAACGACTGGAAGAAAGGATGCGGCAGAGGACTTGATTGCCCCGGCCGTGAAATTCGAGGTGATCGAAGCTGAGCAGCCGGGATACGGCGATGCCGCGGCCATGGGTATCGAAGGCACGTGAAGGCGACATCTCGATGTAGGGACGCCAATCGAAGCCCTTGCCTTCATCACGAATGACAAACTGGATTCCTTGAGGGGTACGCTCCATCGTAAGGCGCGCAACGCGTCCAGCGTATTTGGGCAGACGCAGCCGCGACTCGATTTCCGCGTCGAGGCGATTGGCTGCAATTAGCTCGGTCTTTTCCGCATAGGTGATCTCAAGGTTGCCGTGCTCGACTGCATTAAGCATAAGTTCGGTCAAGCCGAGAACAACGCGCTCCGGTTCAGGCGCAGCGTGAGCAATCAATGTGGCAAGGTCACGAGCCTCGCTCTGCGTGCGGAACCAGAACTCGGCATGATTTAGGTGCTTGAGAATGCTGCGCGCTTGCCGGAGACTTTGTTGCAAGTCTAGATAATCGCGGTGATCCTGAACCGCCGAGCGGACAATGGAAAGCAGTGTCGCGGGTGGAAACGGCTTCGTGAGGTAGTAATAGGCGCCTGCCTTGAGACCGGCTGCCACTTCATCCTCGCTCGAAAGGGACGTCTGCATGATGACCGGCACATGGGTCATGGAGGGGTCTGCCTTGAGCTTGACGAGAAGGCTCAGAGCATCCATGTCCGGGAGAAGGCGGTCGAGGAGGATCGCATCGAGGCGATCATGATATTCGGTGATTTTCTGCCAAGCCTCGCCACCGGTGGCTGACACAGTAGTCTCGTAACCGTGTTCCTGTAATGTATCGATCAGCACCTCGCGGTTGAGGGGCTCGTCTTCGACAATGAGGATAAAAGGCTTGCTCATAGGGCGTGATACAAAGAATTGCCTACACAATATTAATGCAAAAAAGCACCGTGGGGATCGTAAAAGAAGTTATAGAATCAAATAAATAGGGAATGCATTTTGGGTAGAAAGCAGATCAAGTCGCATATAGATGGCTGAAAATCGGCGGCCAAGAAGGCTGATCAAGGAAGAAGCAGCAACTCGCATGCGCGAGGGTAAGACCCCGCTGCTCGAACTCGCACGCGAATACGGGGTGTCGACCAATACGCTGCGGACGTGGCTGCGCGAAAGCGATGCGCGCGCACGTGCCCAAGACAGCGCCAAACGCGTGGCGGCCGCATTGTCGAGCGAAAAATACACGACGGCAAGCCAGCGCCAACGGCTATTGATGCATGCGCTCGAGCAAAGTCCGGCCACCATTATCGTCACTGACGCAGAAGGACGGATCATTTATGCGAACCCCAAGTTCGTCGAGACGACCGGCTATAGCGTCAAAGAGGTGATCGGCCAAAATCCACGTATTCTGAAGTCGGGGGAAACGACGCCGAGCGAATACAAGCAGCTATGGAAGGCAATCACCAGCGGTAAGGAATGGCGTGGGACATTCCATAACAGGCGCAAGGACGGGAAGCTCTACTGGGAGCGTGCCTCGATCTCGCCAGTATTCGACGCTGACGGAAAGGTCGCGAATTTCATGGCGGTCAAGGAGGACATCACCGAATACATGGAAGCGGAGGCCGCACGTCGCAGTGTTGCCGCGAATTTTCATGCGGTGTTCGCTGCCCTACCGTTCGCTGTTCTGCTGCTGGATGCACAAGATCGCATCCTGCTCGCGAACGATCTCGCCGAAAAGATTCTCGGGGCGGAACTGCCGCCAGGCGTCAGGCTCGACAGTCTCAACCTGCGCTGGATAAGCGAAGGTGGGGCAGCCTTGGCTGCAGGCGAGCACCCAGCGGCGCGCATACTCTCCGGCGACGTTTCAGATGAAGGCTTGGGAATGCGACTCGGCATTGTTCCGCCAACCGGGGGAGTGCGTTGGTTGTGGACAACTGCACGACGAGTCGAGATGCCGGAAACGAAGGAACTGGCGGCGCTGCTCGTCTTCGATAGAGACAGGAAATAAAACCGGCGCCCCGGGACAGTCTGCCGCAAACGATGTTAAGCGGCAGAAGAAAGGCGCCGGCGGAGCGATACCTTACATCGGTTTCTTGATGGTGATGGCGCCCCGAATCTCGGCGAGGCTGTAGCCGACAGCCTTGTCGTCCGGGTAGAGTTCCTTGAGTTTCGCCTGGACGGCAGCGTCTAAGCGGTCCGGCGTGCCGTGGCAGTTGAGGCAGAGATCCTGCGTCGGGAGCGCCTTCATGTAGCGGAAGTATTTCTTGTCGCCGTCGGCGACGATCTCGCTTTTTTCAAGACTGGTCGGCTTTTCGCCGGCCGCTGCGCGGCGATCGAACTCCTCGAGCACTGACTTTTCCCAGGCATCCGGCACAGCTTTGGGATTGCGATTCTTCAGGCTAACGCGGCGAATCGCCCAGCCCGACTGCTCGGACAGGTTCTTTGCCATCTGGGGCGCTTTATCGCGGCAGACCGTCATCGCCTCGGCATGCCCACCTTTCTTGATTTCTGCATCGAGCACTTCGAGCAACTTAGGCGGCATCTTCATGGCAATGCCGCGGCCTTCTTCAAGCAGCTTGGCTTCGTCAGCGAAGGCCGGGGCTGCCAGTGCGGCCAGGGTGGACAGTACGATCAGTTTTGTCTTCATGGGCTCTCCTCCTTTGGTTGTGGGTCAAACAAGGGTCTTGCAACGTGCTTCGAGACGGCTGAGATCGGCATTGAGGCGAGCGAGGGTTTCGCGGAAGGAAGCAAATTCCTCGTGTGTGACCAGTTGGCGATTTTCGTGGGCCAGGTATTCGGCGAGGTTGCCGGCAAGATTGGCGGTGGCCTGTCTGTGCCACGTGGCAATGCGCTGTGCGCTCTGCACCATGCGGTGGGCGGCAATGTCGCCAACAAGGCGCGCAAGATCCTCTTCGGCATCCCAGTGCAGATGGCGGAAGATGAAGGATAGCTCCGTGGCGAACTCAGCGTTCCCTTCGACACGGGCGCCGGCCATGACCTTGTCCAGTCCCTGCGGCAGCAGGAATGGAGTGTCGGCAGGCAGGCTGATGGTCACGTCGGTTGCGGCAGTTTCGGGCAGCGGCTCGAACAGTCCGGCAGGGGTGACGGCAAATCCCAACAGGAAGGGCGACATGCCGATGTTGGCCTGTCTTCCGGCGAAAGGCTTGAGGCGGTCGCGCGCCCAGCCGGCGCCCTGCAGCAGATGGTTGAGTCCGGCTATCAGCGCCGCGTCGAGCATGAGCGACGATCAGGCCAGAGGCTGGATGCCAGCGACGCGCCAGCCGAAGCTGCCATCGACCGGCTTGGTCAGGTGCCAGATTTCTTCGAAGTGCGCAGGGGCAGAGGCAGCTTCCTCGCGCAGAAGGCCGTGGAAGCGGACGCTGGCGATGTGCTGGCCGCCTTCGGTGACGAGTTCGAGCAAAGCGGCGTCGAGCTGCATCACGTCAGTCTCCTGCGGCTTGCGCCCGCGCTCTTCGTACTGCATCTGCACCTCGGCGAAGACTTCGGGGGTAGCGAAGGCCTTCAGGTCGTCCATGTCGCCGCGGTCGTTGGCGGCCTGCAGGCGGATGAAATTGAGCTTGGCCTGACGCAGGAAGCCTTCGGTATCGAAATCAGTCGGAATGGCCGCTGCGTCGCTCATTGGCGCCGTCCCGCCAGCGCCGACTTGTTGAGCGTCGAAGCGCATCGGGTCGGCGCGGCCGTCAGCGCCGGCCCCGGCATATTGCAGCCCGCCCTGCGGCTGGCGTGAACGGGTCAGCATGCGGAACAGGAACAGGCCGCCGAAGACGAGCAAGGCGATCAGGATGAACGAGGCCAACTCCTCGCCGAAGCCGAAATGAGAGGCAAGCGCGGCCAAGCCGAGGCCGGCGGCCAAACCAGCGACGGGGCCGAGCCAGCTGCGCTTGCCGGGCTGTGCGGCCGGAGTGGGCGCAGCGGCTGGCTGCGGGGCCGCCGCAGTCGCGTTCTGAGGTGTCGTGGCGGGTTGAGTCGGCGTGGTGCTGCGAGTCATGCCGATCGACTTGCTCCCACCCAGGCGCTTGGCTTCAGCATCGGAAACGACGAGGGCGGCAAAGGCGAAAAAGGCGGCAAACAGTGCAAGGAAGCTGCGTTTCAAGAGTCTCTCCTCTACTTCAGAGCTTGTAGCCGCGGTGCAGGGCAACAACACCCGCGGTCAAATTGTAATAGTCGACCCGGGACAGACCGACTTGTTCCATCATGCCCTTGAGCGTTTGTTGGTCTGGGTGCATGCGGATCGACTCAGCGAGGTAGCGGTAGCTGTCGGGGTCATTAACGACCTTCTGGCCGAGCCAGGGCAGCACCTTGAATGAGTAGAAGTCGTAGGCAGGGGCAAGCGGCTCCCATACCTTCGAGAACTCCAGCACCAGGAGCCGCCCGCCGGGCCGCAGCACGCGGCGCATCTCCGCGAGCGCCTTGTCCTTGTGCGTCATGTTGCGCAGGCCGAAAGCGACAGTGACGATGTCGAAGTGGTTGTCCGGGAAGGGTAGCTTCTCGGCGTCGCACTGGGCCACCGGACCGAGTCGGCCTTCGTCGAGCAGACGGTCGCGGCCGCGCGTCAGCATCGCATTGTTGATATCTGTGAGCCAGACTTCACCGGTCGGGCCGACCTGCTTGCGGAAGGCGGAGGCCAGATCGCCTGTCCCCCCGGCGATGTCGAGCACGCGCTCGCCCGTGCGCGCGCCGGCGACCTGCAGGGTGAACGCCTTCCACAGCCGGTGCAGGCCGGCCGACATCAGATCGTTCATCAGGTCGTATTTGTCGGCGACCGAGGAGAACACCCCGCGCACCCGCTTGGCTTTCTCATGTTCGGGGACGGTTTCGAAGCCGAAGTGGGTTTCCGGGGTGTCAGCCATGGTGGATCGTTCCTTGGTTCTTTACTTAGTGCTTGCCGCAGCTGCCGCCGGATTTTGGCGGCAGCGTAGTGGAATCGACGTCGCGGTTGGCGCCCGCGGCCTCGAGGCGGGCCAGATAGTCGGCCCAAAGTTCATCCTTGTGGCTGCCCAGCGAGTAGAGCAGATCCCAGGAATAGATGCCGGTATCGTGGCCGTCGGAAAAGAAGGGCTGCACGGCGTAGTTGCCGACCGCTTCGAGCGCCTTGATCTCAACGTTGCGCTTGCCGGTCTGCAGGGTTTCCTGCCCTGGCCCATGGCCGCGCACCTCGGCGGATGGGGAATAGACGCGCAGAAATTCGTAGCTCAGGCGGAAGTTCTTTCCGTCGGAGAAGGTCAGTTCCATCTCACGCGATTTCTGGTGCAGCTTGATCTCGGTCGGGATGGGGGTATTCTTGTCGAGTCCGGCCATAACTTGAATCGGGGGGTTGTTTCGGGACTGTTGCATATGAGGGGCGCCTATCATAACGCAAGGTGCCGATCCGGCCGTTTGTCACAAAACCATCATTTGCCTGCAATAGACTTCATCCACCTCATGACAGCCGAGCAAACTAACCATGCCCGCTTCCATAATGGTCGTTGAAGACGAACCGGCGATCCAAGCGCTGATCGCCGCCAACCTGCGCCGCCACGGCCACGGCGTGATTGCGGCGATGGATGCCGAGAGCGCCTTGCGGCAAGTCAACCAGGCCCTGCCCGACCTGATCCTGCTCGACTGGATGCTGCCGGGCATGAGCGGGCTGGATTTCGCTCGTCGCCTGCGTGCCGACGTGCGCACCAAGCACGTGCCGATCATCATGCTGACGGCGCGCGGCGAGGAACGCGACAAGGTGATGGGGCTCGAGGGCGGTGCGGACGATTACGTCACCAAGCCGTTCAGCCCACGCGAACTGCTTGCGCGCATCCAGGCGGTACTGCGCCGCGGCCGGCCCCAGGCGACCGAGGACATCGTCGATGCGGGCGGCCTCAAGCTCGACCCGACCGCGCACCGGGTATTCGCTGCCGGCAGCCCGGTCGCACTGGGCCCGACTGAATTTCGCCTGTTGCATTTCCTCATGACACACCCGGAGCGCGTGCATTCGCGCGACCAGTTGCTTGACCAGGTGTGGGGCGACCACGTCTTCGTCGAGGAGCGCACCGTGGATGTACATATCCGTCGCTTGCGCGCGGCGCTGGAGCCCTCGGGGCTAGACAAGCTGGTACAGACCGTGCGCGGCAGCGGCTACCGCTTTTCCACCGAGGATGCCTGATTGATCCTGCTCCATCTGCTGATTGCAGGTGCGATATTTCTTGCCGCAGGCTTGCTTGGCTGGCTGATCTTCGGCCCCTTGGCGGCGATGCTTGCCGTCTCGGCCGCGGCGTTGCTGCTGCTCGCGCGCCATGAGCGCCAGATCGGCCGGCTGGTGGCCTGGGCGGAGAAGCCCATCGGCACGCCTGTGCCGGACGGCAGCGGCAGTTGGTCGCGCGTTTTTCTCGCCCTGCATCGCCGTGCGCGACAGGCGGCGCAGCAGCGCGAGGAACTTGCCGAAATGGGGGAGCGTTTTCGCCTGGCGGCCGAGGCCCTGCCGGAAGGCGTGGTGATCCTCGATCAGCAGAACGCCATCGAGTGGATGAATCCTCGTGCTGAATTCCTGCTTGGCCTGGAGCTGCGGCGCGACGGCGGCATGCCGGTGACCCACCTGGTGCGCGAACCGGAGTTCGTCGCCTATCTCGAGCAGCGCATCAAGCATGGCGAGCCGGCCTTGCCGCTCCTGGTCCGGCCGCTCAGAAGCCCGGGGCGCGTGCTGCACATCCGCGGTGCTCCTTTCTCAGCCGGCCGTACGCTGCTGCTGATCGAGGATCTGACACAGCTCGAGCGGCTCGAAAACGTACGCCGCGATTTCGTCGCCAACGTCTCCCACGAGATGCGCACGCCGCTTACCGTAGTGCAGGGCTTTCTCGAAACGGCGCGGGACGGCATCGCCGACGGCGAGCGTCCCGTTCCTTCCGAGGAGCTCATCCATTATCTCGACATGGCACTCGAGCACTCACGCCGCATGCAGCACCTGATCGAGGACTTGCTGACGCTGTCGGCGCTCGAGACAGGTGCACCGCCCCCGGAGGAGGAGGTCGATGTGACCACCCTCCTCGCTCTGTTGCGCGAGGAGGTGCAGGCGCTCTCGGGAGGGCGGCACGAATTGGTGATGGCAAGCAGCGGGCCACTGCTCCTGCTCGGCAGCAGCCGCGAACTGCATAGCGCTTTCAGCAACCTGGCGAGCAATGCGGTGCGCTACACGCCGGCCGGTAGCCGTATCGAGTTGCATTGGCGAGCCGATCCCGATGGCGGTGCCGTGTTCGAGGTCGTGGACCAGGGTATCGGCATCGACGCGCGCGACATCCCGCGGCTGACCGAGCGTTTCTACCGAGTCGATCGCGGCCGCTCCCGCGATAGCGGCGGAACGGGGCTGGGACTGGCGATCGTCAAGCACGTGCTAGAGCGTCACCAGGCTCGGCTGGAGATCAAGAGCAAGCCGGGCGAAGGCAGCACGTTTGCAGCAGTCTTCCCTGCGCACCGCGTGAGCGGGGCTGCTGCCTAGTCGTCGGCGTCGCCGAGCCCTTCCAGCGCCCGCTGCTGGCGCTGCATGAATTCATCCATGCTGTCGATACCGCGCAGCAGCAGGATGGTGGAGCGCACCGCCGCTTCTAGCAGCACAGCGAGGTTTCGGCCGGCGGCGACCGGCAGCACCACTTTGCGCACCGGCACGCCCAGCACGTTCTCGGTAAGTGCGTCGAGCGGCAGGCGCGCCATCTCGGGTTGACCGGCGGGGCGCTGCAGGTGCACGATGAGCTTGAGGCGCATCTTGCGGCGGCATGCCGTTTCTCCGAAGACGGTGCGGATGTTGAGCAGGCCAAGGCCGCGCACCTCGATGAAATCCTTGAGCAGTTCGGGGCAGCGGCCCTCGAGGGTATCGGGGCCGACGCGCGAGACCTCGACCACGTCGTCGGCCACCAGCCCGTGTCCCCGCGTGATTAGTTCGAGACCCAATTCGCTCTTGCCGACGCCCGAGTCGCCGGTGACCAGCACGCCGATGCCGAGCACGTCCATGAACACGCCGTGCAGGGTGACGGTCTCGGCGAGCTGACGCGAGACATAAACGCGCAGCGAGTCGATGACCTGCGCGGTGGGCAGTGGCGTGGAGAACAGCGGGATGTCGTTCGCTTCGCAGGCGCTGCGGATCTCCTCGAGGATGTCGCAGCCGTCGGCGACGATTACCGCAGGAGGATGGGCATCGATGATCTGCTTGAAGATGTGCTCGCCCTTCCCGCCTGCATGTCGCTTGTACCAGATGATCTCGGGCGAGCCGAGCACCTGCACGCGGTCGGGGTGGATCAGATTGAGGTGGCCGATCAGGTCGGCTGGCGAGACGTCGTCACGGTTGACGGCGATGGTCCGGTTCAGGGTGCCGCTGACCCAGGAAAGCTTCAGCCGTTCGCGATTCTTCTCGAACAGCTGGGCGACGATCAGCTGGCCGACTGCCACTGCGCGAAGAGCGCATGCACTGCCGGGGCGTCGGCGGCTGCGGCGAGTTGCTCGCGGAAGGTCTTGTCGCTGAACATCTGTGCCAGTTCAGAGAGCATCTGCAGGTGATGCTCGGTGGCGGCTTCCGGCACCAGCAGGACGAAGATCATGCCTACCGGCAAGCCATCCGGGGCGTCGAACTGAACCGGGGTGGCCAGGCGGAAGAAGGCGCCCTGCGCTTCCTTCAGGCCTTTGATGCGGCCGTGGGGGATGGCAATGCCGAGGCCCAGGCCGGTGGAACCCATTTTTTCGCGGGCGAACAGGGCATCGTAGACAGTGCTTCGGGCAATGCCGTGATGGTTCTCGAACAGCAGGCCGGCCTGTTCGAAGACGCGCTTCTTGCTGCTCGCGTCCAGGTCGACGACCACATTCTCGACCTTCAGCAGTTTTGCGATCAAATTCATCGGAGTAGGGCGGTATCCCGGTCACCGGAGGGGAGCGCCGGTGGGGGTGACCCCCGGAGCCAGCCGCGAAGTATATACCTCGACTGGCGCCAGGGGAATCGTTGCCGAGGCTACTCGGCGGCGGTCGGGCGGGTATGGCCGTGGTCGGACTGCTTGCTCTTGTATTTGAGCACTTGGCGATCGAGCTTGTCGATCAACAGATCGATGGCGGCGTAGAGGTCGGTGTCGCTGCTGTCGGCGAAGATGTCCTTGCCCTTGACGTGCAGCGTAATCTCGGCCTTCTGTACGAGCTTCTCGACCGAGAGAATCACATGGACGCTGGTGACGTGGTCGAAATGTCGGATCACCTTCTCCACCTTGCCGGTGACGTAATCGCGCAGCGCGGGGGTGACCTCGATATGGTGTCCAGTGATATTGAGGTTCATGATGTCTCCTCTAGAGTGTCTTGCGTAGATTGACCGGCGGGATGTTCAGGGATTCGCGGTACTTGGCGACGGTACGCCGCGCGACGACGATGCCCTGCTCGCCGAGGATTTCCGCGATTCGGGAGTCGGAGAGCGGCTTGTGGCCGTCCTCGGCGCCCACGAGCTGCTTGATCAGCGCCCGGATCGCGGTGGATGACGCCGCGCCGCCGGTATCGGTGGCGACGTGGCTGCCGAAAAAATACTTGAGTTCGTAGATGCCGCGCGGGCTCGCGAGGAATTTCTGCGTGGTGACGCGCGAGATGGTCGATTCGTGCAGGTCCACGGTTTCGGCGATCTCGCGCAGCGTCAGCGGCCGCATCGCGACCTCACCATGGTCGAAAAAGGCACGCTGGCGATCGACGATTGCCTGCGAGACGCGCGCGATGGTGTCGAAGCGCTGCTGCACGTTCTTGATCAGCCACTTGGCTTCCTGAAGTTGGCCGGCAAGGTTGCTGCCGCCGTTGCTGCGCTGCTGGCGCAGCAAGTCGGCGTAGAGCCGGTTGATGCGCAGGCGCGGCATCGCTTCCTGGTTGAGTTGGGCGACCCAGCCGCCACGCAGCTTCCTGACGATGACGTCGGGCACGATGTAGCGTGTGTCGAGCGTGGCGAACTCGGCGCCCGGACGCGGGTTGAGCGATCGGATCAGCGCCTGGGCGTCGCGCAGTGCCTCGTCCGAGCAGTTGAGCGCCTTCTTGATGCGTGCGTAGTCGCGGTTGGCGAGCTGCTCCAGATGGTCGCGCACGATGACCCGCGCCAGGTCGCGCACGCGGGAAGGCGGCTGGTTGTCGAGTTGCAGCAGCAGGCATTCGCGCGGGTTGCGCGCGCCGACGCCGGGTGGGTCGAGGCTTTGCAGATGCCGGAGCGCAATGGCCAGAATCTCAAGCACTTCGTCGGGCTCCCCGGCGAACTCATCGGGCAGCACGTCGACCAGTTCTTCGAGTTCCTGGGCGAGGTAGCCGTCGTCGTCGAGGGCTTCGATCAGGAAAGCCACACGCAACTGTTCGTCGTCAGACAGTTGGGTCATGGCAAGCTGGGCGATCAGATGGTCGCGCAGGTTGGTGCTCGCGGCCTGCAACTCGCCCATATCGACATCTTCGTCGTTGGGGTCGCGCGGGCTGCGGGGGTTGGCGCTCGGCCATTCGAGGCCGTCCTGCGACCAGTCGGCGTTGTCTCCGGACGGCTCGCCCTGTGCTTCACTGGTCGCTGTCGGTTCGGTTTCGCGGGTCCGGTTCAGGGCGTCGCCCGCTCCGGCGAAGGCGCCCATCTCGACAGGCTCTTCGCGTTCCAGCAAGGGGTTATCTTGCAAAGCCTGCTCGATCTCCTGATTGAGTTCCAGCGAGGACAACTGCAATAGACGAATGGACTGCTGCAACTGCGGCGTCAGCGCAAGATGCTGAGAAAGCCTGAGTTGTAGAGTCTGCTTCACGTTACATCCGGAAGTGCTCGCCGAGATAAACCCGGCGCACGTTTTCATTATCGACGATCTCGGCCGGATGTCCAGCCGCGAGCACCTCGCCGGCGTTGATAATCGTGGCGTGGTCGCAGATGCCGAGGGTTTCGCGCACGTTGTGGTCGGTGATCAGCACGCCGATGCCGCGCTCCTTGAGGAAGCGGATGATCTTCTGGATGTCGAGCACCGCAATCGGGTCGACGCCGGCAAAAGGCTCGTCGAGCAGGATGAAGCGCGGCGAGGTGGCCAGTGCGCGGGCGATCTCGACCCGGCGCCGTTCGCCGCCCGAAAGCGCCGCGGCTGGCTGGTCGCGCAGGTGCGTGATGTGCAGTTCCTCAAGCAGTTCGTCGAGGCGGGTTTCCAGCGTCGGCGGATCATAATCCTGCAGTTCGAGCACGGCGCGGATGTTTTCCTGGACGGTGAGCTTGCGGAACACCGAGTTTTCCTGCGGCAGGTAGGAAAGTCCCAGGCGTGCGCGTTTGTGGATCGGCATGTGGGTGAGCTTGCTTTCCTGGCCCTCGGCATTGATGAAGATGTCCCCCGCGTCGGAGGCGATCAGCCCGACGATCATGTAGAAGCAGGTGGTCTTGCCGGCGCCGTTCGGGCCGAGCAGGCCGACGACCTCGCCGCCATCCACGTGCAGGCTGACATCCTTGACGACGGTGCGCGAACGGAATTTCTTGCGCAGGTTATAGACGGCGAGCCGGCTCATTCGATTTCTTTCAGCAGCTTGCGGATGATCTCGGCGCTGAAGCCGCGGCCCTGCAGGAAGCGCGCCTGCTTGGCCCATTCGCGCGCATCGGCTGGCGCGGCGGCAAACTTCTTCGCCCAGACGGCGCGAGCACGTTCCAGTTCGTCCGGCAGTTCCGTCCTGGCCAGCTGAGCCTCGGCCAGTTCGATGGCCACGCCCTTGCTACGCAGGGTCTGGCGCAGCCGCGCGGTGCCGAGGCGTGCACCCTGGCTGCGCACGTAGCTTTCGGCGAAGCGCGCATCGGATTGCAGTCCCGCTTGGGCAAGTTCGTTCAGCACGTTATCGATGTCTTCCGGTGTGCCGAGTGCAGAGAGTTTCCTGGCCAGTTCGGCGCGGGTGTGTTCGCGCCGTGCCAGCAACCTCAGCGAACGCTGGCGCAGTTCCTTTTTGTCTGCAGGCTCCCGCCGCTCCGTCACTCTGCCTCAGCAGCGGCGCCGAGCGCCGCCACGCCGACCGCGGCACGAATCTTGTTCTCGACCTCGCGGGCGATTTCGGGATGCTCGCGCAGGTATTCGCGCGCGTTGTCCTTGCCCTGTCCGATCTTCTCGCCGTTGTAGGCGTACCAGGCACCCGACTTGTCGATGAATTTGTGGGTGACGCCGAGTTCGATGATCTCGCCTTCGCGCGAGATGCCCTCGCCGTAGAGGATGTCGAAGTGCGCTTCCCTGAAGGGCGGCGCCACCTTGTTCTTGACGACCTTGACCTTGGTTTCGTTGCCGATCACCTCGTCGCCCTTCTTGATGGCGCCGGTGCGGCGGATGTCCATGCGCACCGAGGCGTAGAACTTGAGCGCGTTGCCGCCGGTCGTCGTCTCGGGGTTGCCGAACATCACGCCGATCTTCATGCGGATCTGGTTGATGAAGATCACCAGCGTGTTGGTGCGCTTGATGTTGGAGGTGAGCTTGCGCAACGCCTGGCTCATCAGGCGTGCCTGCAGGCCGGGCAGCTGGTCGCCCATCTCGCCCTCGATCTCGGCCTTGGGCGTCAGCGCAGCGACGGAGTCGACGACGATCAGGTCGACGCCGCCGGAGCGCACCAGCATGTCGGCGATCTCGAGGCCCTGTTCGCCGGTGTCGGGCTGGGAAATCAGCAAATCGGGCACGTTGACGCCGAGCTTGCCGGCATAGACCGGATCGAGCGCATTTTCGGCATCGATGTAGGCGGCGGTACCGCCGGCCTTCTGGATTTCCGCGACGACCTGCAGACAGAGCGTGGTCTTGCCAGAGGATTCCGGGCCGTAGATCTCGACCACGCGGCCGCGCGGCAGGCCGCCGATGCCGAGCGCGATATCGAGGCCGAGCGAACCGGTCGAGACCGATTGCAGGTCGTTCTCGATCTGGCCCTCGCCCATCTTCATGATGGAGCCCTTGCCGAACTGTTTCTCGATCTGCGCGAGCGCCGCCTGCAGCGCCTTGGCCTTGTTGTCGTCCATTTTGCTTCCCTTAAAAAGTTGTCTGGATTATGGCATGTTTCTTGCGCGATCGATGAGTCCGGCCAACGCATGCATCACCGACTGCCTCCGGATCGCCTCGCGGTCTCCGGCAAAAAGTCGGCGCTCGCAGGACGGCGCCTTTCCACGAACACACCAGGCGAAGCATACGGTGCCCACTGGCTTATCCGGTGAGCCACCCGTCGGACCGGCGATGCCGGTGATTGCCAATGAAATCAGTGCATTGGAATTTTTCAGTGCGCCCGCGGCCATTTCTCCGGCGGCTTCCAGGCTCACCGCGCCGTGTTTTTCGAGGGTCGCCGGGTTCACGCCGAGCATTTCCACCTTTGCGTCATTCGCGTAGGTGACGAAGCCGCGTTCGAACCACGCCGAACTGCCCGCTGTGTGAGTAATTACTTGCGCTGTCCAACCGCCAGTGCAAGATTCGGCGGTAGCGATCGTCAAGCCGTGCGCGCGGCAACTCCTCCCGACAGCCTCCGAGAGTTCAAGCAGGTCGCTGTCCATTCCTGCCTCAGAAGAATCGATCGACGAGCGCCTTGAAGGCAGCCAGCGTCAGCACCGTGTAAGCAGCGGCGACGACGTCGTCCATCATCACCCCGAGGCCATTCTTCACCTTGCTGTCGAAGTAGTCGGCTGGAGAAGGCTTCACGATGTCGTAGAAGCGGAACCAGAGGAAGGCGGCCAGTTGCCAGAGCAGGCCGGCCGGTGTCAGCAGCAGCACGGCCCAAAAGGGCACGATCTCGTCCCAGACGATGCTGCCGTGGTCGACGACACCCAGGGTGCGGCCGGTGATGTGGCAGGAAGTCACGCCGAGGACGAAGCACAGCAACAGGAACACGGCGAACAGCATGTCGTCTGGAAAGAAGCCGCGCAGCAGCGGGTAGCTGGCCCAGGCGAACAGCGTGCCGGCAGTGCCTGGCGCGAACGGCGAGAGGCCGCTGCCGAAGCCGCAGGCGATCAGGTGAGCGGGGTGACGCAGTAAAAAAGAAGCTGGCGGGGCGGGGGCTTTGGCCATCGCGTGAGATACCTGCACTGGGGAGAAATCATTCGGCAGGCTCGGCGTAGCGTTGCTGGATTTCCAGGAACTGCGGCAGGCTTGCCTTGAAGCACTCTATCACGGCCGGATCGAAATGCTTTCCGCTCTGCTCATGCATGTATTCGATCGCCTTTTCGCTTGGCCATGCCTTCTTGTAGGGCCGCTCGGAAGTCAGGGCGTCGAAGACGTCGGCGACGGCGACGATGCGTCCGGCCTGCGGAATTGCCTCGCCGGCGAGGCCGTGCGGATAGCCGCTGCCGTCCCATTTCTCGTGGTGCGTCAGGGCGATCTCGCGCGCGAGGCGCAGCAGGTCGGAATCGTCGTCGCTCAGGATGTCGGCGCCGATCGTGGCATGGCTCTTCATGATCTCCCACTCGTGCGGTTCGAACTTGCCGGGCTTGAGCAGGATTGCGTCGGGAATGCCGATCTTGCCGACGTCGTGCATCGGGCTGGCGTGCAGCATCAATTCGGCATCTGCGGCGCTCCAGCCGAGTTCCTTGGCCAGCAGCGTCGAGAACTTGCTCATGCGGATGATGTGCAGCCCGGTCTCGTTGTCGCGGTATTCCGCCGCGCGGCCGAGGCGCTGCACGACCTGCAGCCGCGTCAGGTTGAGTGCCTCGGTGCGCTGGTGCACCATCTCCTCGAGCACGGCTTTCTGATCATGGACGAAGCGGTGCGCGAAGTGCGCCTCGAGCAGGTTACGCACGCGCATCAGCAGCTCGGCGCGGTCGAAGGGCTTGCTGATGAAGTCGCGCGCACCTGCAGCGAGCGCCTTGAGCAGGTATTCGCGGCCGTGCTGGGCGGTGAGGATCACGATCGGCGGCAGCAGCGGATCGTCGAGCGCCTTCAGCTGGTCGAGTACCTGGTAGCCGTCGAGATGCGGCATGTTGAGGTCGAGCAGGATCAGGTCGGGGCGCTGCTTCGCATAACGTTCGAGCACCTCGCGCGGATCCTGGATCAACACTGGCGGGGGATAGCCCTGGACCGCCAGCATCTTGTCGATGAGTTTGAGGTTGACCGGTTCGTCGTCGATGACGAAGATGCAGGCATTGTCGAGCAGATCGCGGGTCATGCGGTTTCTCCACCAGCGGTTGTCAGGCAATTATCGACGGTTTTGAGGAACATCGCGACATCCAGCGGCTTGGCGAGGTAGGCCGTGAAGCCGGCAGCGATGCCGCGTTCGACATCGCGGAGCATCGCATTCGCGGTGACGGCGACGACTGGAATGTCCCGCGTCGCCGGGTCATCCTTGAGGTGATTCATGGCTGAGAAGCCATCCATGCCCGGCAGGTTGATGTCGAGCAGGATCAGGTCGGGACGCTTGCTGCGGACAATGTCCAGGCCGGATTCCGCGCTGGTGGCTTCGAGCAGCTCGATATCGGGACGCACGGCGAGGAATTTCTTGACCAGCTTCAGATTGATCGGGTTGTCCTCGATGTGCAGCACGGTATAACGCCGGCTCGTCGCAACAGGCGCCGTCCCGCCGGCGCCGACTTTTTCCTGTGGCTCGCTCGGCGGCAGGGCCTGCGAGGGTGCAGCCGGCAAGATGCACCAGAAAGTGCTTCCGACGCCCGGCTCGCTGGCGACGCCGATCTGGCCTTGCATCGCTTCGACCAGCTTCTTCACCAGCGCCAAGCCGATGCCTGTGCCTTCGATGCCGGTATATGAGGATTCGAGACGCTCGAAGGGACGGAACAGGCGGGAGATATTTTCAGGTGCGATGCCATGGCCGGTGTCGCGCACCTCGATGCGCCAACCGCCGTCATCTGGCTTGGCACTGATCTCGACCCGGCCGCCGTCGCGGTTGTACTTGATCGCATTGGAGAGCAGATTGATCAGCACCTGCCTGAGGCGCAGGTAATCCGCCAGCACCGTCAGGCCACCATCCAGTTCGCTGGTGATGATGACACCACGCTTGGCGGCGAGGTGCTGTACCTGTGCCACGCAGGCGGTGGCTAGCGCTGCGACGGCCACCGGTTCGACGCTGAGCTCGATGCGGCCGCTTTCGATGCGGCTGAGGTCAAGAACCTCGTTGACCTGTTCGAGCAGGTGCTCCCCGGCCTTGCGGATTTCATGCACGTTGTCGGCCTGCTGTTCTGAAAGCGGCGGATTGCTATGCGTTTCGAGCAATTGTGAAAAGCCGATGATGGCGTTGAGCGGCGTGCGCAACTCATGGCTCATGCGCGAGAGGAACTCGCTCTTGGCGGCGTTGGCGCGTTCTGCTTCTTCTTTGGCGACAAGCAATTCCTGGTGGGCGCTTTTGCGCTCGGTGATGTCCTCGTAGCTGCCGAGCACGCCGAACACCTGGCCCGATGCATCGCGCAGAGGGACCTTGCTGGTGGAAGCCCAGATTCTCCTCCCATCGGGGAAATCCATCGGCTCTTCATATGCGAGCTTCGATTGGCCGGAGGCCATCACGGCTGCGTCGTCCTGTCGGAACATCTCGGCGTTCACCGCCCAGGGCAGGTCGTAGTCGGTCAGACCGATCAGGTCGGCAGGCGACTGCTTGCCGGCTTCATCGGCGAATTTGCGGTTGCAGCCCAAGTAGCGGCTGTTGCGATCCTTCCAGAAAATGCGGAACGGCGCGGTGTCCAGCACCGTGTACAGCATGCGGTTGGCCTCATCGCTTTCCAGCTTCGCCTGCGTCAGCGCACTGGCACGCTGCTCGACCAGTTCCTCGAGATGGTCGCGGTGCTGCTTCAGTTCCGCTTCGATCCGCTTGCGTTCAGCCATTTCGGCGTTCAAGCTCGCCGCCTCGCGCCGGTTCTCCTGCAGCAGGTAGGTGAGGGTTCCGAGCATGATTCCGACGATCACCAGCCCCACGGCGATTTCGAAGACGAGCGTGTCGTGGTGCGACTCGATTTCGTCTAGGCTCTTGCCGAGGCTGAGCGTTGCCTGCCCCATATACGAATACTCGATCGGAGTTTCCATGACGAGGATTTGCCCGCCGGCCGCCGGCCTTTGGAATTCGCTGATGGGAGTGTTGCTGGCGGAGACGAGGCGAAGGGAGGCGACATCGCTCTGACCCGTACCCCAGTCGTTGAGAATCTGGTCGGCAACCTGGTAGTTGCCGTTCTGCAACTCGGCCTTGACCAGGGAACTCAGTAGAGTGAGTTCGCTCTTGGTGGCCCTCTTAAGGACGCGCTGAACAAATCAGCATTTGATTGAAAATGAGGGAATCTGACTGCATCCATTCGAGATTCTCGCCTCGGCGGGCAAGAAATGTCGTTTCTGCTGCCGCTTTCGA
>JBGFRW010000017.1:0-26303 GCA_041694935.1 Pseudomonadota bacterium | reverse complement strand
AGCCGGTCGAAAGCGGCAGCAGAAACGACATTTCTTGCCCGCCGAGGCGAGAATCTCGAATGGATGCAGTCAGATTCCCTCATTTTCAATCAAATGCTGATTTGTTCAGCGCGTCCCTAGGTCATTTAAGAGCAGCTCCGTCTCCTTGGCATAGGCAGCGTTGTACTTGAGCACCTCGGCTAGCAAGCGCTTGCCTGTTTCAGAACTCGTCTGCTCCTCGAGAAATTTCAGCTTTTCTGCGATCACCGTGCGCGACTGCGGAATTCGCGATAACTCCTTCTTGATCGCATTGGTCTCCTTGTAGATGATCGCATTTCGGAAGGCGCGCCCCTGCATGTTGACCTTGTTTTCCACTTCGAATGCAGCCAGCAGCTTGGGCATCCGATCACGTGCGATCAGGGAAACCTCATGATTAAGCGTCATGATATTCGCAATACCCATGCCGCCGACAACAAGCAACACCGCCACCATCGCGCCGAACCCCAGCGCCAGCCGCGTCCCCACCTTCATTTCCGACATCATCAACCCCTTGTCATCCCAAAGATAAAAAACTCTTGTTACCTCAGGAACTTATGCTTACGCCCCCCGCGCACCACACAAGCAATAACTTATGATATATATGTATTTGAATTAACCTTTATACCAATAGGCATAATATTACTCTCATTCTTGACGCCACCTTACTTCCTTTGATTTCGGATATCTGTTCCATACGGGCAGCCGTCCCTTTCACCGGTATCATTGGAAGTGAACGCTCCCGGACACCGGGCGCACCCCAAACTGGGAGAGACCAGATGATGAATGCACGCCGTGCCGCCGTCCTGATTTCGCTGCCCCTGCTCGCCGCCTTGCCCTTCGCTGCTATGGCGCAGGTGTACACCTGGAAAGATGCCGACGGCAAGACCCACTACGGCAGCCGTCCTCCGCCCGGCAAGCAGGTGGAGTCCCGCAAGCTCGCAGCGCCGCCGCCGGTGGATGCCGAGGCCGCCCGACAGTCCTTCAACGAGCGCCAACTGGCTGAGCGGGAAAAGCAGCAGAAAGCGCAGGAAGAAGGCAAAAAAGCGCAAGAGGAACAGGCGCAGGCCCGGCAGCGCGAGGAGAACTGCCGCAATGCCCGCTCCAACTTGGCGGCTATCGAATCGGGCCAAATACGCTACACGATCGACGCTAAGGGCGAGCGCGCTGCGCTCGACGGTGCATTACGCGAGGCGGAACTCGCCCGTGCGAGGAAGTCGGTCAGCGACTGGTGCAGCCCGCCCCCAGCTTCGAAATAGCTACTC
The DNA here is from genome assembly GCA_041694935.1 of Pseudomonadota bacterium. GTDB lineage: Bacteria > Pseudomonadota > Gammaproteobacteria > Burkholderiales > Rhodocyclaceae > Sulfuricystis. The sequence continues at coordinate 25,023 of JBGFRW010000017.1, read as the reverse complement.
CTCGGCCGCCCCGCCGCCCTTCTTCATGACCTTGCCTTCGGCGGCGCGCTGCTTGCGCACCTCCTTGGGATCGGCAATCAGCGGGCGGTAAATCTCGACCCGGTCGCGGTCGCGTAGTACCGCATCCAGTCGCGCCAGCTTGCTGTAGATGCCGAACTTGCCTTTGGCGAGGTCGATCTCGGGGTGCTTTTCCGCCAGGCCGGACGCCTCGAGCGCCTGCTGCAGGGTGCTGCCCGCAGGCAGCGTCAGCGGGACCACTTCCTGTTTGTCCTGCAGGGCATAGGTCACTTCGACCTGGATGGTGTCATTCGTAGACATGGTGGGCGCGCTTGACGAAGGAGTCGACGAAGGTGTTGACGATGTGGCCGAACACAGGCCCCATCGCCTTCTCGAGCAGCTTGCTCGAGAACTCGTAGTGCAAGTGGAACTCGACCTTGCAGCCGGCATCACCGAGCGCCGTGAAGCGCCAGCCGCCGTCAAGGCGCCGGAAGGGCCCCTCGCGCAACGCGATGTTCATCCAGTGCGGCGCATCCTTGGCGTTCTCGGTGGCGAAATGCGCCTTGATGCCGCGGAAATTGACGTGGATGCGTGCGGCGGTATGGTTCGCCGTGCGCGAGATCAGCTCGGTGCCGCCGCACCACGGCAGGAATTGCGGGTAATCCTCGACGCGATCGACCAGATCGAACATCTGCTCGGGCGTGCGAGGGATCAATACCGACTTTTCGACCAGGGCCATGGCAAGGGGAAAGCTGCGAGGCTGCATTAGAATGTGGGAATTCTAGCGCGCCTCGCGCCTCTTCATTTCCCTCGCCCCGCCATGTCGATTGTAGAAAACAAGAAAGCCTTCCACGACTATTTCATCGAGGAGCGCTTCGAGGCCGGGCTGGTGCTTGAAGGCTGGGAGGTCAAGTCGATCCGCGCCGGGCGCGTGCAGCTCAAGGAAGCCTACGTGATCGTCAAGGACGGCGAGATCTGGCTGCTCGGCTGTCATATCAGCCCGCTGTCCACCGCCTCGACCCACGTCAAGCCCGATCCGGTGAGAACCCGCAAGTTGTTGCTGCATGGCCGCGAGATCGCCAAGCTGATCGGCAAAGTAGAGCGCGCCGGCTACGCGCTGGTGCCCCTCAATATGCATTTCACCAAGGGACGCATCAAGATCGAGATCGGTCTGGCCAAGGGCAAGAAGCAATTCGATAAGCGCGAGAGCGAGAAGCAGAAGGACTGGGAAAGAGAGAAAGCGCGCCTCATGCGCGACAAGGTCTGAGGCAGTGAGCCCGGCCACGCTGCTCTGGCTGATCGCTGGCTGTCTGATGCTGCAGCCGCTCTCGACCGACCTCTACCTCGCCTCGCTTCCCCATCTTGCCGCCGACTTCGGCGTCACCCCGGCGGCAGTGCAGCAGACGCTCTCGCTGTTCGTGATCGGCTTCGGCGCAGCCCAATTGATCAGCGGCCCGCTGTCCGACCGCTTCGGTCGACGGCCTGTCCTCTTGTCCGGGCTCGCGGTGTACGTCGGCGCGAGCCTCGCCTGCGCGGCCGCCCCGACGCTGGAACTGCTTGTCGCCGCGCGCTTCGTCCAGGCGATCGGCTGCTGCACGGCGATCGTCGTCGCACGCGCGCTGATCCGAGACGTCTATGCCCCGGCCGAAGGCGCCCAGGTGATCGCCAAGGCCAGCTCGCTGCTTTCTATCGCGCCGCTGATCGGCCCGGTGCTCGGCGGCTACCTGCAGGTCTGGTTCGGCTGGCGCGCCGCCTTCGCCTTTCACACGCTGTTCGGCGTTGCACTGGCTGCCGTGGCGTGGCGGATGTTTCGCGAGACCAACCGCCAGCCCGACCCGGAAGCGATCCGGCCGGCAGGTCTGATCGCACGTTACCGCCGTATCGCCGGCGCCGACTTTTTCTGGGCCTACGCCCTGCCGGGCGCGCTCTCCTACGCGATGATCTTTACTTTCATCTCCGGCTCGTCGTTCGTGCTGATCGACGTGCTGGGGGTACCGACGGAGATCTACGGCTACTGCTTCGCTTTCGGCGTGACCGGCTACCTGCTCGGCACGATCGTCTGCCGCCGCCTGCTCGCCCGCATCGGTCTGGCCAATGCGGTGTCGGTCGGCACCACGCTCTCGCTGCTTTCCGGCCTGCTGTTCGCTGCGCTGGTGCTTGGCGGCGTGCATCACTGGTCCGTCGTGCTGGGCTGCCAGTTCCTGACGATGGCCGCGCACGGCATCAACTTCCCCTGCGCGCAGGCCGGTGCGGTCGCGCCCTTCCCGCGCGAAGCCGGTGCGGCGGCGGGACTGCTCGGCTTCTTCACCATGATCGCGGCCTTCGTCGCCGGCACCTGGGTTGGCTTGAGCCACGACGGCACGCTGGTGCCACTCGCGCTCACCTCGGCCGTCATCGGCCTGCTGCTGTTCGGCAGCGCCTGGGCGCTGCGCGGACGGCGGCTCGCCGCCGCCTGATCAGACCGGAATAATTACCCTTTCCTGCCGAGCACGCCGCGCAGCGTTTCCTGCAGGTCGCCGGGAATCAGGATCGTCTTGGCGTTGTTCGATTCGGCGAGCTTGGTCATCGCCATGACGTACTTCTCGCCGAGCATGTAGCGCATCGGCCCTTCCTGCTCGCCGATCGCCTGTGTCACGCGCTTGATTGCCTCGGCGCTCGCCTCGGCGAGCGTCACCTGCGCTTCGGCGTCGCGCCGCGCCGATTCGAGGCGTGCCTCGGCCTGCAGAATCATAGACTGCTTTTCGCCCTCGGCGCGGGTGATCATCGCCTTGCGCTCGCGCTCTGCGCTCGCCTGCATCTCCATCGCCTTCTGCATCGACATCGAAGGCTTGATGTCCTGGATCTCGACTGATTTGACCGTGAGGCCCCAATCGACCGCCTCGTCGGCGATCGACTCGCGCAGCCGCGCCTTGATCATGTCGCGGTTCGACAGCGCCTCGTCGAGCTGCATCTCGCCGATGATCGAACGCAAGGTCGTCATGATCATGTTGCGGATCGCTTCGGAGAAATCCGTCACGCCATAGACCGCCTTGATCGGATCGGTGATCTTGATGAAGGCGATGGCATTGGTGACGATCACCGCGTTGTCGCGCGTGATGACCTCCTGCTCCTGCACGTCGAGGATGATGTCCTTAGTGACGAGCTTGTAGGCGACGTTGTCGAGGTACGGAATGATGATGTTGAGGCCCGGATGAAGCGTGCCGTGGTATTTGCCGAGCCGCTCGACGATCCACTCCTCGCCCTGCGGAACGATGCGGATGCCTTTGGCGAGCGTAACGCCGGCAAACACCAGCAGTGCGATGACGAAGAACAGCATATCGGTCATTTCAAACCCTCCCTACTTTCATGAAACTGCCTTCCACCTCGAGCACCTTGACGCGCTCGCCGCTCTTGATCGCCTCGTCGGCGATGCAGTCCCAGACGTCGGCGCCGAGGATCGGCTTCTGGAAACGCACCTGCCCTTTCGCGAACGGCGCCACGTCATGCACCAGCATGCCGACCTCGCCGACGACGTTGGCATCGGACATGCCGATCTTCGTCTTGTGCATGTTCGGCTTGAAGACCTTGAACCAGCCTGCCACCAGCGCGATCGACACCACCAGCCAGACCGACAGTTGCACGGTCAGGCCGACATCGCCGACGGCGACGAGCAGCGCGACTGCCAGCGCACCGACGCCGAACCAGATCAACACGAAGGAAGGCACCGCCAGCTCCGCGACGATCAGCGCGATGCCGCCGACCGCCCAATGCCACCATGCAAGCTCCACTGTTTTTCTCCTTTGGTCGTCCCGCCAGGGCCGACTTTATCCGATATTGCGTTGCCGGCGCATTTCGAAGAGACAAACCGCCGCAGCCGCGGCGACGTTGAGCGATTCGCTCTCCGGCGCGAGCGGGATGGTGGCGCGCCGCCTGGATGCGGCAATCAGCTCAGGTGAGATGCCGGCGCCTTCGTTGCCGAACAGCCAGGCGACCGGCCCACTCAAATCGAGAGCGTAGAGCGATTCGCCCTCGTGGGCGACGGCCGCGACGGAGGTGCCGCCATATTGTTTCAGGAAACCGGCCAGATCGGCCTGTTCGCGAATGGCCAGCACGAAGTGCGCCCCCTGAGCCGCACGCAGCACGCGCGGCGTCCAAGCGCCGGCACAGCCCGGCCCGAGCAGCACGTCGCGCACGCCGGCCGCCGCCGCGGTGCGCAACAGCGTACCGACGTTGCCGGCATCCTGTACCGCATCGAGCAGCAGGCAGTCGCCCTCAATAGAAAAAGTCGGCGCTGGCGGGACGGCGCCAGCCGGATCCGCCGAGTAGATGGGGACGGCGATGCGGGCGAGAATGCCAAGCGGCGTCGCCAGATCGCTCAGCTCGCGGAACAGCGCATCGCGCAGCACGAGCGTCTCGACCGCGCCGGCGCGCGCCAGCAGCGCGGCCACCTCGGGGTTTTGCACCGCCGTTTCGCTCACGACGAGCAGATCGATGGGATGGTCATGGTCGAGGCAGGCCGTGACGAGATGCGACCCCTCGATCAGCGTGCGGCCCTCGCTGCGCTGCTTGCGGGCATCGCCCATCAGCGCCTTGAGCGCCTTGAAGCTCGGGTTATCGCGCGAGTTGATCGCCTTCACGCGAACAGTTCCAGCTGCTCGCGCACCGGTGCGAAGCTCTTGCGGTGCGCCGGAATCGGGCCATGCGCCGCGAGCGCGGCAAGATGCTCAGCCGTGCCGTAGCCCTTGTGGCGATCGAATCCGTAGCGCGGGTAGCGCACGTGCAGCTCCAGCATGCCGGCGTCGCGCACGGTCTTGGCAAGGATTGAGGCTGCTGAAATCTCCGCCACCGTCGCGTCGCCGCCGACGATGGCGCGCGCGGGCACTGCGAGTTTTGGGCAGCGGTTGCCGTCGATCAGTGCCTCCATTGGAACGACGGTTAGCCCTGCTACCGCGCGCTGCATCGCCAACAGCGTGGCCTGCAGGATGTTGAGCGTATCTATCTCTTCCACCGTGGCTTCCGCGACGCACCAGGCAAGCGCCTTGGCGCGGATCTCCACGGCCAGCTTTTCTCGCTTCGCCGCGCTGAGTTTTTTCGAGTCGGCCAATCCGGCGATGGGGCGGGCCGGATCGAGGATCACCGCCGCGGCGACCACGGGGCCGGCCAGCGGCCCGCGCCCGGCTTCATCGACGCCGCAAGGGAAGTTGCAGGTCATCGCCCCATCACCGACAAGACGGCATCCGCAGCCTTGTCGGCGGTGTTCTGGCGCAGCTGGCGGTGCATCGCCGTGAAAACCTCGGTGACTTCGCTGCGTTTCGCATCGTCGGTCGCCAGTTCGCCGAGCGCATCGGCCAGATTCTCCGGCGTCGCCTTGTCCTGCAGGAACTCCGGCACGACGAAACGGCCGGCAAGGATGTTGGGCAGGCCGACCCAGGGCTGGTAGCGCATGCGCTTCATGAGTTGCCACGACCAGGGCGACATGCGGTAGGCGATCGCCATCGGCGTCTTGAGCAGCGCGGCTTCGAGCGTTGCCGTGCCGCTCGCGATCAGGGCGGCATCGCAGGCGGCAAGCGCCTCCTGCGCATGGCCGAACAGCAGCTTGATCGGCAGCTCCTGCAAGCCCAGCTTCCAGAGCGCAGCTTCGAACAGGTTGCGCGTTTCGCGCGACACCAGCGGCACGAGGAAAATTGCCTCCGGATAGCGTTCGTGCAGGAGCGCGGCCGTGCGGATGAAGGTCTCGGCCATGTACTCCAGTTCCGACTGGCGGCTGCCCGGCAGCAGCGCGAATACCGGGCGCGCAGTCTCTGGCAGTCCGAGTCGCTCGCGTGTCGCCGGCCGGCTCACCTCGAGCGGCAGCACGTCGGCGAGCGGGTGGCCGACATAGCTGACCGGCAGATTCACCTTGTCGTAGAGCGGCGGCTCGAAGGGAAACAGCGCAAGCAGACGGTCGCAGGCACGCGCGATCTTCTTGACACGCCCGCCACGCCATGCCCAGACGGAGGGGCTGACGTAATGCACGGTGCGGATGCCCGCGCGCTTCAGCTTCGTCTCAAGCCACAGATTGAAATCGGGCGCATCGACGCCGATGAACACGTCGGGCGGATCGGCGATCAGCCGCTTCAAGAGCGCGCGGCGCACGCCGGTGATTTCCCGGTAGTGCTTGAGTACCTCGGCATACCCGCGCACGGCCAGGGTTTCGGCCGGCCACCAGGCGTCGAAACCGGCGCGCTGCATCTTAGGCCCGCCGATCCCGAAAAACTCGGCGCCGGGGATACGGCGCTTGAGCGCTTCGATGAGGTGCGCGGCCAAGAGGTCGCCCGAGGCTTCCCCGGCCACCATCGCAATTCGGGTCATGACGGCACGCTCAGCGGATGATGCCGCGCCCCGGTGCGGATAGGAAGTCGGCAAGCGGGCCGAGCGGCGCCAGTTCGCCCTGCGCTTCGGCGGCCATGGCTGAAATTGCTGCGGCAGCCTCCTCGAGCTTTAGCCCGCTGCGGTAGAGCGTCTTGTAGGCGCGGCGCAGGCCTGCAATCGCCTCGGGCGCAAAGCCGCGGCGCTTGAGACCTTCGCTGTTGATGCCGTGCGGCGTGGCGGGGTTGCCTGCCGCGGTCACGTAGGGCGGTACGTCCTGAAGCAGGATGGAGCCCATCGCGGTGATGCAGTGCGCGCCGATGCGCACGAACTGGTGCACTACCGTGAATCCGCCGAGGATCGCCCAGTCGCCGACATGCACGTGGCCGGCGAGCTGCGCGTTGTTGGCGAAGATGGTCTTGTTGCCGACCTGGCAATCGTGGGCCAGATGCACGTAGGCCATGATCCAGTTGTCGTCGCCGACGCGCGTCGCGCCGGCATCCTGGGCGGTGCCGCGGTTGAAGGTGCAGAACTCGCGGATCGTGTTGCGGTCGCCGATCTCGAGGCGGGTCGGCTCACCGGCGTACTTCTTGTCCTGCGGCGCCGCGCCGAGCGACGAGAACTGGTAGATGCGGTTGTCGCAGCCGATCCGGGTCGGCCCCTCGATGACGACATGCGGACCGACCGTCGTGCCGTCGCCGATCTCGACGTCCGCGCCAACGATCGAATAGGCGCCGATCGAGACGTTCTCGCCCAGCCGCGCGCCCGGATCGACGAGCGCGGTGGGATGAATGGCTACCGGCATGTCAGTCTTCCAGCTTGCGCACGGTACACATCAGTTCGGCTTCGCAGGCGACCTGACCGTCGACCTTGGCCTGTGCGGCGAACTTCCAGATGCCGCGCTTGTTGGCGGTGATCGACACTTCCATGATCAACTGGTCGCCGGGGCCGACCGGCCGCTTGAAGCGCGCACCGTCGATACCGACGAAGTAGTAGACCGACTTGTCGTCCGGCTGCCCGCCCATGGTCTTGAACGAGAGAATCGCCGCCGTCTGCGCCATCGCCTCGACGATCAGCACGCCGGGCATCACGGGGTGGTGCGGATAGTGGCCGGGGAAGAACGGCTCGTTCATGCTGACGTTCTTGAGTGCGGTGATGCGCTCGCCGGGCACGATGTCCAGCACGCGATCGACCAACAGGATCGGGTAGCGGTGCGGCAGGTATTCGAGGATCTGGTGGATGTCCATCGTTGTGGCGGTCATGCTTTCTTCTCCAATTCGGCGAGGCGCTTTTCGAGGGCGCGTATTTTATCGGCCATCGACTCGAGATGGCGCAGGCGCGCGAAGTTCTTCTGCCATTCGGCGTGCGCCATGAAGGGCACGGTGCCGGTATAGCTGCCGGGTTCAGCGATCGATTTGCCGACCAAAGTGCCGGCTGAAACATGCACGCCGTCGGCGAGGGTCAAATGACCGAGGATCACCGCGCCGCCGCCCACCGTGCAATGCGCGCCGATGCGTGCGCTGCCGGCGATGCCGACGCAGCCGGCCATGGCGGTATGCGCGCCGATCCGGACGTTGTGGCCGATCTGGATCTGGTTGTCGAGCTTCACGCCCTCCTCGATCACCGTATCCTCCAGCGCACCGCGATCGATGGTGGTATTGGCGCCGATCTCGACGTCGTCGCCGATCAGCACTCGGCCGGTCTGCGCAATCTTTACCCATCCGCCATCCGCCTCGCGCGCGAAACCGAAACCGTCTGCGCCGATCACGGCCCCCGAATGAATGATCGCACGCTTGCCGATGCGGCAGCCGTGATAGATCGTCACGCCCGGAAACAGCCGACTGTCGTCGCCGACCGCAGCGCTTTCGCCGATGCGGCACTGAGCACCGACGACAACGTTCTCTCCGATTTCGACGCCCGGTCCGATCCAGCACTGCGGCCCGATGCTGGCGCTTGCCGGAACGGGAGATTCGACCACGGCCGAGGGATGGATGCCCGGAGGGGACGGAGGCAGCTCCGCGAGCCATTGCGAGACGCGGGCAAAATAGAGATAGGGCTGCGGAGTGACAATCGCGGCGACCGGGCAGTCGGCCGCCACCTCGGGCGAGAGAATCACCGCGCCAGCTCTCGTGCCGGCCAACTGGCCGCGGTATTTGGGGTTGGCGAGGAAACTTAGCTGCTGCGGCGTCGCCGCCTCGAGGGTCGCCAGCCCCGTCACGACCCGTCTCCCGTCTCCCATCAGATCGCCCCCGAAGCGGGCGACGATCTCGTCGAGGCGCCGGGTCACGTCACGCGGCTTACTTCGCCGCCGCGCCGTCGCCGAGCGCCTTGATCACCTTGTCAGTGATGTCGATACGCGGGCTGAAGTAAACGGCTTCCTGGACGATCAAATCGTACTTTTCGGCCTCGGCGATCTGCTTGATCACTTTGTTGGCGCGCTCGAAGATGGCAGCCATCTCCTCGTTCTGGCGCAGGTTGAGATCCTCGCGGAACTCACGCTGCTTGCGCTGGAAGTCGCGGTTCAGGTCATTGAACTCTCGCTCCTTGTTGCGCCGCTCGCTCTCGGCCATGGTCACGGAGTTCTTCTCGAGGCTCTCCTGCATCGTCTGCAGACGCTTCGAGAGTTGCTGCAACTCCTGATCGCGTTTCTCGAATTCCTTCTCGAGCTTCTGCTTCGCCTTCTTGGCCTGCGGCGATTCGTTCACCACGCGCTGGCCATTGACGAAACCGAGCTTGAACTCCGCCAGCGCCGGCATCGCCGCCAGCGCAAAGGCCACGCACGTCATGGTTCTGATAATTTTTTTCATCGTCTCTCCTGCTTAGAACAGAGTGCCCATCTGGAACTGTAGCCGCTGGACCTGATCGCCATCCTTCTTATTGAGGGGCTGGGCGAGGCTGAACTTGAGCGGGCCGAGCGGCGAAGTCCACGCCAGCGACAAGCCGGTACTGTAGCGCATATCACCCACATTCAATTGCTGGCCGACTCCCCAGACCCAGCCAGCATCGACGAAGGCACCGAGGCGCAGCGACTTGTCCTGCCCGCTGCCCGGCATCGGGAACAGGAACTCCGCATTGGCGATGAGGCGGCGATCTCCACCAGTGCGCTGACCACCCTCCACCGGGCCGAGCGAGGCAGCCTTGAAGCCGCGCACCGCGCCGACACCGCCCGCATAGTAGTACTTGTAGAAGGGTAGCGGCCTGCCACCCATGCCGTTGGCGGTGCCGAATTCCCCGTTGAGCATCAGCGAATATTCGCGGCCGATGGGGAAATACTGCTGGTACTGGAAGTTGGTGCGGTAGTAGCGCAAGGTGCCACCCAGGCCGACCTCGCCGCCGATGCGCGCGACAAAGCCCTTCATCGGATAGATACGGCTGTCGAGCGTATCCTTGCCCCACCCCAGCGTACCGATCAGGCCGCTGAACTTGTCGCCGTAGGTAGTCAGGAAGTCCCTGTAGCGCTGGGGCGTACTTTGGGTAATCTTGACCGTCGTTGAATCGACAGCCAGCCCGAAGTTGATGTTGTCGTCTTCGCCGATCGGGATACCGTAGCGCACGCCACCGCCGAGCGACTTGGTCGCATAGGTAGCGAGCACCGTCAGCCGAGTCGTGTCAGTATCGCGCATGTACAGGTCGAAGCCGCGGCTGACGCCATCGACCGTATGGTAGGGATCGGTATAGGAGAACGAGTAGAGCTTGTTGATCTTGCTGGTGTTGAATCCGACACCGACATGCTTGCCGCTGCCGAACAGGTTCTGCTGTTGCACAGAGCCCGAGAAAACAATGCCTTCAGCGCTTGACAGGCCCGCGCCGATCATCATGTTACCGGTTGGCTTCTCTTTGACGTTAACGGTGAGGTCCACCTGATCGGTCGTGCCTGGCACGGCGGGTGTCTCCACCGTCACTGCGTCGAAGTAGCCCAGCTTGTCGACACGTGCACGCGACTTGTTGATCCGCGCGCCGTCGTACCAGGCAGCCTCCATCTGGCGCATCTCGCGGCGGATCACTTCGTCGCGCGTGCGCGTATTGCCCTGCACCTGAATGCGTCGCACATAGACGCGGCGACCCGGATCGACGAACAGGGTGAATGCCACCTGCTTCTTCTCCTTGTCGATCTCCGGCGCGGCATTCACGTTGGCGAAGGCATAGCCATCGTTGGAGAGTCGTTCGCTGATCGCCTTGGTCGTCCGGGTAATTTCGTCGCGCGAGAACAGCATCCCCGGCTTGACGGTCACCAATTTGAGGAGTTCATCTTCCGGCAGCAGCAGATCGCCGGCCAGCTTGACCGAGGAAACCGAATAGCGCTCGCCTTCGTTGATGTTGATGGTGATGTAGATATCCTGCTTGTCGCTGGAGATCGACACCTGTGTCGACTCGATATTGAACTCGATGAAGCCGCGGTCGAGGTAGTAGGAGCGCAGCGTCTCGAGGTCCCCGGACAGCTTCTGCTTCGAGTACTGGTCGTTCTTGGTGTACCAGGTCAGCCAGCCCGGCGTGGTCAACCGGAACTGTTCGAGCAGAGCCTTTTCCTTGAATGCGTTGGCGCCGACGATGTTGATCTGGCGAATCTTGGCGATCTCGCCCTCATTGACGGCAAAGGTAATGCCGACGCGGTTGCGCTCGAGCGGCGTGACGGTGGTGGTAATCTCGGCGGCGTAATAGCCTTGCGACAAGTACTGGCGCTTGAGTTCCTGCTCGGCACGCTCGACCAGCGAACGGTCGAAAATGCGCGATTCCGCCAGCCCAACCTCGCGCAGCCCCTTGCGCAACTGCTCCTTGTCAAAGGACTTGGTGCCGACAAAATCAAGCGAGGCGATAGCCGGACGCTCCTCGACGTACACGACCAGCACGTCGCCCTCAACCTCGAGACGCACGTCCTTGAAGAAGCCAGTGCCGAACAGTTCCTTGATCGCCTGGGCGGCCTTGTCGTCGGTCAGCGTATCGCCGACCTTGACGGGCAGATAACTGAAGACCGTGCCCGCCTCGGTGCGCTGGATACCCTCGACGCGGATGTCGCGCACCACGAACGGATCGAATGCCGCGGCACCGGAAGCCATCAGCGCCGCCACCAAGCCTGCTAGGAGTTTGTGTTTCATGCGTCAACCGGAAACCAGACGATTGATATCGTTATAGAACGCCAGTGCCATCAGCATTGCCAGCAGCGCCAAACCTATCTGTTGGCCGATTTCCATGACACGTTCGGAGAGAGGTCCGCCCTTGATTATTTCGGCGAGATAATACATTAAATGCCCTCCATCCAGCACCGGAATCGGCAGCAGATTGAGCACGCCGAGGCTGATGCTGATGAGGGCCAGAAAGCGCAGGAAATGATCCCCACCCATGCGTGCCGACTGTCCTGCGTAGTCGGCGATCGTCACCGGTCCGGAGATGTTCTTGACCGAAAGTTCGCCCATCAGCATGCGTCCCATCATGCGCAGGCTGAGCAGTGCGGTATCCCAGGTCTGGGCGAAGGCGCGCTGCAGCGACTCCAGCGGCCCGTAGCGCACCTCGATCAATGCATTTTTGCGCAGCTCTGGATCGTCACGCACGGCGATGCCGATACGATAGTTCGGCTTGCCCCCTTCGTCGCCGACGCTCTCCGGCACGACATGGACTATCAACTCCTGCACGCCGCGCTGCACCTCCAGCACCAGCTCACGGTGGCCAGCTGCGCGGATGGCATGCGCCAGCGCTTGCCACGCGGTTATCTCCTGCCCGTCGATGACGACCACCCGGTCGCCGGGCAGCAGTCCTGCCCGTGCGGCCGGCGAATCCGGCAGCACGTCACCGAGTACCGCCGGCAGTTCAGGGCGCATCAGGCGCAGCCCGAGGGCTGCCGTTACGTCAGCCTCGAGCGCCTCGGCGTCGAGCCGTCCGGTATCGAGCCGATACACGGCAATATTCCCGCGCGCGTCGATGGTCTCCAGCGCGACCGGCTCTCGGTCGAGCACGCGCCGCAGCAACTCCCAGCGCAAGTCGGTCCAGGTCGCGACGGGGATGCCGGACACGCTGCGCGCCGTCTCGCCGGCGCCGACTTTCGCTTCGGCCGCCAGCGTCCCAGCCGGAGGCTCTGCCAGTACCGGGCGCGGCTCTTCTACGCCCGTCATGAACAGGAACCAGTAGAGGAAAACCGCCAGCAGCAGGTTGGCCAGCGGGCCGGCGAAGACGATGAAGCTACGCCGCCCGACGCTCTGGCGATTGAAGGCGCGCGGCAGTTCATGTGCTGGCACATCGCCTTCGCGCTCGTCGAGCATCTTGACGTAACCGCCCAGGGGGAAGGCCGACAGCGCCCATTCGGTACCGTCAGGTCCGAAGCGGCGCATCCACAGCGGCTTGCCGAATCCGACCGAAAATCTCAGGATCTTGACGTTGCACAGGCGTGCGGCCGAATAGTGTCCCAACTCGTGCACGACGATCAGCACGCCTAGCGCGACCGCGAAGGCGCCGAAAATCCAGAAGAGGTTACCCAGTCCCATCGATGGATGATAGACGGTTCAGGCGGCCTGCCAGGCCGCCACCAATTCTTCAGCGACACTGCGCGCACGCGTATCCTCGGCGAGCACCGCCGGCAGGTCCGGCATGGCGGCGACCGGCAAGGCATCCATCGTCGCGGCAATCACCTTGGCGATCGCGAGGAACGGCAGTCGGCCGGCGAGAAAAGCCGCCACGGCGACTTCATTGGCAGCATTGAGCACCGTCGCCGCACTGCCGCCTGCACGCAAGGCACGATAGGCCAGTGCCAGACAGGGGAAGCGCTCGAAATCCGGCCGCTCGAAGTTCAGCTGGGCAATGCGCGGCAGGTCGAGCGGCGCCACGCCCGATGCGATGCGCTCGGGCCAGGCGAGCGCATGCGCAATCGGCGTGCGCATGTCGGGATTGCCAAGTTCCGCGACCACCGAACCATCGACGTACTGCACCATCGAATGGATCACGCTCTGCGGATGCACCACCACCTCGATCTGGTCGGCACCGACGTTGAAGAGCCAGTGGGCCTCGATCACCTCGAGCCCCTTGTTCATCATCGTCGCCGAGTCGACCGAGATCTTGCGCCCCATCGACCAGTTGGGATGGGCGCAGGCCTCGTCGGGCGTCACCGTGCGCAGTCGCTCCAGCGGCGTGGTTCGGAACGGCCCGCCCGAGGCTGTCAACAGGATGTGGCTGACGCCCGCCGAATCCGGCTCGCCGGCATAGTCGGCGGGCAGCGATTGGAACACTGCGTTGTGCTCGCTGTCGATCGGCAGCAGCGTGGCGCCGTGCGCGCGCACTTCGGCCATGAACAACTCACCGGCCATGACCAGCGCTTCCTTGTTCGCCAGCAGCACCCGCTTGCCGGCACGCGCCGCCGCCAGCGCCGGGGGCATGCCGGCTGCGCCGACGATCGCCGCCATCACTGCATTGACTTCCGGCAGGGCGGCGACGAATTCGAGCGCCTGCGGTCCGGCCAGCACCTCGGTCGCCAGCCCGGCCGCGCGCAGGCGCGCCTGCAACCCGGCCGCATCCTCAGTCCGACCGATCACGGCGTAGCGTGGCCGGTGCGCCAGGCATTGCTCGGCCAGCACGTCGATGCGGCTGTTGCCCGTCAGGGCGACGATTTCGTAACGGTCCGGGTGGCGCGCCACCACGTCGAGGGTGCTGACGCCGATCGAGCCGGTGGCACCCAGCACAGTCAGTTTTTGACGTTTCATCGAGACATCCAGTAAAGACATAAGGCCACCAGCGGCAGCGTCGAGGTCTGGCTGTCGATCCGGTCGAGAATCCCGCCATGCCCCGGCAATAGCTGACTGCTGTCCTTCATGCCGGCCTGCCGCTTGATCATCGATTCGAACAGGTCCCCGGCGATGCTCAATCCGGTCAGGAACAGCAGGGATGCTGCCAGTATCGGCTTGCCGATCTCCTGCGTCTGCGGCAGGAAGCCGCTGACTGCAATCCCGTAGGCGATGACGCCGAGAACGGCGCCGGCGACGCCCTCCCAGGTCTTGCCCGGACTGATGGCCGGCGCCAGTTTATGCTTGCCAAACGCGCGACCAGCGAAGTAAGCGGCGATGTCTGCCACCCAGACCAGCGCCATCACCGCCAGCAGCAACCAGGGGCTGCGGCCATGCAGATCCACCAGCGCGGCCCAGGTCGGCAGCAGCAGAACCAGTCCGGTCATGTACCCTGCCGGCCCTGGAGCCCAGCGGCGCTTGAGCCAGAACGGCATCACCATCAGCCAGAACAGTGCCGCGACGATCCATAGCAGAGGGAAGCCGGCCGGCTGCATCTGCAACACCAGACAGGCGACGAAGATCAAGCCGCCGAACAGATAGCGAGCGCCGGCACGCGCCTTCAGCAAACCAGCCCACTCCCAGCCGGCCAGCGCCGCGACAACGGAGAACATCAAGCTGGCGGCCCAGGTCGGCAGGAAAAAAAGAACCGCGGCAAAACCGGCGACAAGAAACAGCGCGGTGACGACCCGCGCCTTAAGCATTGCCCTTGCTATCCGAAAAAGTCGGCGCTGGCGGGACGGCGCCAGCCGGATCCGCCGCATGCTTGGGGACGGCACCAGCTGGGTCCGCCGCGTGATCGAGGACGGCGCCAGCCGAGTCCGCCGGCTTGGGAGTGACATGCAACTGCTCGCTGGTGCGGCCGAAACGCCGCTCGCGCTTGCGGTAGCTGGCAATCGCGGCATCGAGCGCCGCTTCGTCGAAATCCGGCCAAAACTGTTCGGTGAAGTGCAACTCGCAATAGGCAAGTTGCCAGAGCAGGAAGTTGCTGATGCGCTGCTCACCGCCGGTACGGATGAACAGATCCGGCTCAGGCGCATAGCTCATTGCCAGGAAAGGCTCGAGATCGGACTCGACGTAATTACCCGCCTTCTCCGGATAGGCCAGCGCGAGGCCATTGAAAGCCTGAATCAGGTCCCAACGCCCGCCGTAATTGGCGGCGATCGTCAGCGTCAGCCGCTTATTTTCCGCCGTCAGGTTCTCGCCGCGCCGGACCAAGTCGATGAGGCGCGGCTCAAAGGCCGATAGATCGCCGACGACGCGCAGCCGCACGCCATTCTTGTGCAGGCGCCCCACCTCGCGTTCGAGCGCGGTAACGAAGAGGTTCATCAGGAAGCTGACTTCCTCGCTGGGACGCCGCCAGTTCTCCGAACTGAAAGCAAACAGGGTCAGGTATTCGATGCCGCGTTCGATGCACGCGCTGACGACTCGCCGCACCGTCTCGACGCCCTGCTGGTGACCTGCAACGCGCGGCAGAAAACGCTTCTTCGCCCAGCGGCCGTTGCCGTCCATGATGATCGCCAGATGGCGCGGCACATTGCGCGCTTCCGGAATGCTGCGGGTCGAGCTCGAAAACATCCCTGCCCCCCTCGCGACGGCCTAGATGGCCATCAGGTCCTTTTCCTTTTCCGCCAGCAGCTTGTCAACCTCGGCGACGTACTTGTCGGTCAGCTTCTGCACGTCATCCTGGGCGCGGCGCTCTTCGTCTTCGGGAATCTCGTGCTTCTTCAGGGCATCCTTGAGATGGGCAATCGCATCGCGGCGCAGATTGCGGATCGCCACCTTGGCATTCTCGCCTTCATGCTTGACGACCTTGATCAGATCGCGGCGACGTTCCTCGGTCAGCATCGGCATCGGGATGCGCAGCAGATCGCCCTGCGCGGCCGGGTTGAGACCGAGGTCGGATTCGCGGATCGCCTTCTCGATCTTCGGCCCCATGCTTTTCTCCCAGGGCTGCACACCGATGGTGCGAGAATCGACCAAGGTGATGTTGGCCACCTGGTTGATCGGCATCATGCTGCCATAGTAATCGACCATCACGTGGTCGAGCAGCCCGGTATGGGCACGGCCGGTACGCACCTTGGCCAGGTCGGTCTTGAGCGCCTCGACGCTTTTCTGCATCTTGTGTTCGGCGGTTTTCTTGAGTTCGGCGACGATCATCGGGGACTCCTTGCAGTGTTCAGCAATGCACCAGCGTGCCCTCGTCCTCGCCCATGACGACGCGCTTGAGCGCGCCGGCCTTGAAGATCGAGAACACGTTGATCGGCAGTTTCTGGTCGCGACAGAGGGCGAAGGCAGTGGCGTCCATAACGCCCAGTCCGCGGCCGATCGCCTCGTCGAAACTGATGCTCGCGAAGCGAGTCGCGGCCGGATCCTTCTTCGGATCGGCGGTATAGACGCCATCGACCTTGGTGGCCTTCAGTACGATAGCGGCACCAATCTCGGCGCCACGCAGCGCAGCGGCGGTATCGGTGGTAAAGAACGGATTGCCCGTCCCACCGCCGAAAATGACGACCTTGCCTTCTTCGAGATAACGGATGGCCTTGCCACGGACATAGGGCTCGACCACCTGCGCGATTTCGAAGGAAGACTGCACGCGAGCGTTAAGTCCTGCCTGACGCATCGCGTCCGACAGCGCCATGGCATTCATCACCGTGGCCAGCATGCCCATGTAGTCTGCCGTGGCACGATCCATTCCGGAGGACGCACCGGCCATGCCGCGAAAGATGTTGCCGCCGCCGATCACCACGCCGACCTCGACGCCGAGATCGATCACTTCCTTGATCTCGGCGACGATGCCGACCAACGTCTCCCGGTTGATGCCGTAGGCATCATTGCCCATCAGGGCCTCGCCCGAGAGCTTGAGCAGGATGCGCTGGTAGCGTGGCACGGCGGCGTTCATGCTACTTACTTTTTGGCAGCTGCCGCCTGGGCGGCCACTTCCGCAGCGAAGTCGTTCACCTTCTTCTCGATGCCTTCGCCGACGATGTAGAGCGTGAAGCCATTCACCGTCGCACCCTTCGCCTTGAGGAGTTGCTCGATGGTCTGCTTGCCATCCTCGGCCTTGACGAACACCTGGCCGAGCAGCGTCACGTCTTTCAGATACTTCTGGACGGTGCCTTCGGCGATCTTCTCGAGCATGTTCTCGGGCTTGCCGGCTTCGCGCGCCTTCTCGACGGCGATGCGGCGCTCGGTGTCGAGCAGGTCGGCCGGCACACCAGAAGCGTCGAGCGCCTTCGGCTTGGAGGCGGCGATGTGCATCGCGATGTCCTTGCCGAGTTGATCGTCGCCGCCGGTCACATCGACCACGACGCCGATCTTCGAGCCGCCATGCACGTAGGAGGAGAGCGCACCCTTAGCCTCGATGCGCTGAAAGCGGCGGATCGTCATGTTTTCGCCGATCTTGCCGACCAGCGCGGCACGCGTGGTCTCGACGGTGCCCCCATCACCACCTGGCATCGGCAGCGCGGACAGCGCGGCGACGTCTGCGGGGTTCTTGGTTGCTACCAGCTCGGCGCAGCCCTTGGCCAGCGCGATGAACTCGTCGTTTTTGGCGACGAAGTCGGTCTCGGAGTTCACTTCGACCACCGCGGCGAGCTTGCCGTCGGCGGATACGAACATGCCGACCACGCCCTCGGCGGCCACGCGCGTCGCGGCCTTGGTGGCCTTGTTGCCCAGCTTGACGCGCAGGATTTCTTCGGCCTTGGCCATGTCGCCGCCGGCTTCCGTCAGCGCCTTCTTGCACTCCATCATCGGCGCGTCGGTCTTCTCGCGCAGTTCCTTGACCATGCCTGCGGTAATTTCCGCCATTCTTCTACTCCAGATTCAATGGGTTACGCCGCGGCAGGCTATGCCGCGGCTTACAACAGTCCTTACTCGGCAGCTTCTTCCTGGACCTCGACGAACTCATCTTCGCCGGCCATCTGCTGCACCACCTCGTTAATCGCCTGGCTCTTGCCCTCGAGGATCGCGTCGGCGACGCCGCGCGAGTACAGACGGATAGCACGAGAGGAATCGTCGTTGCCCGGAATCACGTAGTCGATGCCGGCGGGCGTGTGGTTGGTGTCGACCACACCGACGACCGGAATGCCGAGCTTGTTAGCTTCGGTAATGGCGATCTTGTGGTAGCCGACATCGATGACGAAGATCGCGTCAGGCAGGGCAGCCATGTCCTTGATGCCGCCGATGCTCTTCTGCAGCTTGACCATCTCGCGCTGCAGCATCAGAGCTTCTTTCTTGTTCATCTTCTCGAAGGCGCCGTCAGCGGCCATCTGCTCCATGTCCTTGAGGCGCTTGATTGAGCCCTTGACGGTCTTGAAGTTGGTCAGCATGCCGCCGAGCCAGCGCTCGTCAACGAAGGGCATGCCGGCGCGCTGCGCTTCCTCGGCGATGATTTCGCGCGACTGGCGCTTGGTGCCAACGAACAGCACGGTACCGCGCTTGGCCGACATCTTCTTGAGGAAGTCCATCGCCTCGTTGAACTTGACGAGGGTCTTCTCGAGGTTGATGATGTGAATCTTGTTGCGATGGCCGAAGATGTAAGGGGCCATCTTGGGGTTCCAGAAGCGGGTCTGGTGGCCGAAGTGAATGCCGGCCTCCAGCATCTGGCGCATGGTTACGCTCATGTCAATTAACTCCGATATGGGTTGTCCGCCACCCGGCCGGTTCCCCACAAGTGTTTGCGGGGCACCCATTCGGCGCCGGGTGTGTGAATTTTGCCCCGCGGAACGGGACAAGCTGCTCATTATAACTGCCTGATCGGACAAACATCAAGGCCATTCACCGCCCAAGGCGGGCCGGCGCGGCGCGGGTTAGAATCCTGTTCGCCGACCGTCTATCACTTCGAAGAATGAGCGTCACCCTCAAGACCCCCGCAGAAATCGAGATGCTGCGCATCGCCGGCCGGCTGGCCGGCGAGGTGCTCGACTACATCGAACCCTTTGTCAAACCGGGCGTGACCACCGCCGAACTCGACAAGCTCTGTCACGACCACATGGTCGGCGTGCAGGGCTGCGTTCCCGCGCCACTGAACTACGCGCCGCCCGGCTACGCCCCCTATCCCAAGTCGATCTGCGCCTCGGTCAACCACCAGGTCTGCCACGGCGTGCCCAACGACCGCCCGCTGAAGAAGGGCGACATCGTCAATCTTGACATCACCACGATCAAGGACGGCTGGCATGGCGACACGAGCCGCATGTTCGTCGTCGGCGGGGGAGCATCCATCCTCGGCAACCGGCTCATCAAGGTCACCCACGAATGCCTGTGGCTCGGCATCACTGCCGTCAAGCCCGGCGCACACCTAGGCGACATTGGCGCGGCCATTCAACGCCATGCGGAAAAGAACGGCTTTTCGGTGGTGCGCGAGTTCTGCGGGCATGGTATCGGCCGGAAATTCCACGAGGAGCCACAGGTGCTCCACTACGGCAAGCGCGGCGAAGGCATGCGCCTCGAGCCCGGCATGGTGTTCACCATCGAGCCGATGATCAACGCCGGCAAGGCATCCGTCTCGGAATTGCCGGACGGATGGACCATCGTCACTAAAGACCGAAGCCTTTCCGCGCAATGGGAACATACCATCGCCGTCACCGAGACCGGCTGCGAAGTCCTAACGCTCTCGGCCGGCGCCCCCCCCAATCCCTTCGCTGCCTGACGCCGTGGTAGCAGGCACCGCAGCGACCGAAGCGCGCGCCCCAACGGATACCGCTTCCCTCATCGCCGAGTGCCGCAGCAAGCTGCAGGAAGGTCGTGCCTCCCTGCGCGCGGAGTACCTCGCCAAGCCGAATCCGGCCAAGCTGCTGCGCGGCGGCGCAGGTCTCGTCGACGGGGTGCTGCGCCACCTCTGGCGAACCTTGGCGATGGATGCCGACCTGGCCCTGCTCGCTGTCGGCGGCTATGGGCGCGGCGAACTCTACCCCGCCTCCGACGTCGACCTTCTGATCCTGCTGCCCGAGGAGGCCGCGCACACCCACCGCCACTCTCTGGAACGGCTCGTCGGTCTGCTGTGGGACATCGGCCTCGACATCGGCCACAGCGTGCGTACCGTCGGCGAATGCCTCGAATCCGCGGAAGCGGACATCACTGTTCAGACGGCGCTGCTGGAGGCCCGCTTCCTGTGCGGCAACCGCACCTTGTTTGACCGCTTCGACGCTGTCTTCCACCATGCCATCGATCCGCTAACCTTCTTCAAGGCAAAGCGGCTCGAACAGGAGGAACGCTACGCGAAGTACAACGACACCGCCTACAGCCTCGAGCCGAACTGCAAGGAAAATCCAGGCGGCCTGCGCGATCTGCAGATCATCCTCTGGGTGACGCGTGCCGCCGGCCTGGGCGACCGCTGGGGCAGGCTGGCCGACACGGTCATCACCACGACCGCCGAAGCACGCCAACTGGCCCGCTGCGAGGACTTCCTGCGCCGCGTGCGCATCGGGCTGCACTTCCTGACGGGACGTCGCGAAGACCGATTGCTGTTCGACCATCAGGGCGGGCTCGCGCAAGCCCTCGGGATCGAAGCCACCGCCTCGCGGCGCGCGTCCGAAGTGCTGATGCAGCGCTACTATCTCAACGCCAAGCGCGTCACCCAACTCAATACCCTGGTGCTGCTCGACCTGGCCACGCGCCTCGAGCATCGCCCCCCCACCCCTCCGCTCGTCATCGACACCCGCTTCCAGATGACGCACGAACTGCTCGACATTCGCGACGACGACATGTTCGAGCGCCACCCGGACGCCATCCTCGAAAGCTTCCTGCTGCTGTCGCGCCATACAGAGCTCAAGGGCATGACACCGCGCACCCTACGGGCCCTGTGGCGCGCTCGCACCCGTATCGACGCAAGTTTCAGGCGCGATCCGCGCAACCAGGCGAACTTCATCGCCCTGTTCCGCGAGGCACGCGGACTGACGCATCAGCTGCGCCGCATGAACCAATTCGACATCCTCGGCGCCTACCTGCCCGCCTTCGGCCGCATCGTCGGCCGCATGCAGCACGATCTATTCCACGTCTACACGGTCGACCAGCACATCCTGCAGGTGGTGCGCAACCTTCGGCGCCTCTCGCTGCAGGAATACGCCCACGAATACCCGTTCTGTTCGCGCCTGATAGCGGCGCTGCCCGGGCGCTGGCGCCTTTATCTCGCTGCGCTGTTCCACGACATCGCCAAGGGACGCGGCGGGGACCACTCTTCACTCGGCAAGCAGGATGCCCGCCGCTTCTGCCGAGCGAACGGCATAGCCAGGGAGGATGCCGACTTGATCGCTTTCCTGGTCGAGCACCATCTCACCATGTCGACCGTCGCGCAGAAAGAGGACCTCTCGGACCCTGACGTCATCCGTCGCTTCGCCGGCATCGTCAGCACCAAGGAGCGCCTCACCTTCCTCTACCTGCTGACGGTCTGCGACATCCGCGGCACCAGCCCGAAGGTCTGGAACGTCTGGAAAGCCAAGCTGCTCGAGGATCTCTTCCGCACCACGCACCGAGTGCTTTCCGGAGAAGCCGTCACGCAACTGGCGGGACTGGACGAGCGGCAGGAGGACGCCCGCCGTCTGCTGCGCCTGCGCGGGCTACGCCCAGACGTGGAGATTCCCTTCTGGAGCCAACTCGACACCGCATACTTCCTGCGCCACGACAGCGAAGAGATTTCCTGGCACACCCTGACGCTCTACCACCGCCCCGCGCCTGAGCAGCCGGTGGTGCGCGCCCGCATCAATCCGGCCGGTGAAGGCCTGCAGGTCATGATCTATACGCGCGACCAGCCGGAACTGTTCGCGCGCCTGTGTGGCTTCTTCGCGCGCCTGGGCTACTCGATCGTCGATGCCAAAATCCACACGACGCGCCACGACTACGCGCTCGACAGCTTCGTTCTGCTGGACACAGGCAGCCAGATGCCCTACCGCGATATGATCGCCCTGATCGACCACGACCTGGCCGAGCTTCTTGTGCACCAGCCTCCCCTTACGCCGCCGCCAAAAAACCGCATCTCGCGCCAGGTACGCCACGTAGCTCTCACGCCCGAAGTTTCGGTCCGCATTGACGAAAGCCGGCGCCATTACATACTTTCCATCATGGCGGCCGATCGCTCCGGGCTGCTCTACGACATCGCCCGTATCCTGGCACGGCACCAGGTGCGCCTGCATACCGCCAAGATCGCGACGCTCGGCGAGCGCGTCGAGGACACCTTCCTCATCAGCGGCACAGAACTCGAAAAAACTGCGACACTGATACGCTTGGAGCAGGAGTTGCTAGAAATTCTGCAAATTTGAGAAGAACAAAAGGACTATTCGCATGAACTGGATACGCGAACAATTCACTTTTCACGACCTGCAGCGGCTACTGTTCAAGCTCGCCGAGCACGTCAAAGCCTTTCGCGGTCTGACGCCGGCCGAGATCAGCGAACTGCTCGCGCGCGCCGAGAAATGCACCTACGCGCCGAATGCCGTCATCGTCAAGGAAGGCAGTGCCGGCAATCACATGTACGTCATCCTCGACGGCGAAGCCGCGGTCTCGAAGAAAGGGCGCGACGGGGAAATCGAACTGGCCCGTCTCTACTCGGCCGACAGCTTCGGCGAAATGGCACTGGCCGACAATGAGGCGCGCAGCGCAACCGTGACTGCGCTCTCGCCTTGCGTGCTGGTGCGCCTCTCCGATCAGGCGGTCAACGCTCACCCGGAGATCGGCATGAAGGTCTATCGCAATATCGCCTGCGTCCTGGCATCGCGGCTGCGCACCGCCGACGAGGCTCTCGCCTGGCGGTTGTAGCACCATCCACTTAACAGACGAGCGCAGCGATCACAAAGTCTCCCCTTCCGCGAGGAAGGGGCTGGGGAATGGCGGGAGTCTAAAGTCGGCGCCGGCGGGACGGCGCAAGAAGTCATTACAGTGGTGCAGTGCAGAGTGGGGAAATCGGGGACAGACCACGATTTCCACCGGCCGCACAACGAAGGCGATGGCGGTGTCCACCGCCGTCTCGCCATCGCCGACTTTGTACTCGATGCGATCTTCGCCATTGAAGTTCGCCTCCTGCGTATAGGTGAAGCCGCCGGTTCCGTTGAGAGTCACGCTGCCGTGGGCAGGGCCGGCGACGATGACAAGCGCAAAGCCCGGCTGGTCGGCATCGAGGTCGTTGGCGGTGACGGCGATGTCGATGGGGGTGTCTTCCGCCGTCGTCGCGGTGTCGTCCCGCGTCTCGGGCACGCCGAGGCGGATGTCGCGCACGGTGACCTGGCTGGTGGCAGGGCCGAAGCCGATCAGGTCGAAAGAGAGATTGACTGCCGTGCCCGCCGGGATGCCGCCAAGGTAACCCAAGTCGATGCGGTAGGTGCGGCTGCCGTCGGGGTTGAGGGTGCTGCTCACGCCCGGCCCGGCCCGCTCGGTGCCGTCAGCCTGCAGGTTGAGGAAGGCATCGTTGCGGGTAAGGCCCGTGCCGGCCAGCAGCGAGATGCCGCTGTTGGCGTCGAGCAGTGCGGCCTCGAAGGCGTCGTCGGGACCATTGACCACATCATCGAGACCGATACCCGCGAGGGTAAAGGTGAGGTAGCGGTCGTGTTCGCCGACGATGAAGACCTGGTTGAGACGGGTCTGGCGATCCGCCGTTTCGCGGAGGATGGCGGCGCCGTTGCCGAGGCTGACGTTGCCGGCGGTTTCCCAGCCGGCACCGGTTTCGAGCCGCGGGTCGGTGAGCGTGGGGTTGGCGGCGACGGCGTACTGCGGCGGGTCGGTCTTCTCGACCTCGCCTTCGCCGACGACGAAGGCGCCCCAGCGGCTGAGGCGGGCACGGGTAGTGCGGAAGTTACCGTTGCCCGTCGGCAAACCGGGCTGGTTGCGGTCAATAGGATCGCCCGGCGTCGGGGTCTCCATGTCGGCCCGGATTTCGCCGACGAGTCTCGCCATGAGGGCGAGTTCTTCGGCGGAAGGCAGGCGGCGCGCGCCGGGGGCGAGCGTGGTGTCCATGAAGTCGTACGGGTCGGCACTGTGCTCGATGCCCAGCGCGTGGCCATATTCGTGCAGGAGGACACTCAACATGTCCATCTTGCCGTAGGCGTCGCTGCCCTCCTTCGCCACCCATTCGTTGGGGTTGCTGGTGGGGAGGTATTCCTCGTTCAGGTAGGGCGTGTAGTCGATGTACCAGTCATGGCCGGCTGCGTTGTCGTCGAGGGTGATGGTGGTGCCGGTAATTTGGCCTACCGCACTGCCAGTGAGATCGGCAAGATTAACCGTGACGCCGACTCCGTTCAGTTTCTTGAGTTGGTCTGGAGGACAAGGATCGGGGATGCTTGTTCCTAATCCATGGGTAACCAAGAGATTCGCAATAACCTTGTACCGCTTGCCGCCCGCCTCCACCAAAAAAACGGCGCGGTCTTTACCGAGGAATCCAGGATTCTGGTCATAGCCGAAGAACCGGTAGCCTGTGTTGGCGGTTTCTTCCCGCATGACTCCATGCATAGGTTTCTCGATGAGGGTGACCTTCGCTGATTCCCGATTAATTCGTGGTCCACTACGGTTCATGTGGTTTGCAAGCGCTCGAGCGGGGTCTATTGCCCTTTGCGCAGACGATGATGACTCCATGTCCGGAATCTCATAACAGTTTGTCAAGAGATAGTCCGGTTTTACCGCCCCCCCCACGACGGGAGCTGCGATGTTCGGTTGCCCCGCCGTAGCCTGCGCCAGAACGATGGGGGGTTCCTGCAATGGCACATACGGAATATCGATTGTTAACATGAACTCGTCTCCGGTTTCGATGAATAATAGGGGACAGACCACGATTTCCCTCCCCGACCGGCACCCCGCCCGCCCAAGCCATCCCCGCCGCCAGCAGCAGCGCCACCCCTGTGGTCGTTCCCGTCGTTCCCGTCGTTCCCGTCGTTCCCGTCGTTCCCGTCGTTCCCGTCGTTCCCGTCGTTCCCGTCGTTCCCGTCGTTCCCGCCGATCCCGTCATTAACCACCTTCC
>JBGFRW010000048.1:0-26739 GCA_041694935.1 Pseudomonadota bacterium | reverse complement strand
CCTACACCTATCGGCTGTTAATTTTTTAAAGATCAGCTGCGTCGTGCAGCAGAGAGGGCCGAATTATACGTATCACTTCTCCCCCGTCAACACCCTTTTGAAAAAAAATTCGAGGGGGGGGCGAAAATAGTTCAACCGCCTTGCAGCCGTCGTACCAGTTCGACGCGATTGCCTGCCTGGCATTTCTTGAAGGCGTGGGCAATATGAGTTCGTACCGTCCAGTAACTGACCCCCATTTCCTCAGCGATGCGTTTGTCGCTATAGCCCATCGCCACCAACATGCAGATATTCGACTCTCGCGGTGTCAATTGACACGGCAAGCAGCGATTGCAAGTCTGCGACTGTGGCTTTTCATCCGAGGACTCTCCCGTTCCCTTCGGAACATACTGAACCATGCCCTTGATATGCGCCGCCAATTCTTTCTCGTCGATCGGCTTCGACATAAAGGCGTTGGCCCCCGCTCGCAATGCTTCTAGGCGACGCGCTTCATCATCGTAAGCCGAGATGGCAATTGCGATCGCACGAGAGGAATTTGCTCCATCCTGACGCAAGCGACGTAAGAACTGGGTTCCAGAACAACTGCCACTCAGCACGAGATCGACCAACACAAAGTCGTAGCTTCTGCGGCCTAACTCCCACAATGCAGACTCGCCGGATGATGCTTGATCGACAGTAAAACCATGCGAACTCAACAGTTCCTTGTAATAGGAACACAGCGCCTCATCGTCTTCGACCACGAGGGCACGCAGCACGCCAGTCTTACCTGCAATCTTCGCAGGCATCGACACACCAAAACTATCCAAGTAGCGCACCAAGTCGTCGAGGTCACGCTTGAAGAACACCTCCGTGATCCCTCTATCAAGGGCGTTGCGCACCGTTTCCTCGCTTCGGCCCGCCACCAGCAGAAGCACTGGCACAGCACTCATGTTGCCATGGTTGCGGATAAGCTCCAGAACCTCAGCATAGCCGCCATCCGGCAAATCAGTTGCGGTAACAACCAAGTCATACTTACCGTTACCGAGACGATCGCGCACCTCGGACATGCTTGTGCAAAGATCGACATCCATGCCGCTCCCTTCGCCGAGATCGCCCAATATGGCCCGTAGCTAAGGGGAAGGATCGACCCCTAGCAGCCTGAGTTTTGTTTGGTTTTCTGCTCTCCAGCCCAAGCCCACACCCCCCAAGATTCACATTCCTGACGCTATAAAATGGCATCAACAACGCACTGATCAAGCATATAACAGGGCGGATATTTCAGGCATAGCTGTTTCAAGCTATGTCCATATAGGGACACTCATCAAAAGACATACCCTAGTTTCAGGGGCCAGCAGGCAAGCTCCTGATAGTGCACTCCATTCGGCTTCAATGCTGATTCGACTAAAGAAAACGAGTCTGAGCGCCAAGGGACGGCAATGTTGCGCCTTTTCAGGCGGTCGCAATGCGCACTGCGGACTAAGGTAACGTGGGGCGAATGGGGGCGCGCTTCGAGGGCAACCCCGACCTCTCCAAGCTCTTTCGCCAATGCAGAAAAAAGCCTCTGCTCTAGGAGGGGGGGCTCACTGCAACCTGTCCAGAGAATGCGATTGCGTGGCCAACAGCCGAGTCGATCCAGCGTCATTTCGACTGGTGCAGCAATGACTCTGGATGCCGCACCCAGCAGCATTTCTACCTGATCCTGGGATGTCGGGCCGATGAAGGCCAACGTCAGATGAAGATTTTCACGCACAACGCGTCGACCGCCGCATTGTGCTGCGCATTGTCCTGCGAGTTCGTCGAGCTCCTCGCAAGCAGATGCGTCCGGCCACAACGCGAAGAAAACGCGCCGAGATTCTGTTTCAGCCACGGATAAGCAATGCGATGGCTTCGGCGGCAATTCCTTCTCTGCGTCCGACAAAGCCGAGCCGTTCAGTAGTCTTTCCCTTGACATTAACGCAACCGGGAGCGACATCGAGGTCAGCGGCGATGTTCTCGCGCATCGACGCAACATACGGAGCGATGCGCGGCGCCTGTGCGATCACCGTGCAATCGACATTGCCGACCCGCCAGCCTGCGGCACGCACCGCTTCCAGCGCACCTCGTAGCAGGACACGACTGTCGGCACCACGCCATTTTTCGTCGCTGTCGGGGAACATGTGCCCGATGTCACCAAGACCGGCAGCTCCGAGCAGCGCATCGGTGATCGCGTGGAGCAATGCGTCGGCATCCGAATGGCCGAGCAGACCGTTGGTATGCGGAATCGTCACTCCACCGAGAATCAGTTTGCGGCCGGGTGCCAGCGCATGCACATCATAGCCTTGCCCCACCCTAAATTCCATCAGCTCCTCCTGCCCGCAAGAATCCATTCGGCCAAATGCAGGTCGAGCGGATAGGTCACCTTGAGATTCGTCGCATCGGCAGCTACCAGTCGAGGATGCAGGCCGAGCGCTTCGATCGCACTGGCCTCGTCGGTTACGCTGGGCGCATATTCGAGCGCCTCGAGCAACATGCCGTGGCGGAACATCTGAGGCGTCTGCGCCTGCCAGAGCCCCTCGCGCGGAACCGTGGCCGCGACCCGCACGCCCGCCGAAGTCGGTTCGTGCGCGCGCTTCAATGTATCCGCCAAAGGGACGGCCAGCAGACCACCCACCGGATCATCGCCCACCTCTGTGATCAGCCTCTTGACATGTTCGCCGGTCAGGCAGGCACGTGCTGCGTCATGCACCAGTACCCAGTCCTCGGATTGGGCATATTCGCACATCGCACGCAAACCGTTGGTGACGCTTTCGGCGCGCGTCGCCCCACCGCACCGCTCGATGTCCAGTCGGGACTGCAGGTCCCCCCAGTCGAAGCTGTCCCACAGCGTGTCTTCAGGCGAAAGCACGACAACGATGCGCTCGATTGCTGGTACTGCAGCTAGGGTCGACAGCGCATGTCGGATCAGCGGCTGGCCGGCGAGCTGAAGGTATTGCTTGGGGCACTCGCCGCCCATGCGCGTGCCGCCGCCCGCGGCAGGGACCAAGGCAAAATATGTCATGACGCGGATTCTATAATGGACTATGGTTACCTTCGAGCCAGCCTCTTTGCCCAATCTTCAAGCATTTGCAGTCAGCATGGGAATCGGTTTGCTGATCGGCTTGGACCGCGAGCGCAAACCCGATACCAAGGCTGGCCTGAGAACCTTTGCGCTCACTGCAATGCTGGGCTGTCTGGCCGGTTTGTTGAGCGACAAAACCGGCAGCGGCTGGATCGTTGCAGCCGGACTGTTGGTGGTGGCGGCGATGATGATCGTTGCCCAAGCGCGCGACCCGCTCGACGACGGCGATCCGGGCACCACATCCGTCATCGCGATCATGCTCACCTACGGCTACGGAGCGATGGTCTGGTATGGCCATGCAACGCTGGCGATCATGCTGGCCATCGCGACGACGATCCTGCTCTACTTCAAGTCGCAGTTGCAGACCGTCAGTCGCCGCCTGACCCATAAAGATTTGATCTCTATCCTGCAGTTCGGCGTGCTCTCGCTGGTGGTGCTGCCCATCCTGCCGAATCAGGACTATGGTCCGTACAACGCGCTCAACCCGCATCAGATCTGGTGGATGGTGGTGCTGATCTCGGGGCTGTCGCTCGCCGGCTATGCCGCATTGAGCATCGTCGGCAACCGCCACGGCGCCCCGCTGCTCGGCTTCTTCGGCGGACTGGTTTCCTCGACTGCCACCACGATGGTATTCGCACGCAATACGCGAGAAGATGCCTCGCTCGCTTCCACCGCGACCCTCGTCATCCTCATCGCCAATCTGGTCGTCACCCTGCGCCTCGGCATCGTCGCCGTGGTGCTGGCGCCTTCCCTGCTCCTGCCGCTCGCCTCTGTGCTCGGCGGCGGCTTCCTGCTCGGCCTCGCCGTCGCCGCCTACAAATGGCGCACCCTGACTGCCGCCGGCGACCTACCGCTGCCCGAGGTCAAGAACCCGACCGAACTGCGCACCGCTCTCTCCTTCGGCCTGCTCTATGGCATTGTCCTGCTGCTCGCCGCCTGGTTGCAGGATATCGCCGGCAGCCAGGGCCTCTACCTCGTCGCATTGGTTTCCGGCCTGACCGACGTCGATGCAATCACCCTGTCGACTTTGCGGCTGTTCAATCAGCACACCATGACCGCTACTCCGGCCGTCATCGCCATCGGCTTGGCCGCCATCTCGAATCTCGTCTTCAAGGCCGGCCTCGTTGCCGTGATCGGTGGCAGGAAGCTGGCCGAAGGGGTATTGCCCGGATTAGCTGCAATCGGCGTAGGATTTGTCGCAGGCATCATCTTGCTGGCTTGAAACCGCTTATCTCGGCCCGGCTCCACGGGCAGAAAGGAGCGTCGTCATGGAGCTGCGCAACACCCGTCCGCCGGCCGTCGCCGGCATGTTCTATCCGGGCGATCCGGCCACCCTCGCCGGCGAAGTGCGAGCCATGCTCTCCCACACCGCCGTAGCGCCGGCGCCGACTTTACGTGCTCCTAAAGCGCTGATCTCGCCCCATGCAGGCTACATCTACTCCGGCCCTATCGCGGCAAGCGCCTATGCATTACTCGCGCCGTTCGCCGCGACGATCCGCCGTGTCGTCCTGCTCGGCCCCTGCCACCGCGTTGCAGTGCGCGGGCTGGCGGTACCAGACACCTCCTCCTTTGCCACGCCGCTCGGCAGCATTCCGCTCGACACAGCCGCGATCGCCGCCGCACTTACCCTGCCACAGGTGGTGCGCCACGATGCTGCGCACGAGGAGGAACATTCCCTCGAAGTCCAGCTGCCCTTCCTGCAGGAAGTGCTGGACGACTTCATACTCGTGCCCTTCGCCGTCGGCTATGCCACCCCGGACGAGGTAGCCGAGGTGCTCGAACTGCTCTGGGACGGACCGGAAACCCTGATCGTCGTCAGTTCCGACCTTTCGCACTACCATCCCTACATGGACGCGCAACGCCGCGACCACCGCACTGCCGACGACATCGCGCACTTGCGCCTGCTGCTCGACCACGAGCAGGCTTGCGGGGCAACGCCGATCAACGGCCTCATCGAAACCGCCGAACGGCACGGTCTCGTGCCGCGGTTACTCGACCTGCGCAACTCGGGCGACACGGCAGGCGACAAGTCGCGCGTGGTCGGCTACGCGAGCTTCGCGTTCTACGAGTCGGACCAAGCAGCCATGGAGCCCGGCCATGCCTGAAAACTCCGACTTAGGCTCCGCCCTGCTGATCCGAGCCCGCAACGCCATTGCGGCCGAGTTCGGCGAGGCGCTTGTGCCGGAACAGGACCATCCGGCGCTGCACGAGGCCGGCGCCACCTTCGTGACGCTCACGCAACGCGGCGAGTTGCGCGGCTGCATCGGCTCTTTGGAAGCCTGGCGCACGCTCGAGAAGGACGTGCGCGACAACGCCAAGTCCGCCGCCTTCCGCGATCCGCGCTTCGCGCCGCTCTCACGCGAAGAGTTTGCGCGCACCCGAGTCGAGGTCTCGCTGCTGACACCCGCCCAAGCCATGAATTTCACCGACGAGGAAGACGCGATCCGGCAGATGCGCCCCGGCATCGACGGGATGATCTTCGAATGCCGCGGTCGGCGCGGCACCTTCCTGCCGCAGGTTTGGGAAAGCCTGCCCGAACCGCGCATGTTCTTCGCCCATCTCAAACAAAAGGCCGGCTTCCCCGCCAGTTTCTGGTCGCCCGAAGTGCGGCTCTACCGCTACGAGGTGCAAAAATGGAAGGAACCCGAGAACAGCTAAGCGGCAAGCCCGCGCGCTGGTGGCACAAACTCGACGACGGCCGCATCCAGTGCGACCTCTGCCCACGCGACTGCAAGCTGCACGATGGCCAGCGCGCCGCCTGCTTCGTGCGGGCGAACCAGAACGGTCAGATGATCCTTACCACCTATGGCCGCAGTTCCGGCTTCTGCATCGACCCGATCGAGAAGAAGCCGCTCAACCACTTCTATCCCGGCTCGAGCATCCTGTCGTTCGGTACTGCCGGCTGCAACCTCGCCTGCAAGTTCTGCCAGAACTGGGACATCTCCAAGTCGCGCGACATGGATAGGCTCATGGACGAGGCCAGCCCGGCAGCAATCGCGAAAGCGGCCCAGAAGTACGGCGCACAGAGCGTCGCCTTCACCTACAACGACCCGGTGATCTTCGCCGAATACGCAATGGACACGGCCGACGCCTGCCATGCGCTGGGCATCAAGACAGTGGCAGTCACCGCCGGCTACATGCACCTCGGCCCGGCGCGCGAGTTCTACGCCAAGATGGACGCTGCCAACATCGACCTCAAGGCCTTCACCGACGACTTCTACTTCAAGCTCTGCGTCGGGCACCTGCAGCCGATCCTCGACCTGATCACCATGGTGCACCACGACACCGACTGCTGGATCGAACTCACGACTCTGCTGATCCCCGGCCACAACGACAGCGATGCCGAGCTCAAGCAGCTCGCCGCCTGGTGCATGAAGGAACTCGGCCCCGACGTGCCGCTGCACTTCTCGGCCTTCCATCCCGACTACAAGCTGATGGACGCGCCGCCCACGCCGCCGGCCACGCTGACGCGCGCACGCCAGATCGCCATGGATGTAGGCCTGCGCTATGTCTTCACCGGCAACGTGCATGACCGCAAGGGCGACGCCACCTACTGCCCAGGCTGCGGCAAGGCGGTCATCGAACGCGACTGGTACGAAATCCTCGGCTACGCGCTCGACGACACCGGCCACTGCCAGCACTGCGGCACCGCCATCGCCGGCCGCTTCGGCCCCTTCAAGAAAGGAGAGGCCTTCGGCGCGCGGCGCATTCCCGTGCATCTCGGAAAATGAGCGGCACCTAACAAAAGTCGGCGCCGGCAGGACGGCGCCTGCAGCTCCTAGCCGCGCCGCCAGGTGGTGCCGCCCGGCCCATCCTCGAGGATGATGCCGGCCGCCTTGAGTTCGTCGCGAATGCGGTCGGCCTCGGCGAAGTTCTTCGCCTGCTTCGCCGCAATGCGACCAGCGACCTTGGCGGCGATCGCTTCATGGCTGAGGCTGTTTTCCGCCTCAGGCCCGGCCTGCAGGAACTCTACCGGATCGCGCTGCAGCAGGCCGAGCACTCCGCCCAACCCCTTGAGCTGCGCTGCCAGTTTTGCATCCTTGCTGCGGTTTACTTCGTTGGCGAGGTCAAACAGCGCTTCGACGGCCTCGGACGTAGCAAAGTCATCGTCCATTGCCTGCTTGAAGCGCTGGGCGTGCGCCTCGTTCCAATCGACCATGGGCGCCACGTCGAACCCTTTGAGGGCAGTGTAGAGGCGCGTCAGTCCGGCGCGTGCATCGTCGAGGTGGGCGTCGGAATAATTGAGCGGGCTGCGGTAGTGGGCGCGCAGGATGAAGAAGCGCACCACTTCGGGATCGTATTTCTTCAGAATGTCGCGGATGGTGAAGAAATTGCCGAGCGACTTCGACATCTTCTCGTCATCGACGCGCACGAAGCCGTTGTGCATCCAGTAGTTCACGAAGGCGTTACCGTGCGCGCCCTCGGACTGAGCGATCTCGTTCTCATGATGCGGGAACTGCAGGTCTTGGCCGCCGCCGTGGATGTCGAAGTGCTCGCCGAGCAGTTGCGAGCTCATCGCCGAGCACTCGATGTGCCAGCCGGGGCGTCCTGCACCCCAGGCGGAATCCCATTTCACCTCGGCAGGTTCCTCGGCCTTCGCATGCTTCCACAACACAAAATCGAGCGGGTCATGCTTGCCTTCCATCACGTCAACGCGCTCGCCGGCACGCAGGTCCTCGAGCGACTTCCCCGACAGCTTGCCGTAGCCGTCGAACTTGCGCACTGCGTAGCAAACGTCTTGGTTGCCGGCCTGATAGGCATAGCCGTTCTTCTCCAGCTTGCCGATCATGTCGAGCATCTGCGGCACATATTCGGTAGCGCGCGGCTCGTGGTCGGGGCGCTGCACGCCGAGAGCATCGGCATCCTCGTGCATGGCGGCGATGAAGCGGTCGGTCAGCACGCGCACGGTTTCCTTGTTCTCGGTCGCACGCTTGATGATCTTGTCGTCGATGTCGGTGATGTTGCGCACATAGGTGACCTGATAGCCGCTCGCCCTGAGCCAGCGCACCACCATGTCGAACACCACCATCACGCGGCCATGGCCGAGGTGGCAGAAGTCGTACACGGTCATCCCGCAGACATAGAGGCGGACCTTGCCGGGTTCGATGGGAACGAACTCCTGGGCGGCGCGGGCGAGGGAATTGTAGATTTTCAGCATGGACTACATGACTGCCGGGCAGTGCAATAAGGATTGGAAAGAGGGCTGGAAAACCATCGTATTGCCGCTTTTCACTGGGCTGTAGAGGAATGCTACGCTGGGCTTCTTTGTTAGAATGATACGTTGAAATCGTCAAGCCTTGGCCAGCACGCAGATGCCCATTCTTCCCGCCTTCCCGACCGTTTTCCGGCCGCGCACGGATGTGCGGACACTCTTTTTCGTCTTGTTGCTGGTTGTCTGGGCAGCGGCGCTGCCGGCTCACGCCAACAATCTCAGCGAGGCCAACCAGCTGTTCAAGGCTGGCGAGCACGCCAAGGCGCTCGAGCAGGTCAACCGCCACCTCGACAGCAAGCCGCAGGACGCGCAGGGCCGCTTCCTCAAGGGACTGATCCTGACCGGGCTGAACAAACCGAACGACGCGATCGTGATCTTCAAAAAGCTGACCGAGGATTACCCGGAACTGCCCGAGCCCTACAACAACCTCGCCGTCATCTACGCCCAGCAGAAGCAGTACGATAAGGCCAAGGAGGCGCTCGAGAAGGCGATCCGCACCCATCCCGCCTACGCCACGGCGCATGAGAACCTCGGCGACATCTACTCGCGGCTGGCGAGCCAGGCCTACGGCAAGGCGCTGCAAATCGATTCGTCCAACGCCTCCGCACAGACCAAGCTGGCGATGATCAACGAACTGGTCGGCAGCGCAAAAGTCGGCGCCGGCAAGACGGCGGATGCGCAGCCCGTACCCGCCCCAGCACCCCGCCCTGCAGTCGTCCCGCCCACGCCTGTCGTGATCGCAAGCACGGCCAAGCC
This sequence comes from Pseudomonadota bacterium, assembly GCA_041694935.1. GTDB lineage: Bacteria > Pseudomonadota > Gammaproteobacteria > Burkholderiales > Rhodocyclaceae > Sulfuricystis. Next base: position 17,698 of record JBGFRW010000048.1, on the reverse strand, counting down.
CGCCGAGGCGCCCAAACCTCCCGCGCCCGCCGCTGCAAAGGTGCCGGAGCCAAAACCCGTCGAAGCCAAACCCGCCGAGGTCAAACCTGCTCCCGTCGAAACCAAGCCCGCGCCTGCTCTGGCAAAACCGACCGAGCCGACCAAGACTGCAGCACCGGAGAGCGATATCACTGCAGCGATCGACGGCTGGCTGGCTGCCTGGTCGAAGAAAGACGTCAAAGGCTATCTGGCCCACTACGCAAAGGATTTCCAGACGCCCGACGGCGAGCCGCGCAAGGAATGGGAGACCGAGCGCGCCCAGCGCGTCGGCAAGCCGGGCAAGATCGAGGTAACGCGCGACAAGCTGAGCATCAAGCTGGACGGCGACGACAAGGCGGTGGTGCGCTTCCGCCAGAACTACCGCTCCAGCGGCTTCAAGTCGTCGTCCGGCAAGACGCTCACGCTGATCCGCCATGAGGGCAAATGGCTGATCCAGCAGGAACGGGTGGGCGGATGAAGACGCTACGCGCATTGCTCACCGTCGCCGTCCTCTCCGGCATATCGCCCGCCATCGCGACCAAGCAGCCACTCCGCTACACCGACTCTGGACCCGAGCCCCTGCTGGCGCAGGTCTTCCTGCTGATCGAGAAGAACCGCTGGGAGTCCGCGCTGGAGCAGACGGAGCTGATGCTGAAGGCCTATCCGAACTTCCGCCTCGGCCACCTGGTCAAGGGCGACCTGCTGCTGGCGCGCACCAGGCCGTTGCAGAGCTTCGGCGAAGGGGGAACCAAGCACGCCCTCGATCAGGTCGCCGATCTGCGCGAGGAGGCCATCGCCCGCCTGCGTGCCTACCGCGACAAACCGAACGATAAAGCCGTGCCGCGCTACCTGCTGCAGATGCGACCGGACCAACAGCACGCTGTGGTGGTGGACACGCAAAAGGCCAGGCTCTACCTGTACCAGAACGACAATGGCACGCCGCGCTTCGTTGCCGACTACTACATCTCACACGGCAAGCTCGGCGCGGAGAAGTTCCGCGAGGGCGACAAGAAGACGCCGATAGGCGTCTATCACGTCACCTCGACCATCCCCCGCCAGAAGCTCACCGACTTCTACGGCAGCGGCGCATTCCCGATCAACTACCCCAACGAATGGGATAAGAAGCAGGGCAAGAACGGCCACGGCATCTGGCTGCACGGCACGCCTTCCGACACCTTCTCGCGCCCGCCGAAAGCCTCCGACGGCTGCGTGGTGCTCGCCAACACCGATCTCGACGCGCTGGCGAAGAACCTGCAGGTCGGCACCACTCCGGTCATCATCAGCAACAGCATCGAATGGCTGTCGCTCGACGACTGGCAGAGCGAGCGCCAAGCGCTGCTGAAAATGATCGACGAATGGCGGGGCGACTGGGAGAGCCTCGACAACGACCGCTACGCACGCCACTATGCCCGCAATTTTTCCAGCGACGGCAAGAACCGCGAATCCTGGCTTGAGCAGAAGCGCAAGGTAAATGCCGGCAAGCAGTGGGTCAAGGTCGAAACCCGCAACATCAGCATGTTCCGCAATCCGGGCAAGGACGAATACGTCGTCATTACCTTCGAGCAGGACTACCAGAGCAGCAACCTGTCGAACCGGATGCAGAAGCGCCAATACTGGATCAAGGAAGACGGCCGCTGGAAGATCGTCTCCGAAGACGCCGCCTGATTTGTCCCACCCTAAAGGAGTCCCCATGAAGCATGTGATTGCCCTGCTGTCCGCCCTTTGCCTTTCGCTGCCGGCCTTCGCCACCAACCCGCAGGTCGAGTTGAAGACCAACCAGGGCACGATCGTGCTCGAACTCGATGCGGAAAAGGCACCGAAGACGACCGAGAACTTTCTGCAATACGTGAAGGACGGCTTCTACAACGGCACGGTATTCCACCGCGTCATCGACAACTTCATGATCCAGGGAGGCGGCTTCACGCCCGACATGAAGCAGAAGGACACCCGCGCACCGATCCCCAACGAAGCGAAGAACGGCTTGAAGAACGTCACCGGCAGTATCGCCATGGCGCGCACCATGGACCCGCATTCGGCCTCGGCACAGTTCTTCATCAACCTCAAGGACAACGCCTTCCTCGATTATCCGGGCCGCGATGGCTGGGGCTATGCCGTGTTCGGCAAGGTCGTCAAAGGCCTCGACGTCGTGCAGAAGATCGGCAAGGTCGCCACCGGCAACGCCGGCCTGCACCAGAACGTACCCACCACTCCGATCGTCGTCGAATCGGCGAAACTCCTCACCGAGAAGAAATAAGGACCTCCCATGATCAAGCTCACCACCAACCACGGCGTCATCACCCTCGAACTCGACAGCACGAAGGCGCCCAAGTCGGCTGCCAATTTCCTCGCCTACGTCGAGGCCGGCCACTACGACGGCACAATTTTCCACCGCGTCATCGATGGCTTCATGATTCAGGGCGGCGGTTTCACGCCCGACATGCAGCAGAAGCCGACCAACGCGCCGGTCGAGAACGAGGCAGGCAACGGGCTGAAAAACGAGCGCGGCACCATTGCCATGGCGCGCACCAACGATCCGCACTCGGCCACTTCGCAGTTCTTCATCAACGTCGTCGATAACGACTTCCTCAACTTCCGCGCACCGTCGGGCAACGGCTGGGGCTACTGCGTGTTCGGCCGCGTCGTCGAGGGCATGGATGTCGTCGACAAGATCAGGAAGGTCAAGACCGGCAACAAGGGCTTCCATCAGGACGTGCCGGCCGAGGACGTCGTGATCGAGAAGGCCGAAGTCGTCTCCTGACAACACGCCGCGCCGTCCCGCCAGCGCCGACTTTTAGCGACCGTCATGGGTACCGCTGATCCGTCGGCGCTTTTCATTTCCGACCTGCACCTTTCACCGGACGAACCGGCGACCGTCGAGCGTTTCCTCGCCTTCCTTGATGGACCGGCGCGGAACGCCGGGCAGCTTTTCATCCTCGGCGACCTGTTCGAATACTGGGCAGGCGACGACGACATCGCCGCCCCCTTCAACGCGCGCATCATCGCCGCCCTGCGCGCCTTGTCAGACAGTGGCGTCGCCGTCTGCTTCATGGCAGGCAACCGCGACTTTCTGATCGGGCCGCAATTCGCGGCGGCAGCCGGACTCGAACTGCTACCCGACACCTGCGTGCGAAACATCGCCGGCGCGCCGACGCTGCTCATGCATGGCGACACGCTGTGTACCGACGACGCCGACTACCAGCGCTTCCGCTCCACCGTGCGCGATCCGGCCTGGCAGGCGGCCTTTCTTGCCCGGCCCTTAGTCGAACGCAAGCGCGAGATCGAGGCCCTGCGCGTCCGCAGCGAGGCAGAAAAACGCATCAAGCCGATGGCCATCATGGATGTCAATCCCGCTGCCGTCGAGACCGCCCTGCGCCGATACGGCATGCGAACCATGATCCATGGCCATACCCACCGCCAGGGTCACCATACACATCTAGTCGATGGCAGCAATTGCGTGCGCTGGGTGCTCGGCGATTGGCATGCCGACCGCGGCTGTGCGCTCGCCTGTGGCCTCGCCGGCTGGCAGTTCCTCGGCTAACGCTTCTCGCGCTTTCCAGCAAACTTCCCGGCCGGCTTGCCCGTGGCCTTGCCGGCAGGCTTGCGCGGGCGGTCGCCGAAGTCGGTGCCCGCTGCACGGCGCGTCCGGCCTGCATCATCCACCTGGGGACGGCGCTCTGCAGCACTGCGCGGCGCTGGCTTGCGCGAAAAATCGGCGCCGGTGGGACGGCGCCCTTTGTCGAACCTCGGCTTATCGCCCTCGCCCACTGCCGCCACACGGATTTTCAGCGGCACCTGGCGCACGCGCGTGCGCTTGAGGACGTCCAGAATGTCCGCAGGCAACTCCGGCAGTTCGACGGTGCTGTAGTCGTCGAAGAGGTTGATCTGACCGATGAGCTTCCCATCGATTCCGCCCTCGTTTGCGATCGCGCCGACGATCTCCTTCGGCAGCGCCCCCTGGTTTTTGCCGACTTCGATGCGGTAACGGACCAGCGGCGCATTCGCGAGATCTCGCTTTGCAACCGGCTTCTCGCGTGGCTTGCGTTCGGGTTTCTCAAAAGTCGGCGCTGGCGGAACGGCACGTGGTGCGGGGATGGCACCAGCCGGCACGCCGCGTGATGTAGGGGCGGCACTTGGTGCAAAAGCCGCCGGTTCCGGCAAGCCTTCCGGCTGCAGCGGGCGCTCGCGCTGTGCCAAGAAGGCCAGCGCCGCGGCGATCTGGCGCGTCGCCAGGTTGTCCTCGCCCTCCATGCGGCGCACCACCTCGTAAAAGAAGTCGAGGTTCTCCTCGGCAAGCACATCGACGATTTGCTGCTTGAATTGCGCGATGCGGCGTTCGGCCACCTCGCCGCGCGTCGGCAGGGAGATCGGTTCGATCGGCTGGCGCGTCGCGCGCTCAATGGCCTTGAGCATCCTCATCTCGCGCGGCGCGACGAACAAGATCGCGACGCCGGCACGGCCGGCGCGTCCGGTGCGGCCGATGCGATGCACATAGGCCTCGGTATCGTAAGGCACGTCGTAGTTGATCACGTGGCTGACGCGCGGCACGTCGATGCCGCGCGCCGCGACGTCGGTGGCAACGACGATGTCGAGTGAGCCCGACTTGAGTCGTTCGATCACCTGCTCGCGCAGCCCCTGGGTCAGGTCGCCACTCAAGGCTGCCGCTTCGTAACCGCGCGCTTCGAGCTTTTCGGCCAGTTCGACGGTGGCGATCTTTGTGCGCACGAAGATGATGGCGGCGTCAAAATCCTCCTCGACCTCCAGCATGCGCGTCAGGGCTTCGAGCTTATCGGCACCGCGCACCTGCCAGTATTTCTGCTTGATCGTCGCCACCGTCGTCGTCGCGGCGCGGATCTTGACCTGCTGCGGCTCCTTCAGGTAGCGCTGGGCGATGCGGCGGATCGGGTCCGGCATGGTGGCCGAGAACAATGCGGTCTGCCGCGTCGCCGGCGTGTGTTCGAGAATCCATTCGACGTCGTCGATGAAGCCCATGCGCAGCATCTCGTCGGCCTCGTCGAGTACCAGCGTCTGCAGGCCGTCGAGATTGAGGCTCTTCCTTTCAAGATGGTCCATGACGCGGCCCGGCGTGCCGACGATGATGTGCGCGCCGCGCGACAGCGCGCGCAGCTGGATCACCATGCTCTGGCCGCCGTAGATCGGCAGCACGTGGAAGCCCGGCATATGATGGGCGTATTTCTGGAAGGCCTCGGCAACCTGGATCGCCAGTTCGCGCGTCGGTGTCAGCACCAGCGCCTGCGGTACCTTCTTGGCGAGGTCGAGACGCGCGAGCAGCGGCAGCGCGAAAGCCGCCGTCTTGCCGGTGCCCGTCTGTGCCTCGCCGAGCAGGTCGCGGCCGGCGAGGAACAGCGGGATACAGGCTGCCTGGATCGGCGAAGGAGTTTCGTAGCCGACCTCGGCGAGGGCGGAAAGGATTGGTGCCGGCAGTTGCAGCGCCGCGAAGCTATCGATGGATTCGGTCATGGGGGTCTCCCGCAACAAAACGGGGAAGGGAGGGCAGGCTCGGCCTGCAAGGACGGCATTATCGCAGAACTGCCGACCCTAAGCCGGATTCAGCGCGTCTTGCCCTGCTGGACGGCCTTCTGCTCGACGGCGAAGACGGCGGCTTCAACGCGCGACGTCAGGTTGAGCTTGGCGAGGATGTGGCGCACGTGCAGCTTGACGGTGTCGTGGCTGATATCGAGCGCACGCGCGATCGCCTTGTTCGAGAGCCCTTGCGCGAGGTGGTCGAGAATTTCGCGCTCGCGTGCCGTCAGCACCTGCAGGGCGTCGGCCTTGGCAGGCTGTGTGCCGCCCTGCAGCAGGTGCACCAGCTTGAGGGTCATCGCCGGCGCCACCACGGTTTCTCCGCGCACTGCGCGCTGTACCGCATCGACGACGTCGTCGGGCTCCATGTCCTTGAGCAGATAACCCTGCGCACCGGCGTTCATCGCGCTGGCGAGGTCGTCCTCGGCGTCGCTGACGGTCAGCACCAGCACCGGGCCGCGCCAGCCTTGGGCGCGCACTTGGCGCAACAGCGCCAATCCGCCGTGCGGCGGCATATTGAGGTCGCTGATGACGACGTCGACCTCGATCTGCTTGAGCATCTCGAGCGCATCATCGCCGTTGCCGGCGATGCCGGCGACGCTGATCTGGCCGCGCTGCTCGAGCAGCTCGGCAAGTCCCTTGCGGAACAACGTATGGTCGTCCACCAGCAGGACGCGAATGCGATTCTGGGCCGTCATGCTGCTGCCCTCTGACCTGACGGGCTGACGGCCGGAAAGGTCAGCCGCACGCGGAAGCCTCCTCCTGCCGGCAGGTTGGCGACCTCGACGCGTCCGCCGATCATGCGGGCGCGTTCGCGCATGATCGACAGGCCGAAATGATCGCGCAGATGGGGGTGTTCGTCGAAGCCTCCGGTGCGGTTGGCGATGGCGAAGAAGCCCTGTCCGCCACGGCCGTTGTCGTCCACCGTCACCAAGTAGTAGTCTCCGGCACCTTCGATCGTCAGGCACGCCTGCGTCGCCCCGGAATGACGGCCAACGTTGGCAAGGGCCTCCTGCACGATAAAGAACACCTGCGCCTCCTGGTCGACCGTCAGTCGCAGGTCGGCGACGCGGTTTCGGAACTCGAGTTCAATGCCGGTGCGATCCTGGAAGCCGTCGGCCAACCGCTTGAGGGCCGGCTGCAGGCCCATCGGATCCATGCGGTTGCGGAACTGCGCCAGCAGCTCGCGCAGCTGGCTATAGGCCTCGTCGAGCGCCTGGCTGACATCACCCGCATAACGGCTCACGGTATCGTCGTTCTCATGGACGCTGTCGTGCAGGGCATCCTGCAGCAGGGCCAGGCGCATCTTCATGTACGCCAGCGTCTGCGCCAGCGAGTCGTGCACCTCGGCGGCCATCATCTGCCGTTCGTTCATCAGCGTGATGCGCAGGTTCTCGCGCTTGAGGCGCGCATTTTCCAGCGCCATGCCGAGATGCTCGCCGATCGAGCGGAACAACAGCGCCACCTCTTCGGGCAGATCGAAGCGCTCGGGCAGGAACAGGTTGTAGATGCCCTGCAAATGTCCGCCGTGCTGCAGCGGCACCACGACCATCGCCTGGCAGTCGCGGATGAAATAGTTGTGATGCGTGCGCTTCGCGCAATTCTGCAGGTCGATCTCGAAGCGCGAATTGTTGTCGGCAACCGCACTGCCGCAATGACCGCAGTCGATCGGCACGAGGCGCTCGCGCTCGACCACGTCGCGCGGCAAACCGCGCGCCGCCACCAGGCGCATGTGCTTGCCATCCGACGTGACGACGCGCACGGCGCCGGCCGAAGCGTTGGCCAGCTTCAGCATCGTGCCGAGAAAACGTCCGAGCAGTTCCTCGACATCATCCTCGTCGGCAAGGCTCGCCGACACCGCGGAAAAGATGTCGAGCGAAAGCAGCCGCGTGTGGTCGTCGGTATCCACCTCCGGCACTGCCGGTCGGAGCGTGGAAGGGGAATTCATCAGAGCCAGCTCCTCTGTCGTTGCCGCCTTGGGGCGGGCATTACTTCAATTTGCGTATTCTACCGCCTCATGGACGGCCATTCGGCCTGACAGCCTCGATTACAGCGGCAATGGCCACTCGCCGGACAAGGTCTTCTCGGCCCACATCAGCGCGGTGATCGTCTTGGCATCGGTGATCTCGCCATCGCGAACGGCCAGCAGCGCATCCGCCAGATTCATTTCCACGACATCGAGAATTTCGCCATGGTCGCGTTCATGGCCGACGAAGCTCAATCCCTGCGCCCAGAAGATTTCGATGCGCTCGTTGGAGTAGCCAATGCACGGATGCATGGTACCGAGGTGGCGCCACAGCTTGGCCTTGTACCCGGTTTCCTCGCGCAACTCGCGGCGTGCGGTATCGAGGATGTGCTCGCCCGGATCGATCTTGCCCGCGGGCATTTCGAGAAAGACGCGTTGTAGCGGATAGCGGAACTGGCGCTCGAACAGCAGCTTGCCGTTGTCGAGCAGAGCAATGATGACCACCGCGCCGGGATGCTTGATGATTTCACGTACCGACTCATGCCCGTCAGGCAGGCGAACTTTGTCCGAGAACACCTTGAGCAGCTTTCCGTCAAAAACCTGTTCGCTCGACAACGTCTGTTCGAAAAAATCATCGGTATCCATAAATTTTATATTGCTAATAATTTTCTTGAACTTTACCCGAATGGCTTGATCTTAATTAACAGCAGCACACAACACCCCAACCACAACAGGAGAAAATCATGTCATTCATTTCCGGCTTCGACAGCGACGGTGTCGTCACCGTCAACCGCGTGATCCTCAAGCCGCAATATGCGGTAGAGGACCTCGAGGAGCGGGTTGCGTTGCTCTGCGAGAACGTCAAGACTTATCACTCCGATACCGGCTTCGTCGGCGGAATGGTCGTGCTGAACAGCGGCATGGTATCAAATGAAGGTAGCACCATCGGCCAGGCGGTTGAAAATCCTCTCAAGGACCGCGAAGCACTGATCGTCACCTTCTGGCGCTCCTTCGAGGAACACGAAGCCTCCCATCGCAGCGATACCTTCCAGCCGCTGTTCAAGGAGGTGCTCGAACTGTGCGAGAACGGCAACGAGGAGATCGCCTACCGCATGCTCTGGTCAGGCAAGGCCTATTCGGCGGAGGAAGCCGCCGAGGCACGCGCCGCCAAGGAACGCTACCTCAAGGCTGCTTGAGCTTCAGTGAAAAAGTCGGCGCCGGTGAGACGGCGCCAAAAGCAAGAACGGGCTAACGGCCCGTTCTTGCTTTCCGACGCTGCAAGCCTCCCCTTCCGCGAGGAAGAGGATGGGGGTGGCGGGCTAGACTCTTTCCCAGATCGTGGTGATGCCCTGGCCGCCGCCGATGCACATCGTCGCCATGCCGTACTTGGCATTGACACGGAGCATCTCGTGCAGCAGTTTGGTGACGATCACCGCGCCGGTGGCGCCGACCGGATGGCCGAGTGCGATGGCACCGCCGTTGACGTTGGTCTTGGCCGGATCGAGCCCCAAGCCCTTCAGCACGGTCAGCGACTGGACGGCAAAGGCTTCGTTCGATTCGATGACTTCGATCTGGTCGAGCTTCAAGCCGGCCCTCTGCAGTGCAACCTTGGAAGACGGGATCGGCCCCTCGCCCATCACGTCGTTGGGCACACCTGCGATCGCGTAGCTGACCAGGCGCGCAATCGGCTTGTGGCCACCGGCTGCCGCCTTGGCGGCATCGGCCAACACGAGGAAGGCCGCCGCATCGTTGATGCCGGAAGCATTGCCGGCGGTGACCGTGCCATCTTTCTTGAACGCCGGCTTCATCTTGGCGAGCGACTCCATCGTCGTGCCGGCGCGCGGATGCTCGTCGGTATCGAACACCACGTCGCCCTTCCTGGACTTGAGGGTAATCGGAACGATCTGCGACTTGAAGCGGCCTTCCGCGATGGCTTTCGCGGCGCGCGTCTGCGACTCGACGGCGAAGGCATCCTGCTCTTCGCGCGTAATGCCGTGCTTGGCGGCGAGATTCTCTGCGGTGATGCCCATATGGCCGACGCCAAACGGATCGGTCAGCACGGCGACCATCGCGTCGATGGCTTGCGTATCGCCCATGCGCGCACCCGAGCGCAACGCCGGCAGCAGATAGGCGCCGCGCGACATCACCTCGACACCGCCGGCGATGGCGAAGTCGGCATCGCCGAGCATGACGGCCTGCGCCGAGTTGACGATGGCCTGCTGCGACGAGCCGCACAGCCGATTGACGGCGAAGGCGGTCGAATCCATCGACATGCCGCCCTGGATCGTCGCCACGCGCGCGACGTAGGCGTAGCGCGATTCGGTCGGAATGCAGTTGCCGACCGTCGCGAAAGTGACCTGTTTGGGATCGACGCCGGCACGGGCGATCGCTTCCTTGACCACCAGACCGCCGAGTTCGGCCGGCTCCAAGCTGGAAAGAGAGCCATTGAATGTACCCACCGCGCTGCGCACGGCACTCAATACGACAACTTCTTTATTCGACATATTCCACTCCACTGTTTTTATTGAAAGACCGCTGCCGGGTCATGCTCCGACCCAACTTGCCACGGTAAACAGGGCAAGCAGCAACAAGCACAACAGCAAGGCACGCCAGACGAGGCCGATCGCGCTTTGCAGATGTTCGATATCGGCATCGTCGCCGAGCCCGAGTTCGGGCCGTGCCTCGATGCCGAGATCGTCGGCGAGGGGCATGCCGAGCCGGATGCCGAGCGCACCGGCACCGCTCGCCAGCAGGATGCCGGTCGCAGCATCAGCCCATTGGCCCGACTGTGTGCGCCAGCAATAGACGGCATCCTCGAAGTCGCCGACGATGGCAAAACTGACCGCCGTCAGCCGTGCCGGCAACCAATCGATCGCCTGAAAAGCCTGCTGAGCGAACTGGCCGAAGCGCAGGCCCTCGCCATGAGACTCGCCCGTGGTACTCCAGCGTTGCGCCATCTCGAGGCTAAGGCGATAGAGGACAGCGCCTGCCGCACCCAGCACCACGAACCACAGCATCGGGCCCAGCACATGACGATGGAAAGCGACGATACCCTGCTCAATCGCCAGACGTGAAATCTCCGCAGAGCTGAGCCGCTCCGCACTGCGGCCACGCCACTCGCCCAGCAGTTGGCGGGCGCGGTCAAGCTCGCCCATGCGCAGCGCAAGTTGGATGTCGGTGAAAAAGTGGCTGAACTGCCGGAAGCCCATGGCGAGGTAGAGGATGCCTACCCCGAGGAGCAGATTCAGCAGCGGAAACAAAGCATCGAGGGCCATCTGCAGCGCCAGCACCAACGCCGCGGGCAGCGCTGCACCAACCGCCCAGGCTGTCATGCCATGGCCCTGTTCCCCGCCGTTGAACCGCGTCTCCAGGAAAGCAGCGTAACTCTCCATCCAGGTGCGGATTTGCGCGGCGGGCGCAGCCTTGAGCTGCTCAATGACAAGGACGCAGACGATGCTGAAAAAGGTCATGAAAAACACCCGGCAGGAAGCAGGGGAAAGATATCACACTCGCCGAGTCCAAATGGCCCAGCACCCAGCCTTTCCCTTCTCAAACCTGGCGTAACAGGCAATCGCGGAAGCTGGCGAGCATGCCGGCGGTCGCCCCCCAGATGAAATAGCCCTGCCACGGCACGGCCCAATATTCGCGTCTCACGCCTTGATACTCGAGAAAGTCGCGGCGGTAGTTGGCTGCATCGAGCAGGTAGGCGAGCGGCGGCTCGAAGACCTCAGCCACCTCGAAATCGTCGAGGCTCAGATTGAGCGGGGGCGTGACCAAGCCGACCACGGGCGTGACCCGGAATCCCGTGCTGGTGAAGTATTCGGGAAGTGTCGACAAAACTTCGACCTGTTCGGGCCGGATGCCGACCTCCTCCTGGCTTTCGCGCAGCGCCGTGGCTTGCGGAGAGATATCCGACGACTCGCAGCGTCCGCCCGGAAAGCTCACCTGGCCTGCATGATCTCGCAAGTGGGCGGTGCGCTGGGTGAGCAGCACCGTCAGACCCGACGACCGAGCGACGATCGGGATCAGCACCGCCGCCGGCGTCGCCGGTTGGTTGGCCGGGAGTTCTTCCGCAATCGTACCTGGCCATTGCGGCGGACAGCGTTGGCGCAGCCACTCGACGGTGAGTTGTGAAGCCGGCGGCAACATCAGTAGCGTTGCAGCAGGGTCATCGACTGGCCGTCACGGCGGATTTCCATGCGATTGAGGAAGCTCATGCCGAGCAGCACGATCGGCATGTCGTGTTCATGCACCGTGCCGTCCACGTTCGATAAGGTGATACCGCCGACCTTGACACTGGCGAGCTTGACCTTCCACACCCGCACCGTGCCGTTGGCCGTCTGAGCCATGCCCGGCGTGCCTTTCTGCGCATCGATGCCCGCCCGCCGCGCATCGGACGCACCGAGCGCAATGAAGGTTGCACCAGTATCGACGATGAAGCGCATCGATGCGCCGTTGATGCTGCCGGGCGTGACGAAATGGCCCTGCCCATCGGCGACCAGGGTGATCGACGGACGCTCCGCGCTCGGCGCGGAGACAATGTTTTGACCGAGTTGGACACGCTGACGTTTGCCCGCGGCCTCGAAGACGGCCGCACCCGGCTCGATGGCGAGCAGCTTCACGCCCTCCGAAGTGGCCGCGCCGACTGCGAGCGTCTGGCGCTTGCCGCCATCGATGACGACGATCGCCCTGCCGGGCAGCAAACCGACGAGCGCAATCTCCGCCGCCGACGCGGTAACGCACCACAGGGCCAGCAACACGGCGCTAGAATGCCGCGCAGCCTTCTGCCACCATCGACTTGTCATGAAACCGATTGCCATATTCCGTCACAGCTCCGGGGAAGGTCCCGGCTATTTTGCCACTTTCCTCGACCGCCAAGGCATCCCCTGGCAGCTGATCCGCATCGATGCCGGTGATCCCCTGCCGCAGTCGGTGGAGCAGTTCTCAGGACTATGCTTCATGGGCGGGCCGATGAGCGTCAATGACGACCTGCCGTGGCTGGCGCCAGTCTTCGCGCTAATCCGCTCCGCCGTCGCCGCCGATGTCCCCGTCATCGGTCACTGCCTCGGCGGACAACTGATGAGCAAGGCGCTCGGCGGAACGGTGACGAAGAATCCGGTCAAGGAACTCGGCTGGGGCAAGGTCGAAGCGGCCGACACGGCCGCTCAGGCATGGCTCGGGGATCAGACCGGCTTCGAGGCCTTCCACTGGCACGGCGAGACCTTCTCGATCCCGCCCGGTGCGACGCGCATCCTGCAAAGCACTTTCTGCGACAACCAGGCCTTCGTCCTCGGACCGCACCTCGGCATGCAATGCCACGTCGAGATGACCGAAGCGATGATCCGGCTGTGGAACCGCGTCTGGGCCGACGAGAAGGCTGTCCCCGGTCCCTCGGTGCAGACGCCGGACGAAATGTACGTAAATCTGGATGAGCGCCTCGCCGCGATGCGGGTCGCCGCCGACCGGCTCTACACGCACTGGATTGCCGGGTTGAAGGACGGCTGAAAAAAGTCGGCGCTGGCGGGACGGCGCGCAATACGCCGCTCGCCCAAAACGTGACCGCGCTCAGTCCCGGAAGTTGCCGTAATTGAGCGGGAAGTCGGTGATCGTCTTCTTCACCAAGGCGATGGCCGACTGCAGGTCATCTCTTTTGGCCCCAGTGACGCGCACCGCATCGCCCTGGATGGTGGCCTGCACCTTGATTTTGCTGTCCTTGATCAGCTTGACGATCTTCTTCGCCAGTTCCTGCTCGATGCCGGTCTTGATCTTGAGTTCCTGCTTCGCCTTGTTGCCGGAAACGCTCTGCACGGCACCGATGTCGAGGCGCTTGGTGCTCTCGCGCTCCTTCTTCTCCATCTCGGGAAACAGGATGTCCTTGACCTGGCCGAGTTGGAACTCGGAATCGCCCCAGATCGTGATGAGCTTGTCCTTCTCGTTGAGTTCGGCCTTCGCGCTAGTGCCCTTGAAGTCGTAACGGTTGCCGATCTGGCGGCCGGCGACGTCCACCGCGTTCTTCAGCGCGACGAGATCGGCTTCGGAAGTGATGTCGAAGGAAGGCATGGCTTCACCCGAAATGACAAACGTAGTGATAGGGCTCGCCGGAGACTTCGATGTCGAACGAGGAATTGCCCGGCACGTTGAACGATTCGCCCGCCTTGCAGGTTTTCCAGTCTTCGCCCTTGAGCCGGTAACGGCAGGCACCGGCGACAGTCTCCATGATCTCCGGCGCACCGGTATTGAAGGTCAGCGTCGCGGGCAGGATCACGCCGACGCTCTTCTTCGTGCCGTCGGCGAACTGCACGGTATGGCTCACGCACTTGCCGTCGAAATAGACGTTGGCTTTCTTGACGACAGCGACATTATCAAATTGCGACATGTTTCAGATCCCCCACATTTTCTCGATGATGCTCTTCGCGACGAAGCCGAGCATACCGAAAGCCAGCACGAAGAACAGGGCGAAGGTGCCGACCTTGCCTGCCTTGGAGCGGTAGGCCAGTTCGCCGATGATGAACAGCATGTAAAGCATGAAGGCGCCGAGGCCGAAGGTGACCCCGAACTCGGCGATCTGCGACTCCGTGAAACCGAAGATGGTGCCTTCCATGCCGACTGCCGAATTACTTGCGGCTTTTTGCGCCGCGCTTGAGGCGGGCGTTTTCCGCGATGCGCATCCGCAGCGCGTTGAGCTTGATGAAGCCGCCCGCGTCCTTCTGGTCGTAGGCGCCGGCATCGTCCTCGAAGGTGGCGATGGTCGGGTCGAACAGCGAATCGGTCTTCGAATCGCGGCTCACCACACTGACGCTCCCCTTGTAGAGCTTGACGCGCACCCAGCCGTTGACGCTCTGCTGGGTGTGGTCGATCAGCACCTGCAGCGCCTTACGCTCCGGGCTCCACCAGTAGCCGTTGTAGATCAGGCTGGCGTAGCGCGGCATCAAGTCGTCCTTCAGGTGCGCCACTTCGCGATCGAGGCAGACCGACTCGATGCCACGGTGCGCCTTGAGCAGAATGGTGCCGCCGGGCGTTTCGTAGCAGCCGCGCGACTTCATACCGACGTAGCGGTTCTCGACGAGGTCGAGACGGCCGATGCCGTGCTTGCCGCCGATTTGGTTGAGAGCGGCGAGCAATTCGTGCGCCTTCATCTTCTTGCCGTTGATGGCGACGAGGTCGCCGGCCTTGAATTCGAGATCCAGGTACTCGGGCTTGGCGGGCGCCTTCTCGGGCGACACCGTCCAGCGCCACATCGACTCTTCGGCCTCGGCCGAAGGATTCTCGAGGTGGCGGCCCTCGTAGGAGATATGCAGCAGGTTGGCATCCATCGAGTAGGGCGAGCCGCCCTTCTTGTGCTTCATGTCGATCGGGATACCGTGCGTCTCGGCATAGGCCATCAGCTTCTCGCGCGACAGCAGATCCCACTCGCGCCACGGGGCGATAACCTTGACGTTGGGCATCAATGCGTAGGCGCCCAGTTCGAAACGCACCTGGTCGTTGCCCTTACCGGTAGCGCCGTGGGAGATGGCGTCGGCGCCGACCTTCTTGGCGATCTCGATCATGCGCTTGGCGATCAGCGGGCGGGCGATCGAGGTGCCGAGCAGATATTCGCCCTCGTAGATGGTGTTGGCGCGGAACATCGGGAAGACGAAGTCGCGCACGAACTCCTCGCGCAGATCGTCGATGAAGATGTTCTGCTTCTTGATGCCGAGCTTGAGCGCCTTGGCGCGCGCCGGTTCGAGCTCTTCGCCCTGGCCGAGGTCGGCAGTGAACGTCACCACCTCGCACTGATAGGTGTCTTGCAGCCACTTGAGGATGACAGAGGTGTCGAGACCGCCCGAATAGGCCAATACAACCTTTGCGACCTTGCTCACGCCCGACTTGCCCTTCGCTTTCGCCATTACCGTACTCCTTAACTTTCCTTGACCTTGCCCAATACCAGATATTCCAGCAGCGCCTTCTGGGTGTGCAGCCGATTCTCCGCCTCGTCCCAGACTACGCTCTGCGGCCCGTCGATCACTTCCGCCGCCACTTCCTCGCCGCGATGCGCCGGCAGACAGTGCATGAACACGGCATCCCGCTTCGCGACGCGCATCATCTCGCCATCGACCTGCCAGTCTGCGAAGGCCTTCAGGCGCGCCTCGTTCTCCGCCTCGAAGCCCATCGAAGTCCACACGTCCGTGGTCACTAGGTCGGCATCGCGCGCGGCATCCATCGGGTCGGCAAACTGTTCGAAATGGTCGGTACCGTACAGGCCGGCTCGCTCAGGTTCGACCTCGTAGCCGGGCGGCGTCGAGACGTGCACATTGAAGTCGAGCAGTTCGGCAGCCTGCAGCCAGGTATTGCACATGTTGTTCGAGTCGCCGATCCAGGCCACCGTCTTGCCCTGGATCGGGCCGCGGTGCTCGATGAAGGTGAAGATGTCGGCCATGATCTGGCAGGGATGGTATTCGTTGGTCAGGCCGTTGATCACCGGCACGCGCGAGTGGGCGGCGAAACGTTCGATGATCTCCTGCTCGTAGGTGCGGATCATCACGGCGTCGCTCATGCGCGAGATCACCTCGGCCGCATCCTCGACCGGTTCGCCGCGACCGAGTTGCGAGTCGCGTGTGTTGAGGTAGATCGCCGACCCGCCGAGCTGGTGCATGCCGGCCTCGAAGGAGAGACGCGTGCGCGTGCTGGCCTTCTCGAAGATCATCACCAGCGTACGGTCGGTCAACGGCCAGTATTTCTGGTAGGCCTTGAACTGCTGCTTGATCCAGGCGCTGCGCTCGAACAGGTATTCGAATTCGTCGCGGCTGAAATCCTTGAATTGCAGAAAATGTCGCGGGGCACTCATCGGGCCATCCTCAACCAGCCAAGAAAGTCTTCAGGAGGGCGCAAAGCTTGTCGGCCAACTCGTCCGCCTCCGCGTCCGACATGACCAGCGGCGGCAGCAGGCGCACCACCTTGTCGGCCGTGACGTTGATCAGGATGCCGGCGTCGAGGCCCGCCGCCACCAGTGCGCCGCACGGGCGATCCAGTTCGATGCCGAGCATCAGGCCGCTGCCACGGATATCGGAAACTGCTGCGATCCCTGCGAGATTTTCGCGCAGACGTCCGCGCAGCCGATCGCCCAGCGCCACGGCGCGTGCCATCAAGCCATCTTGTTCAATCACTTCGAGCGTGGTCAGCGCTGCGACGCAAGCCAGCGGGTTGCCGCCGAAGGTGGAACCGTGGTTGCCCGGTTTGAAAACGCCTGCCGCCGGACCGGCCGTCAGGCAGGCGCCGACCGGCACGCCAGAACCGAGCCCTTTCGCGAGGGTCATCACATCAGCCTTGATGCCGGCATGCTGGTGCGCAAACCACTGGCCGGTACGGCCGATGCCGCACTGCACCTCATCCACCATGAAGAGCCAGCCCTTGTCGTCGCAGATGCGGCGCAGTCCGCGCATGAATTCGTCATGACAAAGGTTGATGCCGCCCTCGCCCTGCACCGGCTCGAACAGGACCGCAACGACGTTCGAATTGTTGGCCGCCACCTGTTCGATGGCGGACAGATCGTCGAAGGGGACGCGCACGAAGCCGGGCACCAACGGCTCGAAGCCGGCCTGGACTTTCCGGTTGCCGGTAGCCGAGAGCGTCGCAAGCGTGCGGCCGTGGAAGGCATGCTCCATGACGATGATCGCGGGTTGATCGATGCCCTTCTGGTGGCCGTAGAGGCGCGCCAGCTTGATCGCCGCCTCGTTCGCCTCGCAACCAGAATTGCAGAAAAACACCTCGTCCATGCCCGACAGCGCTGCGAGACGGTCCGCAAGGACCTCCTGCTCGTTGACACGATAGACGTTGGAGACGTGGATCAGCCTGGCGATCTGCGCATTGAGCGCGCTGACCAGGCGCGGATGGTTGTGTCCGAGCGTATTGACGGCGATTCCGGCCAGACCGTCGAGGTAACGACGACCCTGCTCGTCGAACAGTTGGCAACCTTGCCCGTGAGTGAATGCCACGGCTTGCCGGGCATAGTTGTTCATCAGATGCGACATGCTGCGCTCCGCAGTAGTGTGTCGATCGAAATCGAAAATTCCGTTGCTAGGGACGCGCTGAACAAATCAGCATTTGATTGAAAATGAGGGAATCTGACTGCATCCATTCGAGATTCTCGCCTCGGCGGGCAAGAAATGTCGTTTCTGCTGCCGCTTTCGACCGGCT